>JAETTD010000020.1 GCA_021769295.1 Bacillota bacterium | reverse complement strand
AGCCAGAATACCCTGTTCCAGGTATGCCCATTTCCATCCGTTTGCAACAGCTACGATACCTGCAACTGCTGCTGCCAAAATGAGAGCGATATGAGGTTCTCCGGCGGTATCCTTAAGGATTGACCAAACCAGGAGAAGAATCATCGCCAGTATGACAATTATACATTGCCACATAGGAATCTTTTTACCCATAAATAAGTCCTCCTAAATTAAAATAATAAATAAGAATCACACGGCAGGCTGGCTCCTGCCTTAAATCAAATAATATGAGATTCCTAAAAATTTAACAATTACCCTTGGGTATAAATCGACTAAACTTTAGTATTAAAAACTCATTTCGGAGGATATGAGAGTCAAAATATAATTGAAGCCGCCCACGAGGGGCGGCTTTCTTAGGTATTGCCGTTTATTTAGTTATAGCAGTTGCAGAAAATAATCACCAGTAACAAGAAAAAGAATAACAAGCTGGTATCTACTCCGCCGTCTCCTAAAAGACCACAATTATTTCCCATATAATTCACCTACTTCTTTCATATTTTTTGAATATAAAACTTATTCAGTTGTAGTATAGAATATGACTTCCCGCAGGTTTTTGTTACCGTAAAATCAAAAAACTTTTATCTCGGAATATCTCCGCCCGAAAGTTTTTCGTCATAGACAGCCCGTGAACCGCCTATAAATTTCGGTCTGGTTCTTGCGCATGTTACGTGAGCCTCGCCTATCTGCTTTATGGATATTCTCACAGGTACCGCCACTTTCTTGAGCTGCATTCCTATCAATGCGTCTCCTATATCCATACCCGCATCCGCTTTTATTTCTTCGACCGCTACCGGGCACTTGGCGTTCTTATACATGGTCGTCGCAAAAGATCCCCCTGCCTTGGGCTGAGGCACGACGTTCACTATTTCGCTTCCGGGCAGCAGAGCCGCTTTTTCCACTATTACGGCACGGTTTAAGTGTTCGCAGCACTGGGCAGCCAAAAATATTCCTTTTGGCTCTATAACGCTCATTATGCCCTCATACACCGCTTCCGCAGCGTTTATATCCGAAGCCTTTCCTATGCGCTGTCCCATAACTTCGCTGGAACTGCATCCGACCACAAATATGTCTCCCGCCTTCAGTTTGGCTGTCTCAACCAATTCGCTGCAGGCATCGGCTGCCTGCTTTTTAATTTCATCATAAGTAAAGCTCATTTTACTCTCCTTCTATACTTGCCAGCTATTGAGGTATTTTTCCTGTTCTTCAGTGAGTTCATCTATCTCGATGCCCCATGCTGCAAGTTTCCTTCGTGCTATTACATCGTCAATTTCTTTCGAAACGTCGATTACCTTGTTTTCCAAATTCTCATGATTATTTCTTATATATAATGCGGACATAGCCTGCACCGCAAAGCTCATGTCCATAATTTCCGCAGGATGTCCGTCTGCTGCGGCAATATTTACCAGTCTGCCTTCGCCTATCACATTTACCCACTTGCCGTTTGGCAGTTTATATCCCATGATATTGTTTCTGCGCTCTTTTTTCTCAACGGCAAATTTTTCAAGGCCTGCCATATCAACCTCGCAGTCAAAATGTCCTGCATTGGTCAGAATGGCTCCGTCTTTCATATTCATCATGTGCTCTGTGGTTATGGTCTTGCAGCATCCCGTTGCCGAAACGAATATATCCCCGAAGTGAGCAGCCTTTGCCATAGGCATAACCGAAAATCCATCCATTTTGGCTTCAATGGCCTTTACAGGGTCTATTTCGGTAACTATTACCTGTGCTCCGAGGGCAGCCGCTCTCATAGCGATGCCTCTTGAACACCAGCCGTATCCTATCACTACAACCTTTTTGGCTGCAATGATGAGATTGGTATTGCGCATAATGCTGTCCCATACAGACTGACCCGTGCCGTATCTGTTGTCGAACAGATGCTTGCAGTCCGCATCGTTTACCGCTACCATTGGGAAGGTAAGAATACCTTCTTTTTCCATGGCCTTAAGTCTTATTACGCCGGTGGTGGTTTCTTCGCAGCCGCCCCAGACATCGGTCATCAGGTCAGGGCGTTTTTCGTGGAGAAAGCTTACCAAATCTCCGCCGTCGTCTATGATAATATTAGGTTTATGAGCGAGGCACATTTCTATGTGTCTCTGATATTCTTCCTGAGTAGCGCCATGATATGCAAATACCTTGAGCCCGCTGTCAGCAAGAGCCGCAGCCACATCATCCTGAGTGCTCAAAACATTGCTTCCCGTAACTGACATATCCGCTCCTCCTGCCGCTAAGACAAGGCACAGATATGCAGTCTTGGCTTCGAGATGTACCGAAAGGGATATTTTCACTCCCTCGAAGGGTTTTGTTGCCGCAAACTCTTCTTCAAGTCCGCTTAAAAGGGGCATGTTATCCTTTACCCATTGAATCTTTTTATGCCCTGACGGTGCCAGGGCCATGTCTCTTACTTCATAATTTTTCATTTGTACATTACCTCTATTCTACCGTAACGGATTTTGCCAAATTTTTAGGTTTATCTATGTTGCATCCTCTTTCCTTTGCAACGTAATATGCAAACAGTTGCAGCGGAACCACGCTTATGAGAGGCGCAATTTCGTCTCTGCATTCAGGTATATAAATCATCCTGTCGCTCTGTGCCTCAATAGAGACGTTTCCTTCCTTGGCAACAGCCATGACATATGCTCCCCTCGCCTTGATTTCCTGTATGTTTGAAACCATTTTCTCATATAGAAAGTCCTGACATGCAAGGGCAATTACCAGAGTCCCCGGTTCCATAAGTGCTATGGTTCCATGCTTGAGTTCTCCTGCCGCAATGGCAAAGGAATTTATATACGAAATTTCCTTCAGTTTTAGCGAACCTTCATAGGAAACTGCCGAGTCAAGACCTCTGCCTATGAAAAATACCTGCTCTCTGTTGTAAAGCTGTTTAGCCTCTTCTTCGATTTCAGGAGCCTTTTTCAGGAAGGTTTCAAGCTTAGCCGGAATTCCCTGCAAGTCTTTTATAAAGCGGTCATAGAATTCTCTCGTTATGGTTCCCTTTTCCAGTCCCATGTAAAGCGCCAGCATATACATGCACATGAGCTGCGTTGTATAGGCCTTGGTCGAAGCCACGGCAATTTCAGGGCCTGCCCAGGTATAGAATACATCGTCCGATTCTCTTGCAACCGAGCTTCCCACAACGTTTACAACGCTCAACACTCTTGCGCCCTTGCTCTTGGCTTCCCTCAACGCTGCCAGAGTATCGAGGGTTTCTCCTGACTGGCTGATTGCAATGAATAAAGTATTTTCATCAACAAGAGGATTTCTGTATCTGAATTCGGAGGCAACATCTACTTCTACAGGAATCTTTACAAGCTGCTCTATTATATATTTGCCTACCAATCCTGCATGGTATGCTGTTCCGCAGGCCACGATATAAATCTTGCTGAAGTTTTCTATCTGCTCCTTTGTAAGGGTTATACCCTCAAGGTTTATCTTTCCCGTTTCATCCAAACGGCGATTGAGGGTTTCGGAAAGGCCTTTAGGCTGCTCGTATATCTCCTTGAGCATGAAATGCTCAAAGCCTTCCTTTTCTGCTGAATCCGCATCCCATGTAACATGGAAAACTTCTCTCTTTATTTCATTTCTGTTCTCATCAAAAATCTTTACCTCGTCGGCGGTGGCAAGAACCGTTTCGTTATTTTCGATAAGGTATATTTCCTTTACGTATTTAAGCAGAGCCGGAATATCAGATGCGATAAAGTTGCTGCCCTTTCCCAATCCTACGATAAGCGGCGCGTCCTTTCTGACCGCAACGATTTTGTCCGGTTCATCCTGTGCAACGGCTACGATAGCATAGGCTCCACGCATCTTTTCTTCCGCCGCAAACACGGATTCAAGCAAGTCTTTCTTCTCTTTATATATTACGCCTATAAGCTGAGCAATTACCTCTGTATCCGTTTCGGACTTGAACTTTATATTGTGTTTTTCTATCAGTTCCTGCTTCAGTTCCTGATAATTTTCTATTATACCGTTGTGAATTATAGCTATGGTCTCATCTTCATTGCTGTGAGGATGGGCGTTTAAATCCGAAGGTGCGCCGTGAGTCGCCCACCTCGTATGGCCTATACCTATATGGCTGGTCATAGGGTCGTCTCCAATCAGATTTTCCAGATTGGCTATACCTCCCACATGTTTCTTGATTTCCAGCTTGCCGTTTCTCACAACGGCAATGCCGGCCGAATCATATCCTCTGTATTCCAGCTTTTTAAGGCCGTCTATAATAACATCCTTTGCATTGTCTTTTCCTATATATCCTACGATACCGCACATATCCGTCACCTACCTAAATTTTTCTTCGATAAGCTCAGCAAGCTCGTGAGCCAAATCGTCTATTTGCTGTTTGTCGTTGCCTTCAAGCATTACACGAACCAGAGGTTCCGTTCCTGAAGGTCTTATGAGCACCCTGCCGTTTCCTGCAAGCTGCTGTTCAATCTCCTCAATGGCATGTGCCACTTCTTCGTCTTTCATATAAGTCTTCTTATAGTCGTTGTTTATGCGTGCATTGACCAAAACCTGTGGGAAGATTTCTATCTCCGCAGCAAGCTCAGACGGCTTTTTATCGCTGTCTTTAATCGCTCCCATAAATTGCAGCGAGGAGAGAACTCCGTCACCTGTGGTTGTGTGTTCTCTGAAAATAATGTGTCCCGACTGTTCTCCTCCGATTACGCAGCCGGTCTCCAGCATTCTCTCAAGCACATACCTGTCTCCTACACCGGTAACATCCACTTCTATACCTGATTCTTCCATGGCTTTATGGAAGCCTATGTTGCTCATAACCGTAGCGGTAACTCTGTTCTTTGCCAGTCTGCCCTGCTCTTTCAGCATGCGGGCGCATATGGCTATAACCCGGTCGCCGTCTATCACGCATCCTTTTTCGTCAACGACTATCAGTCTGTCTGCGTCTCCGTCAAAGGCAAGACCTATGTCCGCTCCTGTACTTTTTACCAGTTCTCCCAGTTTTTCCGGATGTGTTGAGCCGCATCCGTCGTTTATGTTCACTCCGTTAGGCTTGTTGCCCATTACCACTGTTTCCGCTCCGAGAGCCCGGTACACCTTTTCGGCTATCTCGTAGGATGCTCCGTTGGCGCAATCCAAAGCTATTTTTTTGCCGTCAAGCCTGTAATCAACGGTTTTTAGCAGGTGCTTGACATACAAGTCGGAAGCGTTCTCGGAAGCCTCAAGGCATTTTCCTATCAAATCGCCTGTTATATGACTGTTTACATCGACATTGCTGATGATTATATCTTCTATTTTTTCTTCAAGCATATCGTCAAGTTTGTAGCCTTCGCCGTTGAAGAACTTGATTCCGTTATACTCAAAGGTGTTATGGGATGCGCTTATCACTATCCCTGCATCTGCATCGTAATACTTTGCCAAGTAGGCAACTGCCGGCGTCGGTATGACTCCTGCCTTGATTACATTGCCTCCTACGGCGAGGATTCCGGCTGTCAATGCGTTTTCAAGCATATCTCCCGAAATTCTGGTATCTTTACCTATGACAACTATAGGTCTTTCGTTCTTTGTCTTTAAAACATATGCGCCCGCCTTGCCCAGATTAAAGGCAAGTTCAGGGGTAAGTTCTTTGTTGGCTATTCCTCTCACTCCGTCAGTTCCGAACAGTCTTCCCATATTATTTTCCCCGCTTTCATCATTCTATGGTTATTTCCGCTTTTTCAACGGAAGCCTTAATGGCAGAAGCACTTTTGCCGCATACGATTTCAAGTGTCACGGTGTGAGTGCCTCTGTCAAGACCGCTCACATCTGCCGAAATCGTAAAGTCCGCCGCCGAAAGCCCCGATATTACGCTTTCTTTGCCTACTGCCTCTATTTTAAAATTCATATTCGCTATGCTGTAGCTTAATCCGTCTTTCTTATTTAAAATTTTAATATCCTTCTCATCGAAGCTGAATTCCGCCTTGCTCATGGACTTTACGGTAACGGAAGCCGAAAGATTTAAAGACTCGTCACCTACGTATATGCCGTCCGGCAGCACCGGTTCAAGGGCAACGGTAGCATTTTCGTTGATTCTGCTCAAGTCCAAAGTCTTGCATGTAATGCTTCCCACACCCTTTAAATCATCTTCCGTTCCTTTGATTATAATAGTTTTCGGAACAGTAACGCTTCTTTCCACGTCTCCGGAATCCTGGTTTATCACCGGAACATCAAGATGCACCGTCTTTTTATTAAACATCACCGCCGTAACTCTTACTTTTTTACCGCCCAGATTGATGTTCTCCACCTTTGCGCCCTGACTGTCCACAGGAACAAGCACGGCGTCAAAGGTTTTCATGTTGTCTCCTATCTCTTTGGCATCAAGCAAGGCATTTACTCCTGTGACCCGGTCAACAAGAGTCTTTGCACCTGAAACCTTTACTTTTTCATCACTGGTTTCAACTATATAAGCTTCTCGGTCGCTGCCTACATCTCCGTTTACCACCACATTTATATCCTTTTCAACCGTAATCAGCTCATCGATTTCCACACTGATTTTTTCTGTGCTTACGCTTTCTATCTTTACATCATCAGGACCGGATATGTTTAATCTTACGGTATTCTTTCCGAGGGAAAGGGCCTCTAAATCAGCGGTCACGCTAAAGTCTGCCTGTTTGGCCCGTGTTACGGCAGTACGCTGTCCCGAAATGCTTATATTTACGGAGGCCTCGCTGCTGCTGAGCACTGTCAGTCCCGATTCTTCAAGAACATCCTGATTGGCAAAAGTAATAGGTACATCGCGAACGGTAACGGATGACTCCGGATTTATCTCTCCGAGAACAAATGCCCAAAGTCCTATTGCCACTATCAGAGCCAAAATCATGTTTATCTTCTTGTTTTTAAGCATTTTTTTCACCCCTGGACAATACTTTGCTTATCTTTTCCACAAAAAATCCCCTGGCTTCCTCCTGCAAGTACAAATCCAGCAGAACCTTCTCCACTTTTTTTGCCTCTACAAATCTGGTCAGTTCTCCGTTTTGTGCAATGGAGATAACTCCTGTCTCTTCCGATACGATAATGACCAGGGCGTCGGAATTTTCCGTAATTCCGATTCCGGCTCTGTGCCTGGTACCGAGTTCTTTGCTCAATTCTTTATTCTGCGTAAGCGGCAATACGCATCCTGCCGCATAAAGTCTGTCCCCTCTGAGTATGAGCGCCCCGTCGTGAAGCGGAGCCCCTTCATAGAACACGTTTCCTATCATTTCTGCCGAAATCGCCGCATCTATCACCGTTCCCGTTTCCACTATGTCGTTTAAGGTGATTTCTTTTTCGATTACCATAAGAGCGCCGGTTCTGGAAGCGGACATGGACTCTATAGCCTTCACCATTTCCGTAACCATACGCTTGGCTTCGTCCTTATCAATATCGTTTAAAATATTGATAAACCTGCTACGTCCCAAGTGCTCAAGAGCTCGCCTGAGTTCAGGCTGAAAAATTACGACCAGAGCGATAAGTCCCGCAGTCATCACACCCGAAAGCAGCCAGTGCAGAGTATAAAGGTGCATCACACTTGATAAAAGGGTAGCGGCAATGAGCACCACCACTCCCTTTGCAAGCTGCTCTGCTCTGGTTTCTCTTATGAAACCGAATACTTTATACACTATAAATGCGACTATCAGTATATCCAGCACATCCGTCACGCCGATGCTGGATACTATATTATTAAAAAAAGTTTCCATACTCAGAAAATTCCTTTGCGTTATTTTTATCTATTATACTTTGAAAATGTGTTGTTTTCAAGTAGATAATGTAACGATATAAAAGCCGCAGGAATTGCTTCTGCGGCTTTTGTCTTATGGTTAAATATTTAATATATCGTGTTTAAAACACCGTAGTCTTTGTCTTCTCTTTTATATACCACGCCTACGCTGTCGGTCTCAATATTTAAGAATACGAAGAAGGTATGCTGCAAAAGTTCCATCTGCAGAATCGCTTCGTCTACAGTCATCGGTGTGAGCTGAAATCTCTTGGTTTTAACGACCTTTCCTTCTTCTTTTTCTTCAATTTCCGGAATCATCTCAAATCTTACCGATTCGTTGGCCTTGTTCTTTCTGAGCATTTTTCCCTTATATTTGGACATTTGGCTCTGCAATTTATCCGCAACTATGTCGATACAATCAAAAACATCCTGCGAAACGTCTTCAGCCCTGAAAATGGTGCCTTTGGCAACAATCGTAGCCTCCAGTTTAACTTTTGCTTTTTCAGGGTGAATCACTATATTGGCCTTAATATCATCTGCAAAATACTTTCCGAGTTTCTCAAACTTTTTGTCGATTGCAGTCTGAATCTTGTCACTCACATTGATATTTTTGCCTGTTACGATGATCTTCATAATGATGACCTCCTATACTTTTCTTTTATTATAACACACCACACATGAAAGTTAAATGACTTTTATGTAAATATTAAATTTGTTGCTTAGCTGACCTGGTCTTTGACCCCACACTTGCCTTTATCCGCTTTGCGGAGGACTTACTTCTAAGGTACGCCATGATCACTGCCCTATTCTCTCTTTGCGGCAGCTTACGTGGATCCTTTCGCCCGCACCTGGCTTGGATTTGCAACCACAGACCTAAGCAACTATCTTATTCTAACATTTACAATTCATATTTCAAGTGTAAAATTTATGTTTTTTGGTGCCTGCTTGCAAGCAGCGACAAAAAATAAACTTCTTTTGCGCCCGCCTGTTTCAGCGCACAGCCGCACTCCCGAGCCGTTGCGCCTGTAGTATATATGTCGTCTATAAGCAAAACTTTCCTGTCTCTTATGGCGCCGAGCCTCTTGGGGTTCGCTTTAAAAGCGCCCTTCATGTTTTCTTTTCTTTCGTATGCCGAAAGAGCCCTTTGAGCATCCGTCTCTTTTTCCCTTATCAGTCCATCCGGCATAGTCTTCATCTTTGACATTACGGCAAAATGTTTTGCTATCTTTTCTGCCTGGTTAAAGCCCCTTTCTCTCATTTTCGTTTTGTGCACGGGTACCGGCACCGCTACATCGGCTTTAAACCACGGACATTCTCCGGTTTCTTCAAGAATGTGCCTGAGACAGTCATATAATATATGTGCGATTATCCTCGCTATATACGTATTTCCGTCATATTTCAGACTGAAAATCAGCCTGCGCTCATACACGCCGTACCCCATGGCTGCAACCGAGCAGTCGAATATCCGGACTCCCTCCTCATCGTTGTTCAAAAGCCGATATTGAAAGTCCATATGCCTTATGCAGTGGTCGCACAGGCAGTAAGTCCTCGTGTTATCTATCAATTTGCCGCAGCATATGCAGTAAGTTCCCTTTGGAAAAAGCATATTTTTGGCTGTTTCGGTTATCTTCACTCTCAAATCCCTTCATACATGTTTGTAAGCCTAATCTTTAAACCCGAATTTCTTTTGCCTGCCTGAACGTTATCCACCATAGCGTTAAGATAATTCTTTCTCCCCACGATTATCACCTGATTCTTTCCCCTGGTTATGGCCGTATAAATCAAATTGCGTGTGGCAAGCGCCGGCGGAAACCAGCTCATGGGTATAATTACCACCGGGAACTCGCTTCCTTGGCTTTTGTGCACAGTTACGGCGTATGCCGGCTCGATTTCGTCAAGTTTGATATACGGATATTCTACAAAACGCTCGTTATCGTAGCACACGACGATTTTTTTATCCTCATTGTAGACCGCCGCAACCATGCCCGTCTCGCCGTTAAAGACTCCTTTTCCGGTGCTGCCGTCTTTCTTTTTATATTCGAGGCGATAATTGTTTTTAATCTGCATCACTCTGTCACCGCAGCGATAGATGCGTTCGCCGAAGCTAAGTTCTTTTTTCTCCTCTGACGGCGGATTAAAAGCCTTTTGAAGATATGTGTTCAGATTTACGCTTCCCAGTATGCCTTTTTTAATGGGGGTGAGAACCTGTACCCTGTCCAGCGGCCACTTTGTTGCCAGCTTTGTGATTTTCTCCAGAATCTCCTGCTGCTTATCTGCTTCAATAATCAGAAAGTCCCCACCGTATACGGGATAATCGCCCCTGTTTATTCTGTGAGCATTGGTAACTATATTGCTTTCCTCTGCCTGTCTGAAAATCTCCGTCAGTCTGGACGTATATATGTATCCGCTTTCGATAAAATCTCCGAGCACGTTGCCTGCTCCCACCGAAGGAAGCTGGTCGGCGTCGCCCGACAGAATCAGTCTGCTTTCCGGTTTTAACGCTTTGCACAAAGTCCCCATAAGCATCAAATCCATCATGGAGGTTTCATCTATGATAACCGCATCATAATCAAGGGGATTGGCTTGATTTCTTGCGAAGGCCATATGCCCCGCTTCTTCATCATAGTAATATTCTAAAAGCCTGTGTACCGTCATGGCAGGTTTGCCGCTGGTTTCCGCAATACGCTTTGCAGCCCTACCCGTAGGCGCAGCAACGGCTACATCCAGACCGCTTTCTTCCATGATTTTAATTAGGGTGTTTATAATGGTAGTCTTTCCTGTTCCCGGTCCTCCGGTTATTATGGAAACGCTGTGTTCCAATGAGTTTTTAACCGCCTCCCGCTGCTGCCCGGAAAGAGTAATATTGCTTTCGCTTTCTGCCTTTCTGATTATGGCGTCAACGTTTACGGCTACGGGTCTTGCCCCCTTCTCTGCAAGCTCGGCCATTTTACTCACAACCTGACATTCGGTTCTGTAGTAGCCGTAGAAGTACAGGACTTCCTGACCGTCCAAAACCGTAAGCTGCAGTTCTCCCACCAGCGCCATATCTTCCACCACATCCGTGACGATTTGACTGCTAAGGTCCAGAAACTGCCCTATCTGCGCGCAAAACTCCTTTGCCGGCACAAAGGTATGGCCTCTGTTGACGTAAGCCCCCAGCCCGTGTTTAACAGCTGCCTGTATTCTGTAAAAGCTGTCTTTTTCAATACCCATAGCAGCTGCCGCTTCATCTATGCGGGCAAATTTCATCATGGGAAATTCATCCAGAAGCCAATAAGGATTATCCTCCGTCAGCCCTATTGCAGCGTCTCCCACAAGGGCAAAGATTTTTATTATATAATAATTTGAAAATCCCAAATTCCGTAAAAACAAGGTCACCTCCGGGGTGACCTGGCTTATCTTTGTTATGTTTTCGTCTATGCCTATATTTTCCATAGTTTCCTTTACAAGTTTACTTCCACAGGTGTATTCCTCTGAACATTGCCGCTATCTTATTTTTGCTGTATAACTTGGCAAGTTTCAGCAGTTCTTCTCTGGTGTTTTTTCTCGGATGCGTGTGAAGTTCTTCCGTAAGCATCGACAGCATTTTGTCCGCGTTATCTCTGGTGCATATTCCGGCTTCAATCAAATCATTGGCGTCAATCGCCAAATCTTCAGGGAAAATAGGTTCTCTGTATTTTTTGATTTCATCCAGCATGAACAGCTTACTCTTTATCTTGGTGTCCGAGAAATATTCAAATATGATTCTCTGCGCCTTTTCCATATTTGCCAGATAATCATATCTTTCCCAGCCTCTGTCATATATGAACTTCTTGAGAGCCGGTTTTGTCGCCGTAAAATACAATTTAGGCAGGTCGTTTATGGCGTCTATGAGATGCTGCTCCGTTTTTTCGTCGAATTTGAGTCTTTCGATTGCCGGTCTTGCTTTTTTCTTGTCCACGCAAGTAAAGAACAGCCCCAGACGTCTTTCTTCCACAGGTTTTGTCTTGTCTATATTTTCTCCCAGAGTAGTCAAATCCTGCATTTCTCTGCGGGTCAGGCTTTCCACCACTTCTTTACCCAGAATGGCGGACACAAGTCCTGTGTCCATGAGCATATTGAGACCTTTACCTGCGTGTTCCGCTGACAGCATCAGCGTAAGTTCATCCCTGAGTTTTTCCGGGTTTACGGTATCAGCCAGCTGATGATTGTTCAGTATGGCCTCATAAGTGCTCTTATGCAAATCAAAGCCCAGTTCCGCTGCAAGTCTTATGGCTTTAAACATGAGCAGCGGTTCTTCACGGAAGGATACCTGAGCATCCGTTACGGTTCTGATAAGTTTTTTTCTTATATCTTCTCTGCCTTCAAATATGTCCACATATTTGTTCTGGCTGTCGGCTATGGCGTTGATTGTAAAATCTCTGCCCGTTAAATCTTCCTCTATGGTCTTGCAGTCTGCTGCCTCTCCCGGAAGGGCTTTTGCAGAAGCTCCTCTGTTTCTGTATGTGGAAACATCGACTATAATTCCCGTCTCTCCGACTGCATCTCCGTCTTTATCCAAAACTTCCTCGATAAATTCTACTCTTATCACGCCTAATCTTTCGCTAAGGACTCTGGCTTCAGGAAAAAGTCTTTCCAAATCATCAATCCCGGCGTTGGTTGATAAATCCCAGCCGAAGGGGTTTCTTCCCAGCACGGAATCTCTTACGCACTCTCCTACAACATACACTTCAAACCCTTCGTTTTGCAGGGTCGTCATAATTTTATTCACTTCTTTGGGTAATTTCACTAACATGTTTTTTACTCTCCTTCAACGGGTTTATAAAGTTTTCGGTTGTCTAACGTCCACACTCTTTCACTGAAACTGCCTGCTTCCGTCGCCTCCAAGGCCGTCTGCATGTCAAACATCCTTGCATCTAAAATGTCCAGATAGTGCAGCACTTCTGCTTCAGGGAACAGCGGCTTTTTGGGGCTTCCGAATTCCGGCTCATAATGGTGAGCCAAAATCATATGCTCCACCATAATGGCTTTTTCTCTCGGGAAGCCCAGCTCCATAGTCAATCTGTCGATAGTCTTTACTCCCTGTATTATATGCCCCAGCATCTGCCCTTCAAAGGAATATCCGGTGGCGATTCCGTCCGAATCCGCATTGATTTCGTTGAGTTTTTCCATATCGTGAAGTATCACTCCCGCCATAACCAAGTCTTTATTCAGATTGGTGTAAACCTGACAAACCCGTTCTCCTGTCATAAGCATACGCTTCATATGATAAAGAAGTCCCGCAAGCTCTGCATGATGATTTTTCTGAGCCGCCGGATAATACATGAGTTTCTCCTTGTTGTCGGTTAAAAGCTTGTTGCACAGCTTTTTAAGGTCGGCGTCTTTCATCTCAGCTGTCACATTGCAGATATACTCATACATATCTTCCGGTTTTTCCGGCGCGGCTTTGACGAAATCGCACATCTCCTGCTCGTCATTGACGTTGGCTACTCTTATGCGCTGAACTCTCAGCTGAAGCTGGCCTGCCCATTCTGTGACTATACCTTTTATCTTAACGATTGATTTTTCTTCAATGGCTTTAAGAGACGGGTATTCGGAATCGCTGACGTCCCATTTTTTGCCCGAAATTTCACCGGTCTTGTCTCCCAGCATAATATCCAAATACTGTTTGCCGTTGGACCCTACCTTTATGGCGATGGTCTTTGCCATGAAAAATTCTGTTATTTCCTGGTCTTTTCTCAGTTCTTTTATAAATATTTCTTTCATATTGTCCGCCTTGTCATAATCCTTTTGGCTATTATACAACAAAAGCCGCATAGCCGCAAGGTTTTAGAATCTTAACCTTGCGATTTGCCTCTCTATGGAAAATTTTACCATAAGTTGGGGCGGGTTTCAATGTTTTTTTGCCGCTCTATGCCGGGCTTTTGCACTACGAACTTTTCCATGCCGGATTTTGCGTGCCGGGCTTTTCGGTATACATTTTTTCGGGTTTTGTGGTACTTTGTATACGGTTTTGCCTAATAGGTATACTCAGGGTATACCTTTCCGGCGTTTTCGTATACTTTGTACCCGGTTTTGCCCCAAAACGTATACAAACCATACCAACCATGCCGGTGATTCACAAATTTCGGTTATTATGTAAATTTTCTTTGTGAAAATCCATTTTCTTTTTTCGAGAATCGTTTATAATAATGTTCATAGGAGGAATTAAATTTATGGAATTTAATGCAGGTAAAGTTAAAGACGATATAGTTAATTGGATAAGAGACTGGTTTTCGGCAAACGGACCGGAATGCAATGCTATCGTTGCCATTTCGGGAGGCAAGGACAGCTCCGTGGTAGCGGCACTCTGCGTAGAAGCCTTGGGTAAAGACAGGGTAATCGGCGTGCTTCTCCCAAAGGGTGAACAGTTCGATATAGATGTTTCAAAAGCGCTGGTAGAACATTTGGGTATCGTAAGCTACGAAATAAATATCGAAGACTGCTTTGACGGTCTCATGAATCAGCTGAACGCCAACCTTCCGAAGGTTGAAGTACAGACCGTAACAAACCTGCCGCCCCGCCTCAGAATGGCTGCCACTTATGCAGTATCCCAATCGCTGGGCGGCCGTGTGGCCAACACATGCAATCTGAGCGAAGACTGGGTGGGATATGCGACCCGCTACGGCGACGGTGCAGGAGATTTCAGCCCTCTGAGCAAACTTACCGTTCAGGAGGTAAAAGCCATAGGCAGAGAGCTGGGACTTCCTTCCATGTTTGTGGACAAAACGCCGATAGACGGCCTTCAGCCTAAGACAGACGAAGAAAATCTCGGGTTTACTTACGAAGTATTGGACAGGTATATAAGAACTGGGCAGATAGATGATTTAGAAACCAAGGCACGCATCGACAGGCTTCATAAGGCAAATCAGTTTAAGCTGAAATTTATGGACTGTTTTGAGTACAAACCACGGTAATTTCCGGTAACCGATTTAAGCAAAAAGGCGGCTGTTGCACAGCCGACTGAAAAATCGACCGAAATGGCGTCTCCGCAATCGCCTGAATTGCAAAGTGCCGCAAATTCAAGAAAATCTCCTTTTTGCGGCACTTTTGTTACCTTATTTCCCGCCAAAATGCCGTGAACTAAGAAAAATTTCAAATTTACGGCAGTTTTACCCTTCTTACGGCTTATAAAATGCCGTATTTAAAAGAAATTGCGAACTTTACGGCAATTTGAGCCCGATCACCGTGATTAAAATGCCGCAATTCAAAGAAAATTTAAGATTTACGGCAGTCCCTCTTTTTATTGTTTTTCCAACATTACGGTCGCTTTGAACAAATCCCCGTCTATGGTGATTTCAAAGACTCCGTGCATAAGCTTAACCAGATCCTTTGCTATGGCAAGCCCAAGGCCGCTGCCTTCGGTGTTCCTCGATTCATCGCCCCGCTTAAACCTTTCCATAAGCTCGTCGGCAGATATGTTAAGAGGATCTTTGGAAATGTTCTTTACTTCCATGAGTATCATATCCTTTGTTCCCTCGCCCTTGGCATGGATATCCTCCATATTTATATATACACGGCTTCCTTCCAACGCATATTTTGATATATTGCCCAAAAGGTTTTCAAGAACTCTCCACATGAGCTGTCCGTCTGCCATAACGTGGGCATCTTCGCAGTTGTTTTTAACCTGAATATCCAAGTTCTTTGAGCTAAGCTTTCCTTCCATTTCCACAAGGCTCTGCGTAAGCAGCGATGCCAAATCTATGGACTCTATGTTGACAGGAATGGCTCCCGATGAAGCCTTGGCTGCTTCAAACAGATTTTCCGTCAGCACTTTCAGCCTCTGGGTCTTGCTGTCTATGATGTCTAAATATTCAGGAGCGTTCTCACTGTCAAGACCCTCCTTCTTCATGAGGTCCACATAAGAAATCATGGACGTCAGCGGAGTTTTTAAATCATGTGATACGTTGGAAATCAAATCCGTCTTCATCCGCTGATTTTTAAGCTCATTCTGAACAGCTATGTTAGATGCCTCGGATATTTCGTTAATATCGGCAGCAAGCCTGTCAAACTCGCCTTTTCTGCCTTTACTATCCTCTTCAATAGGTATCTTGTATGTCAAATTACCGTTTTTAACTTCTTCCACGCCCTTCTTAACGGCTTCATATTTTCTAACCGCTTTAGGCACAAACAGAAGGACAAGGATTATCACTACCGGCAGTCCAATCCATGTTGCCGACAAAAGTGCTCCCACTATGAGAACTGCCACCACTTTCAGCAATGTTTTTTCGCTTCCTTTTATGCTCCTGTATATGGCCAAGAACGCTCCCCCAAGCAGAGATTTTTCCCAAAACTGCTTAGCCTTTATCTTTTTTACAAGGGACATGAAGCACAGCAGCACCGCTGCAAAGCAAGCCAAAAGCAGCGCGATGTAGAAGGTCGTTTCTACTTCCCTTGTCAAACCAACGGAATAAATCTCGGCATCCGTAATTTTCCATATGCCCAGATAGTGTCCCTGAAGCCACGTATAATAAAAGCCTTTAAACGCTATGGTTGACAGAGCGGCAGCCCCTACTCCTGCTACAATCTGAAGTTCAGACCATATCCTATCAAACCAGTTGAGACGTATTTTCCCCCATTCGTCCCTGCCGGTTCTTCCTGACATTACTGCAAGGACAATGAGCAGACCGACGGCTATTATCACACCTACTATACAACCTATTCCCGTAATGTTCTGCAATCGGTCATATGCGTTGTAATCCGTAATTTTTCCTGCATAATAATAGTACTGGTCTTCTTCCTCATCTATCCATTTCATATTCTGCAATGCAAAGAAAATGCTTGCCCCTACGGCTATCAGCGATGTGATTACAAGTTCCAAACACCACAGTACCACATA
Organism: Bacillota bacterium; assembly: GCA_021769295.1. Lineage (GTDB taxonomy): Bacteria > Bacillota > Clostridia > Peptostreptococcales > Anaerovoracaceae > Fimisoma. Next base: position 25,944 of record JAETTD010000020.1, on the reverse strand, counting down.
CGCTGTTTTCCCTGAATTAAATTTTTTCGATTTTGTATCCAATTCCCCACACCACCTTTAAATATCTTGGGTTTTTCGGGTCTATTTCTATCTTTTCTCTAATCCTTCTTATATGTACCGCCACAGTGTTTTCCGGACTGTATGCCGGCTCGTTCCAGACAGACTCGTAAATCTGGTCTATGCTGTAAACCCGGCCTGCATTTTCTGTAAGCAGTTTTAAAATTCCAAACTCAATGGGCGTTACCACAACCTGCTCTCCATCCAAGGTCACGCTCTTTTCGTTGTCGTTTACAATCAATCCCCCCGATTTATAAACGCCTGATTGAGTAGGGCTTCCTGCAAGGCTTCCAAGATTGACATATCTCCTTAACTGAGATTTGACTCTGGCAATAAGCTCCAGCGGATTAAAAGGTTTGGTTACATAGTCATCGGCGCCTACGTTCAGACCCGTAATTTTATCGTAGTCTTCTGACTTTGCGGAAAGCATGATAATGGGAATGTTCTTTTCTTCTCTTATCTTCATGGTTGCTTGTATTCCGTCCATTTTCGGCATCATGATGTCCATTATTATGAGGTGCAGTTTTTCCCTTTTCGCAATTTCAAGTGCTTCGATACCGTCAAAAGCTTTAAACACTTTATACCCCTCATTGCGAAGATAAATTTCGATTGCTCCTGCTATCTCTTTGTCGTCATCACATACCATAATGCTGAATTTCTGCAAATTATCCATTTATCACGCTTCTCCTCTCACCTTATGACCATATATTAAGGGCTCTTTTTTACAAAGGAGCCCATTTGTTTCTTACAAAATTCTTAATTGTCTGCCTGCAAGGCCTGCAAAACTTTATTTGCTATAGGTCCGGCTACCGATGACCCGTACCCGCCTTTCTCGACGCATACGATAAATGCGTAATCTCCCGAATAGCCGCAGAACCATGCGTTCGGAGCCGTACCTTTGGCCCCTTCGGCAGTTCCGGACTTTGCGTGAAGCTCAAGCCCCGGATAATTGCTGTCGCCGTAGTTGGTGAGCACATTGTTTCTCATCATATCTCCCACCTGTCTTGCAATATCCCCATCCAACAGGTTTACAGTTTCCGAGCCGGTTCCCATAAGAATATGAGGGGCGCTTGCGCTTCCTTCTCCGGCTATGGCTCCCATATATATCATCATGGATAACGGATTTATCTGGTCTTCGAACTGGCCTACTCCTGCCCAGCCCAGGTTGTAATTGTAAGTATCAAAATTAAAACTTCCCGGCATGCTGTCTACGCCGTCCACATCGTATGACGAGGTAAGTCCCAGCGCCTCAACCATGTTTTTCATGGCTTCGCCGCCTATATCAACCGCCAGAGATGCGTACGCGCAGTTGCATGACTTGGATAAAGCTCCGTAAATATCTACGGTGCCGTGAGCTGACTGGCAGGTTACCTTTTCCCCTTCAATTTCGTACCTTCCGGTACATTTGAAGGACCAGCTGTTTATGCCTTCTATGTTTTCAAGGGCCGCCGCTGTGGTGACCAGCTTAAAAGTTGAGCCCGGCGTTGCAGTTGAAGATAAAACCTTATTTATATATGCTCCCGATTTGGCACCCGCAGCTTCATCCGACGATATAGGGTCATAGCCCGGATTGCTTACCATGCATATAATATCTCCTGTTTTCCAGTTGTATACACCCACAAATCCGTCACGGCCTCTGAGGGCTTCATATGCCGTCTTGGACACCTGTGCATCAACCGTAAGTTTTATGTCACGTCCGGAGCCAAACAGTATCCCCTTGGTTCCGGTCACGATGTTATATCCTATTATCTTGCTTCTGAAGGCATAATTGGCTGCGGTGGATATGTTCTGTTTTTCATCTCCCACCACGTGGAGGGTTGCTCTCCTTATGGTTTCATCATCATTATAATGAGAGCCTTCTGCATCGTTTTGCAAAAGCAGAACTCCGTTTCTGTCATAGATAGCCCCCACAGCAAGTCTTCCTTCGCTGTACACATGGCTGTTGGCATAAAAAGATGCCCAAGTTGCGCCGTTTACGGCTATCTTGAATATAAAGACCACGAGCCCCACGACGAGCACAGCCGCAAGAGCCAGACATATGATTGCACGTCCTTCCATTTTCTTCATATCTTTTCACCTGCCTTCACGGCAATGCTTGCCTTTTCTCTGGTATCCGCCGCCTTGAGGAAGGCCAAAAGCCCCCACGAGACCATCATGCTGGTGCCTCCGTTGGAAACAAACGGGAAAGTAACTCCCGTAAACGGAAGCAGGTCGACGCAGCCGAACACATTGAGTACCGTTTGAAATATGAACATTGACATGGCTCCGCAAGCCGCTATGGTGTAATATGTAGAGCGTCCTGCGAATATCGATTTGTATGCGAAGAGAGACAAGGTTACGATGGACAGCACCGCAAGCACTGCGATGATAAGTCCCCATTCTTCAATGAGCATTCCGAATACCATGTCAGTATTTGCCGCAGGCACATCCTGAAGCCAGCCTTCTCCTGCACCTACTCCCACGAGGCCGCCGCTGGCTGCGGCGCTCATGGTTCTGCTCTGCTGAAAACCGGCTGCATCCACAACGGCTGCATCCCAGACATGCCCCCATGAAGCAAATCGATTGGCTATGTACGGTTTAAATCTCAGTATCATAAACCCTCCGGCAGCGGCAACTCCTACCATAAGTATAAGTTTTGAAAAATCTCCGCTTCGAAGAAAGGATATTATCAAAAATGTCACGAAAAAGATTATTGCTGTTCCGAAGTCGCCCATAAGGCCCAGACATCCGAAGCAATATGCCGAAAACAACATGAAAATCCACAGATTTTTCTTCTCAAAGAGTTCATCAAGAGTGGCAGCCCCGAGCCATATGAATACGATCTTTACCAGCTCAGACGGCTGAAAGGAAAATCCGCCTATGGCAATCCAGTTCTTGGCTCCGTAGCTGAAAGTTCCGAAAGCAAGGTTTGCAAGCAAAAGCAGAGCCGCGCCTACGAGCATTATCCACCTCAGAGCCTTCGCCCTCTCAAGTTTTCTGAGAATCATGCACATTATTATCATGATTGCTATTCCGAGAGCTGCGGAAATAAATTGTTTAATCATGCTCTGCGGCGCAGATGAACCCACCACCGCCAAGCTCAGGGTGGAAAGGAAAAAGGCTATACTCTCCAGTTCAAAAGACACGTTACCTATTTTTCTCATTACCGCAACATATATCCACATTATGACCATGAGACCTCCTATGGATATAAATATCTGCGGAAGATACTCCGCTCCGAGAGAAATACCAAGCTGGAACATCGTCAGAAGCTGAAACAGCGTCAACGCTGCCAGCGACGGGCCTATGGACATAAGCTGTGTGTCGGAACGCCGCATTGCAATGTTGTTGTTTTTTTCTTCAAGGCTTATGGGAAACAGGGTCATTTCCGTAAGACCTGTGCGGATGACATCGCCGTATTCTACCTTTACGGCGGGACTCATCTGACCTGTCCCTTTGGTCTTTCTTGCGCTCCTTCCTGAGCCTATCTTCTCTTCGTTCAGATATGTCCCGTTTTTTGAGCCCAAGTCTCTGTATGTCCACTTTCCCTTTGTATCTCGCATCAAAATGCCGTGGTTTCGGGAAAGGGTCATATCCGCAACTGAAATATCGCAGCTCTTCGCCCTGCCTATTACGCTTTCCCAATGGGTTATGGGAACGCTCATCTCTTCTGCGTCTACGGCATTGCCGTTTTCATCGGTTTTAAAAGTTTTCAGATTCATGTATGCCCAGACTTCTGCAGGGTTTTTTACCTTCAAAAGGGATTTTATGGCTCTTATCAGTATGTATGCCGCAAGAAATACAAAAACCCAGCGCACAAGCTCCGTAAATACATTTGTTATTTCAATATTGCTTAAAATATCAAGATTCATATTGCCCTCCTCCCGCATCATAATCTCAATCCTTTATATATTGTATCATAAGCAGTTTATTCTGTAAACGTTGCCATTACACCTCACCTTTGCTATAATATTTGTAAATTTTAATTTTACGGGAGACAATCATTATGAGTTCAAAAATCGGCGTTGTTGATGTTGGCGGTGGATACCGCGGCATCTATGCCGCAGGAGTCTTCGATTACTGTATGGACAACAGAATATCCTTTGACTTGGGGATAGGCGTTTCTGCCGGCAGCGCCAATATAATTTCATATATGGCGGGACAGGCAGGGCGGAACTATCGGTTCTACGCTGAATACGGCCTGCGAAAGGAGTACGCCGGATTTAAAAACTTTCTCACAAAAAAGAGCTTTATAGATTTGGACTATGTCTATGGCACCCTTAGTAATTCTGACGGCGAAGACCCCTTGGATTACGAAGCCTTCCGCCGCAATCCCATGGAATTTCTGGTGGTAGCAACGGAGGTTGAAACGGGAAAAGCCAAATACTTCAATAAAGATGATGTTTCGCAGGATGATTACAGTATAATGAAAGCCTCCTGCACAATCCCCGTTTTCTGTCATCCGTATGCGGTCAAGGATTCCCTTTATTACGACGGAGCCCTCAGTGACCCGGTTCCCATAGAGAAGGCCTTTCATATGGGCTGCGACAAGGTGGTTCTGATTTTGACGCTGCCGGAGAATACCGTAAGAACTTCCGATAAGGACAGGAAGCTGGCGTCCGTAATTCGCAGGAAATATCCGCTATCTGCCGAAAATCTTGCCCGGCGGGCTCAGCGGTATAACGAATGCATCGCACTGGCACAAAGCTACGCCGCCAAGGGAAAACTCCTTATTGTTGCGCCGGACGATACCTGCGGCGTTAAAACACTAAACAGAGATGCCAATGCATTGCATCGGCTTTATGAAAAAGGATACCGGGACGGTGCAAAAATCGCTTCGTTTCTTATATAGCTTTACACCGCAAAAAACCGCCGTACAGCCGGCAATCGGCTATACAGCGGTTTTTATTTTCGTGCAAAAGCGATTTCGTTATAACTAATGATGACAGCTGTGGTTTCCGCAGGAATGTCCTTCGCCATGGTCATGTTCATGATGATTGCACTTTACGTCAGGGTTATATTCCAGCGTTCCTGCAATCAAGGCTTCTACAGCTTTGTCTGCTTCACCGGATGCACCACCGTAAAGCTTTATGCCTGCCTCTGCAAGAGCGCTTTGTGCTCCTCCTCCGATGCCTCCGCAGATAAGAACGTCAACACCGTAGTTTTTCAAAAATCCTGCAAGGGCACCATGTCCGTTTCCATCCGTATTCACAACGTATGAATTTGCAATCTTTCTGTCTTCTACTTCATAAATTTTAAATTTTTCCGTATGGCCGAAGTGCTGATACACCTGTCCGTTTTCATATGTTACCGCAATTTTCATAAGATACACCTTCCTTTATTTCTGATTTGCAAGGCGATGCTTCCGGCATCCCCCGCATTTGCATATTTTTTCTTTACCATCACAGATTACGTAATCTCCGCCCTCTATTGTCAGCCTTAGGCCGTCAACGATTGCACAGGCAAGTTTTTTTCTTGCGCTGTTGTACATCTGCTGCACCGTAGTCCGAGCTACATTCATATATACTCCGCATTCTTCCTGCGAAAAACCCTCCTTGTCAATAAGGCGTATGGTCTCGTATTCGTCTACCGTCATCACTATTACTTTTGCTTTATCTGAGCATTTTGCCGGTGTAAATTCGGTGTTATGCGGCAGACAGCAAACTTTTCGGCATTTTCTCGGTCTCGGCATTCAGATTCCTCCGTTTATGGCATATGATATTTATTATTATAATATGTTTTCGGCATATGTCAATAACTTTTGCATAAATAATAAAAAACGAGCTGTCACCGCAGCAGCCCGAATTGTAAAATGCCGCAGATTTAAGAAAATCTCTCATCTGCGGCACTTTTGCTGCATTATTTCCCACCAAAATGCCGGAAACCAAGAAAAATTTCAAATTTACGGCAGTTTTGCCCTTCCCAAGGCTTATAAAATGCCGTATTTAAAAGAAATTGCGAACTTTACGGCAATTTGAGTCCTATCACCTCTGTCAAAATGCCGCAATTCAAAGAAAATTTAAGGTTTACGGCAGTCACGCCGTTCGTTGGTCGCCGACTGCCGGCCGACCGGAGTGACGGTTCCAATTTAATATATATTCCTATATCAGTCCCTGCACAAGTATGATAATTATCAGGATCGGCAGAACAAAGGTGAAGTAATATTTTAAACATCTCGGCATCTTAAGCCCGGTTCCTTCATTTGCTTCTTTGATATAATTGTCAAAGCCCCAGCCCCATTTGGTTACGCAGAACAGCAGGTAAACGAGCGAGCCTATAGGCAGCAGCAAGTTGCTTACAAGAAAATCTTCGCTGTCCAAAACGTCTCTTGCTCCGATGATATGTAAATCGCTCCATAAATTGTATCCCAAAACGCAAGGCAGGCTTGCAATTAAAATAAATACGCAGTTTATAACCGTAGACTTCTTTCGTGACCACCTGAAATTATCCATGCAGCTTGCCAAAAGATTTTCAAATACGGCAATTACCGTTGAAAAGCTTGCAAAGGTCATAAACAGAAAGAAGAGCGTTCCCCAGACTCTGCCTCCCGCCATATTTACAAACACGTTGGGGAGAGTCACAAAGATGAGAGACGGCCCCTGGTCCGGCTCCACGCCAAAGGAAAAACATGCCGGGAATATAATCATTCCTGCCATTATTGCCACAAAGGTATCCAGTCCGCAGATACGTACCGCCTCCCCTGTCAATGTGTGTTCTTTCGACATGTAGCTTCCGAAGATTTCCATTGCGCCTATTCCAAGGCTCAATGTGAAAAATGCCTGATTCATCGCCGCAGTGATGACGTTTCCCAGTCCGACTTCGGCAGCCCTTTTAAAATCAGGTTTCAAATAAAAAGATACACCCTCCGAGGCTCCTTCAAGAGTAAAGCTGTGAACAGCCAAAACCACAATCAGCACCAATAAAGCTGCCATCATTATTTTGGTTATGCGTTCAAGGCCCTTTTGCAGCCCCAAACTGCACACGGCAAATCCTACTATAACCGTCAGCGCCATCCAGCCTCCCATTTCAACCGGATTGGCCAGCATCTGACCGAAAATTCCCGATACTTCATCAGCGCTCATTGAGGCAGCAAAATCTCCCGTCAGAAATTTTTTAAAATAACTGAGCATCCAGCCGGAAACCGTAGTATAGTACATCATCAGAAGATAACATCCGATTATACAAAACCATCCGTGTATATGCCATTTTCTTCCGGGCGCTTCCAATGCCTTGTATCCGCCCACTGCGCTTTTTCTGCTGGCTCTACCCACGGCAAATTCCATAGTCAATACGGGAACTCCCATAACCAATAAAAACAACAGGTAGAACAGCACAAACACTCCGCCTCCGTTTTCACCTGTGACATACGGAAATCTCCACACATTTCCTATACCGATGGCACAACCTGCGCTCACCAGTAAAAATCCCAATCTTGACTGAAAGCTTTCTCTTTTCATATTTCAAGATTCTCCTCTCAACTTCGTCTTTATTTCTTATCATATTATTTAATTATTATATATGGGATTGCAGGCAGATTGCAATGTTTTATTTGCTAAAAGCAGCCAATATGTTATAATAATTCTAAAAGGAGGTTCGTTTCCATGAGATATAATGATTTTAAAGGTTTAAAAATTTCTGACTTAGGATTCGGCACCATGCGTCTTCCCATGGACAAGGACGAAAACATAGACTATGTCGAGGGCGAAAAAATGGTTGCTGAAGCCATGAAAGGCGGCATCACATATTTTGATACCGCTTACCGCTATCATGAAGGCGAGGCCGAAAATTTTTGCGGAAGGGTTATTGCCAAATATCCACACGATACATACATGCTGGCAGATAAACTTCCTACCTGGCTATGTGAAACACGTGATGATGCGGAAAAGATTTTCAGAGAGCAGCTTACTAAATGCAATGTGGAATATTTTGACTTCTATCTTCTTCACAACGTAGATGAAGATAGCTGGCCAAACATAGAAAGACTTGACTTGGTTGATTTTGTTGTCCAAAAGAAAGCCCAGGGCTTGGCTCGCCATGTGGGATTTTCCATACACTGCAAACCGGAACTGCTGGAAACAATCCTTGCAAAATACAGCGATAAACTGGAATTCGTGCAGATTCAGCTTAACTATTTTGACTGGGAATATCAGGATGCAAAAGCACTTTATGACATCGCACGTAAATACAACATGCCGATTATCGTAATGGAACCTGTGCGTGGCGGAATGCTTGCAAATCTTCCGAGTGAAGAGTCACGCAAAATTCTTGATGATGCATCGATGGAAGCCGGTCAAGAAGGCACTTCATACGCCTCTTATGCTCTGAGATACGTAGAACAGCTTGACGGTGTCTTCTGCACCTTGTCAGGTATGTCATCGACAGAGCAGATGAGAGAAAACATCGAAACATTCTCAGGCCCTGCCCTGACGGAAGCACAGCTTGCTTCAATACCAAAGGCCGCATCAAAGCTGCAAGCTGATATTATAATTCCTTGCACAGGCTGCAATTACTGTTTCGAGTGTCCGGCAGAAATCAAGATTTCCAAGCTTTTCTCATGGTACAACGAGGCTGCGGCCAAAGGCTTCCACTGGATTTGGGGTTCTCTGTCAAAGCAGTACGAGGAACTCGGCCCCAATGCCGCAAACTGTCTTGAGTGTGGCAACTGCGAATCACACTGCCCGCAGAAGATAAACATTATACAAAGACTTAAAGATTTGAATGCAAAATATGAAGAACTGAAAGAAGCAGGCGAATAAGCCCCACTTCTCATTTCGTTTTCTGATAAACACAAAACCCGCCAAATAACCAGCGGGTTTTGTGTTTTGTCATAAAATTGTAAGGTTATGAAACTGGACTTATTTATTTATCCCTATTTTTCCCATTTCTTCAGGTATTCGCCGAATGCAGCCAAACCTGCTTTTAATGTTTCAGGATCGCGGAAAGCGCCGTATCCTACACGGATTGTTCCAGGCATATCGAAGTAATCTCCAGGAACGAAAAGGATCTTTCTTTCGTCTTCCATAGCGTCCTTAGCCAGGGTCTCAGAATCAACATCATAATCATACTTGATTAAGCAGGTTGTTCCCTTAGGGTCTCCCTTTAAGCTGAGATGAGGTTGAGTCTTAACCCAGTCTTCAACGATCTTCTTATTAGGAGCTAAAATTCCTCTTGCTCTTGCCCAAACTTTTTCATAGTTTTCAAGAGCGATTGAAGCGAGAATTTCATCTATAATACCACAGCAAATTGTGTTATATGATCTTCTTGTCTTGAATTCTTCGTATACTTCCTTATCCTTGCAGATAATCCAGCCGATTCTTGTACCTGCCATTGAGAACATCTTTGACAAGCTGGCTACTGAAATAGCTTTGTCATATCCGTAATCCATGATTGAAGGCATGTAAGTTTCATCCATACCTCTGTACATTTCGTCGCAAAGGATGTAAGCGTCAAATTCTTTTGCGATTTCAACTATCTCACCCAATTCTTTTTCATAAAGAGTTATACCGATAGGGTTGTTAGGGTTTGTTAAAGTAATCAGCTTTGTATTCTTGTCGCAAGCTGCTCTCAGAGCATCCATGTCGAGTTTGTAATCTTCTTCTTCCTTAAGCTGAACGATTCTTGTCTCGATTCCGATTGATTTTGAAATATCATAGTGCTGCTGATATGAAGGTTTAACAACTACGTGGTTATCGCCGGGTTCAAGTAATCCCATAATAACGATATCGTTTGCGCCTGTACCGCCGTGAACCATCATAACATGCTCAGGCTTAACGTCTCCCTTAGGGTAGATGCCTGCTACTGCAGCCTTTACTCTTGGGGAACCTGTAGCATCACCGTGATGATAATGCAAACTCATGGTTTCCATTTCTTTTAAGAATGCCTGCTCATCCTGACCTGTTACTTCGAATAACTCATCCATTCTAAGTGCGGAAACACAGCTGCTTCCCAAATTGATTTTTGCCAGTGAATCCATTGGATTCAGCCATTCTTCTACTCCAAACCAAGCTAATTTCATTTGTTTTCCTCCCAAGGTTAATTTTTTACATTTCCACCTCAAGGCCTATGTGAGCCTCTTTGGCTTTTGTTATAGCTACTTTTGCTGCAACGAGGTCCAGTATGTAAAGTCCGGTTGCATCAAAAATTGTAGTCTCAGTATCGTTTTCTCTTCCTGCTATGTTTCCTGAAAGAAGGTCTCCTATTTCGCCTGCCACATCATCCTTTGTAATTACTCCGTTAATCAAAGGAATTTCCATCTCGCCTACGCGGACGCACTGTGCAAGGTCATCGGCATAAATCTTTGCTCCCTTGAAAATCTCAGGGTCAATCTCTTCTTTGCCTTCCATATCCGAACCGAGGCAACTTAAATGCGTACCCGGTTTAACCCATTCTTTCATTATCATAGGCTTTGTTGCTCTTGTTACCGTAATAATTGCATCACTGTCTTTTACGGCCTTTTCTATTGATTCTTCTGCCACAAATTCTACATTTTCAGCATCAATCTTAAATTCTTCCTTAAGCTGCTGCCTTATTCTGGCTGCCAGTCCCTGTGCCTGAGGGTAGTTTACCGGGTCAACGATGTAAACCTTGTCTATTTCAGGTCTCAGTATCAAAGTTGCTGCTATCTGGAAAGGAGCCTGTTTGCCTGCTCCTAAAAGCATCAGGTGCTTAGCGTCTTTTCTTGCAAGGGCATCTACTCCGATAGCTCCTGCTGCGCCGGTTCTCATGCATGTAATATATGAAGCATCCATAACTCCGATAGGAATACCTGTATTTGAATCATATACCAACATAAGTCCGTTAAACGGAGGTAATCCCTTCTCTATATTATCAGGGAAATTGTTAAGCATTTTCAGTCCGTGAAGCTGTTCGCCTTTAACATATCCCGAACGAATATCCATTGCGGCATGCTCATCTTTAAACTCGTAGTTTACGAGAGGCCATATAACGGATTTTCCTTGAGATTTAAGCTGATAAACACCTCTCACCTTCTCAATAACTTCTCTCATGTCTATGACTTCTTGAACTTGGTCTTTATTTAAAATTAAAACGCTCATATTTATCACTCCTTTTATATAATAACCCGCTTGGGTTTTGTCTTCTCATATATTGAATATAATTCTTTATCACTTAAAATTCCATCCCATATTTTTGAATTTTTAAACAAAAAATTTTCATTTATTATGTATATTTATATAATCGTTTTTGCCAATATATTAACTAAATTAAAAAAAAGCTTTATTTAAAGCCGCCCCAGATGTATAATAAAATAAATTATGATATGTTTTTTGTATTTTAATTCAAACAGGAGGTGCGTCTATGAAACTTACCGTACAGGATATATTTAACTTTCCCGAGCTCTCAAAGCTTACCCTCGTAGCCGGAAGAGGCGGCCTGAAAAAGGAAGTCGCCCATTGCGGTATCTTGGATTACGAATACGACAAAGATGTATCTAACAAATATTATGACTACAATTATCAAATGGACGGAGGCTTTCTTACTTTAACCACCTTCCTGTATGCAAAGAACGACCCCAATCTCATTTATGACGCCGTGAAGAATCTGGTTGCAAAAAAAGGCAGCGGTCTGATAATTAAAAACATATTCAAATTGCCCATAAGCGATAACGTAATACGTTACGCCAATCATATGAATTTTCCCATATTCGTATTAAACGATTCTTATCCTTTTTTTGAAGACATAATCATATTGATAAACAAGGCGATGGAGCGATATAATTCTTTTTATTACAGAGAGCAGAAGGTAAACCTGCTGCTTGCATCAGATGATAAAGACCTCCGCACCATAACCGGTCTGATATGCGACATAAGCACTTCTGTTCAGGATGAACTGCTCGTGATGACCATGAAATACAAAAAAGGGCATTTCACTACAGGTATGTACCGTGATATAGAGAGCATGTTATATGCCAGCGGCTGTCTTTCTCCCGAGGATGCGGTATTCTATTATAAAAACGGCATCATGTTCATACTGTCGGTCAATAATTTTAAAAGGGATGACATAGAAGGTCTCGTTTCGCCTTACCTCGATATATTGGGCGAAAAACTCATACCCGACTTTGATATAGGAGTATCCGGCATACACAACATACGGGAGGAACTTGCTCCTGCAATCCGTGAAAGTTTTTATGCTCTTAAATTCTGCAGTGAAAGCAGTCGCCCTTATGCTGCATTTGACGAGCTCGGGCCTTACCAGGTTATCCTGCCTAACACGCAGCAGCTAAACGTGCAGAACTATATGGTTTCCTATATTTCTCCTCTGGAAAAATATGATTCGGAAAAAAATTCAGACATACTCGCTACGGTGGTGGAGTTCGTAAAATGCGGCGGCGATTTGGAAAGAACCGGCCATGCCATGGGGCAGCACAAAAACACCATACGCTACCGACTGAAGCGTGCAGGGGAAATACTGGGCCTTAACCCTCTTTCTCTTGGCGACTATGAGCGCCTTGCCCTTGCGGTAAGAATTTATATATGCTGCAGCGAACCTTCTGCTTCAAATAAATAGGTCGCATGATGTGGGAATGCCGCATTTATAAGAAATTTAGCGATTTACGGCAGTTTAGTCCCTTTCTGACCGGCAATAATGCCGTAAATTTTAAAAAATATGGGTTTTACGGCAATTTTACAGGTCCGGAGGTCGAAAAAATGCCGTAATCAAAGAAAAATTTAAAATTTACGGCAGTCTGACTGCTCTTTGAGCGCTCAAACTGCCGTGTATAAGAAAAATTATAGATTTTACGGCAATCCTGCCACAGGCCCTAATATTGCTCCTTGATTTCGCCGTTCTTAAAGGCTTCAACCAAGTCCCTCAAGTCATCGACCTTTTCGACGAGCCGTCTTCCCTGGTCCGTATCGAGAATCAAAAGTCTTTCAGGCATGGTTTCCACGGTCTTCATCACAGGCGAATGGAATTTCTGGGTGCCGTCAGGTTCAAGCGGGCTGTATGGCTTATGTTCCGCCAGAGCCATAAACCTCGAATTGAAAATAAAAGTATATCCGGCGATTCCGGTCTGTTTCTGATATGCCTTGGAAATTCCTCCGTCTATGACGTAGAGCAATCCGCCGCCTTTTATAGGAGACTCTCCGTCTTTAATCTTAACCGGCACATGACCGTTTAAAATTTTTCCACGGTTAGGGTCGAGCCCGAACTCTCTTATGATTTTCTCGCAGGTTTCCCTGTTGTTTATCAGCTTATAGTAAGGTCTCGTAAACTCCTTATGGGTGCTCTTATCCGCTATAAACAATCTTTCAAAAGTGGTCATCTTGGCTTTTCCGAAAAGCGGAGAATCGCCTCCCAGCCAGAGATACCACATCAAATCCCCCTTATATCCCGCTTCATCGGAACGTTCAGGAGAGTAATACGCTTTGCGGACCTGGTCATCCAGATAATCCATGAGAGCCTTGCCCTTAAGCTTAACCCCGTTAAACTCAACCTCCTGGAATTGGCCGTCATCATTCATAGGTATGCATCCGTGGTACAAAAGATTTCCGTTTATCTTCGTATACAGAGCTCCGTGGCTGTATAAAAACTTAATGTGTTTCTGCAATTTCTCCGAATTGACGAAGGCTGCCGCCAGCGACTTCATAACCTCTTTTTCTTCCTCCGTAAGAGCATACGGGTCATTCATATCCAGAGTAGGAAAATTGGTATCCCTCAGAGGCCATTTTACCCCCTCAACTTCCACGGTACCTTCCTCAAGATTTATCTTGTCCAGAAGCAGGCGCTTTTCCAGCTTGTATTCGGGATGCGCCTTAATCCTCTGCCCTTCGATTTTAAACTGGCAAATCGCTATTGCCTTATGCATTTTGGCAGCCAGCTCCTCGGGAACAGGGTCGTACTCGTTTCTGTCAAGAATATGAGGCTTAAAAAATTGGCATGGGTCGTCAGCGTACGTCTTGGCCGCAAAGGTTGCCAAAGGTCTCAGATTGATGCCGTATCCCACTTCAAGCATATCGAAGTTGTTGTAGCTTATATTCATTCTCAGAAGGTTTGCTATGCACGCCCAGTTGCCCGTAGCCGCTCCCATCCACACGATGTCATGATTTCCCCATTGAAAATCCACATCGTGAAAGTCCATTAAGAAATCCATAATGGCATCGGGATGCGCCCCTCTGTCAAAGATATCGCCTATAATATGTAATTTGTCTACTGCCAGCCTGCTTATGGATTCCGTAAGCTCTATTATAAAATCCTCCGCCATGCCGCATTCCACTACGGAGTTTATGATTTCGCTGTAATAATGGGATCTGTTTGCCTCATCATCAGCGTGGAGCAATTCGTCAATGCTGTAATCCATGTATTTCGGAAGCCTCTGCCTCACCCTTGAGCGAGTGTATTTGGTAGACACGGATTTACAAATCGTAATAAGGCGATAAATAGCCATGGTGCACCAACTGTCAAAGTCCTGCTCGCTTTTTTTGCGGCGGGCAATCTCAGCCTCTGCATTATATATAAGCGCAGCCAAATCCTCTCTTTCTTTATCACTTAAAACATTCTCAAAGTGTTCATCTATCTTCATCTTAATTGTACCCGATGCACTTTTGAGCATATGAATAAAGGCCTCATGCTCACCGTGAAGGTCACTTAAAAAATACTCCGTACCTTTAGGCAATGCTAATATGGCCTTTAAATTTATTATTTCGGCGGATGCCGCCTTAATGTTTGGATAGTCCCTTGATAAACGATTTAAATACTTAAGATCTGCCATGATTTTTCCTTTCCGGCGCTCTTTATGGATTATAAGAGCCTCTCTGTTTATAATACAATAGAGCCCGTATCAAAATCAAGGCTTATTATGTCAATAAACCTTTGTTCCGGTATAATAATGTGTCAGAATTTCCCTGTAATCACTGCCGGCCGCAGCCATTCCTCTGGCACCGTACTGGCTCAGGCCCACTCCGTGGCCGGAACCGTTGGAAGTAAAAACAATCTTTGCATCGGCGCCGGAGCCCTTAAAACTCACGGAAAACAGCGCAGAGCTGAGTTTCAGGGCGCTGCGCACTTCCGTTCCCTTAAACTCGCTTGCTCCTATCTGCATGGTATCAACTCTGCCTCCCGCCGTTCTCGACTTGATTTTAATGTTCTCGGCAGTAAGGGTGCCCGTTGCCCTATCGGGATAAGACGATGCAAGCGCCGCCTTTACATCATACAGTGAAAATTCTTTTTCCTCGTTGGTATGGGTTGCCCCCTCCTCATAGGGGCTCGATACGCTGACAAGATAAGGATAGGCTCCCGAAAAAACATCCTCCGAATTTTCCGTCTGGCCGCCGCTGGAACTGAAAAACAAAGGCTGCATCACCAGTTCTCCGTTATAGTAAAGCAGCTCTCCCTCTGTAGCCTTGCAGGCTTTTTGTATCTTCTTCCAGCCGTCATCCTTCCAACCTGCATCGTGGCAGGCTATCAGCTCTTCTTCCGATTTATATGCCTGGCAGTGAGTAGCGCTGCATAGGGGAGCGTCGGGGTGAGCCGCCGGCCTTTTTTCCCGGTATTTTATTATCTTTGCCATGGTATAAGTTCTGGCCGCCACCGATTGAGCTTTTAAAGCCTCCTCCCCGAAATCCGCAGGCATTTCGCTGGCCACCACCCTTGTAACGTACTCCTCAAAATCCATTTCTTCCGTTTTGCCTTCTTTTTCTATCCACACTGTTACGGTGGCCGGAGTTTCTATTTTATTTTCAATGCCGTCTTCGGCTGTGTCCGGGTTTTTTTCACTCCTGCCTGAAACAAGCCCCAGCACCAGCGGAACTCCTATAAGCAACACCAATATCAGGACAAAAATCTGTACAAACGGTTTCATCTGCAATGTCCTCCCTCAGAGATATTGTATGTTAAGTCCAAAGGCATTATGAATGTTTTGTCCTTATCAAAGTCCACCCGCCCTTAGCCGAATTTTTCAATAAAAAAGCTGCCTGCAAGGTGGTTTCCCGTCTCGTGCAAGCAGCTTCTCTTATGCTTTTTTCTAATCATCCACTCTCACAATGGTTGCTCCCAGTTTGGAGAATTTCTCTATGAACTTTTCATATCCACGTTCGATGTGATATATCTCCGAAATCTCTGTAGTGCCTTCAGCCACAAGCCCCGCAAGAACCAGAGCTGCTCCTGCTCTTAAATCGGTTGCCATAACCTGGCAGCCTCTCAGCTTTGCGTTGCCTCTCACGTTGGCCTTGTTTCCTGCGGTTTCTATACTTGCGCCCATTTTTCCCAGCTGTGCCACATGCATAAACCTGTTTTCAAAGACCGTTTCTATAACGGTGCTGGAGCCTTCAACGGTAGTCAGGTATGCCATGAAAGGAGACTGTATGTCCGTCGGAAATCCCGGGTAAGGCAGGGTCTTTATGTCCGTTGCGAACTGAGGACCCAAATCTCCCCTTACGATCAAATCGTCGTCACCGACCTCGATTCTGACTCCGCATTCACGAAGTTTTGCAATAATAGGCTTTAAGTGGTCCGGAAGCGTATTGCATATATGCACCGCTCCCCTTGTAATAGCCGCCGCAAGCATAAAGGTGCCCGCTTCTATTCTGTCGGGTACCACGGTGTGCTTTGCACCGCCCAGGGTCTTTACGCCTTCAATCTTAATGGTATCGGTTCCCGCACCCTTTATTTTGGCTCCCATTTTATTGAGAAAGTTGGCCAAATCTACGATTTCCGGTTCCTTTGCGGCATTTTCAATATAAGTAACCCCGTCCGCAAGGACTGCCGCCATCATTATGTTCTCCGTTGCTCCTACACTTGGAAAATCCAGATACAGCGTATCGCCGATAAGACCCTGAGGTCCGGCCACAGCCTCCACATAGTCGTCGCCTACGGTAAGCTGTGCGCCCAAGGCTTCAAAACCTTTCAGATGTAAATCTATAGGTCTGGCTCCGATAGCGCATCCACCCGGCAAAGGAATCCTCGCTCTGCCTTTTCTGGCGAGCAACGGGCCCATAACCAGTATTGAGGCCCTCATCTTGTTTACAAGCTCAAAATCCGCCTCTGTGGATAAAATATCTTTTGTAGTCACGGATAATATGTTTTCTCCAAGCTCATGTATTTCGGAGCCGAGAGAAGTTAAAATCTTTTTCATCAAGCTGACGTCCCTGAGTATGGGTACGTCTCTTATGACGCATTCTTCTTCCGACAAAAGCGCCGCTGCCATAAGGGGCAAAACCGCATTTTTAGCTCCGCTTATCTGCACCTCTCCTCTCAGCGGTCCGCTCTGGTGTACAATATATTTTGCCAATTTAAGCCTCCGATTTATTAAAGATTTTTCATCTCACGGATGCAGGCTTTACATACATTTTTGTCGTGAACGGACACTACATCCTCTTTGCTTCCGCAAAATACGCATGCAGGATCATTCTTTTTAAGCATTATATATTCGCCTTCCACAAAAACCTCTAACAAATCGTCTGTCTTAATATCCAAACTTCTTCTCAATTCCACCGGAATTACCACCCTGCCAAGCGGGTCTACCGGTCTTGTTATTCCTGTTGCTTTCATAATTTACTTCCTCCTGTTTATTCATTCTCTTTTTTAGAGTTTTTCTTCTCTTTCTTTTTTAAAATATTTACAAAGCCGGTTGCCGCATTGATTACATGAGTAGCTGCGGCTATTATGCTCTGATTTCCTTTAAGCGCATCTGCGACAGTTCCTGCCGATTCACTCAGGCTATCTACCATAACATCGAGTTTTTGAACTTTGTCTGCTGCCGTCCCTGAAATCACCTTTGCGTCATCAAGAATCTCATTGGTTTTTTTCAGAGTCTTGATGAGATTAGCTGCAAGCACTATCAAGTATATAAGCAACACGATACCTGCTATCCCCAAAACCGTCAGCAACACTCCTTTTAATGTAATAGTAATAGTCATCTCATACCTCCCTTATGTGGTAAACACTTTATTTATTATAACCCAAAAATGGAAATTACTTCAACATCTTTTTGATATTTGAGCATAACCTTTTATTACCATGAAAGGAGTCTTTCAAAATATGATGAATTATATATGGGCAATCATCTTATTGTCATCAATTTTATATGCCTTTTTTACGGGAAATCTTGCCGCTCTAAGCGATGCTCTCACCGAAAGCTCTGCTTCAGCCGTAGAATTTGTATTCGGCTTATGCGGAATCATGGCCATGTGGAGCGGTCTCATGGAAATCGCCGAGCGCACGGGTCTTATAAATAGCCTCTCCAAGCTGCTTTTGCCCTTCACCAAACTGCTGTTTCCACGTCAAAAAGACCCGGAAACCCTTTCATCAATAATAATGAGTTTTATGGCAAATATATTTGGCGCAGGCAACAGCTCAACGGTTTTTGCCCTCAGAACCATGGAAAAGCTTGATAACGAAAATCACAAGAGCTCCGTGGCAAGTAACGATATGTGTACCTTCGCAGTTGTAAACATGGCTTTTGCTCCTATCTTTCCGGTAATGGCCATTCAGATAAGAACGGACGCAGGCTCTGCCGACCCCTACTCCATAGTGGTGCCGTCCATAATCACCGCAGCGGTTACCATAGCGGTTTCAATCATCGCCTGCAAGTATTTTGAGAGAAGGAGCAAAGAACGATGACTCAAATATTTTCCTTTTTATCCGTAGGTTTTATACCCATAATGAGCGCAGTTATCATTTTTCACGGCCTCCTAAAAAAAGCTCCTATCTATGATTATTTCATAGAAGGAGCAAAGACAGGCTTAAAAACCGCCGTAGAGATTTTGCCCTTTCTTGTGGGAATCTTTTTAGCCGTAAACAGCCTGACCGCTTCCGGTATTCTGAATCTGATAGACACCTTGTTTGCTCCCCTTCTCGATTCTCTGGATATTCCGGTGCAGCTTCTGCCTCTTATGTTTCTCAGGGCCATATCAGGCAGCGGCTCCCTCATAATTCTTCAGGATGTTCTCGAAAACGTGGGCCCCGATTCCTATGCCGGAAGGGTCGCCTGCGTAATGTCGGGAGGCTGCGAGACGGTCATATATGTGCTCGCCTTATATTTCGGAGTTACTCACGTAAAAAAAATGAGACACGCCTTCAAAGGCGGCCTCATAGGATACCTGACCGGTATACTAATTTCCATTATAATATGCAAATTTATGTGATTGCAGCGCTTTCAACGGTTGTATGCTTTGAGCAGATCTTCGGTATAATTTCCCTTTCCGTCATACACCGCAAGGGGCGTCATAAATCTCAGTTCGCTTCCGCCGCCCTTGACCATATGAACAAGCATTATGTTGGGAATCGCCCCTTCGGTCGGACTGACAAATCGTATCTCTTTAGGTTCAAGCCCTGCGGCTCTGCCAAAGCAGCATACATCCACAAGCCTTGAGGGACGATGCACCATGAAAAAATCCCCTTTGGGTTTAAGAAGGTATGCGGCGCATTCCATAAAATCCTCCAGCCCTGCTGTTGTCTCATGACGTGCCACAGCTTTGGCGCTCGTGCCGTTTACAATTCCTCCTCCCGACTTAAAATAGGGAGGGTTGCTCACCACCATGTCTACCGCCTCTTTGAGATTGGCTCCCCAACGTAATTTATCCTTTACGTCTCCGTTGATAAATGTCAGCCGGTCTTCGAGCAAATTCAGCCTTGCGTTTCTAACCGCCCTCTCATATGAATCTATCTGAACCTCAATTCCGTAAATTTCAGGAGCATCGGTCTTATATGACAAAATCAAGGGTATTACACCGGTGCCCGTTCCCAAATCCGCTATTATACGGGGAGAAACTTTGGCGCTGTTTGCCGCAAAGTCAGCAAGAATAACCGCATCAACTCCATAACAAAAATCTTTTGGTTTCTGAATCAGTTTCAGATTTCCGAATCCTATGTCGTCTATTCTCTCGTCTGTTCCGGCGGCTGTTCCGTCATCGTAAAATATCATTTTCAGTCCTTAATAAGTTCTTCGATTTCTTTCATGGTGTCAGCATCCACGCCTTCAAAAATATTTATATTTTTGTTGTCTCTGTGCCTTTCCATGCGGCGAATATCGCTCTTTTTGTATGTGTAAATATCTGCTGACAGTTTTTCTTCCTGTTCTTCTGCCTCTTCATTGCCTTTTCCCTTTGGCTTGTCGTCCACATAAAGGCGTACCTTTACGCTTCTTTCCAAAATGTTGGTGTCTACCACTTTACCGAGTCCGTCAGGAGTCTTTACTCTTTCTCCCACGTCCGGCATTCCTCTTCTGAATTCCATATATATGTCGTTTTCATATTTAAGACAGCACATAAGTCTGCCGCATATTCCGGATATCTTTGCAGGATTAAGGGACAGGTTCTGCACCTTGGCCATTTTAATCGAAACCGGTTCAAAATCAGCAAGCCAGCTATGACAGCACAATGCTCTGCCGCAGCTTCCTATGCCTCCGAGCATCTTTGCTTCGTCTCTGACACCAATCTGGCGCAATTCGATTCGCATTTTAAACACGCTTGCCAAATCCTTTACAAGTTCACGGAAATCAACCCTTCCGTCGGCAGTGAAATAGAACACTATCTTGCTGTTGTCAAAGGTGTATTCCACATCTATCAGCTTCATAACCAAGCCGTGCTTGTCAACCTTTTCCTGGCACAGAGCCATCGCTTTTTCTTTCTTTTTGACATTTTCGGCATGCTGCTTGTGGTCTTTTTCGTTGGCTATCCTGACGATTTTTTTCAAAGGAGCCACAACCTCGGACTCGGAAACCTCACAGATGTCCATGGTAACCGTGCCGAATTCCATGCCTCTTGCCGTTTCTACGATAACGTTATCTCCAAGCTTGACCTCCAGATCATCAGGGTCAAAATAATATACTTTTCCGGCTGTTTTAAATCTCACTCCGGCTACTCTTACCATATCATCCTCCGATTTTTAATAATAAATTTTTAACGGCATACTGATAATTGACTTTTGCATGCAAGTCTCTGCGTGCCTCTTCTATCAGCTCTATTGCCTTGAATATTTCTTCTTTTCTGTAGTTTTTGCGTCTCAAATCCTCAAAAGTCAAAAGTTTTTCATATATCCTTTCAAGCCCGTCGAGCAAGAGAAATGCATCTTCTCTGTTCTTCATATATTGAGAAATAACCTGTTTTGTCTCAAAGAAGGACTTTCCTTCCAAAAGGCACTCAAACACAGCTTCGGCGCCTTCTTCGCCTCGCATATTTTCTTTTGCATCTTCAAGCCTGTAAAGCACACACCTGGATTTGACCGTATCAAGAAGATTTTCGCGATTTTCCGAAATCAGTATTATCAAGGTTCCTCCGAAAGGTTCCTCCAACGTTTTAAGAAGTCTGTTCTGCGCTCTTGCAGTCATGGTGTCCGCACAGTTTATTATTGCCATGTTTCTGCTGCCCATGGGCTTTTTTTTCAGGTCTGATTGCAATTTGGCGATTTGCTCGTCTTTTACAGACATTCCATCGGGTTCGACGATATACAAATCTTCATAATTGTCGTGGTCTATCTTTCGGCAGTTTACGCAGCAGTCGCATCCCGAACCTCTTTCTTCTTCACAGACCACCGCCTTGCAAAATTCCTTTGCAAAGCCGAGTTTATCAGAAAGCCCGTCTCCTTCGATTATATAGGCGTGAAAAATATTTCCCTCTCTGATACCTCTTATGATTCTGTCAATTAGCTTTTTGTTTGATTTATATTTACTCAGCGACACTCTTTAAAACTTCCTCCAATTTTTTATAGATGTCAAGCTTAATCTCATTTATACTGCGGCTCGCATCTATGCCTACTATCCTTTGAGGATTCTTTTTTTCAATATCGAGATACCCTTTAAATACGCTTACATGAAAGGCGTCTTTTTCCATTTCCAGCCTGTCTTGCTGCTTCTCGTCTATTCTCTTTCTGCCTACAGTAGGGTCCAGTTTCATCAAAAACGTAACATCGGGCATACAGTCGCCTATTGCAAAACCGTTTATTATGGCTACCGATTCACCCAAACGGCGACCGTATCCCTGATATGCGATGCTCGAGTCTACAAACCTGTCGCATACCACTATCTTCTTCTGCTCAAGAGCCGGCCTTATAACCTGATTGACATGCTGTGCTCTTGCTGCCGCATAGAGCATGGCCTCCGTCATGGAATCCATTTCTTTGCAGTTCTTATCTAAAATTATCTCCCGGATTCTTTCTCCTATAGGAGTGCCGCCGGGTTCTCTGGTAAAAACTATATCTATATCTTTATCCTTAAAAAACTGTTTTATATTTTCTATCTGAGTCGATTTTCCTGAGCCGTCAGGTCCCTCTATCGAAATAAACAAACCTTTTTTCATATGTGAACTCCTATTTTTTTGATAACTGTTCCACCAGCTTCGTTAAGAAAAAATAGCATATAACCGCAAGAGGAACGCAAACACATGCTGCAAATATTATCTTAATTATTGTCATCTGATTTTCTCCCTCCTTGTGGATGCAAAGAACTTACAATTATTTATTATATCATATCCATGCCCTTGGGCGCAACTCAAGCGATCGATTCAGTCAGAAGGATTCCCAGTTAGCTTTTTCCGGAAGCCAGTGCACCTTTGAAATATACTCGTTCAGCTCTTCTTTGTTCTTTTCCCTGAAAAGCTTCATCATTTTTTTATGTTGAGAATTGGTTGCAAGCAGTATTTCCTTTTTCTTTTCTACATCTTCTATTTCATAATTTTTCTTCAGCATCTTTCGTTTCAGTTCGAGCAAAAGCTCTGCCAATGTCTCATTGCCGCAAGCATCCAGGTACAGCTTGTGAAAAATCTCCTGCTGCTTGTAATACATGGAAAAATTGTCGGTGTTTATCGCCAAATCCATGCTCAGCGTATAAAATTCCATTTCATTAAGCGTTTCTTCGCTCAGATTATCACATGCCAAAACTGCCGACAAGCCGTCCAAGACGCCTATGATCTGATAGAGTTCCGCTGCCTGCGCCTCATTCAAAGGTTTTATCGTAAAGCCTTTATGAGGAATATTTATCAAAACTCCCTCGCTTGCCAAGTGAATGAGGGCCTCTCTGACAGGGGTTCTGCTTACTCCGAGAGCATCGCAGATTTTTCCCTCATTTATCTTTTGATTGGGTTTTAAATCGCCCTTGACAATATGGGTTGTTATATAATCATAAACGAGTTCTTTTAAAGTTACGCTCCCGCTCATATGCCAACCTCCTATCTACATATAAAGTAACTGTAACGTATATAATTTATCATGTTTTTATAAATTTGTCTATTGACATTTGTTGAATAAAATATACAATATTATATAATTACATACAATATATTTTATTTAATATTTAATACATTTAGAAGGAAACGATTATCATGACTGCAAATCACAACATCAATTTTGAAGAGCTTAAGTCAGATATAAGAGATTTTTTGTACTCTTACATAAAAGTCGAAAGCTTTTCCGACACTTCCAATGAAAAAAACATAGAGAACTTTTTTCTCTCGGAAATGTCCAAGTCAGATTATTTTAAAGCAAATCCTGAGCATTACGGTCTATACAAAATTCCCAATGACTATTTAGACAGATGCGTGTGCTATGCCATGGTAAAAGGTAGGGGTGACGATGCAGTTGTGTTGGTTCACCACTACGATGTTGTTCCGATAGAAGACTTTAAAAACCTGAAAGAACTGGCATTCAGCCCCGATGAACTAAGGGAAAGCCTGTTAAAGGTTTTAGACAGTATGCAAGATGATGTTCAAAAAGATTTAATTGATGAAACCTTTATGTTCGGACGTGGCTGCGCAGACATGAAAGGTGGCGGTTCAATACAATACTGTCTTCTCAAACAATACGGAAAGCTGGATGATTTTGAAGGAAACGTTATTGTCATAGGAGTTCCCGACGAAGAAAATCTTTCCGCAGGAATGAGAGGCGCCATAGGCCTTCTTTGTGATTTAAAAGAAAAATATAATTTGAACTACAAATTTATGATAAACTCCGAGCCTCACCAAAGGAAAGATTTCTCAAAGGGAGTATTTTCCTGCGGCTCAATAGGCAAACTGATGCCTTTCTTCTATGTAAGGGGCTTCCTCGCTCACTGCGGAAAATCCTTTGAAGGTCTAAATCCCGTAAACGTATTGTCGGAAATCGTAAGAAGAACGGAGGCCAACATGAGCCTTTCCGATGCGACCATGGGTGAATGTGCGCCGGGAGCAACATGGCTTTATATGAAAGACAGCAAAGTAACTTATGATGTATCAATGCCACTGAGCGCCTACGGATGCCTGAGCGTATTAACCCTGACTCAGACACCGGAAGAACTTCTTTCGAAGGTTAAGACCATTTGCATAGAATCCTTTGAAAAAGTAATCGCCGATATGAATTCCTCATACAAAGTATTTTTGGAAAATACCTGCCAACCTTGCAAAGAACTGCCATGGAAGGCAAAAGCAGTAACCTTTATCCAACTTTTTGAAGAAGCCAAGGCAGCTTACGGAAAAACGTTTACAGACAAATATGAAGCTCTTTTGGTTTCCCTCGGTAAATCCATGCAAGAAGGTGAATTATCCATAATAGAATGCAACTTCAAACTGGTTGAGCTGATATTCGACTATGTGCAAGACAATTCGCCATGCATAGTATACGGCTTGATTCCGCCGTACTATCCAAGTGTTTCCAATATAAAATATGAAGCGGCCGACCAAAAAGTCGCTGACTTATTCGACAACCTCAACGCATTTTCACAAAGCGAATTTGCCCTTCCTTATACAAAGGAATATTTCTACACGGGAATATCCGATTTGAGCTATATTCAGATTGAAGACCCGGCATCCGTGAGAAACGCTATCGAAAGCAGCATGCCTCTGTTTGGAAAGATTTACGATGTTCCGTTTGAAAAGATTCACGAAATTTCAATGCCATGCATCAATATAGGCCCATGGGGCAAGGATTTCCACAAGATGACAGAACGTGTAAACACCGAAGATTTGTATATACGCACCCCAAAGATACTGGATCACGCAATTAGGGAGATTTTAGGATAGACGGGAAAGCCGGCAAGGAGAAATTTCTATAAATACAAACTTATATAATAATTGATTTTGAGGGGGTAAAATTTTTTACCCCCGGGGAGGTAAAAAATTTTACCCCCCCGATTTTGCATATATTTACCTATCTTGTCGCTCCGAATCAAGCGAACTGCCCAATCAACTCCAAGAATTCCTCCTGGCTGTAGCCTCTTACGGCAAGGTTATAGTAAATACCTTCTATGTTTCCGGTTATAGCCTGATAGTAGCCGGTATCAACATCGCCCCAAAGGCGCATTATATTTCCACCGATTCTACTGTCTTTGACATCTGACAGCCCGTATTCTGCATTTATCCATTCCTCACCGTCATCGGTAACGTAAAGGCTTAACTCTTTATCTCCGTCTTCGGCAACAAACTCCTCACGTTTAAGCTTGAGCGCACCGTCTCCGGCCTCAAAAAAATAATAATTGTGTTCAGAAGCGGTAACTTCTTCAGGCCTGTAATTACTTTTAAACCCTTCAAAATCGGGATTATCTGCAACATATTCCTCTGCTGAAAAAGAAATATATTCAGTGTCAAATCCGTTCTTTTCAATGACTCGGTTTTTAAGATGCATGCCATAATCCCGAATCTCCATAATATTTATCTCATTATATTTAGAAGGCGATATTCCTCTGTTACAAGTTACAATTAGCAAAGCCATAATTATTACTATCGATAAAATGATAATAATTTTAATGACCAAATTTCTTTTCATAGGCTTTATTTCCTTTTGTATTAAATATACTTCTTAAAACAATAATACACGAAAAAACACCCTTCGGCCACGTTCATAACATTGCTCCGAAGGGTGTTTAATTCAAATAAAAAACCGGCAACGACCTACTTTCCCAGGCAGCTTCCCACCAAGTATCATCGGCGCAAGAGAGCTTAACTACTGTGTTCGAGATGGGAACAGGTGTATCCTCTCCGCTATAGTCAC
>JAETTD010000019.1 GCA_021769295.1 Bacillota bacterium | reverse complement strand
TTCCCCACTGCTGCCTCCCGTAGGAGTTTGGACCGTGTCTCAGTTCCAATGTGGCCGATCACCCTCTCAGGTCGGCTACTGATCGTCGCCTTGGTAGGCCGTTACCCCACCAACTAGCTAATCAGACGCAGGCCCATCCTTTGCCGATAAATCTTTGACGTATGCTACATGTGAAGCTTACGTATTATGAGGTTTTAATCATCGTTTCCAATGGCTATCCCTCTGCAAAGGGCAGGTTGCCTACGCGTTACTCACCCGTCCGCCGCTTTCCATGTATTTAATCTACCGAAGCTTCATAAACACATTTCTCGCTCGACTTGCATGTGTTAGGCACGCCGCCAGCGTTCATCCTGAGCCAGGATCAAACTCTTAGTTTAATTGTATATTTTCTCTTTCGAGCTTAATATCTTCTTTAAATTTCCATACTATGAAGTTTTCAAGGTTCTTGCGGCTTTTCTGCCGCCGCTCGGCTCAAGTGCCGAACATTTGATATCTTAGCATACTGCCAAGACTTTGTCAACAGTTTTTTAACTTTTTTTTAGAAAGTTATCTGCTGAAGCGCTGTCATTTCCGACAGCTTTGTTATATTACCACTCCTCTCTTTCATTGTCAAGACTATTTCCGGATTTTTTTGTAAAAAAAACTCATTTTTTGCATACCACGAATAACCACTGACTTAAGGCACAACCCTTCTGTGTACAAGGCGCCTCAAAGCGGCTTGATCGATGAAAATCCGGTCGAGGGCTAAGTCAACTGAGGTGGGGTTGTGCGGTATACATATTTTAGGTTTTTATATACTTTGTATACGGTTTTGGCTCATATGTATACCCGAGGTATACCTTTTCCGAATTTTCGTATACTTTGTATACCGGTTTGCCGGTTTTTGTATACTGCGGGTAGCTCCTCGGCTACAACGTTTCTGTGAATTCACGCAATTATGTTAATGGTTGGACAATTCATTAAATGACAATGCTTGGTAACGGTTGCGTGTTTTATCGGTTAGCGGGTTTGCTGGCTCTGCCGAGGCTGCTGGCTGCGCCCGGCCTATTAGCTATACCGGCTCCGAGGGCCTGTACATCTTTAAAGCTATGTACAAAACCACCGCTGCCATGTTATATATTGCAAAGAATCTGTAAACGGCGCAAAGGCCTGCCTGGTCCAGTATCATTCCGCTTATCAAACTGCACACTATTACGCTTAAGCTGTTTCCTATGGAATAGTATACGGATATGGCCATGCCTGATAGTTTGGGCTCCACTATTCTTCCAAAATATTTAACCAGTTCCACCAGAATGATTCCGTTGCCGATTCCCTGAAGGAAAAAGGTCGCAAGGAGCAGCGTGTAATCAGGCCCGCTTGAATAAAACCAGAACCTTGCCGCTGTTACTATCATCGCTATGAGGATAATCTTTTCAGCGCCGAACTTTTTCGAGAGTTTCGGAGTGAGCGCCATAAAAGGTGCTTCGCTCCCTGCCATAAGCAAAAATGCCAGTCCTATGCCTGCAACGCTTCCTCCCTGCTCTCTGAAAAGATAGCCGAAGTATGTACTGTTGGCTACATTTGTACCCATAAAAAAGAAAGCGCATATGAGCAGTTTTATAAAATTCTTATTTTTAAATAAAACCCTCATGCCGATTTTTTCGTCTTTTTTCTTATGCGAAGCTGGTTCGCCCTGCCGCATGAACAAAACTGCGGCTATCAAAAACGTGGCTCCATATATATAGAAGATATTTTTCAATCCGTGGCTTTCCGCATATTTGCCCGCAACGAAAACAGCTATTGCATAGCCTGCCGCCCCCACCGCTCTTATGGCGGAAAATCTTCTGCTCTTATCCAGAACAAATGAATCGGCCAGGCTGTGCAACGGTCCCTGAAAGAAATACATTCCGCAATATATAAAGGCATATACGGCAAAGACTGTAGTCGCCGTACTTGCCATTCCCAGCGCTGCCGCCGCTATGCACATGGCCGCAAGAAGGATTCTTTTCTTTTGAGAGTTCACGTATATCTTTCCCCAAAACAGCCCCGCAAATATCGCAGTTCCGGTTCCCATGGAGGTAATTATGCCTACCTGTGTACCGCTGAATCCTATGGAACTTAAATATTGTCCTATCAGCGGACAGACTATTCCGAGAGGACAATATATAAAAAAGTATAAAATTGCTCTTTCCAAGTCTCCGTCACGTTTTGCTATCATTAAAATTCTCCTTAAAAATTAAATTATAGTATATCAGACAAAAGCTTTGTAAACAATATAATAAGAAAACATTTTGGAGGTGGAAATTTTGTTGATTGTAGCAATCAGAACTTTGATAATGTATTTTGCGGTTCTTCTTGCTGTCAGAATTATGGGCAAATCGGAGCTATCAAAGATGTCTCCTTTTCAGCTTGTCATAGTGTTTATGATAGCCGAACTTGCGGCCATTCCCATAGACTCGGCAGACGTTTCTCTAATAAACGGCATAATTGCTATTTCTATGCTTATGTTTTTGCAAGTGCTCATCTCATTCTTGTCTATAAAGAGCGAAGGATTTAAAACTTTTATAAGCGGCAAGCCCACAATGCTCATAGAAAAAGGAAAATTAAACGTCAGGGAACTTGCACGCCAGCGTATTACCTCAACGGATTTGCTTGAACAGCTCCGGCTTGAAAATTGTCCTTCCATAAGCGACGTTGAGTATGCGATACTGGAGTCCAACGGCAAGCTTTCTGTCATTCCCAAGGCAAAAAACAGACCCGTCACTCCAAAAGATATGAAGCTTCCCGTGTCCGAAGGAGTTCTGCCTGCAATCGTCGTTTCCGACGGACATCTTTACGACAGAAACCTTATTATCGCAGGTATAGATCAGATAAACTTTGAAAAAAAGCTTAAGAGCGTCGGAATAACATCCTTTAAAAATATATTTCTCGCATTTTGCGACGCTGATAAAAAGCTGCATATCTACACTGCGGAAAAGGATTTGGGCCCCTACGCCAAGGAGGTTCAGCTATGAGAGATTTGTTGGTTTCGGCAGCTATTATCATTTTGCTGATAGGCGGCTGGCTTTATTTTGACAATTATTCCAATGACTCCGTTGAAAATATGGTTGCAGACATACAATATGAGTTGATTCCTGCGGTGGAAAGCGAAGACTGGAATCAGAGCAGAGAGCTGGTCAGCCGATTAAAAGAAGACTGGGACGACTATAAAGATATGGCTCTGCTTTTTCTGAGCACGGAAGAACTGAGCGAAATAGATTACTGCCTGTCAAAGTCCGAAAAATACGTAAATGCCGAAGATGTTTCAAATTCATCGGGCGAACTCAACTCCATGGCAGAGCAGATGAAATTTTTATTATCCCGTGAAAAGGTTACTTTAGAAAATATTTTATAACCTGTCTTGCGTCCCTCCTGTTATTGTGATAATATAGCAGTCAAGTAGAGTAAATATTGCGCGTTAAGTGCTATGAGATGGGATGTAGCTCATAGACGAAGGCTATCGCCGCGGTGCAATATTGCGTCCGCTGCTACACTATATAGGTAAGATTGTGAAGCTATTCTCTCTTCTCTATGGTGTAGTTACACTATAGAGAAAGGAGATTGTTTTTTTGGAAAGAAATAATGTTTACAGCAAATCCTACAAGCTGGTACTTGTAGCGATAATGATTGCCATGACGATTATTATCAACAGAGTGGCTCCGGCGACTCCGGTTTATCACCTGACGGTGGATTTTATACCGGTATTTATAGTAGCCGTGCTCTTTGGCCCCTTGTGGTCTGCCGCTACATACGCCATAGCCGATGCCGTAGGCGGAATACTGTTTCCCGTAGGTCCCTTTAACCCGGGAATAACCTTTACACTGCTTATAATCGGCGCTGCCTTGGGCTTTATTTATTACAATAAGGACATAAGCGGCAAATGGCTTTGGCTCAGAGCCTGCCTTGCCGCCCTGGTCACTTTGGCGGTAAAACTTTTCGGAACCACCTATTTTCTGTACCTGACCTATGGCGGTCCAAACGGTATGGGATATTGGGCTTATGTGATTTCGAGAATACCCAATTGTGTAATCTTTTCAGCCTTGGTTTTAGTATTACTTCCCATAGTACAAAAGCTCATCGTTGAACGTATTAAACACTGATTAAAAAGGTCTGCCCCATTGACGGTATAGTAACCGTTAATGCAAGGCAGACCTGTTTTTTTATTTCAGCATAGCCGCTGCTATACCCATTCTGCTATGTCATATATGAGTTTTTCCGTCTTTTCCCAGCCGAGGCAAGGGTCTGTAATGGACTGGCCGTAAACCTCGCCGTCTATAGGCTGACATCCGTCCTTGATGTAGCTTTCTATCATGAGACCTTTTACCATTTTGCCTATATCTTTGCTGAACTTTCTCGACTGGATTACTTCTCTCGAAATTCTTATCTGCTCCAGATATTTTTTGCCCGAGTTTGCATGATTGGTATCTACGATGATTGAAGGATTTTCCAAGTCGGATTTTAAGTACATGTCGCATACGGTTCTCAAATCCTCATAATGATAGTTAGGCAACGACTGTCCTCTCTTGTTCATGTACCCTCTCAATATCACATGGGCGTAAGGGTTTCCCTGACTCTCCACTTCCCAGTTTCTGTATATAAATGTATGAGAGCTTTGAGCTGCGATAAGAGAATTCATCATAACCGAAAAATCGCCGCTGGTAGGGTTTTTCATGCCCACCGGTATGTCCAGACCGCTGGCCGTAAGTCTGTGGAACTGATTTTCAACGGACCGTGCGCCTACCGCAACGTAAGACAGCACATCGCTAAGATATCTGTAATTCTCCGGGTAAAGAATTTCGTCAGCGCAGAAGAATTCGGTTTCCTTCATCGCCCTTATATATGTCTCCCTGACCGTTATTATGCCTTTAAGCATGTCTTCGGTCGCATTTGGGTCCGGTTGGTGCAGCATTCCTTTGTATCCTGTTCCTGTGGTCCTCGGTTTGTTGGTGTACACTCTCGGAATTATGCAGATCTTATCCTCTACTTTGTCTTGTACCTTTCTCAGGCGGCTGAGATAATCAAGCACCGCTTCTTCGTTGTCGGCAGAGCAAGGTCCTATGATAAGTAAAAACCTGTCCGACTTTCCTGAAAAGATTTCTTTTATTTCTTTATCCCGCGCTTCCCTTTTTGCCTGATATTCGGGACTTATGGGAAACATTTCCTTTATATCCTTAGGTATGGGAAGCTTGCGTTTAAATTCCATATTCATATGTTCTAATCCATCCTTTCCTTGTCAAAAAGTTTTCTTCTTGCCGTAGAGCGTCTCATCATATCCTTGATGCCCTCCTTATCGGCTTCCATAAGCATTCTTTCCAGCTTTGAAATTTCCATGGTAAATAGTTTCATCTGATGAAGCAATGCATCCTTGTTGAGTAAAAACAATTCGCTCCACAGTGTCTCGTCTATTCTGGCGATTCTGGTCAGGTCTCTGAAGGAGTCGCCTGTGTAGTCCTCAAGATTTTCGGTATGGTCGCAGGTCATCAGCGACATTGCGATACAGTGAGTGAGTTGGGAAACAAAACCTATCATTTCATCGTGTTCTTCCGGCGAAATCTCGGAAATGCGCGCAAACTGTAGAATTTCACCTATATGCCTGCAAGTATCTATGGCTTCTTCCGTGTTTTTTTCCGTAGGGACTACTATGTAATTGGCATCGTAAAATATTTTTTCGTTGCTGTTTTGCACTCCCAGCCTTTCGCACCCTGCCATAGGGTGGGCAGCAATGTATTCGCAGTCTTCCCTGAGCATGTTCTGCACATCATATACGATGCAGCCTTTTACGCCGGTAACATCCGTTATCAGCGCTCCGCTTTTAAAGTATTTTTGATTTTCTTTTATCCATTCCTTAAAGGTATGAGGATACAGGCCTGAGATAACTATATCCGCTTTGCCTATAAGCTCTGCGTCTATTTCAGTGGTGCCCTCTGCTATTATATTGTTTTTAAGGGCGAACTCTATGGTTTCGGGATTGGTATCTATGGCATGCACCTTAAAGCCTTTTTTGGTAAAGCCTCTGGCATAGCTGCCTCCCACAATACCAAGCCCCACTATCAGTATGTTTGTTTTATTGTTGATTTTCAATTTCTTCTACCTCGATTCCCAAAGATGTCAGTTTTTCAAAAAAGTCCGGAAAACTTTTGGTAACTGCTTCTGCTCCTTCTATGGTGCCTCCCGTAAGGGTCAGCAAAATGGCTTCTGTCATCACTATCCTGTGGTCGTTATGTCCGTTAAGAGGTTCTTTGGGCACATTGAATTTTGCCGGGTAAATGACTATCTCATCATCATATACGGCAACCGATGCGCCGAATTTTTTAAGTTCCTCCGCCATGACTTCGCCCCGATTGCTTTCTTTTATCTTAAGCCTGCTGGTTCCCGAAAAGACGCCTCCGTTTTTGGCCGCCGCAACGGCAAAAAGTATGGGCCCCAGGTCGGGGCAGTCGGACACATTCAATATGGGCGTTCCGCTCTCCAGTTGTTTAAACATCTTACCGTATACCTTATCGCCCTGTATGCTGTCCGTCATCAAATTACCTATTTTCACATTGCCTCCGAACAGGTTCAGAGCTTCAAAGAACGCCGCATTGGAATAGTCTCCTTCCACGAAGGCTTCCTCTGCGCAGTATTCCTGATTGCCTTTGATAAAGATTGTATTTTCATCCTTCCACCGGACTTTTACGCCGAACACGTTCAACGCCGAAATGGTCATATCTATATACGACCTGCTCTCAATGGGCGGTGTTATTTTAAGCAGGCTGTCTCCCTCCAATAGAGGCAGGGCAAAAAGCAATCCGCTGATAAACTGACTTGATATGTTTCCCGCCAGTTTATACTTGCCCGCTTTTAAGGGGCCCTTCACCATGACGCTGTTTTTATCCTGAGAAAAAAGCAGTTTGCGTTCTTCGCATAGATTTTTATAAATGCCGAGAGGCCTCTCAAGCAATCTTTCGCTGCCCGTGAGCGCCGCATTGAATCCGGACAGCAGGCAAAGGGGCACAAAAAATCTTAAGGTGCTTCCGCTTTCTCTGCATTGGAGCACTCGGCCGGGCGAAGCCTTTCTTATATCCGTACCTGTCACCGTAATGTCGGTTCCCTTTTTCTCACATCTGACTCCCATTGCTTCAAGACAGTCTATGGTTGCAAGGACGTCTTCGGAGTCTGCGATTCCGTGGACGGTGCATGTGCCTTTCGAAAGTCCTGCGCATATCAGAAGTCTGTGAGCCATGCTCTTTGACGGCGGAGCTTCTATAAAACCTGCCGCTTTTCCTTTGGTAATCTTTACTTTCATATATTTTCTCCGATTTTATCTGCCAAATAATCTATCGCTTCCATATAGCCGTCGGTACCGTGTCCCATAACCGTAAAGCAGCAGGCAGCTCTTATATAGCTCACCTGTCTGAAATCCTCTCTTTCTTTTACGTTGGAAATATGTACCTCCGCCGCCGGAATGCTCACGCTTTTAAGCGCATCCAAAATGGCTATGCTGGTGTGGGTGTATGCTCCGGGATTTATCACGATACCGTCTGTCTTATCGAAATATGCCTGCTGTATCCTGTCCACCAAATCTCCTTCGTGATTTGACTGATAAAACTCGGTTTCTATGTCTTTTTCACGGCAGTGTTTCTCTATTCGTTTTAAAAGATCTTCGTAAGTCTCGTTTCCGTATTTATCCGGTTCCCTCACTCCAAGCATATTGAGGTTTGGGCCGTTTATAATCAGCATCTTCATTTTAATTCCTCCAAAATCCGCTCTGCGGCCTTTGCTGCCGTAGTCTCATTTTTAATCACATAATCTGCCGTAGATATGTAGACGGGGTATCGTTCCTTGTATCTCTTCATAATCTCCTGTCTGTTAAATGCCGTCGGCCTGTCTGCCGTAGGAGCAAGAAGCTTTGGGTCTCTGTCTATGAAAAATATTTTCCCGTTCATTTTGAGAGCATCCGTATTTTCTTTTCTGAGCACGGCTCCTCCTCCGGTGGCGATTATTATTCCGCTTTTTCCGGACACTTCATTGATTGCGTCCGATTCCATATCCCGGAAAACAGCTTCACCGTATTTTTCAAATATTTCAGATATAGCCATACCTTGTTTTTCTGTAATCAGTTCATCCGTATCGTAAAACTCTCTCCCAAGAGCGGCGGCAATCAGCTTTCCTATGGTGGTCTTGCCGCTGGCCGGCATACCCGTCAGTATGATATTGCTCTTTTGAGCATGGAGTTTTGAATATATTTTATCCGTCAATGATCTTTCGTATTTTGCCGAAAGGAAAAATTCGGACGCTTTTACGGCTTGGGCAACCAACATGTAAAGGCCGCCTTCTGCTTTGATTCCCTCTGATAAAGCCCGTGATACGAGCTGTGTTTTGAGAGGGTTGTAAACCACATCCAAAACGCCCTTTAAGCTGTTAAACTTACATATGTCCAAAGGAGCTTTGTATATATTGGGATACATTCCGCAGGGCGTGGTGTTGATGATTACTCCTGCATCTTTATGGTTTGCATAAACCTGTTCATAAGTCGCCGCTTTGTTTTTGCCGCTGCGGCTCACCTTGATTATCTCTTTTGCTCCAAGAGCCCTGCAAACCCCATTAGCGGTGTCGGAAGTGCCTCCCGTTCCGAGGATTAAAACTTTTTCTCCTTTTACATTGACTCCCGCATGGTTAATCAGAGCCATAAGACCGTCAAAATCGGTGTTGTGACCGATAAGCTTTCCTCCGTCGTTTTTTATGCAGTTGACTGCTCCGATGCTTTTTGCCTCATCCGTTATCTCGTCGAGCAAAGGAATCACATCCTGCTTGTACGGTATGGTAACGTTTACGGCTTTGAAATTCTTTTCCTTTAAAAAGTCAACCAGTTCATCGGCATTAAGCTCAATCAGCCCATAGTCGTAATCCGCTATCATCGAATGTATTTCTTTTGAAAAGCTGTGGCCCAGCTTTGCCCCTATAAGTCCGTATTCTGTCATTTCCTACTCCTTTAAAAAATCGGTTCCGAAACGTGCCGTAAGAAGGTCTGCAACGGTAAAGGCCGTTATCGCATCAACAACTGCCCTCGCTCTGTGAATTATGGCAGGGTCATGTCTTCCCTTGAGATTTAAAGTTGCGTTTTCTTTGTTTTTAAAATCTATGGTCTGCTGGCTTTTGAATATGGAAGGGGTAGGCTTGATTGCAGTTCTGAATATTATGGGCATTCCGTTGCTGATTCCTCCGTTTATGCCTCCGTTGTTATTGGTCTCCGTCACTATCTCCCCGTCCTTATACCGCATTGCATCGTTGGCTTCGGATCCTTTCATGTATGCCATGTCAAAACCCGCGCCGAATTCTATTCCTTTTACTGCGGGCACCGAAAATATTCCGTGGGACAGCATGCCTTCAAAAGTATCGAACCACGGTTCTCCCACTCCTGCAGGAACTCCTATGACGGCAGTTTCCAAAATGCCTCCGACGCTGTCGCCTTCTGAAGCCGCCTTTAATATTTCATCTTTCATCTTCTGAGCCGCATCCTGATTGAGCACAGGAAACTCCAATGAATTCAGGGCTTCTATGTCATCTCTGTATTTATCAAAATTCTGGTCGCAAACACCGTGACAGTTCTTTATATGGGTGCCGATATATATGCCCTTATTTTCGAGCGCCTTCATCAGTATGGCTCCTGAGGCCACAAGAGCTGCCGTTATCCTTCCGGAAAAATGGCCGCCTCCTCGATAATCTTCAAAGCCTTCGTACTTGCAGAACGCCGTAAAGTCCGCATGGGAAGGTCTTGCAAGCCTTGCAACCTCTTCGTAATCTTTGCTTTTAGTATCCTGGTTTTTTATGACTATACACAGGGGACTTCCCGTAGTATATCCGTTGAATACGCCGCTTACTATCTCCGATTTATCGGGCTCCCTCCTTTTGGTGGATATTTTTCCCTTTGGCTTTCTTTGGGCGAGCTTTTCTTCGATATATTCTTCGTCTATTTTTATTCCCGGGGCTATTCCGTCAAGAACCGCTCCGATTGCAGTTCCGTGGCTCTCGCCGAACAGTGTTATTGACAATGCGATTCCGAATGTATTCTTCATAGGAATGCCTCCTCGTAATCTTTCAAAAGTTCTTCCCCCGTGGATTTGACAAACTTATAGCTTCCCGCTTTATCTACTCTTACGGTTACTACTGCTCCTCCTTGGGCTTTTTTATCGTGCATGGCCGCTTCGATAACCTTTGCGCTTGGCGCCTTGCATTGTGTCGGAAGATTCTCTGCTTCAAGAACTGCCGCAAGCCTGTTTCGCAGCGAAGGAGCAGTCATAGGTATCATTCCCAAGGCGACGCATTCTCCGTGGAGAAGTCCCGTAGCGCTTTCAATTCCGTGCCCCAGCGTGTGTCCGAAGTTCAAAACCCTTCTCAGTCCCGCTTCGGTTTCATCTGCTTCAACGACTTTGGCTTTTATCTTCAATGCTCCTTCTATCACTGCCTCGGTATTTGTCTTGACGCCTTTGGTTTCTATCAGTTCAAACAATTTTTCATCGCAAGTCACGGCCATTTTAACAGCTTCGGCTGCTCCGCATGCAAACTGCCTTTCGTCCAACGTATCCAAAACGTCAGGGTCGATGAGCACTGCCTTCGGCTGGTGGAAGGCTCCTATGATATTCTTTATTCCGCAAAAATCCACGGCGGTTTTTCCTCCTACGGACGAATCCACCTGCGACAGAAGGGTTGTGGGAATATTATAAAAGTCTATTCCTCTCATAAAACATGCTGCGGCAAAACCTGCCAAATCGCCGACAACTCCTCCGCCGACAGCGATGACGCAGTCTTTTCTGCCGAAATTATTTTTGAGCATTGCTTCGCACAGTTTTTGAAAATTCTCAAGATTTTTTGACTCTTCTCCTGCTTTGATTATAACCGTCACATGATCTCTGCAAGCTTTGCAGACCTCCCGGACATACTCTTTGGGCACGCCTTTATCGGTAACTATCAAAGCCTTTCTGTCCAAATCGAAGATTTCCCCGGTTCTCTTTAAAGCGCCTCTTTGCAGGGTTATATCGTAACTCTTTTTACCCAAATTTACAGGTATTATCATTTTTATACCTCCTGGTCGTGCAGATTGTTGTAAGAACCTAAGATTTTAATCTTATCACAGCAGCTTTTCATTTCTTCTACGCATTTTCTGCCCTCTTCACCGTATATATCGCCTTTTGCTTCCACATAGAAATAATAATTCCACAAAAGGTCTTTCATGGGTCTTGAGCGCAGTGTTCTCATATTGAATCCGTGACGTCCTATTATGCTTAAGGCTTCCGCCAATGAGCCGGCTTCATCTCTTGCGGTAAATACCAGCGAAAAATACGCCTTTCCGTCTGCCTTTGAAACTTTGCTGTCCACATGTGAAAACACTCCGAATCTCGTAGTGTTGGAGCGGTCGTCGTTTATGCTTCTTGCAATCACTTCAAGACCGAACAATTTTGCAGATTCTGCGCTTGCCACCGCTGCAATGCTCTTTTGGTTCTGATTTTTAACATATTCAGCAGCCAGAGCCGTATTTGAATACTCAATTTCTTTAAGGCCGTTTTCTTTTATAAAAGACGAGCTTTGTGACAGTGCCTGAGCATGGCTCACCACCGTCTTAACATCCTTTAAAGTTGTTCCCGGAATTCCAAGCAAATCATGGGTAACCGCAAGGTCATACATGCCGTTTATAAACAGGCTTCCTGAAAACATCAAATCATTGACTTGATCCACATCTCCGGCAAAGCTGTTTTCGACAGGCAGCACGGCGCAGTCGCATTCTCCTTTTTCCACGGCATCATACGCCTTTTTAAAGCTTGTGTATGCAATCTTGCGGGCATTGGGGAAAATCTTGGATGCGGCGATATGAGCAAATGCGCCTTCCGTACCGCTGTAAGCAACCTTAAGGCCTTCCAAAATGCCGCTTTGGTATCTTCTGGAAATCTCCATGTTGTTTTTCAGAAAGCTTACATAGTAAGGTTTAAGTTTATCTTCTTTTATGCGCTTTATGCCCTCTGCAACCACTTGCTCCTCACGCTCAGGGTCATATATGGGCAGGCTGTTTTCTTTTTTATATTCCGCAACTTTTCCTACGAGTTCCATTCTCTGTACAAAAAGTTCCGCCATCTTGTTATCCGTTTCAGTAATTTTCTGTCTAATGTCCTTTAACTGTTCCATTTTAATCTCCGTAAAGCCTTTATTTGTGATAAGTTATCACTGTTAACTACATTGAATTATAAGCAGTTTTTCTTTATAAGTCAACACTTCCAAGAAAAATATTGCATAATGTTTTTATAAATACTATAATAAAGTTAACATTATTAACTTAAGGAGAATGAAATGGAAGACATTGATAGCACCGTTGTTCTGAAAGAAAAGCTGCTGGCGGCCGGAATAGATGAAATAATTTCCCACGGCGTATCGGATTTTTCCCTGCGCAGAGTGGCCTCTGCCTGCGGTGCAAGCTGTGCGGCGCCATACAAGCATTTTAAGAATAAAGATGAGTTTATAAAAGAGATTATCGCTTATGTGGAAGAAAAATGGGAGCATCTGAGTATTCAGATTTCTTCTTCTTTTGACGACCCGGCAGAGAGGGCCGCGCAGCTATGTGTGGCAAACGTCAGGTTTAAGATTTCCAATCCTCTTTTCGGAATGAGTAACGCCTTTAACGAAAAACTTTCTTCCGAGATAGAAAAAATATGTTCTGAAAAAAGCTACGGCAACACGGAAGAGCGGCTCTTTGCAGTAACCGCCCTGTGTGCCGGCACTGCTACCCTTATAGAAAGCGGCCAGCTTGATAACTGTCCCGGAACTTTTGCTTTGCTCCACGATAAAATCATTGCTGAGCTGGATTAAAATATATATCAAAATCAAAAGGTAAAATTTTTTACCTTGGGGTAGGTAAAAAATTTTACCCCCAATAAAGCTATATATATAAGGCGCAGGCGGTTTCGAATTATCCGGCCGAGTGTGCAGCACGTAAAAAAGGATGCGGCCTCAAGTCCTTGTCGTGACTTTTGGTGCATCCTCATTTTCTATATTATTTCATACATTGTTGCTGCGGCTTCTTTTTTACATGACCCGCTTAAATTCAATACTTTTGCTGTTATTGAACTGTTTCCGAATTCTATTCTGATTGTATCGCCAATCTTAACTTCGGAACCGGCCTTTGCAACCTTATCATTGATAAAGACTCTGCCCTGGTCGCAAGCGTCTTTTGCCACTGTCCGCCGCTTTATAAGCCTGGAATTTTTTAAAAATTTGTCTATCCTCATCCGGCTCTTTCAGTCAACCTTATTTGTTTACTGCGTCCTTTAAAGCTTTACCTGCTTTGAATACAGGAGCCTTTGAAGCTGCGATTTCGATAACTTCTGCAGGTTTTCTCGGATTTCTTCCCTGTCTTGCTTTTCTTTCTCTTGTCTCAAAAGTACCGAATCCGATTAACTGTACTTTATCACCCTTTACCAGAGCTTCTTCAACGCTTGCAACTAATGCATTGATTGCTAATTCAGCATCCTTCTTTGTAAAATTAGTTTTTTCTGCTACTGCAGCTACTAACTCAGCCTTGTTCATCTAAAATTCCTCCTTAATATTAGTGAGATTACTTCTCATAAATTTTCCGACTTTTTGGCTTTTTCCCACAACTCGTCCATCTCAGCCAAGCTCATATCTTCCAAGCATCTGCCGCAAGCCAGACTCTCTCTTTCAATATAAGCAAATCTTCTGATGAACTTTTTCGTTGCAAAATTCAATGCTTCTTCCGCATCCACTTTAAGGAACCTGGAAGCATTTACGACAGAGAAGAGCAAATCCCCAAGTTCTTCTTTAATATGCTCCGAATTGCCCTCTTTACTGCTTGCCTCAATCATTTCATCGGTTTCTTCCTTAATTTTATCTAAAGCGCCCGATATATCATCCCAGTCAAAGCCGACATCAGCGGCTCTTTTCTGAACCTTGGCAGCTCTTATCAAAGCCGGAAGGGCTTTGGGAACACTTTCCAGCCTGTCCGTCCGGTTAGTGTCTTTCTTCTCCTCCGCCTTGATATTTTCCCATTTTTCAAGGACTTTGTCAATAGATTTCACATTATTATTTGATGTTTCGTCTAAAAAAACATGGGGATGACGCCTAATCATCTTTTCGCACTCCGTATTTATAACGTCAGTAAGATTAAAGTCGCCTTTTTCTTCTGCCAGGTTGGAGTGAAATACCACTTGCAGGAGAACGTCTCCCAGTTCTTCTTTAAGATTTTCCCTGTCCTTTGTCTCTATGGCTTCCACCGTTTCGTAGGCTTCTTCGATCATGCACTGCCTGAGAGTATCATGGGTCTGTTTTCTGTCCCACGGACATTCTCTCCTGAGAATTGAAATTATATCCTTCAATCTGACTATGGCAGTCTCGGAAGTCTGCGCGGTCTCCGCCAAATGTTCATATTCTTTTTTCATAATACTATCCTTTATTTTATGAATTTATCCAAAATTCTAACCAGCTTTTCGCCTTTAGGCATCCTTCCTATTTCTTCCTTGGTTATGGTCTTTGTAACAAGTATCAAGACCGCATAAACGATAACGCCTATGATTACTGCACCGAAAGTTGCGATGCTGTTTCTTCCCATTGCTCCAAACAATAATTTATACGATGCAAATGCGCATATTCCCATGAGCACGGAAGCTACTGTAGGTTTTATATAGGTCAGCATCATATCCGTCTTTACTCCGGTATAACGCTTAACATCTCTCATATTGAGTATGAGGGCAATGGCGTATACAAACACCGAGCCTATGGCTGCGCCCTTTATGTTAAGCGACGGTACAGCCACAAGAATATAGGTGAGTGCAATCTTTACAACAGCGCCTATGGCCAGATTCTTCATCGGAACCTCCTGTCTGTTAATTCCCTGGAGGATTCCGTTTGAAGTCTGAAGCAAAGCCATAAGAGCCACGCTTATGCACATAATCATAAGAGCGGGTGCAGCGCTGGCGACGCTGGCCGGTTCTCTCGGAAACAAGAGAAGCAAAATCGGTTCCGAAAGAGCAAACATTCCGGCGGCGCACGGCATGCCTATTATCATGCTTATTCTCATTCCCAAATTGATATTTTCGTGTATTTCTTTTCTGTTTTTAAGCTTATATGCAGCGGCGACCGCAGGTACCATAGCAATGGCCACTGCCTGTGTTACTACCTGAGGAAGTCCAACCATGGTATTGCAATATGCGCTGAGCTGTCCCCACAGGTTTCTGGCTTCAACTGCCGTAAATCCTCCGTCAAGAAGCCTTCTGGTTACAATCATACTGTCAGCGAAGTTTATCAGTGGCAGTATGGATGCACCTATGGTTATGGGAATCGCTATTATCAATATCTGTTTAACTATAGCCGAGCCTTTATCCTTTGTTCCTCTTCTGCTGCTTTTTCGGACGTGATAACTTATCGCCCTTTTATTCATACCATATATCAGCATGATTACCGCAAGTCCCGCAACGGATCCGACTGTTGCTCCAAAAGTAGCTCCTGCCGCGGCAACTTCAAGGCCTTTGTCAACTAAAACAAATGCCAGTACCAGGCCTACCGCAACTCTGAATATCTGCTC
Organism: Bacillota bacterium; assembly: GCA_021769295.1. Lineage (GTDB taxonomy): Bacteria > Bacillota > Clostridia > Peptostreptococcales > Anaerovoracaceae > Fimisoma. The sequence continues at coordinate 31,959 of JAETTD010000019.1, read as the reverse complement.
CATAAACTGCGATATGGCAGTAGGGTTCATATTTTGTCTGCCCTGAAAATAACCTCTGTATGCAGACATTACCGGCACAAATATGAGGGCAGGCGCAATGGCTTTTATGGGCAACACTGCTCCGGCGTCTTTCGATATGTGGACTGCTATGAACTCGGCTCCGAAATAGCATATGCAAAATGATATTACACCTATCACAAATAAAAGCCACTGTGAAACTCTGAACACCTTTTGTGCTCCGATATAATCATTTACGGCTATCTTTTCAGATACCATTCTTGAAATAGCGACGGGTATGCCTGCCGTGGCCAGAACAAGAAACAGTGAATACAACGGATATGCATATCCGTAATACGCCATTCCCTCGGTTCCGATAAGAGCCGTAAGGGGAATTCGGAATACCGCTCCCAATATCTTTACAACGATTCCCGCTATGCCGAGTATGGCGGTTCCTTTCAATATCTTGCTGTTTGCCATTAAAGATGTCCTTTCTTTATAGCTGTGCTAAAATCTTCTTTGTAGCTTTTTCAGCTTCAAAGATCGTTCTTTCCAAATCTATTGAAGTAAATTCTCCGTTATCATACAGGACTCTGCCGTCAACCATGGTCAGAATCACGTCGCTGCCCGAAGCCGAATATACCAGATTGTTCTTCAAATCATGAACGGGATGCATGTGCGGCCTGTTCATATCTATCACTATCAAGTCGGCCCTTGCTCCCTCTCTTATTATTCCGCAGTCATCTCTTCCCTGACCTACAGCTCCTCCTCTTGTGGCTGCGCATATGGTCTGGGTCGGTGACACAATCTCAGGGTTTTTGAAATGTGTCTTCGGAGCCAGAGCAAACATTTTCATTTCTTCCATAAAATTCAGGCTATTGTTGCTGGCGGTGCTGTCTGTTCCAATGGCTACGTTTATGCCCGTGTCAAGGAGTTTCTGCACGTTGCATACCCCGCTGGCAAGCTTCAGATTGCTTACGGGATTTACGGCTACGGTTACATTTTTTTCCTTTAAAATTTCATAATCTTCGCCTTCAATCCACACGCAGTGAGCAGCGGTTGCCGGCACGTCAAACAGTCCCAATTGGTTGAAATACTGCACGGGAGTCTTTCCTGAATGGCGTTCTTTACATTCCTCGTGTTCGCTCTGTGTTTCCGAAACGTGCACATGCATGCGGGCGCCGTGTGCCTTTGCGTACTCTGCCACTGCGCTTACTGCCAAATGATTGGAGGTATACTCACCGTGTATGCTCACATCAATTTTTATTCTCTCATCTTCTATATTATGATACTCTTCAAAGCTGTGTTTCATTTCCTGCATGGACGGAAGCTTCCATACGTCGCTGTCGTCAAAATTGACTATTGCCCGGGAAATATTTGCTTTTATACCGCTGTCAACGGCGGCTTTAACCATATCGTCCATGAAATAATACATCTCGCTGGATGAAACTATTCCGAAGCGAAGAGATTCGGCATATGAAAGCAGCGTTCCCCAGTAAACGGCATTGCCGTCAAGTTTGTCTTCAAAGGGAAAAATTTTCTTGTTGAGCCAATCCTGAAGCGCAAGGTTTTCTCCGTAGCCCCTCATCAGCGACATTGGCGAATGGGCGTGAGAATTGTAGAAACCGCTCATGAGCAGTTTTCCTCTGCCGTCGTACTCCCTTTCAAAGACTCCTTCCGGCCTGGTTTCACCTATATATTTTATGTGTTTTCCTTCCGTGGATACATACATGTCGTTTTTTATCTGAAGATTCTCATCCAAAATCGTGACATTTTTAAAAAGCATAAACCCCTCCTCAAAATTATATTTAATGATTTATTTTATCATATTTTGAAGGTTTTTCCAACGTCTTTACCGTGAATTTGGCAAATTTAGTCCGTATAAAAAAACTTTGGAAGCAGATACTAAAATTGTAAACGAAATCAATCTTTGAAAGGTGCAAAAACTATGAAAGCAACAGGAATTGTAAGAAGAATTGACGACCTTGGGAGAGTTGTCGTTCCCAAAGAAATAAGAAGGGTTTTGAGAATTCGTGAGGGCGACCCTTTGGAGATTTATACCGGTAACACGGGTGAAGTGATTTTAAAAAAATACTCTCCTATCAATGAGCTGAGTCAGTTTGCAGACGAATATGCGCAGACTGCTTCCAAAGTTTTAGGAGGGACAATCATAGTATCGGATACTGACCAGGTGATTGCGGTTTCAGGCTCTTCGCGCAAAGAATACAGCAACAAGCATATCGACTCCGAGCTTGATAAAATTATCCAAAGCAAAAATCGCTACTTAAATGATTCAAAAATCGTAGTCCCTATTATTTCACAGGGAGACCCTATCGGTTCCATTACCGTCCTTGCCAAAGACAATAAAGTCTTGGGAGATGCGGAGCTGAAGGTTGCAGAAGTCGGCGCCTCCTTCTTGGCTAAACAGATGGAGAGCTAAAGAGAATAAAAGCGGGCTGCCCGACTGCCCGGCTGTCTGGCTTCCCGACTGCATAGCTGCCTGAGACTTCCCGACTGCCGCAAATGGCATAAAATCCATGAAATACGGCAGTATTTGTGGCAGAAGGCCTGCCCGATTGCCGTAAATTTTAAGATTTTCTTGAATTGCGGCATTTTCTCAACGCAAATGGCAGTCAAACTGCCGTAAATCTATAATTTCAATTGAATCACGGCAGTCTGCTGGCTTAAAATGCAAGCAGACTGCCGCAAACACAAAGATTTCTTAAAATCACGGCAATCTGCAATCGCCTTCGTGGAAAACCGGCTGTATGCATTCTCAGGATACCTTCTTCCTGTTTTCTGCAAGCAGTTCCAGCAAGGTTAAAGTTTCTTCCAAATTTTTCTTTTCATTTACAGTCAATCTTATGAATGGCTGAGTACCTCCGTGTATGAACAGCCTCTGCCCGAATTTTTCCGTTGCGTTTAGCAAAGCGTATCCGCTTAGTGGATTTTTCTCCTCAAAATTCAGAGTCACCTTGTTTCCGTTCTGTCGAACCTCGCTTATGGCCAAAAGTCCTGCCAGGTATCTTATGTGAGATATCTTGATTAGATTTATGGTTGATTGAGGAACATCTCCGAAGCGGTCTAAAAGTTCGTCGATAATTTCATCCTCGTCATCCCTCGTCTGCACAGATGCAATCTTCTTATACATTCTGAGCTTAATGGTTTCATTTTGTATATAGCTATCCGGTATATAGGCCGATGCCTTAAGCTCTACGACTATTTCTTCTTTATCTTCCTTCACTATCTCGCCTTCAAGGGCACGTACCGCATCGTCTATCATCTTGCAATACAGTTCATATCCTATGTTCACCATGTGGCCATGCTGCTCTGTTCCCAGCATATTCCCCGCTCCTCTGATTTCAAGGTCACGCATGGCAATCTTAAATCCCGAGCCGAATTCCGTAAACTCTCTTATGGCTTTAAGTCTTTTTTCGGCGGATTCGCCCAAAACCTTTTCTCTCTGATACATGAGGTAAGCGTATGCCTGTCTGTTGGCACGCCCCACCCTTCCTCTCAGCTGATAAAGCTGCGAAAGGCCGTATCTGTCCGAGTCTAAGATTATCATTGTATTTGCATTGGGAATATCTATTCCCGATTCTATAATGGTAGTTGCAACGAGCACATTGTTTTCACCCGTGACGAAGCTCATCATGGTATCTTCAAGAAGGCTTTCATTCATTTGCCCGTGTCCCACTGCAACCTGAGCATCAGGTACAAGTTCCTGAATCCGTGCAGCTACCTGGTGGATGCCTCTCACCCTGTTAAATACCACATAAACCTGGCCGCCTCTTCCCAGTTCTCTTTCTATAATGTCACGAATCAGGCTGTCGTCCTGCTCCATTACATAAGTCTGAACAGGATACCTTTCCTCAGGAGGCTCTTCTATTAAGCTCATATCCTTGATTCCCGTCAGGGACATGTTCAAAGTTCTCGGTATGGGAGTTGCTGACAAGGTAAGCACATCCACATTCTTTTTGAGCTGCTTTATCTTTTCTTTATGCTCAACTCCAAATCGCTGTTCCTCGTCCACTACCAGAAGCCCCAAATCCTTGAATTTTGTCTCCTCCGAAAGGAGCCTGTGGGTTCCTATTATCAAATCTATCTCGCCTTTTTCAAGCTCTTTTATTATATCGCTCTGCCGGCTTCTGCTTCTGAACCTGGACATCATTTCCACTTTGAAAGGGAAATTTTCAAACCGCTCCCTGAGGGTATAATAATGCTGGTTGGCAAGAATGGTGGTTGGCACCAGCACCGCTGCCTGTTTACCGTCGGCCACGCACTTAAACAAGGCTCTCGCCGCCACTTCCGTCTTGCCGAAGCCCACGTCACCGCACAGGAGTCTGTCCATAGGGAAAGGTTTTTCCATATCTCTCTTTATCTCCTCGGCCGCACGAAGCTGGTCTTCCGTCTCTTCATAAGGGAAGCTGTCTTCAAACTCTTTCTGCCATACCGTATCGTCGCCAAAGGCATGACCTTTTTCCATTTTCCTTTGAGCGTACAAATCTATCAGGTCCTTCGCATATACCGCTATGGCAGCCTTCGCTTTTGCCTTGGTGGCCTTCCATTCTCCGCCGGACAGTTTGTTTATCCTCGGAGAGGAATTATCACCTCCTATATATCTCTGCACCAGGTCCATTTGCTCCACCGGAACGTAAAGCATATCGTTTCCGGCGTATTTTATCTTGATGTAGTCCTTCTTCTCTCCCTGGACTTTAAGCTGCTCTATTCCTATGAACTTTCCAACGCCATGATTTTCGTGAACCACATAGTCGCCTGTCTTCATGTCGGAGAAGGACTGAATCTTCTGGCCTTTATTTTTAAAGGACTTCTTTTTCTTTGACTTTTTCTTGTATTTAAAGATGTCGTTTTCGCTTATCCAGCATTTCTTTTCTTCCGGGAAATCCATTCCGCCGCTTAAGGATCCCTGCTCAAAGGAAATCTTTTCGTCAAGGTTTATACGGGCCATAAAATCTCTGAGATTTTTCAGCCGTTCTTCGGAATGAGATACTATGGTTATCTTATAGCCTTTTTTATCGTAAGCTTTAAGCTCTGTTTCAAGCAAAGTAAGGTTGCCGCCAAAGTTAATCATCTGACGGCTGTTTACATTGTATATTTTGTCAAAATTGTCTATTCCCCTTATCCGCTTGGGAAAAGGTGTAAATATTACCGTATTTTTTCGATTGAGTATATCTTCCAAATCACGGTATGATGTTATGAGCTGCGCATCTTTAGGCACGGCTTCGCCTCTCTCAAGCAGAACCTTTAAGTCCTCTTTAAGCTCAGTCTCCCTTAGCTCCAATACTTCAAAGACTCTTTCGGGGTCATCTATCATCACTCTTCCCGATGACATGTAATCCCATATATATTCCGTTTTCTCATAAAAATAGTGAATATAATTTTCAAAAAGCTGCAGGTTGGACATGTTGTCAACGTACTCGCAGAGCTGTCCTTTAAGGTCTCTTAATTTTTTCGCTCCTTCGGGATTTACCTTTTCGATTTTCTTTGCCTGCCTGTCGTATTCCCGGCTTATGTTTTCCCTTGCGTTTTTTAAAATCTCATCGGATGCGTCAATCTGCTTTACCGGATATATTTCTATATATTTTAAATTTTCTATAGAGCGCTGCGTATCGGTATCAAAAGTTCTTATAGAATCGGTTTCATCCCCGAAAAACTCTATTCTGTAAGGGTTGTCATTGTCGGGAGCAAAGATGTCCATAATGCCGCCCCTCATGCTGAACTGCCCCGGGCTTTCGACCATGCTCGCATATTCGTAACCCATGGAGACGAGGCTCTCCTTTAAATTTTCAGGGTTTGACTCCCGGCCCAGTTGAAGTTTTACAACGTTTTTTTCAAAATTCTCATGGGGACTCAGTTTTTTCAGGGCAGCGGAAACAGGCGCTACGACGATGACAGGCTCGCCTGTCCGCAGTGCCTTTAAAGCTTTCATTCTTTCAATAATTTTATCGTGATTCTTAGCCTCGTATTTGAAAAATACCTGCTCCTCATCAGGCAGCACCAATATGCGTTTATCCTTAACAAAAAAAGAAAGGTCACCTGCTAATCTCTGCGCTCTTACAAAACTCGGCACAATGATAATGCTTTGACTCTCTTCTTTGGACATATGGGCTGCACAAGGAGCAACACGGGCATCGGATACACCCGAAATGTTAACCATCGCTTACTTCCTTTGCTGCTTCTTTTTTGGGCTTTATATTGTATTCGTTCATCGCCCTTTCTATTCCTTTTTCAACTATGCAGGCCGCTCCGTCTGCCGCTTTTGCAAGGCACTCTTCAAGCAGAGTCTTTTCATCCTTGCTCACTCCGCCGGTCACATAGCTGATGAGGTTTTCTTTCTTGCCTGAGCCTATTCCCACTCTGATTCTCGGGAAATCTTCCGTCTGTATATGATACAAAATGTTTCGCATGCCGTTATGGGTGCCTGCGCTTCCTTTTTTTCTTATCCTCATTGTTCCTGTCGGAATGTCTATATCGTCATATATTACGATGAGGTTTTGAGTATCTTCTTTGTAATATTCAAGGGCCATTCTGACGGATTCGCCGCTTAGGTTCATATAGGTCTGAGGCTTTACAAGCAAAACTCTTTGGCCGGCGATTCTTCCCTCGCCGACCAAAGCTTTGAATTTTAATTTGTTCACTTTTATATCATACTTTTCCGCCAGCAAATCCACAGCCAAGAAGCCCATATTGTGACGAGTGTTCTCGTATTTTTTCCCCGGGTTTCCAAGACCCACTATTATGTACATAATCCTGAATCCTTTCTTGTGGAATTATCTGCTTTTGCCTATCAGTCAAAAAGTACGCTTATGGAGCCGTTTGTAAATACTCTTGTCATTGCTTCCGCAAACAGAGGAGCAACCGATAAGAAGGTCATCTTTTCAAGCTTCTTTTCTTCAGGCATAGGCACGGTATTGAGAAGTACCAGTTCTTCTATTGCCGAATTTTCCAGCCTTTCGATTGCAGGTCCCGACAGTACCGGGTGGGTAGCTGCCGCACGAACCGTCTTGGCTCCCAAATCCTTTATAGCGTTGGCAGCATTGCATATGGTGCCTGCCGTGTCTATCATATCATCGATGATAATGCAGTTTTTATTTTCAATATTGCCGATGATATTCATTATTTCGCTCTTGTTAGGTTCAGGTCTTCTCTTATCTATTATGGCTATAGGGCAGTTGAGATACTGAGCAAGGTTTCTCGCTCTGGTAACGCTGCCGTGATCCGGCGAAACAACCACCAAATCGTCCATATGTCTTTCCTGGAAATATTTTGCGAGGATTGGCATTCCTACAAGGTGGTCCACCGGAATATTAAAGTAACCTTGAATCTGATTTGCATGCAAATCCATGGTAAGAACCCTGTCCGCTCCTGCTGCCATTATTAAATCAGCCACCAGTTTAGCTGTGATAGGATCTCTTGCTTTAGCTTTTCTGTCCTGCCTTGCATATCCGTAATAAGGAATTATAGCGTTGATTCTTCCTGCTGACGCTCTCTTCATCGCATCGATCATTATGAGCAGTTCCATGAGGTTGTCGTTAACCGGGTTGCAGGTAGACTGTACGATATAAACATCAAGTCCTCTTACGGTCTCCCAGATATTTACGGAAATCTCTCCGTCGCTGAATTTCGTAACCGTAGCCTTTCCCAGTGGCTTTCCCATAATTCCGGCAATTTCTTCCGCCAGCGCAGTGTGTGAATTACCTGCAAAGATTTTGTAGTCAGCAAATACTCCGTTTTTCAATTCTTTTACCTCGCCTTCTTAAAATTATCTCACAGTAGCTGTTACTTTTTTTTCTTCAAAATCCCTTTAGATGAAACCCATCCTGATTTCTTGTTTCCCCTTGCACGGGCAATATACAGTGAATCTCCTTCCACATCTTCAGTCACTGTACTGCCTGCCGCTATATATGCACCTTTGCCGACCCTTACAGGTGACACAAGGTTGCTGTTACATCCTATAAACGCATTATCTTCCACTACCGAGCGGTATTTGTTGGTACCATCATAATTTACAAATACCACGCCGCAGCCTAAGTTTACGTCGCATCCAACATCGGAATCTCCTATATATGTCAGATGTGAAGCCTTTGCTCCGTCACCCATGGTAGAATTTTTTATCTCCACAAAATCGCCTACCTTGCATTTCTTTCCCACATGGCTGTTGGGCCTCAGATATGCAAAAGGACCCACCTTGGTACCTTCGCCGACAGAACTCTCCGTAATTACGGAGCTTTTGATTTCAACGCTGTCTGCAATTTGGGAATCGGTTATCACCGTATTCTGACCTATAAAACAGTCCTTGCCTATAACCGTATCTCCCTGAAGAGTTACGCAGGGTCCGACGACGGTTCCCTCGCCTATCTTTACCGTATCGTCCACATATGCGGTGTACTCGTCAACGAAAGTCACGCCGTTTTTTACGTGTTTTTCTATTGTGACCAATCTCATGGCTCTCTTTTCTTCCAATTCCTTTAAAAACACAGTTTCCTCCTTTGAAGATATACTATTTTTCCAAAATCATTTCTCCAACTTTATATATGTCGCCTGCGCCCATGGTCAGAACCAAATCTCCCGGCTCGGCATTCTCAATCACATAGTCGGCAATTTTCTCAAAGTTTTCCATGAACATTACCTTCTTTTGAGGATGTCTCTCTTTTATCTTTTCGACAAGCTGTTTTGAAGAAATTTTATAAATATTTTTCTCTCTTGCCGCATATATTTCTGCTAAGATGAGTTCATCAGCCTTTTCAAATGCCTCCGCAAATTCGTCGAAAAGCGCTATGGTTCTCGTATAGGTGTGGGGCTGGAACAGGCACCAGAGTTTATTGTGCGGCACGTTCTGGCAGGCAGACAGAGTCGCTTTTATTTCAGTAGGGTGGTGAGCATAGTCGTCTACTATTTTGATTCCTGTCCCGGTAGTGCCGACCATATCGAAGCGTCTTTGAGTGCCGTGATATTCCTGAAGAGTTTTCTGTATAACATCGCTGTCCACACCGAGACTGTGACAGCATGCGAAAGCAGCCATGGCATTGAGGATATTGTGTTCTCCCGGTACCGAAAGCTGTATGCGGCCCAGCAACGCTCCTTCTTTTTTTACATTGAAAGCAGGCATTCCGCTTTCGTTGAATGTCACGTCGTCGGCATAGTAACTGCAGTTTTCGTTCAGGCCGAAGGTCACTACATTGTCAAGGTTCTTTATCACCTGATTTACAAAAGGATTGGCTTCGTAGGCCACTATAAGACCTCCTGCGGGCACCAGCTTGGCAAATCTGTCGAAAGAGCTGACGATATGGTCTATATCCTTAAAATAATCCAAGTGATCCGAATCTATGTTGAGTATAATTTCGATTTTAGGCTTCAGGTTCAAAAAGCTGTCCATATACTCGCACGCTTCGGTCACAAAATATCTGCTGTGGCCGACTTTTACATTGCCGCCTATTTCTGCAAGATTGCCTCCCACAAGAATAGTAGGCTCCAATTTTGCCTTATCCAAAATCAAAGAAACCATAGAGGTCGTTGTAGTTTTTCCGTGAGTGCCGGAAATCGCAATGCTGTTTTCGTATTCATCCATCAACGCACCGAGCATCTCTGCTCTTGTAACTGCAGGTATTCCCATTGCTTCTGCCTGCGTAAGTTCCGGATTGTCCCTGCCTACTGCGGCGGAGTATACGATTAAATCCGCATTGTCTACATTTTCTGCTCTATGGCCTATAAAAATCCTTGCGCCTTTTGCCGCAAGATTTGTTGTTATCTCCGATTCTTTCATATCTGAGCCTGTAACATTGCAGCCCCTGGATAAAAGAATCTCTGCAATAGCCGAAAGTCCTATTCCGCCTATTCCTATACAGTGTATGTTTTTATAGTGTGATAAATCAATCATACCGTTATTTGCCTCCAAGTTTAATACCGTGACGGTCTATGATATTATAGCACATTCCGCCTGAAAATGTTTATATATTTGACAAAAAAAACAAAAAGAAATAAGATAGTACCATAAAAACCAAGGAGGAAAAGATGAAGCGCACGGAAAGAGTAGGAGCCATGATTCAAATTTTAACTCAGTCTCCAAATAAAACTTACAGTCTTCAGTATTTTTGCGATATGTTTGGCGCTGCCAAATCCAGCATCAGCGAGGATATAAGAGCATGCAATGCCGCTCTTGAATTTACGGATACAGGCAGGCTCGAAACCGGAGTGGGAGCAAAGGGCGGAGTAAAATTTGTTCCCTACATTTCAGATGAACAGCTTTCACAACTTCAAAGTGAATTCTGCTGCAAATTATCCGACCCGTCAAGGATGCTTGGCGGAAATTTTCTGTATACGTCCGACATATTTTTTGACCCTGATTTTATCAGAAGAATCGCTGCCGTATTTGTAAGAAAATTTAAAGACTGCGGTGCGGACTACGTTGCAACCGTTGAAACAAAAGGCATACCTCTTGCGACAAATGTTGCCCATCTTCTCAATTTACCTCTCGTCATCATAAGGAGAGAAGCCAAGGTTTCCGAAGGTTCTACTGTAAGTATTAACTATTTTTCCGGTTCTTATGACAGAATTCAGAGAATGTCCATGTCCAAGCGTGCCATAGAACCTGAATCCAAAGTCCTCGTAATAGATGACTTTATGCGCGGCGGCGGCAGTATAAGCGGAATAAGCGAAATAATAGGCGAATTTAACGGCACGGTGGTAGGCGTCGGCGTGGCCATTTCAGGCCTCGAACCTAAGAAGAAAAAGATAGACAATTATACGGCTTTGGTATTCCTTGGTGAAATAGATGAGGAAAACAAAAAAATCACCGTTCTTCCAAATAACGACATATTTTGAAAAATTTATTGCAAAACCCCTCCTTTCGGGTTATACTGAAAGTGTCATAAAAGTGTCCGTGTAAGGAAGGTGAAAAAAATGAATATTACCGACGTAAGGATCAGAAAGGTTTCTGACGAAGGCAAGATGAAAGCAATCGTTTCAATTACTTTCGATAATGAATTCGTTGTGCACGATATCAAGATTATCGACGGTCAGAACGGTCTGTTTATCGCAATGCCGAGCAGAAAGATGAGTGAGGGAGAGTTTAAAGACATTGCACATCCGATACTTTCTGAAACCCGCAACAAGATCAAAGATGCAATTTTTGCTGAATATGATAAACTTCTCCTTGAAAAAGAAGAAGTTGTGACAGAAGCATAAAAAAAACGGAAGCCTATCGCTTCCGTTTTTTTATGGCTCTATAATGAATGTCGGGGTGGCGAAAAAGATGCTTCAAGCACTCTTATAATATTGGTGTTTCCCGGAACATCCACGGGTACCCCTGCGCTTATTACTATGACGTCCTTTTCTTTTACAAGGCCGGCTTCTACTGCTTTGCTTGCGCAGTGCATGAACAGCTCTTCTATCTCATATCTGTAGTCAGCCATTATAGGGTTTACTCCCCATATCAGGGAAAGCTGATGATATGTCTTCTCGTAAGGAGTAGCCCCTACAATCATTATATCCGGTCTGAACTTGGACATCCTTCTTGCCGTATATCCCGTCTTTGTAATGGCCATAATCGCTGCCGCATTTATATCCTTGGCCAGAGTGCATGCCGCATGTCCCACCGCATTGGTTACATCGAGAGAGTCCATCTCATGCCATATCATATTTCTTGACGGAACCTTTGGCTGGTCTTTTTCTGCCTGTTCCGCAATCTTTGCCATGGTTTCCACTGCTTCCACAGGGTATTTGCCTGCTGCCGTCTCTCCCGACAGCATTACGGCCGTGGTGCCGTCAAATACGGCATTGGCAACGTCCGTAATCTCTGCCCTTGTCGGAAGCGGGCTTGCGGTCATGGATTCGAGCATCTGAGTTGCCGTAATTACAATCTTGCCGGATTGAACGCATCTCCTTATAAATCTCTTTTGTATGCCCGGCAGCTTTTCATAAGCCACTTCCACTCCCATGTCGCCTCTCGCTACCATAATTCCGTCAGCAGCGTCAAGTATTTCTTCAAAATTTTCTATTCCCTGAGTGCTTTCTATCTTGGCGATTATCTTTATTTCGCTGCCTCCGTTGTCCTCAAGCAGTTTCCTTACTGCCAGAACATCTCCTGCGCTTCTTACAAAGGATGCTGCAACATAGTCCACGTCCTTTTCTATTCCGAAAAGTATATCGGCTCTGTCTTGCGGACTTATGTATTCCATATTCAGTTTAACATTGGGAAGATTGATTCCCTTATGGTTGCTGATTTTTCCTCCGTGGATTACGGTTCCTATGACATCCGTATCGGTCGTCTCATCAACTTTGATGACTATTTTGCCGTCGTTTATGAGTACAAGATTGCCCTTTTTTACTTCTTTCGGCAAATCCATATAGGTTACGGACACAATGGCTGAGGTGCCCTCCACCTTCTTCGTCGTCAGAGTAAAGGTCTGTCCCTCTTTCAGCATTTCTTCACCGTTTACAAAATTGCCTGTTCTTATTTCGGGTCCCTTTGTATCAAGCAGAACTGCTGCCGCAATACCCAGCTCATCTCTCACTTTTCTGAATTTTCTGATGGTCTCTCCGTGTCCCTCGTGAGTCCCGTGAGAAAAGTTCAGACGTGCCACGTTCATTCCCTTTTCAAGCATTGCTCTGATTGTCTTTTCATCAGAGGATGCCGGTCCGAGAGTGCATACTATTTTGGTTCTTCTCACAATAATCGCCCTCCGTTTTTAATAAAAAGTAGCCACTTCTTCTTGAGGTGCTGCCGTTTTTTCAACAGAAATCACATGAAATACAGGGCCTTCGCTTCCGTACATGTGGTTGAATTCTTTTTCGATTTTGGCGGTCATAACTACCCAGCCGCCGTGTTCGAGGCTTTGAGCCCCCTTATATTTTGCAACAAGCCCTCCGAATTGGATGTCTTCAACACAGCAGGTCATGATATGTCTTCCGATTACAAATTCGTCATCGTCAAGCCCGCCGCCAAGAAGACTTCTGCCTTTTACGGTTATGGTCTTGCCGTAGTATTTTGCTTCTTCTTCGTTCATATCGGTATACCATATGGCATAATTTTTGTCGCTTATATCTATAACTTCTGCCTCTATGTCAAAAGGAAGCGGATCTTCGATGTTATCAAACTCTATGTCGTCTTTTCCGTACTCATATATTATCTGACAGCGGCGGTTTATCACCCTTACTACCTTATGGTATTCCATTTTATCCATGGATTTGTCAAAGTGCTTGAATATTATGGCTTCCGGAGATTTCATCTTGTCTACGGTAAGATTTCGCATATTGTTGTTATATGTCAGGAAAGTTCTTGCGTCTGCAAAGGCCATTTCCTGGTACACCACCCAATTTCCCGGAAGGGCTCCGTACAGATTATCCAAAAGCCACATGCCGTTATACTCTATCACTACTCTTTCAAAGTCTATATCTCTTTCCAGTTTTTTGAGATACTCCGACGTGATTTCTTCGTCGCAGGCCGTTACTATCTTAACGTTGGATGAGGCGAATCTGATAGGTGCAAGCTCTGTTTCGCCTTCTTCACAGAGCAGTACCAAGGTTCTTTCCCCGCCGTTAAACTGGGGATCTTCCAAAGTTTCCTGTATGAAAGTGGTCTTGCCTGCATCCAAAAATCCCGTAAAAAGGTAAACAGGTATTTCTTTTTTTATCATTTGTATATTCCTCTTTTGTAATTATATTCCGAAAAGCTCCCGTATTTTGTCTTCTTTTACTTCTGTTCCGATTATGCATAATCTTCCTGTTACTTCGGCAGCTCCTTCTCTTACGTCGGGCTCTCCCGGAACATAATCAAAGTGAAGCCATTTGCCGTTTTCACCTTCGACGATGCCTTTCGCTCTGAGGACAAATCCGTAAGTATGTTCGTCTTCCAATGCTTCCAATGCACTTCTGATGCTTTCTTCGGTAAATTTCTTTGTGGTTTCCACTCCTATGCTGTCAAAGATTTCATCTGCATGATGATGCCCTTCATGTCCGTGGTCATGTCCGCAGCAGCAATGTTCATCGTGGTCGTGCTCGTGATGATGCTCGTGTTCATGGTCGTGTTCATGGTCGTGATGATGCTCGTGTTCATGCTCGTGATCATGATCGTGATGATGTTCCTCTTCAAGATGATGAAGAGCCTCTTCTATGGTATCCTTTCTCTCCATGGCATTCAAAATCTGTTTGCCTGACAGCTTATCCCAGTCCGTAGTAATCACAACCGCGTGCGGATTATGCTCCTTAATCATTTCAACCACCGAAGTCAGCTTGTCTTCCGCCATATTCTGAGTATGGCTTAAAATTATTGAGCTCGCATGTTCTATCTGATTATTAAAGAACTCGCCGAAGTTTTTCATATACAGTTTTGCTTTCTTTGCATCTGCCACGGTAGTAAATCCATTGAGGCTCACATCGGGTATATTAAGGTTTCTAACCGCTTCTATTATATCGCTTAATTTGCCGACTCCCGAAGGTTCAATAAGGATTCTTTCAGGTTCAAACTGTTCTACTACCTGTCTCAAAGCCTTTCCGAAATCACCTACCAGGCTGCAGCAAATACAGCCGGAATTCATTTCATTGATTTCAATGCCTGCGTCTTTTAAAAATCCCCCATCTATACCGATTTCTCCGAACTCATTTTCGATGAGTACGATTTTTTCGCCTTTATAAGCTTCTTCTACAAGTTTTTTAATGAGAGTCGTTTTTCCTGCTCCCAAAAATCCCGAAAAAATGTCTACCTTAATCATAATCTTTTGTCATCCCTTTTCTTTAAAATTTCTAAACATGTTGATTATACCACTTTGTCCTGTAAATTAAAAGCTTTCACTTATAATTGTTTTATACGGCAGACTGTGGTATATTTATAATATCAAGTTACGGAGGTTGTTATGGATAAAAATTCAAGAGAATATGAAGTATGCGTTTGCAGACATGTAACAAGAGGCGCAATAGAAGATTTTATCAAAGAAAGCGGAGTCACAGACTTTAAGGAAGTATGCGCACAAATGAATATGGGCAACGTCTGCGGCGCCTGCCGGGAAACTGTAATGGAAATCATCGACAGTTCCCGCTAAACTCCTGACACGAAAAGCCGGTGAAATACTATAGGTCACCGGCTTTTTCATGGCTGTCAAAAATCAATTGGCATTATATGAACTTAATTGAACTTCTTTTTTTCTACCGCAAGCTTATCAAGTGTGATACCTTTCTTAAAGCAATCGCAATAAATTTCTGTACATTTTTTATACTTTGCAAAGATTTCTTTCGCCTTTTCCTCGTCTCCGTATACTTTCCAGTAACCGATGCATTTATAATCTTCCGCTTTATTTTCAATAAATCCGCACACATCTTCAGGCGGATACCCGAGGAACAGCCCTATTTCGTGAGGAAAATCCGCTGATTCTTCCAATCTTTTTATAAGACTTACCACGCATTTCTCAGGAGTTTCCAAGGTGTATCCTCTTTCCTCCAATATGCGCCCGGCCATATCATTGCTCAGGTCCTTTGCGAGAAATCCGGGTCGGAAAACGTAAAGCAGCGTTCTCTTTTTCTGATGCCTCAATGGCAGGATTCTTATTCCCTTTTTTAAAAGCATACGATTCAGACTTCGTATGGAGGTTTTCATATCATCCTCATCTTCAAATCTGCATGAAAATATATTTCCCGTTTTTATGCCGGCAAGCGTTGGTGAACAGTGTTTGACAACCAGTTCTTCAGACATCCTTTATCCTCTCTGTAAAGTTTATTGTGTACCTTGGTTAGATTTAGCTAACTCGTCCTCCTGAAACCGGGTTAGTTTTAACTAACTTAATTCATATAATACAAGTTGCCGTCCTCCTTGTCAACATATTTTTCGCATTTATTGACAAAAATATTCGCAGACGCTGGAACGGTTTCACCGCAACTGCCTGAATTGCAAAAGTGCCGCAAATTTAAGAAAATCTCCCATTTGCGGCACTTTTGCCACCTTATTTACCTCCAAAATGCCGGAAACTAAGAAAAATTTCAAATTTACGGCAGTTTTTCCCTTCCTGCGGCTTATAAAATGCCGCATTTAAAAGAAATTGCGAACTTTACGGCAATTTGAGCCTTATCAGCGCAGTCAAAATGCCGCAATTCAAAGAAAATATCAAATTTACGGCATTCTTGCTGCTTGCTGTGCAGCAGACCCGGATTCCCGGATTTCTGCCATAGCGACAATAAAAGTAGCGGGCGGCCCGTGGCCGCCCGCCAATGATTATTTACTTAAAAATTCGTCGATTCCTGCTGCTGCGACTTTTCCGGCTCCCATCGCCTTGATTACGGTTGCCGCGCCTGTTACGGCGTCGCCGCCTGCAAAGATTCCCGGACGGTTGGTAGCTGCACCGGCATCTGTTCCGATACCGCCCTTGCTGTTTGCTGCAAGTTCATTGGTAGTATCCAAGATAAGGGTGTTGAGCTTGGTACCTATTGCCATTATTACGCAGTCAACATCCAGAATGAAGTTTGAACCCTTGATTTCAACAGGTCTTCTTCTTCCGGAAGCGTCAGGCTCGCCCAGTTCCATCTTAACACATTCGATTCCGCATACGTGTCCGTCCTCTGTGCCTTTAACAGCTACAGGATTGGTCAGATATCTGAAATCAATGCCTTCTTCAACAGCGTGATGTATCTCTTCTGCTCTTGCAGGAATTTCTTCCGCAGAACGACGGTAGATGATATACACGTTTTCAGCGCCCATACGCTTAGCGCATCTTGCTGCGTCCATTGCAACGTTGCCGCCGCCGACTACAGCAATATTTTTAGCGTATTGAATAGGAGTATCATACTCAGGAAGGTATGCCTTCATCAGATTGATACGAGTCAGGTATTCGTTGGCTGAGCAAACTCCCAGAAGGTTTTCTCCCGGTATCTTCATAAATGCAGGAAGTCCTGCGCCTGTTCCGATAAATACGGACTCAAAGCCCTCTTCTTCCATCAGCTCGTCAACGGTAATAGCTCTTCCTACGATAGCGTCTGTTACGAATTTTACTCCCTTAGCTTCAAGCTTTGCAACTTCTGCCGCAACGATTTCCTTAGGCAGACGGAACTGCGGAATACCATATACCAGTACGCCGCCTGTCTTATGCAAGCTCTCATATACGGTTACTTCATAGCCTTTGTTAACCAGGTCGCCTGCGCATGCAAGGCCTGCAGGGCCTGCTCCGATTACGGCAACCTTATGGCCGTTTCCTTCTACAGGAGTGATTTCCTCATCGCCATAGTTGGCAGCGTGCCAGTCGGCTACGAATCTTTCAAGACGGCCTATTGCAACAGGTTCGCCTTTTTTGCCATGAACGCACTTACCTTCGCACTGGTTTTCCTGAGGACATACACGTCCGCAGATTGCAGGCAGGGAGCTTGTTTCGCTTATAATCTGATAAGCTTCTTCAAATTCGCCTTCTGCTACCTTAGCTATAAAATCAGGAATCTTAACCATTACAGGACATCCTGACATGCAAGGCTTCTTGCGGCACTTGAGACATCTCATAGCCTCATTTACAGCCATTTCCTCCGTATAGCCCTCGGCTACCTCAAGGAAGTTTTTATTACGAATATCAGGAGCCTGTTCCGGCATAGGATTTTTTTCTCTTACTAAATTAATCATGGTAACGAACACCTCCTGTCAAGCGGCAAACGTGAGCCCTGTCTTCTGCTTCCTGGTCTTTATAGTAATTGCTTCTCTTGATAAGCTCATCCCAGTCAACCAGAGAACCGTCAAATTCAGGTCCGTCTACGCATACAAATTTATCTTCTCCGCCGATATTGCAGCGGCATCCGCCGCACATTCCGGTTCCGTCAATCATGTAGGCTGTCAGAGAAGCAACGGATTTTATTCCGTACTTTTCTGCAATCTGGCAGGTAAATTTCATCATCATAGGAGGACCTACAGCGATTACCTCGTCAAATTTTTCTCCTGCCTGAATCAATTCCTCTAATTTGGCTGTTGTGAATCCCTTTTCTCCATAGGAGCCGTCATCAGTCATAACGTAGAGTTCATCAACTCCTGCTCTGAATTCATCTTCAAGGATAACCAGATCTTTGTTCTTAAATCCTTCAATCATTACGGTTTCCACGCCGTGAGCGTGCATACCGCAAGCCAGAGGATATGCGAGGGCATTACCTGTACCGCCGCCTACTACGCAGACTCTCTTGAGTCCGTCCATGTGGGTCGGCTTTCCGAGAGGTCCTACGATATCGGCAAAGCAGTCGCCTACTTCAAGCTGGTCCATAAGCATGGTAGTTCTTCCTACGGCAGCATATATCAGGTCGATAGTGCCGTCCTTCTCGTCATGTCCTGCCATTGTAAGAGGAATCCTCTCACCGTATTCATCGGTACGAAGGATGATGAACTGGCCTGGTCTTGCTTTTCTTGCTACCAGCGGCGCATAAATTTTGAGCCACACCATGTTAGAATTAAGTCTTCTTTTGTAAGTTACTTCAAACATTTTCATACTTCTCATCCTCCTTTCCTAATTATCCATGCTCTTCTTGCGATTGAGCAATGTCTCATATCTGTCTTTAGCCATTTCCTCTGCCTTGTCAAAGAGCTCTTCTGCTCTTTCAGGGAATTTAAGCTTAAGTGAGTTATATCTTACTTCACCCATGATGAAGTCTCTGTAGCTTTCTGTAGCTTCGCCGCTGTCTATTGAAAGCGGATTCTTGCCTTCCTTCTGCAAATCAGGATTATATCTCAGCAAGTTCCAGTATCCTGCACGAACGGCATTCTTCATTTCCAGCATGGACTTATTCATACCTGCCTTAACGCCGTGGTTGATACATGGAGCGTAAGCAATAATCAGGGAAGGTCCGTCATAAGCTTCTGCTTCCTTGATGGCTTTGAGAGTCTGAGCAGGGTTTGCTCCCATGGCAACCTGAGCTACATATACGTAGCCGTAAGCCATGGCAATCTGAGCCAGATCTTTCTTCTTAACAGCCTTACCGGAAGCTGCGAATTTTGCAACTGCTCCGATTGGAGTTGCCTTTGAGGACTGTCCGCCTGTATTTGAGTAAACTTCGGTATCGAATACCATTACGTTTACGTTTTCGCCGGAAGCGAGAACGTGGTCAAGTCCGCCGTAGCCTATATCGTATGCCCAGCCGTCTCCTCCGAATATCCACATTGAAGGTTTAACAAGCATATCTTTGTTATCTACAACATATTTAGCGTCCTCATTGGAATCCGCAAGAGCCTGGCAGGCTTCTGCAAGAGCTTCGCCGGTCTTTGCCGAAAGCTTAGGATCATCCATGGTAGCAAGCCATGCCTTGGCAGGAACGCCTAAAGTTTCCTCAAGCCTTTCAACGGCGCTCTTCATCTCGTTTCTGCGAGCCTGCACGGATATAGCCATGCCGAGACCGAATTCAGCGTTGTCTTCAAAGAGGGAATTTGCCCATGCAGGACCCTTGCCTTCCTTATTTACAGTATAAGGAGTTGCAGGTGCGGAACATCCCCAAATTGACGAACATCCTGTAGCGTTGGCTATATACATTCTGTCTCCGAAGAGCTGAGTTACAAGCTTAGCATAAGGGGATTCGCCGCATCCAGGGCATGCTCCTGAGAATTCCATAAGAGGCTGCTTGAACTGGGAACCCTTGATAGTATCTTCTTTGAAAGGAACTTCCTTTTCCGTAACATCGTTGAACAGGTAGTTGAATCTCTCCTGCTGAGCGTTTACGTATTCGTCCTCTGCATCCTGCATCTGAAGAGCTTTCTTTCTTGCAGGACAAACGTCTGCGCATGAACCGCAGCCTGTGCAGTCAAGAGCTGAAATTCCCAGAGTAAAGTATTTGCCCTTTGCGCCCTTCATAGGGAGAACCGTATCCTTAACAGGCTCTGCTTCAGCTTCGTCCATTACGAACGGTCTGATTACGCCGTGAGGACAAACGTATGAACACCAGTTACACTGCATGCAGTTAGCCATATCCCATTTAGGAATATCTGCTGCTATACCGCGCTTTTCGTAAGCGGCTGTTCCTGCAGGAATCATACCGTTAGCAGTGTCCACAAAGGTTGAAACAGGAACGTAATCTCCTGTCAATGTGTTGGTAGGAACAAGTACATTGTTCAGGTACTCTGTATGGAGCTTATCGCGGCCTATTAGCTTTTCTGCCGGAGCGTCATCAGGAGCGTCTGCCCATGATGCAGGTACTTCTACCTTGTGAACATGGTTAACGCCTGCGTCTACAGCAGCCAGGTTCATGTTTACAATCTTTTCACCTTTCTTGCCGTAGGTCTTTTTGATAGCGTCTTTCATGTATGTAACGGCGTCATCTATAGGAATTATGTTTGCAAGCTTAAAGAATGCAGCCTGCAGAACTGAGTTGGTTCTTCTTGCGCCAAGGCCGATTTCCTTTGCGATGGAAACGGCGTCGCAGGTATAGAACTGTACATTGTTCTTGGCTATATATCTCTTTACCTTTGCAGGCAGATGTTCTTCAAGTTCTTCGTCGCTCCATACGCAGTTCAGAAGGAAGAATCCGCCTGGTTTAACGTCCTCAACCATTTCGTATCTGTTAAGATATGCTGAATTGTGACATGCTACGAAGTCAGCCTGTTTTACATAGTAGGTGGACTTGATAGGTTCGTCTCCGAATCTCAGGTGGGAAATGGTAACGCCGCCTGACTTCTTGGAGTCGTACTGGAAGTATGCCTGTACCTTTTTATCGGTATGGTCGCCTATGATCTTAACGCTGTTCTTGTTGGCTCCTACGGTACCGTCTGCGCCAAGACCCCAGAATTTACATGCCTTCGTTCCCTTAGGGGCAACGTCAGGATATTCTGAAGGAGTCAGTGACAGATTTGTAACGTCGTCGTTGATAGAGATTGTAAACTCTTTCTTAGGAGAGTCTGACCACAGATTTTCGTAAACTGCCAGAATGTCTCCCGGCTGAGTATCCTTTGAACCGAGGCCGTAACGTCCGCCGACGATAAGAGCGCTTTCAAAGGCAGTTCCTCTGAGTGCGGAAATCAGGTCAAGATAAAGCGGTTCTCCAACGCCGCCCGGTTCCTTTGTTCTGTCCAAAACAGCGATTCTCTTTACGCTTTCAGGAATAGCCTGAAGCAGATACTTCTGGGAGAAAGGTCTGTAGAGATGAACTTCTACGATACCAACCTTCTTGCCTTTGCCTCTCAGATAGTCTATAACCTCTTCTGCAGCGTCGCATACTGAACCCATAGCTACGATAATATCTGTAGCCTCAGGATCGCCGTAGTAGTTGAACGGCTTGTAATCGGTGCCTATTTTAGCGTTTACCTTGTCCATGTATTCAGCTATGATGTCTGCTGTCTCTATATATGCAGGGTTACATGCCTCTCTGTGCTGGAAGAAAGTTTCCGGCTGTTCTGCAGAACCCATGCTGTGAGGGTGATTAGGATGAAGGGCTCTGTCTTTAAATGCTTTTACCGCATCCCAGTCAACCATTTCTTTCAGTTCATCGTAATCCCAGATTTCAATCTTCTGATTTTCGTGGGATGTTCTGAATCCGTCAAAGAAGTGAAGCATCGGAAGCTTTCCTGCTATAGTTGCAAGGTGAGCAACCGCAGCCAAATCCATAACCTGCTGTACGCTGTTTGAAGCCAGCATTGCAAAGCCTGTCTGACGACAACCCATAACGTCGGAATGGTCTCCGAAAATGGAAAGAGCGTGTGTAGCCAGCGCTCTTGCTGCAACGTGGAATACTGTAGGAGTCTGTTCTCCTGCCAGCTTATACATGTTAGGAATCATGAGAAGCAGGCCCTGTGAAGCCGTAAATGTCGAAGTATATGAACCGGCTGCTATGGAACCGTGAACAGCTCCTGCTGCTCCTCCTTCAGACTGCATCTCTACGATTCTTACTTTTTCTCCGAATATATTTTTTCTGTCCTGGGAAACCCATTCGTCCATACTCTCTGCCATCGGTGAGGATGGTGTTATAGGGTAGATTGCCGCAACCTCAGAGAATGCGTATGCTACGTGAGCGGCCGCTGTGTTTCCGT
The DNA here is from genome assembly GCA_021769295.1 of Bacillota bacterium. Taxonomy (GTDB): domain Bacteria; phylum Bacillota; class Clostridia; order Peptostreptococcales; family Anaerovoracaceae; genus Fimisoma. The sequence continues at coordinate 9,986 of JAETTD010000019.1, read as the reverse complement.
CCATTGTCTTTAATTTTCTCACTGTAATCACTCTCCTTCCCTGATGCCAAGAGCTTCTCTCTGAAGATAGTTGTATTCGGGAACTGCCATCTCCTTGATTATATTTCTTGAGCATACGTACTGACAAACGTTGCAGTTCTCACAAATTTCAGGGTCTACTACAGCATGTTTGTCTTCCATATAGATAGCGCCGTTAGGACAGTTGTTCATACAGTCCTCGCAGGCTATACAAGCGGACCAGCATACTTTTGCCTTGTCCTCATAATCTGCGGTAGAACTGCAAGGAACCTGTTTCTGTCCCTTGTAAGGCACCATTGTTATAATATGTTTAGGACACGCGTATGTACAATCTTTACATCCTACGCACTTTTCCGGATCTACAACTGCTGTTCCGTTGACAACATGAATAGCGTCGTATCTGCAAACCTTTGTGCAGCTTCCGAGTCCGCAGCATCCTGTAGTGCACAGCTCGTTTTCCTTTGGATTTACCTTTTCGATAGCTTCCTCGCAGGTTTCTATTCCAAGCTTCTTGTAAAGTTCTGAAGCCTTATAGCCTCCGCTGCACTTTACAAAGGCAACCTTTTCCTTAACCTTTGTCAGGTCGTGGAAGGTGTCTACTATTATTTTCTTTCTGCATTTTACTGCACAGGCAACGCATCCTACGCACTTGTCGTAGTCTATAACAGCGTGATTATCTACAACTGATACTGCTCCTTCAGGGCATGCTCTTTCGCACTCTCCGCAGGAAATACAGCCGTAGCCGCAGATTTCTCTTACCTTTTCATCGTCTTCTTCAGTTGAAGAGCATGGAATAAAGTTGGTAGCGTCTCTCGGAACCATACGAATCAGGTTCTGAGGGCATCCTTCAGCATTGGCGCATGCTCCGCATCCCGTACATTTGTCTCTGTCTATTACGACTTTGCCGTCTACAAGCTTCATCGCATCAAATTTACACATATCAATGCACGAGCCTACTCCCACGCATCCGTCTTTACATTCGCCGCGCTTAAAACCGGATTCAACAGCTTCTTTGCAGCTCTTGCATCCTGAAAACCTTGCTTTTCCCGCAGCGCTTCCACTGCAGAATACATAAGCAACTTCGTCTTTTGTTTCTACAGTCGGAACTCCCATGACTTCCGCTATGGCATCAACTTTATCCTGCCCTAAGGCCGGGCATAATGCCACGCTTTCGCCTGCGGCTATGCTTTCGGCACATTCCTGACACGACTTTTTGCCGCATCCGCCAAAGCCTCCGCAGTCTACGCCCGGCAAAAGTGAAAGAATTTTTCTAACAACTTCTGCGGTCGTTCCATTAACAGAATTCATACTAATACCTCCTTATTTTATCACGCATACCGTAGTGCAAATTACAGTATACAGGGTCGTAACATATCTATATATCTCTATGGGATTGTCCCTCCAAAGATTCTTTTTTACGAAAAAAAAGCCGCAGCAAACCCCGCTGCGGCATAAAGGTAATTTTCATAGGATAATATTTAAGCTGTATTGTCATTTCCCATATACCTCAAGCGGAATCAACCTGATATTCTTTTCCGCTTCCATAACCAATTATATGTTTACGACATTTAATATATTTATATTATAAATCACAGATATGAAATGTCAATATAATTTGTCGATATAGGTCTAACCATGGGTGCGGTTATGATTTCCAAATGCCTGCAAATAGTGCGGCTATGCGGTCTGAATCCTTCCTCGACTGCCGGAAATTCGGAATTTTTCTTGAGACACGGCATTATCTCCGGTCGCCGGGAGGCCGGGAGGCCAAAAGGCCGGACTGCCGTGAGGTTGAGAGGCTTGGCTGCCAAAAGGCCGGACTGCCGGGAATTCTAAATTTTTCTTCAAATGCGGCATTTTTTGAGCTGCCGAGGCTATGAAACTGCCGTAAATGTCAAAAATTCTTTCAATCACGGTCATTTTGGGGCCTCATAAACCCCTTAAACTGCCGGAAACTCAAAAATTTCTTTGAATTGCGGCATTGTGGACGGTCAGCAAGCTTATAAAAAAAGGCTTTATAAAGATTTTGAGCTTTCGCTCTCACTTATAAAGCCTGCATTTATAAAACCTGCATTGAATTATGTTTTATTCCACTCTGATGTTTACGATTTCTTCCGAGTTTACTGCGTTTTCGATTAAGGTTTCGCAGTCCAGCCTGCTCTCTGACTCCAGTATCCGCTCAAGACGAGGTTTGGTAGTCGGATGCTTAGGCAGAAATACCGTGCAGCAATCCTCGTAAGGCTCTATGGACTTTTCGTAAGTTCCTATTTCCTTTGCCTTGTCCATTATGTCAACCTTATCCATGGCTATGAGAGGACGCATAACCGGCATGGATACAGAAGCGTCGGTCACTACGAGGGATTCCGCCGTCTGGCTTGCCACCTGTCCGAGATTTTCTCCCGTTATGAGCATCATGCAGTCGTTTTTCTCCGCAATCTTCTCGGCGATTCGCATCATAAAGCGGCGCACGAGAATGGTCGTTTCTTCTTCCGGGCAGTTGGCTACAATCTGTTCCTGTATCGGGAGCAGGTTTATAACGTGCATCTTAAACCGTCCGCAATAGGAAGCCAGGATGCGAGCCAAATCCTCCACTTTTTCCTGCGCCCTTGGGCTAGTGTACGGATAAGAATGAAAGTGCATCGCCTCGATGAGCATTCCTCGCTTTGCCATCATCCATGCTGCCACAGGGCTGTCGATTCCGCCTGAAAGCAGAACCATGCCTTTGCCGTTGGTGCCCAGCGGCAGGCCGCCGAAGCCGTTCACCTTGCCTTCATAGATATACGCTTTGTCGGAGCGCACATCCACGTGAAGGAGCACGTCCGGCTTATGAACATCCACTTTAAGCACCTTGCAGCCTATCAGCACCTTTGCCCCTATTATTCTGCCGATTTCAGGGGATTTGACAGGGAAATTCTTGTCGGCGCGCTTTGCCTCGACTTTAAAGGTCTTTGCGCCTCTCGACTCGATTAAGTTCATCATATAGTCTACAGCGGCTGCTCCTATGGCGTTGAGCTCCGGCTCCGCCTCAACGGCTTTACTTATGGAGGCCACGCCGAAGACCTTGGCCGTTTCCTTGATTATGCTGTCAATATCGAGGTTTTTCTCCGCTCTTATGAAAATCAGTCCTTCGTGGCGCCTTATATCCACACCGTCAAAACCTTTGAGATTGCGGCGAATCCTGTCTACCAGCATACGTTCAAAATACGGTTTATTCATGCCTTTAAGAGCCACTTCTCCGCACCTTACGATCAGAATATTTTGTTCATTCATAACTTTCTCCTCTATCTGAAACTTCCGAGCTTTCTGAATCTCGTAACAGCCTGTTTTACTTTTTCCGTAACGTAATCCATTTCTTCGGGGGTATTGAATTCGCTGAAGCTGAATCGCAGCGCCCCTTCTATCTCTTTGGGTTTAAGACCCATGGCGCCCAGCACATGACTTTGCCCTTTTTTGTTTGAAGAGCAGGCTGAGCCGGTGGAAACAAATATGCCATCCTGTTCAAGGGTGTGAAGCAAAACTTCTCCCCTCGTTCCGAGGAAAGAAACGTTGAGCACCGACGGTCCCGCCCACTCGTCCTCGGGACTGTTTATGATAATATCGGGTATTTCGCTCTTGATTCCCTCAAGGAGTCTTGCTCTTGCCTCGGACATGGCTTTTATACGCTTGTCAAAGTCGCCGAAACAGATCTCTGCGGCACACCCCAGTCCTGCGATGCCGGCGGTGTTTTCCGTACCGGAGCGCATGTGTCTCTCCTGACCTCCGCCTACGAGATAAGCGGGTATTGAAAGACCTTTCCTTACAAAAAGTCCGCCTATGCCCTTGGGGCCGTGTATTTTGTGACCGCTTACGGAAAGCATGTCCACTCCTCTAAAACCGCCTTTCATGTTCAGGGGAATTTTTCCAAAGGCTTGAACCGCATCGGAATGGAGCAACACATCGCAACCGTGCTCTTTGTTGAAAGCGTTTTTTATCTCAGCTATCTGCTCAACAGGCATGATTGTTCCCGTCTCGTTATTGAGCGCCATTACGGAAATCAATACCGTATCTTCCGAAAGGGCGGCTTTAAACTGCTCCATGTCAAGGCGGCATTTTTGGTCAACTCCTATATACTCCACTTCAAATCCCGCTTCTTCAAGGCGTTTTGCCGGTTCCAGAATTGCCGGATGTTCCACTGAAGTAGTTATTATCTTCTTGCCTTGATGTCTCCTCGCTCTTGCTGCGCCGAACAAAGCCGTATTGTCGGCTTCCGTTCCGCATGAGGTAAAGTACACTTCCTCCTCAGAAGCTCCAAGAGCGGCTGCCAGCGATTTTCTCGCGGCTTTGACATATTTCTCCGCTGCGATTCCCAGAGTATGAAGGGAGGAGGGATTTCCGAAATCGTTTCTCAAAACCTCTGTCATAATCTCCGTCACCTTGTCATAAGGTCTGGTTGTGGAACTGTTGTCCAGATAAACTAACATGTTCTCTCCTTTTCTCATCTTCAAATTACATTCCCGTAAAAATATTCATCCATTTTTTGCTGAAATACCTCTGGTAGCACGCTATGACTTTAAGAAAATCGGATATCGCCACTACCGCTATTGCCATAGGAAGGGACAGTCCCATTACAACTACCGCCACGAAAGCGAGAGGCACCTGAATAACCATGTTGAATGCTGCGTCTATCACCATGCAGTACAAGGTATCTCCTCCTGCTCTCAGTATACCGCATATAATCAGATATGCCAGCATTTTAGGCGTAATTGCCACAGCGTACACCAATAAAGATTCCATAAGCAAGTGAGTCGTTTCCTCATTAAATCCGTATATTGAAGCTATGCTTCCTCTTATGGCTATGAAAATCACCGTCATTACAACGTTCAGAACCCACGCTGCTTTTAAGGAAAGGCCGCTGTATCCGTAGGCCAGCTCCTTCTTGCCCTGTCCTAAAGTCTGCCCGACTATGACCGTGGAAGCATTGCCAAGTCCCGTATATGCGGTCTGGAAAACTTCCGTCACCGTGTTGGCTACCTGAACTATGGCCAAAGCCGCCGGGCTTATCTTGCCGTAAATGGCAAATATTACAGAGACAGATACCGCCCAGAGGGATTCGTTGAAGATTACCGGAACGGCTGTCTTCATTACGTTCTTAAACAGCCTCTTATCAAAAGACAGAAGCTCTTTGGGTTTGGCGCAGAGAGGATTGTCCTTTGAAACATATACGTATGTAAACATTGCGGCAAACTCTGCGATTCTTGCAATTAACGTAGCCGTTGCGGCTCCTCTTACACCCATTTCAGGCATTCCCAAATTGCCGTAAATCAGGCAATAGTTTAAAAATATATTTATGAGTATGGCGCAGGCGTTTATTGCCGTAGGCACCTTTAGAATCGCCGTTGCCCTTGAATTATACGATATTACAAAAGTGAGTCCGCTGAAAATATATGAAAAACACGCGATTTTCATATAATCGTTGCCCAAAGCGATTACTTCCAAGTCGTCGGTAAAAAGTCCCACGAGGAAAGGAGACGCAAAAAATGCCATAACCACCACGGGAACGGTAACGACAGCGCACATTACATAGTCTATTCCCACTATCTTTCTCAGACTCTTTAAATCTTTAATGCCCCAATACTGGACAAGATAAACTCCCGCGCCGCTGAAAATTCCAAAGATAAGCACACTGTAGATAAAGTATATCTGATTTGCGGCGCCGACCGCTGCAAGGGCGTTTTCAGAGACTTTGCCCACCATTATGGTGTCTACCAGATTCAGTCCTACCACGATGAGCTGCTGAATCATTACGGGCACTCCCACTTTAAGCATGTGTCTGTAAAATGTTCTTTTGTCGTTTGCGTTTAAAGTCGTTGCCATAAAACGAATCTCCAGTCATTTAAAACACTTTATTTTAAAAAAGGAACTCCTTTATACCAAAGGAGCTCTCTCGCATCAAACTCTTGCGTTATTTTGCATAATCCACAGCTCTCGTTTCTCTCACTACGTTGACTTTTATCTGTCCCGGATATTCAAGTTCGGATTCAATCTTCTTTGAAATCTCTCTTGCAAGGAAAACGATTTCTTCATCATTTACATCCTCAGGTTTTGCGATGATTCTTATTTCTCTTCCTGCCTGAATAGCAAATGATTTTTCAACTCCCGGCGTAGTGTTGGCGATTTCTTCGAGCTTCTCAAGACGCTTTATGTAAGCATCCAGAGTTTCACGTCTCGCTCCCGGTCTTGCCGCAGATAATGCATCTGCTGCCGCAATAAGCACGGCTTCCATACTCTTTGGCTCATAATCACCGTGGTGAGCCGCCATTCCGTTGATAACCGCATCCGACTCTTTGTATTTTTTCAGTACATCCATACCGATGTCAACATGGGTTCCCTCAACTTCATGGTCGAGCGCTTTACCTATATCGTGAAGCAGTCCGGCTCTCTTTGCCAGCTTGATGTCAAGTCCCAGTTCACCTGCCATAAGTCCTGCAAGGTGAGCAACCTCTACCGAATGTTTAAGCACATTCTGACCGTAGGAAGTTCTGTATTTCAATCTTCCCAGAAGCTTTATCAGTTCAGGGTGAAGATTGTGTATGCCCACTTCAAAGGCAGCCTGTTCGCCTTCTTCTTTTATGATGGCGTTGACTTCACGTTCTGCCTTTTCAACCATTTCTTCAATTCTTGCCGGATGAATTCTGCCGTCAACTATCAGCTTCTCGAGGGCAATTCTTGCTATCTCTCTTCTTACAGGGTCAAAGCCCGAGAGAATCACTGCTTCAGGAGTATCGTCGATTATTAAATCCACTCCCGTCAAAGTTTCTATGGCTCTTATGTTTCTTCCCTCACGACCTATGATTCTGCCTTTCATCTCGTCGTTAGGAAGAGCTACCACCGATACGGTGCTCTCTGCCACATGGTCTGCGGCGCACCTCTGTATAGCGTTGGTGATGATGTATTTTGCTTTCTTATCGGCTTCTTCTTTTGCTTTGGATTCTATATCCTTAATCATAATAGAAGCGTCATGGCGAATTTCTTTTTCTATATTTGAAAGCAATATAGCTTTCGCCTCATCAACCGTGTAACCTGAAATCCTTTCCAGTTCTTCAAGCTGTTTTGATATAACTTTGTCTAAATCTTTCTGTTTGTTTACTAAAGACTGCTCTTTTTGTGTAATGCTTTCTTCTTTGCGTTCGATATTCTCAAGTTTTCTGTCTATAGACTCTTCTTTTTGAATCAGTCTGCGTTCAGAACGTTGTATTTCTGCTCGTCTTTCTCTGGCGTCTCTCTCTGCATCGCTTCTCAATCTGTGAGCTTCTTCTTTTGCTTCGAGTATCGCCTCTTTTTTCATTGTCTCGGACTTATTTTCGGCGTCAAGTATAAGATTTTTCGCTTTTTGTTCAGCGCTTCCTATGGTTTTCTCGCCGACATTTTTCCTGTAAATATATCCGATTAACGTGCCTATTGCCAATGCCAAGGCAGCGATAATAATTTTTACAACGATTGGAGCCATTACAACACCTCCTTTTTATTCAGTTTATATTCATACTGATTTATTATATCTCAAAATTGTCCAATTGTAAACAAAACTTTTGAAATGTATGGACATTACTTTTTGGGGGGTGATGTGTAAGAGCGCATGGCTCGTCTTTGATATTAGATTGCAGCTTTATGTTTATTCGAGGGGAACCTCCCGACCGCTGAGAGATTTAATCGTATCGGCAATCGTCGCCTGCATGTCCCGAGGATGATATCCCAGGTCAGAAGTCGCTTTTTCATGCGAAAAATGTCCGTTTCCTGAAAGGGTATAAAGGGCATACTTTGTGTAAATAGGTCTTGTGTGCCTCGCTTTCGCAATCCATTCAAAAAGAGGCACAAAGGCGCGGGCAAGCCCGATTGGCAGACAAACCTTTTTTCTTCCTCCTGTGATTTTGCGTACATATTCCAACAGTTCCTTAATCGTAAAATATCTGTTGGAGAGAATATAGCAGCTGCCTGTTTTTCCTTTTTCAGCCGCTGCCAGACAGCCCTTTGCCACATCCCTCACATCCACAAAGTCATAACCTCCTGTTACGCCTGCCGGAAGCCTGCCTGAAATATACATCTGGATAAGCTGAATCACATGATTATTGCCTTTATCATAGGGCCCTATGATGCCGGAAGGGTGCACAACAACCCCATCCAAACCGCTGTTTTTCACGGCATCCAATACATCCTGCGTCGCTTCCGCCTTTGTCGTTGCATACGCTCCCGTCACCGTTTCTCCGGAAAAACCGGCCACTTCCGAAATTGTGGCATTATCCCTTGCCTCCGGGATTGCATGAACGGAACTGACATATACAAGCCTCTTTATATGGTGGCGGATACACCGGTCAATAATGTTGCGTGTTCCCATGACGTTGACGCTGTAAAGCTTTGGAGTAACGTTTTCTGCGATGCTTACGATTCCGGCGGCATGAATTACGATGACCTCATTGCATTCCGTATCTGAAAAGACATGCTCCAGCGTTTCCGGTATGGTGATATCTCCCTTGTAATAGGTGAGCTGCCTGTCATCCTCACCCTCTTCGGTGGGAAGAATCAATCCCCGAATATGACAGTCCTCATTTCTCAGATAGCGGATAATCGTGCTTGCCAAATGGCCTTTTGCACCTGTAATAATATATAAACGCTTCATTTTTTCACCTCCGGTTCGGTTTATGACCATATGATACAGCACGGTTGTTTATCATTTCCCCGATTTTTGTTAATGAAATATGAAAAGCAAAAGGGCCGGGCGGCAGACTGGCGGCTGGTCGGTATAGCCATTTGTAGAATGAAGTCTGCAACGATTGTAGTAAGCCCAAATGTATTCATATATATCACTGATGGCTTCTTCCTTGGTTTTGTAGCATTTGTTGAGCCATTCCACTTTCATGCGCCCCCAGAAACTCTCCATTGGTGCATTATCCCAGCAGTTTCCGGTTCTGCTCATGCTTCCAATCATCCTATATTCATTGATTTTTTCGATGTACTTATTTGATGCATAGGTTGAACCACGATCTGAGTGGAGGATGCATCCTTCAAGATGTTTCTTACCAATGCGGTTCTTTGCGTCTTCCAGTGCTTCTATGACCAGCTCCCGGTCATTCTTTTCGCTGATTGCCATGCCCACGATTTTGCGACCATAAAGATCCATAATCGCAGCAAGATAAAGCCAGCCTTCTTCGGTGTAGATGTATGTTGTATCACTAACCATTTTCTGATTCTTAGCGGTTGCAGTGAAATCCCGTTTTAACAAATTCGGAAAAATATTTACGCTGTCTTTTGAATTGGTTGTAACTGCATATTTCTTTTGGCCCTTTGCAACCAAGCCGTTTTCACGCATAATACGATGAATCCGTTTACGATTGATGGGGCGCCCATATATATGGCTTAAGTTCTTTGCGATTCTTCTTGCACCGGCTGATCTGCGGCTTGCCAGAAACAGTTCCAATACATCATGATATATTTTCTCATTCTCCTGCTCCCGCAAAGAGATACTGCGACCAAGCCAGTCATAGTATCCGCTTTTAGAAACCTGCATAACATCGACCATCTTCTTGATACTAAATTCATCAGAATGTTCTTTGATGAACTGGTATCTCTCAATTACAGGTTTCTCTTTGAGAAGAAGGCCGTTGCTTTTTTTAAGATGTCATTCTCTTCTTGGAGTTCGGCAACCTTGCGCTGAAGGTCCCGAATCTTTTGTTCCTGAAATTTCTGTGGTCCGTTTTCTTCAAAGGCAAGTTCGCCAAATTTGGAATACTCAGTAGACCAACGCTTTACGAGGTCTGTGCCTACGCCATACTTTTTAGAGATGGCAGCATAGGTTTTTGCGGTAGAGGCCTCTTTCGCAACTTGCATTTTAAATTGTGATGTGTACTGTGCCATAATCTTTTCCTCCATACTTACTGGTATTATATCATTGATTCCAGTGTTTGTGTGAAGGAGTCCGTTAAATGGGGACCACATTA
>JAETTD010000061.1 GCA_021769295.1 Bacillota bacterium | reverse complement strand
CGTGCGAAGCGAAAGGCGACGGCACGGACTAGCCGTTGCTGGTGTGGCGGTAGCCACGCCAGCAGACATCAGCCCCTCATTATCTAACAGAGGGGCACAAATACATTGGAAACTGGTATAAAAAGTCTTGGAAGTCCGCATGGCATAAGGCTTTTTACAAGTTTCAGTCTTTTGTGATATGAGCCTTAAAATATCACAATTTCATAGATTGGGGGTATCGTAACTGAAAGATAATGATTTTTTAACCGTCTTGAAAGCGAAACGTAGCGATTACGGCGTATCGCAGACAAGACTTGCACTCATGGCTGGTATCAGCCGTGAACATTTAAACCGTATCGAAGCTGGAACGGTGGCACTTACCGAGGATATGAAAACAAAGCTGTTGGAAGCTGTTGAAAAATTCAATCCCGACGAACCGCTGTTCCTGCTGTTCGATTATGTGCGTATCCGTTTTCCCACAATGGATATTAAGCACGTTATCAAGAATATTCTGAAACTGAATATCGACTATATGCTCCATGAAGATTACGGGCACTACAAATACACCGAGCATTACTATATCGGGGACGTGTTTGTTTACACTTCACAAGATGAAGAAAAAGGCGTACTTTTAGAACTCAAAGGCAAAGGCTGTCGCCAATTTGAAAGCTACCTGCTGGCACAAGAGCGAAGCTGGTATGACTTCTTCATGGACGTACTCATTGAGGGCGGTGTGATGACCGATTGAGGAAGTCCCGATAAAGAACCGATTTGAAATCCGCTTGAAAGATGAACGTGCTTATTATGCCGTCCGAGATTTGCTGACTTATTACGACGCAGAAAGGACGGCATTTTCGATTATCAACCGTTATATCCGTTTTGCTGATAAAGAACCAGATAAACGAAAAAGCGAATGGAAAACCAATGCACGCTGGGCTTGGTTCATTGGCGAGGGACGACCACCTTTGAAATTAACTTCACAGCCAGAACCTTATACGCTGGAGCGTACATTAAGGTGGGTGGAAAGACAGGTAGACCCGACGCTTAAAATGCTGGAAGAAATCGCAAAGAAAACGGGTGTCGATTATCTCAAAGAAATAAGAAAGCATACAAAGCTGACAGAGAAACACGAACAGATAATTGCACAACAGACCGCTTCCCCAGAGGAAGTTATAGTAAAGTAAAGGAGCATGGAAACATGGAACGAATACTATTTGATTTTCTTTTCCTTACGCTTGGCATGGGGCTGGGCGTAATACTGATGTGTTTAATGCAGGCAGGAAAAGAAGCAGACAAAGAAATGGAACGATTAAAAGAAAGTGAGGACAAATAAATGAATTTCGGACAAAATTTATACACATGGTTTTTAAGCAACGCACAATCACTTGTGCTTATGGCTATCGTGGTAATTGGTATCTACTTAGGGTTTAAGCGTGAGTTTTCAAAGCTCATCGGCTTCTTGGTGGTTGCCCTTGTCGCTGTTGGATTGGTATTTAATGCTGGCGGTGTCAAAGACGTATTGTTAGAGCTGTTCAATAAGATTATTGGAGCGTAGCGAATTTCATTGTTATGACAATTTAGAAATGATATAATGTGGGTACGAAGAAACAGAGAAATTAGAATTTTATGGAGGGAAAAGGTAATGGCAAAAGAAAAGGGTTCGTTCAAAGAGTTTCTATCGGCAGTTGCACCAGAATATCAAGCATTTGTCGAGAAACTTAATAACAAACTT
>JAETTD010000018.1 GCA_021769295.1 Bacillota bacterium | reverse complement strand
TACTGGTACCGCAGGTAGCAGAATTACAGAAAGAATACTTCAACACTCCTGGTAAGTACTACTTAGCAGACGTAGAAGCAAAGAAAGCAAAAAAGGCAGCTAAATAGAGCTGTACATAAACATTATAAACTATTAAACATTCATAATATGTTATCTAAGCTTTCCGCATTATATTCATTTTTGATGTAATATGATGTAAATTAATTTAATATGTGCATTGGAAATCCCGCATTATAATAATGCGGGATTTTCATTTAGACATCGCGATCTCTTTGAAAACATAGGCTCATTTATTTTGTATAAGTCTTTTGGTTGATGTATTCTATCACAATTTTGCGAATTTTTTCCGTATATTCCCGAGAAAGTTTCTTATCACGATTGTTCATTGTTGCCTGATTAAAGACCATAGAAATAAGTTCTTGCATCATCTGGCAATCGGAAATATGGGAAACGGCATCTTCTAAAACGGAAATAGGGTGAGTATTAAACACGGAACTGTTATATATATATTTTTCCAGCAATGTGCTGTTTTTGCTCTGCTCATTTTTTACCAGAGCCCTTGCTAAGCCGGACAAGGAACGGGAAGCATTTACATATTCTTTTGATTCCATTCGTATGTGTAAATGATAATCATCGATTTTGCCGATATATTTCAGCCTTCTGCCATAACGTACAGCGGAAAAGGACCTATTGGAAATTTCAATGGCCTCTTTAATTGCATTTACTAATGAATCGTCTAACGGCAATTCTTGTTTTGCCATAGCGACACTTAAATCATATATATACATAGATATTCTCCTGTTTTTATATTTTACCTGAAAACATTGTAACACTATATAGAAATAAATACAATAACAAAATTATTATGTGAGAAAACACTTGACGCTATATGGCAAAAGCGGTATACTTAGTCCATAATAAATAACAAAATATTTCACACCAGTGAAATAAATGAAAGGGGAAAGGATGAAAAAACAAAATCCTTTGGCTGAGCCGATAATAAAAAAAATTGAATATTGGAGAGATTACGACGGAATAGGAGATGAATACCGCAAAACTCACGATATGGATTGTATCTTGACAGGAGGAAATTTATATGCCGATACCATATTCAGCTTATGGCTTCCCCTCAGATATACGCTGAGCTTCTTTGAAAAGGAGCGGTTCGGTAAATGGCAAAACTGGAGGCAGTGGAAGGATTACGAGTACGCCGTTTTAAAGCCAAAGAAACGTGGATTAAAAAACTGCAAGGGATTTTTGCAGGATTTAATAAAGAATATTGAGGCATATATAGACTTTGAAAGCGAAATAGGCGTTAAATTATCACGTTTGTTCGCCATAGGCTGTGAGAGGTGCAATGTAATGATTTTGCCTTATCGTTATTGGAATTTAAAAAGGGGAAGCTATCCGTACTTTGACTATCTTCCGGCTTTTCTATACGACGCATTCGATAGAGAAGACAATGACTTTTTAAGGGAGTGGATTGATAAGGAGTCTTTGCAGCCTTTTTTTAAAGACGGCAAAATTACGAAAGAAAATGTGAGAGATTTAGCCGGAACCGGAAGCCCGACTTGCCATGCCCCGGCGGATATAAAGCTGGAAATATTATTGGATAATTACATCGATATTCTGGAGGAACGCAAAAGGCTTTTGGAAACTTCGAAAACCGTATGACAGGAGGAACTCAATATGAAAAACGAAAATAAGATTCTGCTTGATAAGATAATCTCCCGGAAAGCAAAGGCATTTGGGTTAGAAATGATAAAGCCGGAGCGTGCAGGCAACGTAGTGTCAATAATGAGAGAGGACTGGCATCTCTTTATGGAAATGCGCAGTCTCGTTGCTCCGCCCTTACAGCTTCAAATGGCGGTATACGCCAAGGGAGCAGAAGTGCGTATGCTTATTTTTCCGTCTCCGGTTATAATCAAGAGGGAAAATATCGGTTCGTTTATTTATCTGTCTAATGTGGCCAATCATCATCTGTACCGAGGTGCTGCGCTGGGAAGATTTTGGGTGGATAGGGAGCGTTTGGATTTTGCATATGAAGTAATCTTAAAGGAAGATTTGCTGGAGCGCTGCGCAGATGAGGTTGAAAATCAACTGTTTGATGTCCCATACGCCCATTTTCAGGATTTACATATTCCGCTTGTAATGCTGGCAGGAAATGTCTGGGAGGCAGATACGGCCATAAGGTATCTTGAAGAACTGAGAGAAAACGGATATGTGGATAACGAAAAGTACGGACTATGGTAGGGCGAGCGGGCATTTGTAAAGACAGCACGGCATGCCCCGCTATATTTTAAAATCCCGCAGCGATGCGGGATTTTGAGATTTACTTAATGGATTTTCCAAGCTCATAAGCCTGTTCAAGTTCGGGTTTTCCTGCAATATCGCCCACATCGCCGTTGCCTCCTGCAAGGACGTGACCGAGATTTTTCCATTGCAGGTGCTCCATAAGATGTTCATAGTAAAGCAGTACATCTTCAAAGCCGTGTCCTTCCGCCGCCATGAGCAATGCGCAGGCTCTGTCATGTCCGCGGAGAAGATTGCCGTCGCCTTCCTCCAAGGCAAACAGACGGTCAACCGCTGTTCTGAGCTGACCGCTCATATTCCAATAGTACAGCGGAGAAGCGAGCACGATTACATCGCACTCCCTGACAGCGGGATAAATCTCTGCCATACCATCCTTTTGCACGCATGGGCAAGCCTTGCTGCTATGACCTCCAAAGCATCCTTTACATCCGTTTATGTTCATCTTATCAAGGAAAAATTCCGTAACCGTATTGCCGGCGCTTTCGGCCCCTTGAGTAAATTTTTTCACCAGCGCAGAGGTATTACCGTTTTTGCGGGGGCTTCCGTTTAATATTACGATTTTCTTAGACATATTTAAGCACTCCTTTTTTAAAATTTATCTGCAAGAGCTGCGGCCTGTTTACATCCGTCGGTCTTTTCGATGTCACCAACATTTAAGACGCCCGGCACCAAAACTTCTCCGACCATTTTCCATTTCATAAGGGCAGCGGAACGCTCAATAGGTATGCGGACGCCGTCCAGTACGGACATATCTTCTTCCTCACAGCAGGCAATGATCGCACATTCCTTACCTGCTATATCCTTTCCGCCTACCACGAAGCTGAACAGTCTGTCAATCACGCCCTTAATCTGTGCGGGAATGGAATACCAGTAAACCGGCGTGGTAAATACTACAGCGTCGGCTTCTAAAATAGCCGGAGCAATGGTATTGAAGTCGTCATCAAAAGAGCAGGCCTTTCCCGTCTTAAAACAGGTTTCGCAGGCACGACAGCCGCCGACCTCCTTCATAGCGGCATCGAAACGGGTAACCGTGTGGCCTTTTGCTTCCGCCGCCTTGATAAATGCATCTGTCATAGCAAAACTGTTTCCGCCTTTACGGGGACTTCCGGTAATTACAACGATTTTTTTGCTCATAAAAAATATCCTCCGATTCTGTCAGATTGACTCTTTTCAATGTTTATATTATAATTTTAGCAAGAATATAATAAAAAACAAGTACGCACATTAAAGTTATATACTTACCAAAAGGAGAGTGTAAAATGAGTTTAGACTGCATTGCAAATTCAAAGTTGGAAGAGACAGGTTTCAACTATACCATGTCTTTAATTCAGGGGAAGTACAAGATGTTTATCCTCTATGCCTTAATGGAATTTAAAGTTGTCCGTTTTAACGAACTGAAAAAATATATCGGGACGATTTCATATAAGACCCTCAGCGTCACGTTAAAAGAACTCGAAAGCGACAACCTTGTTCACCGTGAGGAATACCCGCAGATTCCGCCGAAGGTGGAGTACAGCCTGACGGAGCGAGGCAAAAGCCTGATTCCGATTCTGGACAACCTCTGCGAGTGGGGCGATAAGAATCGGGTGTAGAGGATTTTCTAAATGTACAAATTTGCGAAATTGAGCAATAGAAAATGTATAGAAATTTTTAGTATAAATTTTCTTTACGAAGAAATCTTGCCAATGCGTTGACAAAACCGTTTCATAATGATAGAATTCTAAATAGAAATATTTCATGAACGAAAAATTGAATAGAAAGGGGAACTGACTTATGCAATATGAAACTATTATTTTAGAACTTCTATCACGAATTAAAAAATTGGAAGACGATGTAAACCAACTGAAGCAGGCACAAAATACCATATGTAATACTCCTTCTTGCCCCGATGAAACGCTTGATGAAAAAAAAGAGATGGCCGTTACGTATAAGAAAATGACTGATGAAATGATTGACAGCTGTTACAGAAGTGGCAAAAAAGCTGCTGCAGGAGAGAATGTTCAGGAATTGGCAGATGATATTGCCGAGGCAACAGGAATGAACAGAAATTCTGCTATAATGTATATATATGCTGTGCAAGGTATGTTAAGAGGAACAATTTACAAGCGTGCAATTAGTTCAAAGGCTATGAAAAAGTATTATGATATTATTTTAAACGAGTATGGAAGCACCGGCTTGAAAAAAGCAATTCAGGCAACAAGACTCCATATAGCTTATCGTAGAGGGTGCGGACATACCGTAGATTCGATTGAGAAAATTTGTAATGCTTATGAGAAAAGACTGTAACAAGTAGAATCACATATTCATAAAAGAAAACCTCCTTTGGTAAAATAAAGGTATCAAAGGAGGTTTTTATCACAGTCTCAAATATATTATTGTACATTTTCCTTTATATATCGTTAATCTTCCTTTACTCTCAAGAGAATCTGCAAATGTTGCAATAATACCGCCGCACTGTGTCTTGAGGAAAAGGTATATCCAGGATAACAAGACTTTTCAAACCAATATTTCCCACTTACCATATCTCTTTCCGTTCGTTCTGCGGATATATTGTTTTTCCTGTAAAGATTTCATTATACGCTTTATGCTTCTAAGAGATTTTCTCGTTTCTGTAGCAATTTCAGTTTGCTTTACAGATGGATTCTTTATAATCAATTCTAACACTGCCAATTCTTCTAAAGTACAGTCTAAAGTGTCAATTTGGCACTTTGAGATTTTAGAATTGGCACTTTGGGCACTATCAACATCCACATAATCAATGTGCATATATCTGTTCTTTAGCTCGTAATTTGCGCCTAAAAGGAGATTACCGAAAAACATGTCCAAAAACTTTGTCGTGGAATGAATGCCTTTTTGCAGGTCATTATAATTGGCTCTTACCAATGCGTTGCGGAAATACCATGAATTTTTCTCAAAGGCATCGTTATTGACACGAAAACCGAAAGTTTTCATATATTTAATCATAAAAACGGCGGTCGCTCTGGTGTTTCCCTCGCAGAAAGGGTGAATTTGCCAAATATCCGAAGCAAACTTCGCCAAATGTTCTACCGATGCTTCCACTGACAACCCCTCATAAGAAAACTGCTTTTCGGCGGCAAAGTCATAGTCTAAAGTGGCTTTGATGCTGTTAAAATCCGCATAGATGACCGTATCACCATTCAATACCCATTCTTTCTTTGTGATGTTGTACCAGCGAATTTGACCGGCATGGCTGAACACGCCCTCGAATAATCTGCGATGAATGGTGAGCCACTCAGCAGGCGAAAATTGAAAAGCTTTTTCACCCAAAAGCTTTGTAATTCTTGCCGAAACAATATCCGCTTCTTTGGTTTCGTTTTCGATTTCGGAGCGGTCGGCTCGCTGCTCATAGTAACTTTGGATACGATTTTGCGCTTCATCGATGGTGATTTTGCCTTCGATATGCTCTTTGGCGGTATCCAGCAAATAAGCAGAAGTATTCAATCCATCGACAGCCTGCAAACCGATGGCAGTCTGCCATGCTTCGCTTTTTTCGGTTCGTCCCGGTTCTCCTTGCTTGATATATTCTTCAAGTTCAAATTGCCAATTCTTTTTATTCGACATATTTGCACCTCATTTCTTTCTTACAATTCCTCCGCCTTAAACGCCGCATAGCCCTCATAATAATAGCTGTGGTCGATGCCTTTCATATAGACATTGCGATTGTTAATATCATCGGTCAATGCGTTTTTAAGCAGGTACTTAATTTCAATATCCTTAATCGGACTGCGCTCCATTGCCAGCAGATAGTCCTCTTTATCAATCTTGCTCCAGTCGACGACCTTGTGAAGTTCAGTTTTGAAAATCAGGTCCAGCCAAATGCGAGCGCTGCGTCCGTTTCCCTCTCTGAAAGGGTGGGCGATATTCATTTCCACATACTTTTCAACGATTTCATCAAATGTGGATTGGGGCATCTTGTCAATGTTTTCAAGTGCTGCTTCAAGATACATCAAAGGGGCAAAACGGAAGTTGCCTTTTGAGATGTTTACTGTTCTGACTTCTCCGGCAAAGTCGTAAATTTCATCAAAAAGATATTTATGAATTGCCTTAAGAGCAGAAAATTTTCCTGCTTCGAGCTTCTCAAGCATTCCACTTTCAAAAAGTTCCGCAGCCTTTTTCTTGCTGATGCGTTCTTCTGCACGAGCAAGGTCGGCAGAGCTTGTTAGCCCTAATTTATTTTCAAGTGCCATGGTGCACCTCCGTTATTTTTCATTATCGTCCAAAAGAC
The DNA here is from genome assembly GCA_021769295.1 of Bacillota bacterium. GTDB lineage: Bacteria > Bacillota > Clostridia > Peptostreptococcales > Anaerovoracaceae > Fimisoma. Next base: position 45,721 of record JAETTD010000018.1, on the reverse strand, counting down.
CGTATGTATCATAGTAAGAAATGATATTTTGATATTGGAGTTTATTGGTAAAAAGTTGACGGTAGGTAACCGTTTTCTCCTTACCTTCAGCTTTTAGCTTCTCCATTTTCGCTGTGATTGTGTCATACTGCAAAAGTATATCTTCAAGCATTTTTTCGAATGCATCTAATCTCTTTTCATCCATCCTGCATCACCTAATTGTTTTTGATTGTAACGCCGTTTCATATTGACATTATAGTACAAATTCAGAATAACATATAATCGTTGATAAATCAAAGATTATTGCTGATTTATAGGGCAAACTGCAATCTACAGCCTCCTCTGCAAATAGACCATGTCGACCAACTGAACGCCGCATTCATATATTGGGTGGTCATAATTGTCTGTAAAAAAGTTTTTAATGACATGGGACCGAGCAAATCCGCACTTTTCGTAAAAGGGGAGGGTCAATGGACTTTCTCCCGTGCCAACCTGCAATATGGAATAGTCTTCTTTGTACTTTGCAGCAATAAAATCAATCATAGCCTTGCCGTACCCATTGCCTTGGCAGCTCGGTTCCGTTGCAATACTTTTTATCTCAAGGATGCCGTCGCCTTCATCCGTAACAACACATTGGCATTTGACACCGTCGTCATCCAGCACATACATCGTTCCTTGGTCAATATACCGGTCTATCATATCTTCTTGATCATCTGCCAGCAGCAACAGTGAAAGAAACTGCGTCTTGTTTTCTGTAACTTTTCTGATTTCCATATTAGCGTGCCTTTCCAAATCTATTTGTATAATTATATAACAAAGTTGTGGGGTTTTCAAACATGCTGGCTGCTTGCTCGCTGCTGATTGGGGCCTGCATGGGTTAACCGAAATCAGCAAAAGTATTAACATAATTGCGTGAATTCACAGAAGTGTTGTAGCTGAGGCAATATAATCCGAGCAAACTTTAACATAATTGCGGAAAATCACAAAGACGTGGTTGCGGTGCTACGACGTTTTGACTTTTTGCTAACATAATTGCGTGAATTCACCAAATCATGTTAGCACAGCCACTCCCGATTATCGCCATGCCTAAATTATACTAACGAAAAAAGGGGCGCAAGCCCCTTTTTGTCTAAGCATTGCCCCCATGTGCATTGATTTGCGCTTCGGCCCACACCGGCCTACGCCGGAACACATCGGCCTACACTGGCATCCCGCTTTATTGAATCTTCAATCCTGCTGCTCCGCTGATAATAAACCCCACATCTTGAGTGCTGCCTCCGGCAGTAAGTTGCCCGTTATAACTCACTGAGGAAATGTGCAGCGTATTTCCACGCACCGAATATTGTCCGTTCCAACCGTCAGACAGGGAAATATCGCCGCTGAACTTTAAATCCGTCTCCCAGCTTTTGCAAGGCTGTTTTGAAGTATTTTTAACCGTCAGCGTGTATTGGTAAAATTGCCGGCCGTTGGATTCCCAGCTGTTGGAAAGCACTGCCGTAACCTCAATATCGCCGTTTTGGATAGAGGCATTAGGGCTGCCGCTTTGAGAGGCTGGGGCTTTGCTGCTGCTATTAGTAGACGAAGCTTTGCCACTGCCTGAAAGCGAAGCATCTCCCGCCAGAGTATGATACAGCCATTTGCCGGAATCGCTTAAATCCTCCTCGGTAAACCCGGAGGTTTTTTCCACCGTGCTTTTAAAAATAGCAGAGGTTTCGTTTTTATTGGAAATATTCCAAGCCACATAGCTGACATTGTATTGGTTCATAATCTCTACCCATGCGTTGGCCTGAGCCTCATCTATTCCGCCGTTTCCGCTGGCATCGCAGATTCCGTATTCCGATACGAATACAGGGAGTCCTGCGTCAATGGCTGCAGTCATTGTATTGCGCAAATCGTCCTTATGGGTTGCCGCATAGAAATGCAGAGTATACATGATATTGTCGTAACCGGTAATCGGGTCCGCTGCCGCTTCATTGACATACTGTGACCAGTTGGGAGTTCCCACTAAAATTACGGCATCAGGCGCATTAGCCCGGATAACGGGTATGACCTCCTGCGCATAGGATTTTATTTCTCCCCAGGACGTGCCGCCGTTTGGCTCATTGCAGATTTCATAAATCACATTATTATGGTCGGAAAATTCTTTTGACATTTCTGCAAAAAAATCTATTGCTTCCGCCTTATGCTGATTGGGATTGCTGTCCGACAGAATATGCCAGTCGACAATTACATACATATCCTGATTTGTAGCGTATTCCACACCGCTGCGAATCAAATTTTTCAAATACTCTTTGTCACCGCCAGTGCAATAACCGCCGGATTCTGCCGTATACATGGCAAGCCGTATAACATTTGCTTTCCAGTCATGGCGAAACTGGTCAAAAAGCTCTTCATTGACATATTGAGGGTAGAAGGACAGACCATGGGTGCTTAAGCCTCGCAGCTGTACAGCTTTTCCTTTTTCATCGACAAGCTGTGTTCCCTCAACAGAAAGTTTTCCGCAGACAGAAGGTGACTGAATATCGGACTCTGATTTTTCTTCCGTTTTCTGTTTGTCTTCCGCCGGCTTCTCGGATTTCTTTCCACATGCCGAAAAACATGAAACCGCCAAACACAGGCATAAAAAAACAGTAATAAAGGTCATATGCTTTTTCATATGTATAGTCTATTCCTTTCTTTAGGTGTAATAATATTAACAATGATAACCGAAGAAGACTGTAAAATCAGTAGTTTTGGGGTAGAGGCTCCTGCATGACTGACGGTATGAAGGATGATCTGGCGAATCTGATTAAGCAGCAGGTATCAACTTTACAAATTATGTTTTAACTTTTTTCTGGCCAGCGTTGTCTGCGGCAGACCCAAGAATTCCGCAGCCTTTCTGGTCGTCTTCTTCTTTTTCAGAGCATAGGCGATAATTTTCTTTTCCTGTTCTTCCATTATTTCGGTAAAATTCATAAAATCATTGCTGCCATACTCCTTCTTTATATCCATTACCACATTGTCAAATACACTTTGGTTTATCAGCATGTGCACAGCGTAGCCGTCTATTTCCCGGCCTTTCTCGGAAATGTAAAGTCTGTGGACCGTGTTTTCCAGTTCGCGCACATTGCCCGGCCAAGGGTACTCCAGCAATTCATCATAGGCATCCAAGGTAAACTTTTTTTTGGCGCCGTACTTTTCGCTGTAATTATTGAGGAAAGCATCGGCAAGACATGCAATATCATCTTTTCGCATTCTAAGCGGCGGCACGTTTATCATGCATATATTCAGCCTATAGTAAAGGTCCTCTCTGAACATGCCTTCTTCCACCAGCTTTTTCAAAGGAATATTGTTGGCACAAATTACACGCACGTTGACATGCTTCGGCTGAACGCCGCCTACACGATAATATGTGCTTTCCTGCAAGACACGCAAAAGCTTTGACTGCATTACTAAAGAAAGGCTGCCGATTTCGTCAAGGAACAGCGTTCCGTTATTTGCCAGTTCAAAGTATCCCGCCTTTCCTGAAGCCTGCGCTCCCGTAAAGGAACCTTTCTCATAACCGAAGAACTCCGACTCAGCCAGGCTTTCCTGAATGGTGGCGCAATTTATCTTGATGCAGGGTTTATCCCTTCTTTGGCTGTTTTGATGAATCATGTTGCAAATTTTTTCTTTACCAACGCCGGTTTCGCCCTGGATTATGACGTTGCAGTCGTATTGGGCCACGTTGAGAACTTCTTCAATCATGTCCGCCGTAGTCTTACTTTTATATATAAAACCGTCAATCTGCTGAACTGCGGTTTGGGTTCTTTCCCGGAAACCCGTCTGAATCTTATAAGGCTCATTTTTTCTGCTTGCGTAAAACCTGTCAAGACGCCGTAAAATCGGCTCGGCTTCGTTTACCAGTTTGCCGGCAAAATCATAGGCATATCTGCTGTAACCGTCAAGACCGTAGTGGGTCGCATCTTTTCCCAAACAGTCCGCAATCAAAAGTCCATGACAGTACCGGCTGTTAAGACTGGTGTAACATACCCAGCCGCCTTCACGAACGACAAGTGAAGCTACGCTTTCACAGCCCTTGATATTTTCCAGATTTATTACCACGTCAAACAATCTGCTGTCTTCACTCTCCATTATTTTTTCTACAGCTTCTATCGGTTTGCTCAGGTCAACAAAATATATATTTTCAATTAAATCGCCGAATATGATTCGCAGATCTTTTTCCGTAATGCCACTGAAATATGCGCTGTCGATGACAAAACTTATGGATACATTGCCCTTATTGGCAGATTTAAGCATCTGGGCATAAAAAATCGTTTCTGCGATGTGATTACCGATAATTACAGCTCTGGAAATGTTCTTGCCCTCAAGCTCTTTGCTCATTCCGTACAGGTTGCCTTCCTCCTCCAGCGCTCTCGCCAAATGTATGGAATGACTGCTGTCCGTGTCGTCGATTGGGAAGATTATGGCAGTCTCAAAACAGATAACATATCCTGTGCAAGTAATCTGTGCATAATCAATGTTTATTTTATCAATACTTTCTATATATATAGGGAGTCCCGCCAGGGGAGTCATACAAACTATGTTGTCTCCGTATTTTAATTCTCCCATATCGTAATCTTCGCTCGCTTCATCAATGGTGCCCATAAACATGCCGCTGCTTTCCGTATAAGGGTTATGAAGCTTGCCTCGCTCGTTGACAATTTTCAGAATTCGCTCTTTTATTTTGTTTTCGTCATATTCGCAAGTGCTGCAAAGCTGATAGAAGTTTTCTCTCTCAAACATGATTCGTTTTAGGTTCACTCTCAGCTCTTTTGATTTTAATTCTTTGCCATTGTCCAGCTTCCATGATGTGACCGGAAGGCTGTCCTTAGGTTCCAATACTCTTTTCAGACCAAAATTTTTATACGTATTTTTTTTCATTTTATCCATGCCTGCCTTAACTTCTACGTATTATTTTGCAAATCTGTTTATCTTTATATGCAAATATAAATTGCAGATTTAATCTTTTGATTTCTTTTGTGCCATTTTTGACTCACAAATAACTACATTGTACTATTTTCGGGTCAAATTTGTCAAGTTTTCAGCTTCACCTTTTCTTTATATATTCTTTACGCTTTCTATACTTATTTTCTGTTTTATTTCGGTAAAGCATTGAAAATACCGAATCTTTATGCTTAACAAAATTTTAATAGGCAAAAAATCGCCGAAGCTTTGCTAAATTTTTGTCGAATTGGCATAGAATTTGCAATATAGTGTCTACGTAATTATGACTATTTTATGAAAAGGAGAAAAAAATGAACTTTATTAAAGGCTTTTTAAAGTTTGTGCCTGTATTCGTACTTGCAGGTTTAATGATTCAAGGCCAGGATGCTATGATCGCTGCTCCTATAGCATTTATCGTAGCAGTGCTTGTGGCTATGATCGTAGACGGAAAGAAATGGCAACAGTGTCTTGATTCTGCCATGGATTCAGTAAAAAACATTTTGGTGGCTTTATTTATCCTCATGTTGGCTTATGTAATGGCTAACTGCTTCATGGCTTTCGGTGTAGGCGCTTCTGTTGTAAACATCGCATTAAAGCTTGGTGTTACTGCTAAGACTGTTGCTTGCGTTGGCCTTGTATGTACCGCTGTGCTTTCTGTTGCAACAGGTACTTCATGGGGTACTTTTGCAGCTTGTGCACCGATTTTCTTATGGTTATCACATATCGTTAACGGCGATCCATATTTGACAGTATGTGCTATCGCAGGCGGCGCTTGCTTCGGCGACAACATCGGTCTTATTTCAGATACTACTATCGTATCTTCCGGTATTCAGGGTGTACAGGTTACTGACAGAATCAGACATCAGGGTGTATGGTCCGTATCCTGCCTTATCTTGGCTGCTATCGCTTTCTTCATCGCATCCATGGGAATGAGCGGAACAGGCGATGCTTCCACAGTAATGGACAATATTACTCCTGAAATCAAAGAGTTCCTTTTAGCTGAGAGACCTGCCGCTCTTGATCTGCTTGATCAGGTAGCCAACGGAGTTGCTCTTTACATGGTTGTTCCTCTTGTTCTGGTTATCGCTCTTGCTATTTTAGGTGTAAATACTTTCGCTTGCATCGGCAGTGGAATTATTTCTTCTTACATCTTAGGACTTATTGCAGGAACTGCTTGCCCAATTCAGGAATTCTTAGATGATTATGTATACGCAGGTATTGAAGAAGCCGGCAGCTGGGTTATCCCTATGATGATGTGGGTTGCAGCTTTCGGTGGTGTAATGCAGTGTATGGATGCTTTCAGCCCTCTTGCTGCTTTGATTGCAAAGCTGTCCAAGAAGGTAAGACACTTACTTGGCTGGAACGCAATTCTTTCTTTACTCGGAAACGTTGCATTATCTGATGAAATGGCTCAGATCGTTACTATCGGACCTGTTATCAAACAAGTTACTGAAGACAACGTTGTATGCCAGACAGAAGAAGCTGCTTATAAGCTGAAATTAAGAAATGCTACTTTCGGAGACGCAATGGGCGTATTCGGTTCGCAGCTTATTCCTTGGCACGTATACCTCGGCTTCTATGTAGGTATTGCTGCCGGAGTATATCCACTGGTTCAGATTACAAATATTGATATTATCAAGTGCAACTTCACGGCTATGATTGCAGTACTTTCACTGCTCATATTGACATTTACGGGTCTCGACAGATTCGTTCCTATGTTCAAGATGCCTACAGAACCTGAAGTTCAGTTAAAGAAAAATATTGTTGACGAGAAAACAGCGTAGGCTTTTTGAAGTCACTTAAGAATGCGGCGGGCAGAGGAATCTGCCCGCTTTTTCGTGGCTCCATGTTAAAGGTTAAGGGGGAAAACGGGCTCCATGTAAAATGTTGGGGGGGGAAAAAAACGGACTTCATGTAAAATGTTGGCAGATTTTTGAATAAGTTAGAATATGACAACAAAATCCGAGGTGCCACGTGGATTTTCTGTGTCGAAAAATGTCGATGTTGTCACTTCTTAAAAATAAGCAGAACTTGCCAACAGTTTTTCCGGAAAACTGTTGGCAGATTTTCGGATTTCAGCTACTGTGACAACATATGGGAAAAAATAGAAGGATACCCGACGAGAAATTTACAGTTATTGTAAATAATGTTGGCATAAATTTGAAAAAACGAAAACCTGACAACATAGGCTTACATAATACCTGCTCGCTCAGCGATGGCTGGGCCGGCGTTGGCTTTTTTTCGATGAGGAACAAAATTGGCCTACAGTTTTAAGGTTTTTTGTAGGCCAATTCCGGATAAGAAGATCAAAAAGCCAACGAAGACCCCGAAACCCTACTAAAATTTACAGTTATTGGGAATAACGTTGGCTTTTTGAGCGGACATCTTGTAAAAAGCCAACGTCATAGCTGTGCCTTAGCAAGAAAAATATTGTAATAAAAAAGAGGCTTGAGCCTCTTTTTTTTTCGTTGGCGGAGACGGTGGGATTCGAACCCACGTGCCCGGAAAGGGCAAACGCATTTCGAGTGCGCCCCGTTATGACCACTTCGATACGTCTCCATATAAATTATCAAATTACGACTTTACTAATATATCATATACTTGGCAAAACTGCAAGTTTGAGCATAAGGATTTTTCAGAAAAAATTACAGGCGCTGTAAGCCTCTTACAAGCCGCAATCAAGCGCCAAGCATCGCCGGACAGCTCCGGCATTACCCGGCAGCCTCCGGCACGCTTCGTCAAACGCCGGACGGCAGCCAACAACGTTAAGCAGCATTCCGCCATGCCGGGCAGCTCCGGGTAAGCCTGCGCCATGCGCTCGCTCCCCCGTGCAGAAACGCAAGAACTAAGACCATTCAAACCGCAAAACACAAACCGCAAAACACCGAAGGACATCCATACCATAAATGTTGTTAAAACCACCAAGCTGTGGTAAAATAATATAATCGGATACGTTTACGGATCCGACAGAAAAGACAGGAGAAAAATATGGACGGAACGATATTGATATACATTTTAATAGTAATTGCGGCCGTTTCGGCGGTGTGCATCATCATGATTCTGGTGAATAACCAAAGGCTCAGCCGAGAAATAAGCAGCATGGAGAGCGAGTACCGAAATCTGAGCAGACAGGTAGAGGAGATAAGACAAAACGATTTGGCGACGGTGCAGACGCTGCAGAATTCGCTGAAAACCTTCGGAGATATGATTTCAGCCAATCAGAGGGACAGCGCCGAAAATCTCGATAAGAGGCTGTTTGAGCTGAATCACAGATTTTCCGGCATGGCGGTGGAAAACGAGCAGAAGCTGGAAAATATCCGTAACACCATGGAAAAAAAGATTACCGACTTGACTGCTGACAATAACAAGCAGCTTGAAGAGATGCGCCGCACCGTAGACGAAAAGCTTCAAAAAACCCTCGAAGACAGGATAAATCAATCCTTTAAACTGGTCAGCGAAAGGCTGGAACAGGTCTATAAAGGCCTGGGAGAGATGCAGAACCTTGCAGTGGGAGTGGGCGACCTTAAAAAGGTGCTGTCCAACGTTAAGACGAGAGGAATCCTGGGAGAAGTGCAGCTGGGCGCAATACTTGAGCAGATTCTTTCGCCGGAGCAATACGAAGAAAACGTAAAAACCAGAAACTCCGGAAATGAAAGGGTTGAATTTGCGGTTAAGCTGCCGGGAGACGATGAAAGCGTGGTATGGCTTCCTATAGATGCCAAGTTCCCGGGAGATGCATATGCGAAACTTATGGATGCATATGATACCGGTGATGCGGCTCTGGTGGAAGAGGCAGCCAAGAACCTTGAAAAAGTAATCAAATCGGAAGCCAGGGATATAAAAGAAAAATACATAGAGCCGCCGTACACTACGGATTTCGGAATCATGTTCCTGCCTTTTGAAGGGCTCTATGCAGAAGTCGTAAGGAGAGGAATGGTAGAGACTCTGCAACGGGAATATAAAGTCAACATTGCAGGTCCGACAACCATGGCAGCCCTGCTGAACAGTCTCCAAATGGGATTTAAGACGCTGGCGATTCAGAAGCATTCAAGTGAGGTATGGAATATATTAGGAGCAGTCAAGACCGAATTCGATAAGTTCGGAGACGTTCTTGCGGCTACACAAAACAGGATAAATCAGGCCAATATTGAGCTGGATAAGCTGATAGGAACGAGAACGAGGAGCATAATGCGAAAACTGAAAGACGTTACCGCATTGCCCGAAAAAGACAGCTCTGAGATTCTTGAAATCGGAAGTGGCACCGTCAATATGGGCGGCGATGAGGAATAAAAATGAAAATTTTTGCAATAGGCGATTTGCACCTGTCATTTTGCGACAAGGTGGAAAAGCCCATGGACATATTCGGAGGGCAGTGGGTAAATCATGCCGAAAAGCTCCGGGAAAACTGGCTACGGGCCGTCACCCCTGAGGACGCAATAATAGTATGCGGCGATATTTCGTGGGGGCTGAGGCTGGATGAGGCCGAGGCGGATTTTAAATGGATAGATAATCTTCCCGGAAAGAAAATTCTGTTTAAAGGCAATCACGACCTCTGGTGGCAGTCGGCAGGTAAGCTCAATAAACTTTACGGCACAAAAACCATGACTTTCGTGCAGAACAAGGCTTTTCTGATTGAAGACGGCCAAAGAAAAATTGCGGTATGCGGCAGCAGAGGCTGGATCTGTCCCGGCGAAGAGGGCTTTGACGAAAACGACAAGAAGATATACGAGCGTGAGCTTTTACGCCTTAGGATGTCCCTCGAAGAAGGAAAGTCCGCAGGGGCAGATAAGATTATCGGGGTTTTGCACTTTCCGCCTACCAACGATAAGATGCAGGGCTCGGGATTTACGGAGCTTATGACGGAGTACGGAGTGGATACATGCGTATACGGTCATCTCCATGGAAAAGATGCATTTGGAAAAGGAATTAAAGGGATTTTTAACGGAGTGAAGTATCAGCTGGTTTCCTTGGATTATCTGGAAGCCTGCCCTAAGGAGGTAATTCTATGAGCAAAGTGATTTTAATGGTGACTGACAGCATGGGAGTGGGAGCGCTCCCCGATGCGGCAAAATACGGCGATGCAGGCGCAGACACCTTTGGACACGTTTTAGAAGAGAAAAAAGATTTCAGTGCGCCTAATCTGGTAAAACTGGGCATAGGCAACATACAGGGAGTGGCATGGAGCAAAATGGCTTGCGCCGCCCCGATTGGAGCCTTCGGCAAAATGGCTGAGATTTCAAAGGGAAAGGATACCATAACGGGGCACTGGGAAATAGCCGGAATATACACGGACACGCCTTTTAAGACTTATCCCGAAGGATTTCCCGAAAGCTTTATAAAGGATTTTGAAGCAGCTATAGGCAGGGAAGTTTTGGGAAACTATCCGGCCTCCGGCACCGAGATAATAGAGCAGCTGGGACCTGAGCACGAGGCTACGGGAAAGCCCATAGTGTATACGTCGGCCGACAGCGTCTTTCAGATAGCTGCCAATACAGACGTGATTCCGCTGGATAAACTATATGAAATATGCGAGGCAGCCCGCAAATTGCTTGTAGGCGATGTGGCATGCGGAAGGGTAATCGCAAGACCGTATATAATAAAAGACGGCAAGCGCATAAGAACGTCGGACCGCAGGGATTACGCCGTTTCTCCGCCTGAAGATACCATACTCGATAAGATTAAGGCAGCCGGAAAGACGGTTTACGCTGTGGGCAAAATCAGCGATATATTCAACGGAAAGGGAGTCACCGAGGCGGTTCACACCTCGAGCAACATGGACGGAGTTGATAAGACCATTGAAGCCATAAAGATGAACTTTGACGGTTTCATATTTACAAACCTTGTGGATTTCGATTCACAGTACGGACACAGAAGAGATCCTATAGGCTACGGCCGGTGTATAGAAGAGTTCGACGCAAGGATTCCTGAAATCATAGACGCCATGGGCGAGGAGGATGTCCTCATGATTTGCGCCGACCATGGAAACGACCCTGTACACAGCGGCTTTGACCATACGAGGGAATATGTGCCGGTTCTGATTTACGGAAAGAAAGTAAAAACAGGAACCGACTTGGGAATACGTAAAACTTTTGCGGATATCGGAGCCACCGTAGCGGATATTCTGGGCGCAGAAGGAACGGAGATAGGAGAGAGCTTTAAAGAGGTGATTTTATAATGGATATGGTAAGCATCATACAAAAGAAAAAAGACGGGTTGGAGTTGACGAAGGAAGAGATAAAAGGCTTTGTCAACGGATATGTTGCGGGAGATATACCTGACTATCAGGCATCGGCCCTCTTAATGGCAATATATTTTAAAGGCCTCAGCAAGGAGGAAACCTTTGAACTCACCGATGCAATGCGGTATTCAGGGGACACCATAGACTTGTCACCTATAGAAGGAATAAAAGTTGACAAGCATTCCACCGGCGGAGTGGGAGACAAGACTACCTTGGTAGTCGCTCCTCTTGCAGCAGCCTGCGGAGTTCCAATAGCCAAGATGAGCGGAAGAGGACTGGGCTTCACGGGCGGAACCGTTGACAAAATGGAATCCATACCGGGTTTCAGAATTGCCCTTGAGCCTGACGAATTTATGAGTCAGGTAAACCGCATCGGAATGGCCGTAATAGGTCAGACAGCTCACATTACGCCTGCCGACAAGAAACTCTATGCTCTCCGTGATGTAACCGCCACGGTAGATGATTTCGGACTGATTTCATCCAGCATTATGAGCAAGAAGTTAGCTGCGGGAAGCGACGCCATAGTCCTTGACGTAAAATGCGGAGACGGCGCCTTTATGGAAAACAAAGAAGATGCGGCAAAGCTTGCAAAACTCATGGTAGAAATCGGAAACAATGCAGGCAGAAGAACCGTTGCGGCTATCACCGAAATGGGACAGCCTCTCGGAAAAGCCGTAGGAAACAGCCTCGAAGTAATAGAAGCGATAGAAACCCTCAAGGGCAGAGGTCCTGAGGACATAACCGAGCTGGCTGAAAGGCTGAGCGGAATCATGGTATATCTGGGAGGCAAGGCAGCTACGCCTGAGGAGGGACTTGAGATGACAAAGAAAGCCCTTGCAGACGGAAGCGGACTGGCTAAGCTGGCAGAGTTTATAGAAGCTCAGGGAGGCGACCCGAAAGTAATAGATAATTACGATTTGTTCCCTAAACATACCATAGAAAAGGAACTGGTGGCCGAAGAATCAGGTTACGTGGAAAAAATCAGAGCAAGACAGATCGGGCTGGCTTCCCAGCATACGGGAGCGGGACGCGCCACAAAAGAAGATGAGATAGATTTGTCTGCCGGAATACGGGTATGCAGGAAAGTAGGAGATAAGGTATCAAAGGGCGATGTTTTGGCCGTATTCTACGGAAACGATGAAGGCAAGGTCAGCATGGCAATGAATGAGGCAGCCAAAGCCTTTGAAATCGGAAAGATAAAGCCGGAGAAGCCTGAACTGATAAAAGAGATAATAGGATTATAGACACGGTAAAGAGCATATTGCGCCGTCCTCAGCATATATTTTAGAGACCATATATGTAGAAAGGACGGCGCTTTTTATGAAATTGAGAAAAAAAGCGAAAGAAGTAAAAGCCGCCGAAGCGAAAGAGAGGCGGCTTTCTGCTTCATGGAAAAAAATTTTGGTTACGGTTTTGGGATGCGCTGTAATTTTATGCGCCTTTATAGGTATAGGAAAAAATCTGCCCAAACAAGACCCAATAGAACTGGAAACTGTTACAGATGAAATTGCCGATGAAGATAAAGAAGCGCCTTTTGAAGTAGCTGCAAAAGGCGCCGTGTTGATAGATGCCGATACGGGAAAGGTATTGTTTCAGCAGAATGCCCATGAAGAGCTTCCCCTTGCATCCGTTACAAAGGTAATGACCATGCTTCTCGTAATGGATGCGGTGGATTCCGGAAAGATAAGCCTTGACGATGAGGTGACCATATCGGAAAGGGCGGCATCCATGGGAGGAAGCCAGATGTACATGGAATTCGGCGAGACCCATACGGTAAAAGAACTTCTAAAGGGAGTTGCCATGGCAAGCGCCAATGACGGTTGTGTGGCATTATCCGAATATGTAGCCGGGAGTGAAGAAATCTTTGTGGAACGGATGAACAAAAAGGCAAAGGACCTGGGGATGAGAGATACTCATTTTGTAAATACCAACGGGCTTCCTGTGGCAGAACATTATTCAAGCGCATATGATATATCAATAATGTCAAAAGAACTGTATAAGTACGAAGAAGTGCGAGAGTGGTTCACCACGTGGCAGGATACCATAACCGTTGGACTTCCCGGCAAGGAAAAGGAATTCGGACTGACCAACACCAATAAACTTATCAAGCAGTATCAGGGATGTGACGGAATCAAGACCGGATTTACCAGCGACGCCGGATATTGCCTTTCTGCTTCTGCAACGAGAGGAGACACTCATCTGATTGCGGTGGCTTTGGGATGCGAAACGTCTCCTATAAGAAATGCGGAAGTAAGCAAACTCCTGGACTACGGTTTTGCAAATTATGAAACCCATGTGGTTGCGGAAAAAGGTCAGGTAATGGAGGAACTTCAGATTGAAAAGGGAACGCCTCAGAAGATAAAAGCCGTTACAAATGAGCGCATAACAGCCCTTGTGGAAAAGGGCAGAGCGGAAAGCATAAACAGCAAGGTAAAGATAGATAAAAAAGTACCCCTTCCGATTGTAAAGGGAGATGAAATAGGCAAACTCACAGTATATCAGGACGATGAAGAGATAGCGGAATACGTTTTGGTAGCCGACGGCGACGTAAATAAAGCATCCTTTACCCAGTTGGTATCGAGATTCTTTAAAAAACTTTTTTAGTACATACAAAAGAAAAAAATACGAGATAAACGGCAAGGAGGCTATCAAAATGGAGAAAGAGTATGTCATATCCTTTTCCTCTTTTTACAAAGCGGCATATGCGCAGGATATGCTCGAGGAGGAAGGGATAAAGTCGACGCTGAAAAAACTTCCCACTGAACTCGTAAGGTCATGCAGTACGGGACTGTATCTAAGAACCGATGATATTGCAGGCATAAGAGCAGTCTTTGAAAGACGGCAGATTGTGCCGGGCGGAGTTTATGAAATAAGGCGCCGGGGAAAAGGAAACAGAACTTTTGCAAGAGTAAAATAGATTGATTTTAAGAGCCGTCGTATTAACGGAGAGTAATCCGACAATACGGCGGCTCTCATATTTTTTTTATTTATAACCATGTTTCGACATACTTTGCAGGAGGGATAATGTATGATAAACGGGCGAGGTGAGATATGGTCATTTATGGAGAATATTTATTCCTTGAAAACTTCATAGTGGGCATGCTTCTGATAATGCTTACGGGCAAGCTTACAGGGTACAGACCTCGTATGAGCAGATTGATTTTGGGAGCCGGCCTATGCGGGTTAAGCGGATTTATAATCTTCCTTCCGCTGCCCGGTGCATTGTCTGCGGTCATAAGAATTGCTGCGGGATTTCTGTGCGCCGCCTCGGCCTTTGGCTTTAAGGAACTTTTTAAAACCACCGGTATTTTTATGGCGCTTACCTTTTTATCCGGAGGCGCCGTCCTTGCTCTGCTTTTGTGGCAGCAGCAGCCGGCGGTTTCTCATCAGGGAATAATATACATAGATGTCATTACATACTTTAAGCTTTTGTGCGTGGGCACTCTGGCATTTGGGATTACATATTGGTTTGTTAAACTTATACGAAGCCGCAATATGGATATGAACATGAAAGGAAAAGTGTGTTTGATTATAGATGGCAAAAGTTATCAGTTCAGAGCTTTCGTGGATTCGGGAAACAGCCTCAGGGAGCCGATGACAGGAAAACCGGTGATATTGATTGACGAGAAGGGGGCTGCAAAACTGCCTTTTGCAGCCTCGGATATGCCTGCCAGATACAGAATCATACCATATAAAGCCGTAGGCACTGACAGCGGAAGCCTTGACGGCATAAGAACTGACAGAATAATTTTCGGAAATCATCAAATCGAAGGGGTTTATATGGCATTTTACCGAGGAACTTTCGGAGATTTTGAGGTTCTTATGAATAAAGAATTTTTAGAAGGAGGGTTGCTGCAAAATGTATAAGGAGTGCAGAATTTTGCCTATAATACAATTTGATAATTGGCTGAGAAAGATAAGAGAGGCCTTAAAAAGCAAAACAAAGGCGCTGTTCTACATAGGAGGCAGCGACATACTGCCTCCGCCCCTGGCAAGAGAAGAGGAGCTAAAGCTTTTGGAGGAATATGCAAAGGGAAGCATGGAGGCAAGGAGCATATTGATTGAGCGAAATCTCAGACTGGTAGTATATATAGCGAAGAAATTTGAAAATGCCGGAATCAACGTGGAAGACCTTATATCCATAGGAACCATAGGCCTTATAAAGGCCGTAAATACCTTCAAGCCTGAAAAAAACATAAAGCTGGCAACTTATGCTTCCAGGTGCATAGAAAACGAAATTCTCATGTATTTGAGACGTACCACAAAGCTGAAAAGCGAGGTGAGCTTAGATGAGCCCCTTAACGTTGACTGGGACGGAAACGAACTTTTGCTTTCGGATATTTTGGGAACCGATAACGACGTGGTCTATCACAGACTCGAAGACGAGGTCAACAGAACGCTGCTCTACGGAGCGATGAAAAAGCTGGAGCCCAGAGAACAGGAGCTTATGGAAATGCGATTCGGCCTTAAAAGCGGCAAAGAAATGACGCAGAAAGAAGTTGCCGACAGGCTGGGAATTTCCCAGTCGTACATATCCCGCCTTGAAAAACGCATAATTACAAGGCTTCAAAAAGAAATCAAAAAATTGGGCTGAACATGTGAAGCAGTGCGCCAGTAATTGCCACACATAACTTTGGCAGCCGAAGTACATAACTAAACTAAAAATATTTGTGGATAGGATTGGTGTGTATTTATGGCTAACAAGGTTGAAATCTGCGGTGTGGACACTGCTAAACTGCCTCTTTACAAAGAGGCTGAAATGACTGAAATGTTAAAGCAAATCAAAGCAGGAGACGAGGCTACGAGGGAGAAGTTTATAAAGGGCAATCTGAGACTTGTATTGAGCGTGATTCAGCGATTTGCCAATCGAGGTGAAAACCCTGACGATTTGTTCCAGGTGGGATGTATAGGACTTATAAAGGCGCTGGATAATTTTGACATGAGCCACGGGGTCAAGTTTTCAACCTATGCAGTACCTATGATCATCGGCGAAGTACGAAGGTATTTGAGAGATAATAACTCCATACGGGTCTCCAGATCTTTAAGGGACTTGGCGTATAAATCCCTTCAGGCGAAGGAAATCCTTTCGAGAGATATGCAGAGAGAGCCGTCGGTAAGCGAAATCGCTTTGTCCATGGGGGTAAACAGAGAAGATGTGGTGACGGCTCTTGAATCCATACAGGAGCCTGTTTCCCTCTTTGAACCGGTGTTTCACGATGACGGAGACGCCATATACGTCATGGACCAGGTGTCGGACAATAAAAACACCGATACCAAGTGGATTGAAAACATATCTCTATCCGAAGCTATGGACAAGCTCAGTCCGAGAGAAAGACATATTTTAAATATAAGATTTTTTGAAGGAAAAACTCAAATGGAAGTTGCAAAGGAAATAGGCATTTCTCAGGCTCAGGTCAGCAGGCTCGAAAAGAACGCTCTTTCAGCCATGAGAAAAGAACTTATGTAAAAGCAATTTTTATCGAAACACGCAGGTTTTTTGTTATTACATGCAAGATAATGAAAAACATGCGTGTTTTTCCATTGAAATTTTGTTTGCGGTATGATTAAATATATAATTGAAAGAAACAGAAAAAAACTTAAGTCTTTTGAGTGTTGATTTTTTTAGGAGGACAAGATGATATATACAAAAGAAGTAGAGAATATGTGTCCCGTTAACAAAGGCGCATATCACGGACCTGCACCTATTCCGCAAGAAGGAAAATGGGTTCAGGTAAAAGAAGTATCGGACATTTCAGGCCTGACTCACGGAGTAGGCTGGTGTGCGCCGCAGCAGGGAGCTTGCAAACTGACTCTGAATATAAAGGACGGAATTATAGAAGAGGCTCTGGTAGAAACTCTCGGATGTTCCGGAATGACCCATTCAGCAGCAATGGCAGGAGAGATTCTGATAGGAAAGACCCTCCTCGAAGCTCTGAACACGGATTTGGTATGCGACGCTATTAACACGGCCATGAGAGAACTGTTCCTGCAAATAGTCTACGGACGCAGTCAGTCAGCATTTTCCGAAGGCGGACTTGCTGTCGGAGCGGGACTTGAAGACTTGGGCAAAGGAACCAGAAGTCAGGTAGGAACCATATATTCCACAAAGGCAAAGGGCCCGAGGTATCTGGAACTGGCAGAAGGTTACATTACCGAAATAGGTTTAGACGAAGAAAACAACGTTATAGGATACAAATATGTAAACATCGGCAAGATGATGGACGCTATCAAAAAAGGCACAGAGCCTATGGAAGCCATAGAAAAGGCCGGCGGTACATACGGAAGATTTGATGAAGCGGTTAAAACCATCGATCCGCGCGAAGAATAGGAGGAGCCGCAATGATTACTTTTGAAAATTACGATAGAAAAATAGATAAAATTCAGGGCGTTTTGGACAAGTACGGTATCAAAGACCTTGAGGAAGCTTTAAGTATCTGCACGGAAGCAGGCTTCAATCCGAGAGAGATAGTCAAAGAAACTCAGCCTATCTGTTTCGACGATGCGTGCTGGGCATATACGGCAGGCGCAGCTATCGCCGTCAAGAAAGGCGCTCGTAAGGCTGCGGACGCTGCGGAAGCTATAGGAGAGGGACTGCAGGCATTTTGTCTGCCGGGTTCCGTTGCTGAGGACAGAAAGGTCGGCATAGGTCACGGAAATCTGGCAGCCATGCTGCTTCGTGAAGAGACGGAATGTTTCGCTTTTCTTGCAGGTCATGAGTCCTTTGCCGCCGCCGAAGGCGCAATAGGCATTGCAAAGTCCGCCAATAAAGTTCGTAAAAATCCTCTCCGTGTAATTTTAAACGGTCTTGGAAAGGACGCCGCGCAGATTATTTCAAGAATCAACGGATTTACCTACGTTCAGACAAAGTTTGATTACTATACCGGGGATTTGGCTGTGGTAAAAGAAATTCCGTATTCAAAGGGAGAACGTTCAAAAGTCAGATGCTACGGTGCAGACGATGTTCGCGAAGGCGTTGCAATCATGCATAAAGAAGGCGTAGACGTTTCAATTACAGGAAACTCCACCAACCCTACCAGATTTCAGCATCCTGTAGCAGGAACCTACAAAAAGGAATGTATAGAGCAGGGAAAGAAATATTTTTCCGTTGCTTCCGGAGGAGGCACGGGAAGAACTCTGCATCCTGACAATATGGCGGCAGGTCCTGCTTCTTACGGCATGACCGACACCATGGGAAGAATGCACTCGGACGCTCAGTTCGCAGGCTCGTCATCGGTACCTGCCCACGTTGCAATGATGGGCTTTATCGGTATGGGCAACAACCCGATGGTTGGAGCCACCGTAGCTGTTGCAGTTGCTGTTGAAGAGGCGATGAAATAGGTGTAATTTCTACAATTGACATGCATTTTGCGTGTGGAAAAATAGATAATAAGATAATGTTTTCAGGCACACAAGTCGCACAGGCGACTTGTGTGCTTTTTTGCGGCTTGTGTGCCTGCGGGCTGTTTAGCTTACCGTTCCTGAATTTGAGCATGATTATTTACGGGATTTGTCATACATTGTATGAGCAACCGTGTAAAAAGTGTTGTCGTTGGTATACTATTTCCTATAAACAGTATACAAAACCTCGAAATATGTATACGAGAGCCGTATATATATTCTATAGCTGAAAAGGAGGAATGAAAGATGAAGGTAATCAGGGAAGAAACCATTAAGACTTTCAAAGATGAAATGTATTTCAACGAAAAATCCGAAGCTACCATAAGCAAATATGTGAGTATTATACAAAGACTTGCGGAGTTTCTGGACGGGGAAGAAGTTACCAAAAGCAGTATTTTAAGGTACCGGGATAAACTACAGGAAACTTTGAAACCTCAGACCGTAAACGGCGCAGTGTCGGCAATAAATGCGTTTCTGGAATTTTGCGGGTGGAAGGAAGCGCAGGTTAAGCTGCTTAAAGTTCAGCGGCAGGCCTTTTTAGATGAAGAACGCGAACTTTCCGATGCAGAATACAGGCGGCTTTTATTTGCGGCAAAGGAAAAGGGAAATGAAAGACTGTATATGCTGATGATGGTGGTTTGCGGAACGGGAATCTGCATCAGCGAGCTCAAGTATATCACTGTGGAAGCGGCGGAAAAAGGACGAGCGGAAATTCACATGAAAGGAAAGAGCCGAATTGTAATTTTACCAAAAGAATTGCGCAAGAAATTGCTTCAGTATGCTAAGAAATATTCCATATACCAGGGCCATATCTTCCGCACAAAGACAGGAAGAGCGATGGACCGTTCCAATATCTGTCATGAAATGAAGAAACTCTGCGCGGCGGCGGGAGTGGAGCCGCGCAAGGTATTTCCACATAATCTGAGACATCTCTTTGCCAGAACTTTTTATTCTGCCACCAAAAATCTGGCTCACCTGGCAGATGTTTTAGGCCATAGCCGCATTGAAACAACACGTATATATGTGGCGGTGAGCACTTCGACTCATGAAAGAATTTTAGACAGGATGAAATTGGTAATATAAAAACCACAGAAGGGTCATTCTGTGGTAATCCGTGCAAACAGCAAAACCGGTGAATGTCGGCAGTATCGAAAATCAGAAAATTTTCGGCAAGTACAAAGCTGATGGCAGTCGGAAAAATCAACTTAAACAATCGGCTGCGTCCGGGTATTTTTGTTTACGGGACATATAAAAGTCGCCCGGTTTGGCCGACTGCAAGGGAACATTGACATAATTAAGCAGACAGCGCAATAGATTAGTATATCGGAAGAGAGTGTAAAAGGAGGAACACAAACAATGAAACGCAAGGTGCTGACATGGTTGCTTGTGCTCAGTTTGGTAATAGGAATGGTGCCAATGGTCACCTTTGCGGAGGTGGATACAACCACAGGCCCAATAGCTAACCTGCCGGACCTCGGCATTTATCCCGGCGAAAAACAGGATGACGGTACGTGGGTTGCATACGACGCCCCTTACGAAGAATCTGACAAAGCAACCGTAAAAGCCGTTATAAAATTGCCGCAGGAAATAAAGGTCCCTGAAGGGTGCAAGCCGTTTATACGAAGAGTACAAAATGGCGAAGGGTATTATCCGACAGGCGGAGCTCTTGAAAAGGCAGTACGGAACTATAACGACTTTCAGGTCTATGCCATTCACTGGGTAAAGCTGGAGGGAGATGACTACAACTTAAATACAGGTGTCACCAACAATAAGATGACAATCACCATCCAATATCTGACCGAAGATGCAAAGCTGAAGGGAGCGCCGGGAAAGAGAAAGCTGAAGATTTTTGCCGTTAAAATGTCAGGAGACGAACTGGAAGAACTGCCCGAATCTCTGGTAACGGATGTGCAGCTCGGCACAGGCAGCAACGGCGGATATGACGGATTTACTTTTGTTGCAGACGAAAAAGAGTGTCCTTTCGTCTTTGTCAGCAAGAAACTTCCGCCGGGTTATGTTAAGCAGCTTGTAGTAAAAGAAATTATTGACGGTTCGAGTCCTTTTGACAAAGATGATA
Organism: Bacillota bacterium; assembly: GCA_021769295.1. Taxonomy (GTDB): domain Bacteria; phylum Bacillota; class Clostridia; order Peptostreptococcales; family Anaerovoracaceae; genus Fimisoma. Next base: position 25,064 of record JAETTD010000018.1, on the reverse strand, counting down.
AGATTGCGGGCAACGACAGCGGAGAACATAATAAGATAGTCAGGTCTTATGATACAATTCAGTATGTGATGGCCGTTACCTTTGGCGCACGCCAGGAAGCGGTTGTTGAGAAAGAAATAGGAATGCATTTTGAGATAGTGCTCAAAAAAGGAATTACCTCCGCAAGATTCGATACCGAAAATATGAAGTGGATGGGTAATAACTATAACATAGAGTATCTCGATGCAAATGAGAAGGTAGTAGTGGTGCAGAACCACGAGGGGAAACTTTATGCTCCCCTTAAGGATGACGAGGGAAACGCCCTGTATGACGAAAACGGTTTTGTAAAAATCGATGACAGCAGGGAAATAAAGCTTAACTCGGTGCTCAGCGGAAGCAAGGAGGGCGAAGATAGCTACAAAGTCATTAACGGACAGGTCACTCAGCAGAGGCTTACCGGCTGGACTACTTTTAAGACTCGGGAAGAGGAAAGCAGCATCCTTGCTGCACAGCGTGGATTTACGGCGGCAGTTGAAGTACGCAACGCAGACAACGGCGAAGTCTTTCAGCCTACTTTCAGAGCGTGGGTAGACGGAAACGATGAAAACTACGGCATGGAAAAAGATGCCGGCGGCAATGTAAGACCTGCGCAGAAAGAGACCGGAAATCAAATAACCGCAGAAGCAGTTACTGCGTCGGCAGGAACAAACTTCAACGTTCAGCTGATGAAAAACGGCGATATGACTTATAAGAGCTGGTTTAACTTTGCCACCGGTCAGGAGATAAAAGGAGAAAAGCGTGATGAACTGGAAAGGCTTGCGGCTCTTGATGAAAACCACGGCAAGGCCAATCCGGCCGAGTATACGGAAGAAGGCAGAACGCTGAGTTCGGAAAAGCAGAAGGAATACGCAGATTACCGCTACGGCAGAATAAGCTGCTACGGCATAACTCTCCAGCTGTATAACGATACCAACAACAATCCTCAGGAGAACAGAGCGTCCAAAGGACTAAAAGGCCTTTCCCTGCCTGTGGGAGATATAACTTTCGACCTTAACCTGAGCTCAAAGGTTACTTCGGGAGGACAGCCTTTTGAAGGCTCCGACAGTCAGTATACAGCAATGCTTTGGGACTATCATGAAAATATACCTCTGAACGAACATTATAAATATAACTATGTTGACCCCGACAGAGGAGCTATTGAACTTCCGGGAGACGGGCTCGGAAACGGCAAGCGGCGCATGCACTGGGCCTATGAAACTCGTTCTTCTTACGCCAAGGGCGCGGGCCCAAGCAATTACACCTTTTACTTTAACGGCTGCTATTACGGAGGAAACTGGTCGCTGGTGGGCGATGACGGTAGCAAGGCCAATGACCTTGATTCCATTAAAAATATTTCAAGTCCTTCCAAGGTTACGGGAACCGGTGCGGATACCACATATCACTTTTCCGTAAGCGATTATGATTTCGATTTTGACGAAAGGCACTTCCCTTGGCAGAACGCAGGAAATACAGGAGACGTGGCCAACTACAAAACTTACGCAAAATGTTTTTCGGCAGGAGCCGTTCAGGTAATCAATGTATTTCCAAGGGTGCAAAAACAGTCGACTGCCGATATTCATCTGGAGATAAAGGTAAGCAATTTGAATCTCAAGACCCGTATCGGTCAGGAACTGAAACCGGGTGAAAATGATAAGACCGGGTATGAACATGAAGTAAACAAAGGCGATAATGAGAGAAATGACCAGATTGTGCTCTACGCTCCCGGCCATATTACCAAGGGATGCTCTTTTAACGGAACTTATGCAAAAACCCCTGATAAGGAGCCGTGGGCAGTAAATCAAAGCTATCTGGGAACCGAGTACTGGGATACGTCTTATGACTGCAGCGCTTTTGCAGGCGATAATATATGGATAATAGGCTATGGCATGATTTCAGCAGGTTCCGATTACAGGATGAAGGCTTCAAATCTTCTTCAGCTGTTTGACAGCAGAGCGCTTTCAATCCGCAGTGACAATGAGCCCAAGATAAGTCAAAACCTTATGCCTGACGATACCGGAGGAACCGTAAAGTTTTTATATGCCGCAGACCCGGATTATCCTCAAGGCTATGACACCAATACAAAAGATAAAGACGGAAAATATGTCGTTATGGAATATATGAACACCGTAAGGGAAGAAGATTTGGTATATTCTGCCGACAAGCCTGATAAAGACGGGTACATAACCGTCGGCGGCGACAGGCTCAAATGCGTCGGAGTCCTTACGGAAATAAGGGGCTGCGATATTATGGGCGGTCAATATCAGTATGTGAGAATCCCCATAAAGGTAAGGGCTGATGACGAGGAACTCATAAGCAAAACCGTAGGTACGGTCAACGTTTTTCGTGTGTGGACAGACGAAAAGGACATGAAAAACCAAGACGGCAGCTATATAACATGGGCTGACGGCAAGTGGAACGAGAGAAAAGGCAAAAATGAACTTGCGGGATATAAAGTACCTGAGGGCTTCAACAAGGAGACCGGCACTTACAGTGCAGAATGTGGAAACAAAGACACCACCGTATACAAAAAAACCGAGTACAAAGACGGAAAACAGGTTGCCGGAACTCATTCGGGAGGAGTCCAGTCGGGAAACAGTTTGCTGCTTCTGGGATATCAGGCAGGTATCAACATAACCATAGATAATAAAGGCGACGTTCAGCAGGGAAGCATTAACTACAATCAAGGTCAAAATGAGACGGTAGTGGATTACAGGCTTACCAATATAGAAACCAAAGCGTCTGCTCTGACCGGACAGACGGAAGTTCCGGTGACTCACCTGACCATTCGCACGGTGCTGGACGAGGGTTATTCGGGGCTTCAGCGCATTTCGGTTTCCGGCGGAACGTATAAAATGGAAGGCTATGAAGTTGATGAAACCGGAAAACCGACAGGCGATAAAAAGCAGATTTCCATAGGAACCGACAAAGAAAACCCTACAAAGATTGCCTTTGAAGATTCCGACGGCAAAATGCAGGTGATAAAAATTTACGCTGCGCCGCAGATAGACGGCAGGGCGGTAAACTTTGAAATTGATGATGTTCCGGTGGGAATCATGATTCCGGACATCACTTTCCAGGCAAATTTCGCCCAAGCAAACGCATTAAAGAATAATGACACGATAAAAACCGTCACATACATAAGCGGCTCCGGAGACCAGAGAGCTTATTCCAAAGCCAAGGGCAATACCGACAACATAACTATCGGCATTGTTTTGGAAAGCGGAACAAATCTGAGCAAGAAAGTAGAGCAGAGATATATCGAGATGAACGGTCTTATGTCCTATACCGTTACATATACCAACAGCGGTTCTGCTGCAATACCTAAGATATACTTCTACGATTTAATATCCGAAAAGGGAGATATAAGAGGCTCTGATTTTGAAGGAGATACCATACTCCGTACTTTCGGAATAAACCTTTCGGGAACCAAAGATGAGCTCAATGGCGTCAGCGGTACGGTGTATTGCAGCAACACTGAATATTGGGACCTTTACAATAAAGTCGTAGTTTTCGGCGGTACGGAGAACAATCCGAATGAAGCGGGTGTTGAAGAAATGCTGGCAAACGGTAAAGACAGCAAAGGCAAAGACCTATTCTACGTTCTCGGCACCATTACTGACGGCAAATTCAATTACGACGGCAAGTTCAGCGGCATGGATAAGGCGGCACTTGAAGCAATGTTCAGCGAAGTTACGGGACTTTATGTCAAATTGGAGAATTTGCACGGCGGACAAAGCATAAACATGAATTTCAAGGTCGAAACAAGCGAAAACAAAAACGGCGACATATATAAAAACGTTGCCAACAGCTGGATTGCAGGAAGCCCTACTTTGCCTCTTAAATCCAACCTTGTGGAAACTGCAGTCATAGGCCGTGAAATTTCAGGCATGGTATGGTATGACTGGGATTTGGACGGAATAAGAAATGAAAAGGAAAAGCGGGAGAAACCTATTGAGAATGTTACCGTGACCCTCTTAAAGAAAAACGGGGAGGGAAAATACGAGCTTTGCGAAAAAGACATAACGGGAGCTGAAATTAAGCCTGTAGTCACTGGGGAGGACGGAACGTATTCCTTCAAAAAGCTTGTTGAAGGCGACTATATAGTTGCATTTTCCGGAGAGGCAATAGAATCCTACACCGGCGCCACCATATACCAGCAAAGGGGCAAAAATGACACAAATACCAATGACGGCATGGTCATATCCGAGCTAAAAGCAGATATGGCAGACGGAGTGAATGTAAAGGATTACGCTTACTTCATCAAATACTCGCCGGATTCTGAGCAGATAAATCTTCACAGCTTTGCAGATATAACAAGCGGCAAGGTTCAAACAAGCAACTATGCCGAATCCATTGCTCACCAGGATTTGGGAGTAACCATGTCCGGCAACGAAATGCCTAAAGTAGGAGGCATGGGAACTCTGCTTTATATAACGGCAGGAACAGTAACTCTTCTGATAACCCTGCTTGCATGGAGTTTCATCCGCAGACGCAGATATTGCGAGTAGAAAGAGCGGGCAGAGCAATAAAAAGGCAGAGTATCGCAAAGTATTAGAGAGGCAGAGTATTAAGGAGAAGCGAAAATGAAAAGGCGTTTTTCTTCGGCAATTTTGATGCTGACCGCTTTGCTTGGCTTATCGCTGCTTTTATATCCTACTGTCAGCAACTGGTGGAATTCTTTCCACCAATCAAGGGCAATAGTTCACTATACTGAAGAAACCTCCGGCATGGATGAGGAGGTAAAGGTAAAAATGCTGCAAGAAGCACAAAGCTATAATCGGCGGTTAATCTCAAAGGCTCCCCACTGGCGGTTCAGTGAGGCCGAAAAAGCAGAATATAACGATATACTTGACGTGACGGGAACGGGTATCATGGGGTATGTGGAAATCCCACGAATCGACTGCTCTCTGCCGATTTATCACGGCACTGAAGAAGCCGTGTTATCGGCGGGGGCCGGTCATTTTGAGGGAAGTTCTCTGCCTGTGGGAGGCGAAAGCACTCATTCCGTGCTTTCAGGGCACGGCGGCCTGCCTTCCGCAAAACTCTTGTCCAATCTTGACCGGCTGAAAGAGGGAGACGTATTTTACTTGCATGTTCTTGACGAAACCCTTGCCTATGAGGTTGACCGCATTATATCGGTAGAACCGGATGATTTGAGAGAACTTGAAATAATCGAGCAGGAGGACTTGTGTACCCTTATAACCTGCACCCCTTACGGAATCAACACTCACCGCCTGCTTGTGAGAGGACATAGAGTGCCGGTTTTTGATGACCCGGCCAACAAGACCATGCAGGAAATGGAATCCCCGGAATCTTTAGCGTTTGTAATGATTTTGAAAGTATCCGCAGTGGTCCTGCTATTGATGTTAATAATTTTGATAGCAGGGCTCAAAAACAAGAAAAATGAAAGTGTAAAGGATGATCTTTAGGAGGTCTGATGTGTTTATTATAAAGCGTAATTTAAAATGGCCTGTAACGTTTATGCTGCTGATTATTGTTGTATGTGTTGCATGTGCTGTATGCGTTGCAGATATGACGGCGGCAAGCGCAGTTACTTTGCCGGATTTAAACAGAAGCGGATCTATCAAAGTTGCGATGCGTGAAGCGGAAACAGGCGCTGGGATTCCGGGCGGAACCATGACTCTGTTCAGAGTAGGAGATATTCACGAGGAGGACTGGAATTTCGGCTTTGTGCCGTCGAAAGACTTTTCCGACTGCGACCCGTCCCTTGTTAATCTTCAAACTCCTGATGCAGCCCAAATACTGGCTGCCTATGCCGAAAACCGGAAAATTGCCGGAACAACTGTCGCAGTCGATAAAAAGGGATATGCAAATTTTGCCGCGGTTAAGCCGGGTATGTATCTGCTTGTTCAGAAACAGGCGCCGGAAGGCTACTATGCGGTGAATCCGTTTTTGGTTTCCGTGCCTTTTTCGGAAAAAGGAGAATACATCTACGACGTGGATGCTTCGCCTAAAACAGAGCCGCTGAACAAAGCGCCGAATCCGCCGGAACCGGCTGACCCTGACAACCCGGCAACGCCGGGTAATCCGGGAGATTCCGGCGAACCTAAGACGGGTGACAGCACATTTATCCTTCCGTGGGCTGCGCTGATGTTAATCTGCGGCGTTTCGGTTATCCGAATTGTCTTGCATAGAAAGAATGAAAGAATGTAAAACTCCTTACACCCTCTGAAACACAAATAAAGCCCCGAATCCGGTCACGGATTCGGGGCTTTATCCTTTCTGCAATAAATGTTGGAAGAATTTTAAATAAGCCGGAATGTGCCAACAAGATCCAATGAATCACATGGGGCTTTCGTGCCAAAAAATGTCGATGTTGGAACTTTTTTAAAATAAGCAAAGGGGCTATCGCACAGCCCTCTCTTTTATATGTCCGCTCACCGTCCGTCCACCGTCTGCCACCGTCCACTGTCTGGCCGCTGACAAGCCGCAAGCAGGCTGGCAGACGGCGACTGGCGAGACTGCCGCAGACCTTAAATTTTCTTTGAATTGCGGCACTTTAACAACGGTGATAGGGTTCAAATTGCCGTAAAGTTCGCAATTTCTTTTAAATACGGCATTTTATAAGCTGTAGGAAAGGTAAAACTGCCGTAAATTTGAAATTTTTCTTAGTTTCCGGCATTTTGGCGGGAAATATGGTAGCAAAAGTGCCGCAGATGGGAGATTTTCTTAAATATGCGGCACTTTTGCAATTCAGATGGTTGCGGCTGCACCGTTTCGGAAAACCTTACCACCTGTACAGACCGTAGTATTTCAGAGCTTGCCTCAGAAAACGTTCGTCAATGTCCAGATACTCCGCTATCTCCCACACTTGAGTACAGCCGTTTTCCATAGCCGAAATAATCGCCTGCGACGGCAGAATTTTTTCATAGGCCCAGCGGCGTGCTTTTGCTTCTTGCTTGGCATTGTTTTGCTCAGACAAATCAAGGATGTCCCCGGAACTTGTTTCATGATGTCCTATTTCTTCTGCCAGGACGCAGTATTTCTGCGATTCGGGAAGATTGTCTTTGAGCCATATTACGCCGTCGGCATACAGGCCGTGATTTTTCATCTTGTGTTCTTCTATAAGAAGTCGGTTTTCATATTCCGAAATCAAGTCCTCATATTTAGTCATGTTTCCAAACCCCTTTGTTTTATTATCTTAATTATACCAAAACAGGAGTACCTTAATCAGGACAACGACGGTGGCAAATAAATGTTTAAAATCCCAAAGAAAACAAAGATTTTATATATAAAAAAACAAAAAATGTGTCGCCTGTGTGATTAAATCGCATGAAAACTTGATTTTGAGAATCAATGGTGTTAAACTGATACTTGCATGAATAAATTTTTTCTAAAATACGGAGGAAAACATGAAGAAGATTATTTCACTTTTACTTGTCCTCACATTGATTTTATCAGCATTTACGCTGGCAGGATGTTCGGACAAGTCAAAAGGAGAGGGAGAAGAACTGACGGTTTGCGTAGTAGTATCTTCGGCATTCGGAGACAAGTCATTTAACGACTCTTCCAAGGAAGGCGCAGACAAGTTGGCAAAGGATTATGGGATTAAAGTTAATTATATAGAGTGCCAGGAGGAGAACTTCAAACAGCACATGATGCAGGCTGCAGAAGAATCCGATATAGTTATTCCTGTAGGCTGGCAGTTCTACGAAATTCCTGAAGTTGCAAAGGAATACCCTGATACCAAGTTCATCTGGGTTGACAATGAGGCAGAAGGAATAGAAGAATTGCCTAACGTTCTTTGCATTACATATGCACAGAATGAAGGCTCATTCTTAGCCGGATACATCGCAGCTAAAATGTCGGAGAGCGGTACAGTAGGCGCAGTAGGCGGAGAAGAAAACGATACCATCAATGATTTCTTGGTTGGCTTCAAGCAGGGGGCTGAATACGCAAATCCTGATATTAAGGTGGTTACCAACTATGCCAATACTTATGAAGATCCTGCAAAGGGTAAAGAATGCGCTTTAGCTCTTCACGGACAGGGCGCCGATGTAATTTTCCAGGTAGCCGGAAATACAGGAAACGGTGTGTTTGCAGCAGCTAAGGAAGCAGGTTTCTACGCTATTGGCGTAGACCAGGACCAGAAAATTTCCGCACCTGAGTATGACGAACAGATCATATGCTCCATGAAAAAAGAAGTAGGCCTTTCGATTTATGACACCATAAAGGCGTTCATCGAAGACGAAACCTGGGAAGGAGCAAGAGTTTGGACTGCAGATATGGCAACGGGTTATGTATCCATTGCATACGGCAACGATGACTCCAAGCAGCAGGTAAGCGACGATATTAAAAAAGAAGTCGAAGACATTGCAGGCAAAATCATTGCAGGCGATATAGTGGTAAGCACTACAAGACAGTAATTAAGCAACAAATCGAATAAATCAAGTTATTCGCATATGAGGCGTAGCGCTAAATGCGCTGCGCCTTTTTTTAAGAAATAAAACCGCTTAAAAGTGAGGTAAATATTTTGCAAGACGCTATTGTAAAATTTGAAAACATATCCATGCAATTCCCGGGAGTATTGGCAAACGACAATGTCTCCCTTGAAATAAAAAAAGGTGAAGTCTTTGCCCTTGTCGGAGAAAACGGCGCAGGCAAGAGCACACTTATGAACATCCTTTACGGACTTAACACGCCTACGGACGGAGAAGTCTATGTAAAAGGTGAAAAAATAGAAAAATTCAGGCCAATGGAAGCCATAGACAGAGGAATCGGAATGGTACATCAGCATTTTATGCTGGTACCTTCTTTTACCGTTGCCCAGAATATAGTTTTGAGTAAAGAACCGAGAAAAAACAGGTTCTTTTATGACTTAAAAAAGACCAATGAAGAAGTAAGAAAACTTTCCGAGGAATACGGGCTGAAGGTAAATCCTAAGGCCATTGTGGGCGAAATAAGCGTAGGTCTGCAGCAGAGGGTGGAAATATTAAAAACTCTCTACAGAGGGGCTGAAATTCTTATTCTGGACGAGCCTACCGCCGTGCTTACGCCGCAGGAAACGGAAGAACTCTTTGAGGTCATAAGAAAAATAGTCAAAGAAAAGAACATGACCGTCATAATAATTACTCATAAACTATACGAAGTTATGGCCATATCCGACAGAGTGGGAGTTATGCGCCGCGGCAAGCTCATAGGAGTTGAAGAAACCAAAAATGTAAATGAAAAAATTCTGTCTTCGATGATGGTTGGCAGAGAGGTATTGTTTGACAATATAGAAAAGACCGGAAGTCCCGGAGAGGTGCTGATAGAAGCAAAAGACCTTTTCGTTGCCGATAACCGCGGCATTATGACAGTAAACGGAATTTCACTTAAAGTGAGAGCGGGGGAAATTCTCGGAATAGCTGCCATTGAAGGAAACGGACAGAGCGAGCTGCTTGAAGCCATGACCGGCATGAGGGAGATACGAAAAGGAGAAGTATACATAGAGGGGCAAAAAGCTTCGGGAAAGTCGCCGGGAGAGATAAGAAAAATGGGGCTTGCCCATATTCCGGAGGACCGTATTTCCACAGGAGCCGCAATGCCGTCCACCATAACTGACAACATTATCATAGGAAAAGAACGCTCAAGTGAATATGCCGTCAGAGGAATTCACCTTAAACGTTCAAGCATAGTCCGTTATGCAAAAGAATTGTTCGAAAAATTCGATTTGAGAGGAGCCGGGGTGGATACGCCGGTAGGCTCTTTATCAGGCGGAAATATGCAGAAAGTAATAGTTGCAAGGGAGTTTTCTCTTGATACACCTGCCCTGATAATCGCTCAGCCTACCAGAGGCGTGGATATAGGCGCCATGGAATTTATACATAAACAGATAATACAGAAGAGAAACAACGGCTGCGCCATACTTTTGGTGAGCGCTGATTTGGATGAAGTTTTCCGCTTAAGCGACAGGATAATAACCCTGTACGAAGGAAAGGTAACCGGAGAATTCAATGCCGGAGAAATTGACAAGATGAGCATAGGTTATTATATGACCGGCGACAGAACATCTGAAAAGGGAGGTGCAGGCAATGAATAAGATTTCCGATTCTTTGAAGAAGAACAAAACTTATCTTATATCCCTTGCACTGAGCATATTTGTAGCCCTCGTTATAGGCGGTATCCTCATGGCTGTCACGGGATTCAACCCTCTTGAAGGGTATGCAGCCATGCTGAAAGGCGTTTTCGGCTCAACAAGAGTTTTCGGAAATACGCTTACAAAAATGCTTACCTTATGCCTTACGGGGCTTGCCATGACTGTAGCTGCCAAGGCAGGTGTGTTCAACGTAGGAGGAGAAGGACAGCTTTTCCTGGGCGGACTTGCTGCAACGATGACAGGAATTTATCTCCAGGGTGTGTCGCCTTTAATCGCCGTGCCTCTGGCGTTTGTATCAGCGTCGGTGGCAGGAGGACTTTACGCATGGATACCTGCTGTCCTCAAGGTCAAGCTTAAAGTCAGCGAAGTTATTACCACCATAATGCTTAATTCGGTTGCTATATATGTCTGCACTTATCTTGTAAACAGCAGCGGACCTCTGGCAACAAAGGATTTCGGCGTACTCGGAGGAAGCGATGCTGTTCCGGAGGCTTTTAGATTTGCTCAGATAATACCTAAATCCAATTTGAGTACAGCCATATTTTACAGCGCAGTAATAGCGTTTTTGTGCTGGTACCTCATGCAGAAGACCAGCATTGGACTTGAAATGAAGGTTACGGGAGAAAACGAGAGATTTGCATTTTTCGCAGGGCTCCCAAAGGATAAAATAATGATATGGTCCATGGTTGCATCGGGAGTTATATGCGGACTGGTTGGAATGTTTGAAGTATACGGATACCAGACGAGATTCCAGGACAGTATCAGCAACGAATTTTACTATGACGGCATGCTCGTTGCCATGATTATGAACTATAACCCGATAGGAATAATACTTATGAGCTTCTTCTTCGCCGTAATAGATATAGGCGCCAGCGCCATGGAGTTTTCCACCGGAGTTTCGGGAGAAATTTCAGATATAATATTTTCAATCATCATATTCCTCATGGCTGCCGAAGGAGGAATAACCAAGGCATTTACGGCAAGACGGCAGCAGAGAGAGGCGAAAAAACGCCTTAGAAAGGAGAACGAGTAAATGGAACACGTATTAGATGTCTTTAATATAGGCCTTTTACAGAATACTCTCCGAACTGCCACGCCCGTTATTTTGGCAGCCATGGGCGGACTGATGACGGAACAGGCAGGCATAATGAACATCGGTATGGACGGAATGATTCTAATAGGCGCTTTTGCGGCCGTTGCATTCAGTTATGCATGCGCCAATGCTGCCATGGGCGTGCTGGTCGCCGTACTGTGCGGGATACTTATAGGCTTGTTTTTTGCGCTGTTTGTTGTTAAACTTAAAAGTGATGAGTTTATCATAGGAATGGCCCTCAATACCTTCGCAGGGGGCTTGACCGTTTACCTGCTGCGTTCCATATTCGGAGTCAAGGGAACTTTTTCCGATTCGGGAATCGTAGCCCTGCCTAAGATACATTTGGATTTCCTTGACAGCATCCCTGTACTGGGACCGCTGCTCAATGATAATTCCATATTCATATATATAACGTGGATATTGGTATTTCTGGCATGGCTGTTCTTGTACAGAACTCCTTACGGATTTTGGATGAGGGCTGCGGGAGAACATCCCGAATCTCTTGAAACGGCAGGAATCAGCCCGCAGAAGATGAAGCTGCTTGCAAGTATATTGTGCGGCATATTCTGCGGCTTTGCAGGAGCTCACTTGTCTTTGGGGTATCTGACGATGTTTACGGAAGGCATGAGCAACAGCAGGGGATTTATTGCCTTTGCCTGTGTTATCTTCGGAATGGCCAATCCGCCTAAAGTCTTTGTGGCAGCTTTATTGTTCGGTTTCCTCGATGCTTTGGGACTGCGGCTTCAAAACTTCGGAGTGCCGTCGGATTTGACTTCTACCATACCGTATATAGCGACTATTCTGATGCTTGTATACGTGGTCGTAAGCAACGACAAAAAGAAGAAAAAAAGAGCCCAAAAAGAATTGAAAATGAGCGTAGACGCTTAAATAAACGAAAAGGGGAACAAAATGAAAAAATTATTAAAATTGGTAATGATGTCAGCACTTTGCCTTGGTTTGGGATTTGTGCTTACAGGCTGCGGGAGCAGCAATCCGTACAGCAGCTATGATTTGTCCGAGTACATAACGCTGCCGGATTACGATGCATACGAAACCACCACGCCCGAAGTAAACATTACAGATGAGGACGTTGAAAAAGAAATTGCAGCCCGTCTGGAAAAAGCAAAGACTACAGAAAAGATAACAGAAGGAACCGTCGCAGAGGGCGATACCGTTACAATTTCTTTTAAAGGCGAACTGGCCGACGGAACAAAAGATGAGAACATGAATTCGGACGGTTATGATTTGAAGCTGGGTTCCGGAGGAATGATTGACGGCTTCGAAGCGGGACTTTACGGGGCAACCATAGGAGAAGAGGTGACATTGAACCTTACTTTCCCGGATCCTTATCAGCCAAATGAAGCTTATTCGGGAAAAGATGTAATTTTCAAGGTTACCGTGCTCAGCAAAAATGTGGATGTAATTCCGGAACTGAACGAGGAGTTTGTAAAGGCCAACAGCGATTATCAGACCGTAGACGAATACAGGGTTGCGGTTGCAAAGGAACTTGAGCAGGCAAAATACGATGAGCAGCTGTATAATTTGAAATACGACTTGTATTCAAAACTTGTAGGTGAAACGGAAGTCCTCAAGTACCCTGAAAAGCAAGTTAAGAAGCAGGGCAAAGAGCTTAAAGAGTCCTATGAGCAAATGGCAAAAAGCAGCGGCGTAGAATGGGAAGATTACTTGAGCGGTACTTTAAAAGTGGACCAGGAAACCTTTGATGAAAAGATTGAAGAGTACGCTAAGGAACTGGTTAAGCAGGAAATGATAATATATGCGGTTGCCGATAAAGAGGGACTGACTGTTACCGACGAAGAATATGATACTTATCTTAACAGTATGCTTGAATCCTCAGGCTTTAAAGATGAAGCTGCCTTTAAGGAATATACAGGAATGTCACTGAAAAAATATGCAAAGAAGTATAAAATGGACAGAGACTTGCTGCTTACAAAAGAACTCGACGTGATTTATGAGCGTCTGACGGCAGAAGAATCAGAATAAGAATAAAATCCGGGAGGCTGTTCTCGTTGGCAAAAGTTAATTGCTGATGGGGACAGCCTCTTGAGGCTTTATGCCAAATATTGAGGCGGGCGAAAGTAAATCGCCCGCCTTGTGTTTTTTCGCCAAGACCGTAACTCGCAACTACGGCGTCGGCATGGGTTGGCTTTTTGAGCTTCTCCCTGCAATTTGGCCTACAAAAAACGGTAAAACTGTAGGCCAATTTTGTCCCTCCCTGAAAAAAGCCAACGCAGATACATTTCGGTGCAGGACTGCCAGGTATTATGTAAACCTATGTTGGCAGAATTTTGATTTCTTTAGAATTCCGCCAACAATTATTCCAATAAATGTAAGTTTCTCTTTTGTTTTGGTGCGATGTTGTCATTCCGGACAAAATTTGAGAATCTGCCAACAGTTTTTCCAAAAAACTGTTGGCAGATTTTGCTTATTTTTAAAAAGCGGCAACATCGACATTTTTCGACACGGAAAACCCATGTGATTCATCAGATTTTGTTGGCAGATTCCGGCTTATTCAAAATTCCGCCAACATTTGACGGTGAGCCAATTCTCCTCTATGCCAACCTTTGACGGTGAGCCGGACAGCCACTTTTGCTTTAATGGGCGGTTATATTTGCAGCGCCTTTGTAATATACTTGTCTAAAGGGAGGTACAAAGGATGATAAGCACAGATAAACTGAAAAATAAAGAGGTAATCAATATCGGAGACGGCAGGAGCCTGGGTTTTGTCTATGACATTGAAGTGGACTTGGACAAGGGCGTGATAGACGGCATAGTGATACCGGGAAACAAAGGATTTATGGGATTCTTTTCAAAAGGAGAGGGAGATACCGTAATAAAGTGGGAGAGAGTCAAGACCGTAGGCGACGATGTGATTCTTGTGGACCTTGAAAGCTTCTGAACTTGCAACAGGCAAAGGGTTTGTAGTATAATAAACACATTAACAAATCAGGAGGAAAAGATATGAAGTGTCCGTTTTGCGACAGCCCAGATACAAAGGTAATAGATTCAAGACCTACCGAAGAAGGACATGCCATAAGAAGGAGAAGGGGATGCGATAAATGCAACAGACGTTTTACCACCTACGAAAAGGTAGAAGAAACCATTCTCATGGTGGTTAAAAAGGACGGACGCAGGGAGGCATTTGACCGTTCAAAGATTCTTAACGGCATAATAAAGGCCTGTGAAAAGAGACCTGTTTCCATGGCACAAATGGAAGGCATTGTAAACGAAATTGAAAGAACCATAAGCAATTCCATGGAAAAGGAAGTGGAAAGCTACGATATAGGCGAAATGATAATGAATCAGATTAAGGACATTGACGAGGTCGCATATGTAAGGTTTGCATCGGTATACAGACAGTTTACGGATGTAAATACCTTCGTAAAAGAAATTGAGAAGCTGATAGGACCAAGCACCACGTCATCAAAAAAGAAGAAAGAGAAAAAATAGGGAGTACACGAATGGAAGAAATCTTTAAAATTGCGATAGACGGCCCCGGAGGAGCAGGCAAGTCCACCGTAGCCAAAGCCGTAGCAAAAAAACTGAATATAGATTATATAGATACAGGCGCAATGTACAGAGCGCTGGGTCTTAAAATACTGAGATTGGGAATGGCAATGAGCGACGGCATGGAGCTGAGGGCACTTCTCAAAGAGACTCAGATAGATTTCAGAGGACAGGACATAATTCTTGACGGGGAGGTGGTCAGCGACCTTATCCGAACTCCCGAAGTCTCCATGGCGGCCTCCGACTGTTCGGCCTTTCCTATAGTAAGGGAGCACATGGTAGCGGCTCAGCAGAAAATGGGAGAGAGCAAGAGCGTTATAATGGACGGCCGTGACATAGGCACTGTGGTTTTTCCCGACGCCAAGTACAAATTTTTCATAACCGCCGATTCAAAGGAAAGAGCCTTAAGACGTTACAAAGAATTGGTCGAGAAGGGCCAAAATGCCGTTTACGAGCAGGTTTTAAAAGAAATTGAAGAAAGGGACCATAACGACTCCACAAGAGCTGCAAGCCCGCTGAGGCAGGCGGAAGACGCAGAACTGCTGGATACGACAAATATGACGGTTCAGGAAGCCGTGGATTATATATGCGGCAAAGTAATGGCATAATCCAAGCCTCCGCAGGGAAAACTACCCTCGGAGGTTTTTTTATGGATGAAATCAACAAAAAACGCATAAGGCGAATCTTTGCATTTTTTTCGGTCATAATGGCCGTTCTTGTAATGAGGCTTATTTATATACAGGCGGCATGTCATGACGAATTTGAAGCAGCCGCCGTGTCCCAGTATGAGATAGTCATAGAAGGGCTTGATACGAGAGGGACGATATTTGACAGAAATCTCATGCCTCTGACGGGAGGAACAAAGCAGTATTATTATATTATCGGTAAATCGAAGGCAGACTGCGAGCTTGAAAGTATAATGGAAAATATTGAAGGCAGGCAGATTGCCAAGAAAACGTCCGCTTATCTTGTCTACAGAACGGAAGTTTTCGATGAAGAAATCAACGAAGAACTGAAAGCAGAGTATCAGGCATATGTGTTTGAGACTTCAGCCAGATATTCGGATGACCAGACGGCATGCCACCTTATAGGCTATCTGAATCAGGATGAAAAGACGGGAGTATCTGGTATAGAGCTTTTATGCCAGGACAAGCTCAAATCGGACAAGGACAGGCTTACGGTATGGGCAGACGCCGCAGGAAACATATTGCGGGGTATTTCGCCTACGGTTCGCAGCAGGGAAAGCGGAAAATCCGGTATGGAAGAACGCAGCGTAATAACCACTTTGGACAGGAGAATACAATATATATGCGAGAGAGCTTTAAAAGAGAAAACCAAGGCGGGGGCAGCCGTGGTCATGGATGCGGAAACGGGAGAAATTCTGGCATGGGCATCTGCGCCCGTATTTAACCCCAACAGCATAGAAGAATATCTGTCCGATGAAGGTGACTGTCTGATAAACAAAGTATGCCAGGGAGCATATGCCCCCGGTTCCATATTTAAGATAGTTACGGCAGCAGCAGCTCTCGAATCGGGCAAATGCACTGCTGAACAGGAATTTGAGTGTACGGGAGAGGTTACCGTAGAAGGAGTGACCTTAGGCTGCACGGCTGCGCCGGAGGGAGGCCACGGAGTTCTGAATATGAAAGAGGCTATGGCAGTTTCATGTAACTGCTATTTTGCCCAGCTTGGCGATATGATAGGAAGCCAAGCCATAGTCAAAGAAGCGTCAAAATTCGGTCTCGGAGAAAAAACTCTTGAAGATTTTCCTGAGGAAACCGCCGGAAACCTGCCCGATGAAGCTCAGGTAGGCCCATGGGACGTGTCAAACCTTTCTATAGGACAGGGCCGGATACTGACAACTCCTCTTCAAATGGCTCGGATGACCGCAGCGGTGTCAAACGGAGGAATACTTGTGGAACCGAAGATTTTTTTGGAAGACAGAGATAACCGGAGGCAAGAACGGATTATAGATGAAGAGACGGCAGAAGAAATACGCGAGATGCTCAAATACGTAATGAGCGACGGGACCGCAAGAGGCCAATGGTCATTGCCCGTATGGGGAAAAACAGGCACGGCAGAAGCCGGAAGTGACGGAAAAGAAACGAAAAACTGCTGGTTCACCGGCTGCTGCCAAGTATCGGGAAAAACATATGTAATAACCGTTATGACAGAAGACGGAACTTCCGGAGCGTCTTCCGCGCTACCTGTTTTCAAAGATATAACGGAATTCTTAAAACAATCGAGTCAAAAGGATTAAGCTTCCTGTGTATAATCTTTAAGGTAATCCCTGAGTTTTTCCAAAGCTTTTTTTTCGATTCTCGAAACGTAAGACCTGCTTATACCGAGGGCTTTTGCGATTTCACGCTGAGGTTTGGGTTCGCCTCCGTCAAGGCCGTATCTCGAAATTATTACGACTTGTTCCCTCTCGGTAAGCGCTTGTTTAAGAGCTCCGTGAAGTTTGCCGACCTGAATCCTGAGCGCAATTGAATCTACGATTTCATCGGTATCGGTACCTAAAATATCGTTAAAACTTATTTCATTTCCGTCCTTGTCAACGCCTATGGGCAGGCTGAGGGATATTTCCTGCCTGATGCGCTTGGAAGCCCTTATACTCATTAGAATTTCATTTTCTATGCATTTTGCGGCGTAGGTGGCAAGGCGGGTGGATTTTTTGCCTGAATAAGTATTTACGGCTTTTATCAGACCTATGGTTCCGATAGAAATCAGGTCGTCCTGACTTACTCCCGGTCCCGAGTATTTTTTTGCGATATGAGCCACCAGCCTCAAGTTTCGCTCTATGAGTACGGCTCGTGCCTCAGAATCATTTTGTTCCAGTAATTTTACGTAATATTGTTCTTCCTTTTCTGTAAGTGGATTTGGAAAAGAACTGCTCATTTATGTAAACCCCCTCTATAGATTAAAACTATATGCCGCCGAAAGATGTCCGGTGCATGACTACCGTAAAAAAGGCAGGTACCTATTTGAGGGGCTTGTAAAGCTTTTATCTTCCCTTTTCGAAAGATAAGCAGTCCGTACACTGATCCATGCTTGGGTTAGCTTCGTGAGTGCCTACCGTAATGGAATCAAGGGCGCAGAAATTTTCTGTTTTCGCATGATGCATGCACTGATCTACCGTGCATCTTATTGTCTGATGATTTTTACAAGTCATAAGTTTAAGTCCTCCTTGTTGTTTTGCTTTACAAGAGTATTATGACCAAATCTTCACAAATTATTACGGAAGCCGCCCTTGTACTTTTTATAAGAAAATGGTATAATACCAACCGATAATATGCTTTTGAAAAAAGGAAAGTACAGGGCGGGCAGGAGAGATTTTCATATTAAAATTTTTAAAAGGAGAAGGTATGAAAATCAAGTTATTACCGGAATATGAACGTCCTGTGGAAAAATGTCTTTCTCTCGGAGTTGAAAGCTTGTCCAACAGGGAACTGCTGGCTCTGCTCATCAATTCCGGAACCAAAGAGAAGTCTGCAATGGAGCTGGCAGAAGAGGTGCTCTCAAAGGACAGCACCGGAATTTGCTATCTGAGAGAAAGCTCTCTCGAAGAGCTTATGTCCATAAACGGCATAGGCAAGGCCAAGGCTGCCAGGATTGCCGCTGCTGCAGAGCTGGGAAAGCGTATAGCTTCAAAGCCTGTCAGCGCAGGAACGATAATAGAAAACGACGAGGACATTGCGGAACTTGTAATGGAGGATATGAGGTATCAGAAGCGTGAGATTTTTAAGGCTTTGCTTCTGACATCCAAAGGAGGAATCATATCCATTGAGACCATATCCGTAGGAGAACTGAGCAGTACCATAGTTCATCCGAGGGAGGTGTTCAGCAAGGCGGTCAAAAAGAGCGCTGCTGCCGTAGTCTTTGTACACAATCATCCCAGCGGCGACCCGATGCCAAGCAAGGAGGACTTTGCAACTACCGCAAGACTTGTTGAATGCGGCAGGATTCTCGGGATACGTGTGGTTGACCATTTGGTTATAGGAGACGGACGATATATGAGTATGAGAGCAATGGGAAAAATATAAAAATGAGGTGTTAAATTATGTGCAGTTTTTTTAGAGCAAAAGATATGGGTATCGATTTAGGAACGGCTAACACGTTGATATATGTAAAGGACAGCGGTATAGTGCTTAACGAACCTTCTGTCATCGCAGTGGATTCGGATATTTCAAAGATTCTTGCGGTAGGAGCGGAAGCAAAAGCCATGATAGGCAAAGCTCCGAGAAACATCTCCGTCGTAAGACCTCTCCAGGATGGCGTTATCTCCGATTTTGACAAAACTGCAGACATGCTCAGAACTTTTATAGAAAGAGCCATGGAACAGAAAAAAATGAGAAACTACCGTGTTGCCGTAGGAGTGCCTACAGGCGTAACGGAAGTTGAAAAGCGTGCCGTTGAAGAAGTGGTGCGGCAGATGGGAGCTACTGAAGTCTATATTCTTGAGGAGCCTATGGCAGCGGCAATAGGAGCGGGCCTGCCTGTAGACGGCACCACCGGCTGTATGATAGCCGACATAGGCGGAGGAACTACCGATGTGGCTATTATAGCTCTCGGAGGAGTGGTTGCCAGCACGTCCATTCGCCATGCAGGCGATAAGTTCAATGATGCGATAGTGCAGTATATGAGGAAACGTCACGCCCTTCTGATAGGAGACAAGACGGCCGAAGAACTTAAAATAAATTTAGGCTGTGCATGCATGGATGAAGATGAATTTGGAAATGAAATAATTGAGACGATGAATGCGAGAGGAAGAGATATAATCTCCGGACTTCCTAAGACTTTGGAAGTAACCAATAAGGACATTATGATCGCTCTTCAGGAGTCTATGGATATAGTGGTGGATGCCGTCAAGACCACTATCGAGAAGGCGCCGCCTGAAATTGCGGCTGATATAGCGGAGCACGGAATGATGCTTTCCGGAGGCGGTGCAAACATCCACAATCTCGACAGGCTTATCAAGAAGAAGACGGATATGGATGTGGCAATAGCGGAAAACTCTTTTGAAGCCGTTGCCATAGGAACGGGCAAGGGACTTGAAGATATTGAAAAGCTCAAGGTTTATACAAGAAAGTCCAAGAGGAGAGGAACCGAAGTATAACATATGAAATGGATTAGAGAACACAAATTGATAGCAAGCCTTTTATCTTTGCTGGTGGTTCTGGCATTGATATTTGTATTGTCTGTGGTGTCAGGGGGAGAAGGAAATATATTTTCTGCGGTCCTGAATAACGGCACATCGGGTATTTCTGACTTTTTCTCTTCTTTAGGAGGAAATCTCAGAGACGGAGCTGCCGGAATAATTTCTCATAAGGATTTGCAGAAAGAGATAGATGAGCTGGAAGAAAAAAACGATGCTCTCGAACGCGAACTTGCTCAGGCAAAACTTGAAGCAGCACAGCTTGAACAGCTCCAGCAGCTTGCGGGATTGCTTAACTACGACTATACGTCTCAGGTCTTCAATGTGGTTACTGCCGATGTGTCTTTGAGAGATAACTCCAACTGGTTGGGTATTTTTTCCATAGACAGGGGCACAGAGGCCGGAATATCGGCGGGCAGCATAGTAATTGACGGCGCCGGACTGGTCGGCAGAGTGACCGAAGCAGGCGACGGCTGGGCAAAGGTGATGCCTGCTATAGACGAAGGAAGCAAGATAAGCTTCAGCCTTGCGAGAGACGGAAGCCAGCTGGGAGTCGTGGCAGGAAATGAAAAAGGCGCTTTTTCGGGTTACATGCTCGATGATAATTCGACGGTTGCGGAGGGCGACATTCTGATAAGCTCCGGCATGGGAATATACCCTGCGGGAATAGAAATCGGAAGGGTCAAGTCCGTGACTTATAGCAGCGACAAGCTGGTAAAAGAGATAGTTGTTGAACCTGCAGTGAACTTTAACGGACTCAGGAAAGTAGCGGTGATAATATGAGATATTGGAAAGCCGGTATATTCTTCTTGATTGCTTTTTTAATACAGAACTCGCTGCTTAATATGATCAGCATAGGCGGATACACACCGAATCTTTTGCTCTGCCTTGTGGTCATATTTTCATTCTTATACGAAAAGGACATGTATGGCTTGATTTACGGTGCGGTATTCGGGCTTCTCTACGATGTGTGCTACGGATACGTCGTGGGTCCGACTCCGATAGCTCTTGTAATCGTAGCCGTAGCTATCCTGATTATGAGAGAATACGCCAACATAGAAAACATAATCAGCATGTGGATAGTATCGATTGTTTCGTTTAACTTATATTATCTGATAAATTGGGGACTGTACAAAATGGCCGGAATTCCTTTGGGCCTTTCCTATGCTTTCTCCAATGCGGTCTGGGTGATGCTTTATTCGCTTGCTGTGATAACTTTGATTTATATGATAATGATTAAGAGAGTTGTGAAATACCACAAAGACAGGTACTTTAAATGAATAAAAGAACCCTTAATTCGAGATTTTATCAAATATTGGCATTGGTCATAGTCCTTGTGCTCATTTTATGCATAAGGCTTTTTGTGCTTACTGTCATTGAGAAAGAAACTTGGGCTGAGGCTGCCGAAGGTCAAAATACAAAGTATATTACGACTTCGGCTCCGAGAGGGGAGATTTTAGACAGATACGGCCGTGTCATTGCCACCAACAGGCAGATTTTTACGGTTACTTTTAATGTAAGCGGCCTGTCCACCGAGGAGATAAACGATACGGCATACCGACTTGTAAACGTTTTGGAATCCAACGGCGACGAATATATAGACAATTTTCCTATCATGCTTTCGAACGGTTTGTTTTGGTATTCCTATGATGAGGAAAGGGAAGAATGGCTGAGAGATAAGGGGTTTTCAACGGATTTGAGCGCTGAGCAGGCCTTCAACGCCCTGAGAACCCAGTATGAAATAGACCCGCAGCTTGACAGATACAAGGCGGCAGAGGAGCTGCAGGAAACATACGGAGTTTATCCTCCGATTAACATCCGCAGCATGACGTATACCTTTGACACTGAAAAGGAAAATTTCCTTAAAAAATACGATTTAAAGACCAATCTGAGCGCAGAAGAAGCCTTCCGAAAGCTCAGAGATAAGTATAAGATAGACGAAAGCCTTTCCGATGACGAAGCGAGAAAGATTTTCAGGATAAGGGAAGAAGTTAAAACCTTAGGATACAACAAGTACCGTTCAAGCACCATTGCAAAGGACGTTTCCGATAATACTGTTATGTATCTGGAGGAAATGACGACGGATATGAAGGGCGTTGAAATTGCCTCTGAAACGGTGCGCTACTACCCCAACGGAACCACCCTTGCCCACGTGATAGGATATATGGGAAGCATTTCCGATTCTCAGTATGAGGAGTATGTTACGGAAAAAGGATACAACGCTACGGACCTCATAGGCAAAGACGGGCTGGAAGCTTCCATGGAATCCTACCTTAAGGGAACGGACGGAGTAAAGGCAGTCAGAATAAACAATATGGGAGACTATATTGAGACCATAAGCGAAACAGACCCGGTTGCGGGACAGAACGTGTACCTGACAATCGACTTGGACCTGCAGAAGGTTGCCGAAGAAAGCCTTGCTCAGGCTATTCAGACAACCGCCACGGGAGGAGTCTTTAAAAGCAAGTACGGCAATGTCAAGCAGACCAGATATGCAAACTGCGCCTCGGGGGCAGTGGTTGCCATAGATGTAGAGACGGGAGACATACTTGCCATGGCAAGTTATCCTAATTATGACCCTAATATCTTTGCAGAGGGCATAAGCACCGAGGACTGGGCATCGGTACAGAGCGTAAACCCGCGGGACCCTATTGCGCCTACGCCTTTGTATAACGTGGCGACAAGAGCTTCCGTTCAGCCGGGCTCCACTTTTAAGCCGGTTACGGCAGTGGCGGCGCTGCAATGCGGACTTGACCCTAACCGCAGAATATATGACAAGGGATATGTAAAGGTGGGAGACAGAACCTGGGGGTGCTATAACTGGAACACCTACAGGAGCAACCACGGTTCTGAAATCCTCAAGACCGGAATTCAGAATTCCTGTAACTTCTTCTTTTACTGCATCGCCACGGGAACCGACTGGAATAACGGTTCATCTCTCGGATACGACGAGGAAATCACTATCGAAAAGATAATGAATGTTGCAAAGGAATTCGGCCTCGGCGAAGAGACCGGCATAGAACTGGCCGAAAGCGTAACTCCTCTTGCATCCGCTGAGCGTAAAATGGAAGGAACCAAGAATTCTCTGTGGTATCATCTGTACAGCGCAGCCTCCGATTTTTGGCCGGCTTCTGTCGTTGAGGATGATGAAGCCCTCAGAAAGGATATAGACACCATAGTAAGCTGGACGGAGGAAAACCCTTCGAGAGGTGAAATAATTAAGAGGATTGGCGAGCAGACAAAGGTAAAAGAGGATAAGGTGGAGACCGTTACCGACATTTGCAAATATTCCTACTTCAATCAGGCAGCGTGGACCATAGGCGATGAGTTTAACATAGCCATAGGCCAGGGTGACAACGCTTATACTCCGCTTCAAATGGCCAAATATGTTTCTACCCTTGGAAGCTACGGATTAAAACACGAGACCAGTATAATCAAGGGCATCGAAGGAGAAGGCGAAAAGGAAAAAGGCGAGCCTGTTCAGATAGACGTTGACAAAGAAGATATGGAAAGCGTAATCGAGGGAATGCGTCTCGTTACCACCAACGGTACACTGGCAAGCGTATTCAGAAGATTTCCTTTTGCAGTGGCAGGTAAGACGGGAACGGCAGAAAAAGACGGATACATCAATCCGGCTGATGAAGTGGAATACATCAAGAAGCACCTTTCCGGAATAGCGTCGGGTGTTTCGTGGAGCGAGGTCGAGGCAGTTATGAAAGACCTCATGAAGGAAGACCCTGAGACTTATCCGACGGAAAATGACGCCGTTGATGCTGCGCTCATAAAGGCCAGCGGCAACAAGGTAACTCAGTCTCAGATAAATAAATATAAAGATAAGTATGTTCCTTTTGCATGGACCATAGCCATGGCTCCGGCAGACAACCCTAAGATTGCTGTTGCGGTTCTGCTGATTCAGGGAGGAACATCAGGCAATGCCGCCCCTGTAGCAAGAGAAGTTCTCGGAGCATACCTGGAGGCGGAGCATCAGTACGACGCAGCAGATTTTGAAACGAAGATGAATTAGTTTAACCAACATTAACCGACAGGAGGAGACCTATGGGCAAAGCCATTGTAATTGCATCAGGAAAAGGCGGAACAGGCAAGACCATGCTTG
Organism: Bacillota bacterium; assembly: GCA_021769295.1. Lineage (GTDB taxonomy): Bacteria > Bacillota > Clostridia > Peptostreptococcales > Anaerovoracaceae > Fimisoma. The sequence continues at coordinate 1,057 of JAETTD010000018.1, read as the reverse complement.
CTGCCAATTTGGGAGTAACATTGGCACGTCAGGGTCACAATGTCGTCCTCATAGACTTGGATACGGGACTGAGAAATCTGGACTTGTGTCTCGGTATGGAAAACAACATAGTTTACGATGTAAATGATGTACTGACAGGCGTTTGCAGAATAAAGCAGGCTCTCGTAAAGGTAAAAGCCTTTCCCGGACTCAGATTCATGGCAGCTTCACCGCAGAAACCAAGCGGAGAAATAACGCCTCTGCACATAAAAGTCCTATGCAACAAGCTTAAGAAAAAATACGATTATATAATCATCGACGCTCCCGCAGGGATTGACGACGGTATGGTGGTGGCTACAGGCGGATGCGATATGGGAGTGATAGTGGTTACTCCTGAATATGCATCTCTGCGAAACGCCCAAATCGTCAAAGAGACGATTGCGGCTCAAGGCATTGAGAAGATTGCTTACGTGGTCAACCGAATAGACTTAAACCTCATGAAATCGGGACGTGCGCCAAGCTTTGATGAGGTTACAAAGAACATAAGAGATAATATTGTTGGAATAATTCAGGAAGATGAAAACATCCACATCTCCACCAATCTCGGCATTCCGATAGCGTCAATAACCGATACGCCGATATCGGCTCGCTTTGTCGCTATGGCAGCAAGAATAAGGCGGATGCTCGATGAAGAATAATTTGCAGAAAACCCCGAATTCATGTATGAATTCGGGGTTTATTGTACATTGGGGAAGCTGACTGCCCGGCTACGCCGGCGTCATCACTATCTGGGGAATCCGTCATACATTGTATGACGGGTTTGCTAAATATTCACTGCCATTGACAGATTCGCCTTGGATTTACGCAGAAACTGCCTCCGACTGGAGGCAGTTTAAAAGGGGCTGTCGCACAGCCGACTGAAAGTCAGGCGAAATGGTGCCGCCGCAATCGTCTGAATTGCAGAGCCTATGAAAAAAAGTCTGTAAATATTAAAAAAAGGAAGCCTTCTATGGTAAAATAAAATTATCATAGGAGGCTTTTAAAATGGCTAAAAGGAAAAAAGAAGTCCATAAAATCG
>JAETTD010000017.1 GCA_021769295.1 Bacillota bacterium | reverse complement strand
TGCTGATTGCTTTACTGGCTGTTCCTATCGTTGTGGCCGTTACGCAGGATATAGATACGGGTATACTTGATAATGTTTATCAATACACCGATGCTTCAGGCGAAACGGTTGTGTGCGATTTTGGCAGCGGAATTTTTTCAGCTGACTGGAAAACTATAGTAAGCGGCCTTGGCTGGGGACTTGGTTACTTTGGAATGCCTCACATATTAGTAAGATTTATGTCCATAGAAAAGCCTTCTATGATAAAAAAATCAGCGGTTGTAGCAATCGTATGGGTGGTGCTGGCTCTTGCAGCCACATGCCTTGTGGCATACCTTGGAAGAATTTTTGTGGGGGAGGAGCTACTGACCCAAGGCTTGCAGAAAACCGTATTCATGGCTATGGCAAGAAAATTCTTTGTTCCTGTATTTTCAGGGCTTTTGCTGGCAGCTATAATGGCAGCGTGCATATCGACAGCCGATTCTCAGCTGCTTGTTGCATCGAGCTCATTTACTTCGGATATATACAAGCCTATATTGCGCAAAGAGGCTTCTGATAAAGAGGTTCTCTGGGTAGGAAGAGCTATAGTCGTTATCGTGGCTTTGATTGCTTATGCCATAGCTTCATCCAAAGGGGCGGGCGCTCAGGCAATAATGAATCTTGTGGAAAATGCATGGGGATGCTTTGGAGCTGCCTTTGGACCGACCATATTGTTATCGCTCTTCTGGAGAAACTTTAATTATTACGGAGCTGTGGCAGGGGTTGTTACAGGAGCCGTCGTCGACGCCTTATGGCTGGGATTCTTGTCATCGCAGACAGGAATTTATGAGATAATACCCGGATTCCTGTGCTCACTGATAGTTGCAGTTGCGGTGTCAAAAGCCAAAGGAGTCCCTTCTGGGGAAGTAACCGGTATATTTGATATGGCACAAGCAGATAATTTTGATGAATAAGAGGTAATGAAATTGACTAAAGGTATTGCTGACTTTCTTCGAGAACACGCATCTTGCTCTCCGGTATCCTTTCATATGCCAGGACACAAGGGAAGAAATTTGTATGTGGAAAACGGTTTCGGCGACTTTCTGGAAGGGATTATGGATTGGGATATAACCGAAATCCCCGGCGCCGACAATCTGTTTCAGCCGGAAGACAGGCTGGCTGAAACCATGGAAAAATACAAAAATCTTTATGGCAGTAAAAAATCATATTTGCTCATAAACGGCAGTTCGGCGGGGATATTGGCGTCGATTTTGACGTGTGTTTCGAAGGGCGGCAAGCTTATAATAGCGAGAAACAGCCATAAGTCAGCCTTTAATGCGTTACAGCTGGGTGACATCACTCCGGTTTTCGCCTACCCCGATATTGTTGAAAAATATGGAATAATGGGCGAAGTAACCGTAGAAGAAATAAAAACCTGCATGGATGAAAATCCTGATGCAGAGGCGGTTATACTGCCGTCTCCCAATTACTATGGGATTTGCAGCGATATAGAAAGAATTGCAGAGGAAGTCCATAAGCGAGGCAAAACGCTTATTGTAGACCAGGCACACGGTGCTCACCTGAAATTTTTCGGCAAAGTAAAGTCGCTGATTACACCCGTAGCCGCCGAGGATTCGGGAGCGGATATTGTGATAAACAGCACCCATAAGACCCTTGGATCCTTTACCCAGACAGCCGTGATGAATGTTTGCAGCGAAAGGGTAAACAGAGCCGTTCTTGAGGATAAATTGCAGATTCTTCAAAGCTCCAGTCCGTCTTATCTTCTTATGGCAAGCCTTGATATAAATGCGGATTTGCTTATGGAAAAGGGAGATATGCTTATAAGAAATTGGTCGGACGATTTGAAATGGTTTTACGAAGAAGCGGCAAAAGTACCTTGTCTTGATATTATGAAGGGCGAAAATCTCGATGTCACCAAAATAAATATAGATATGTCGGCATATGGTGTCAACGGCAACGAGCTGGAGGAGTTTCTCATGGACAGGGGCATATTTATTGAGCTGGTGGCAGGCAACATGATAATGTGCATGACTGGGATAGGCAATAAAAGGCAGGATTATGCAAGGCTTTTAGATGCACTCAAAGAACTGGCAGATTCGAGAGCCGCAGCGGGCAGTCAAAAGAAAAAACAGCCCGAAGCGTTAAGCAAACGCCTCAGCTGGCACGGCGCTCCGGTACAAAAGGAGTATGTCGCTTTGGATGAGGCGGCAGGAAGAGTTTGTGCAAGCTCCGTAATACCGTATCCGCCTGGAATTCCAATCGTGTGCTCAGGTGAAATCATAGACGAAGATATAGTTGCATATATAAAGGAAAGACGTCTTAATAAAGAGAAAGTTATAGGAGTCACTTCCGATATGAAGGTGGCGGTAGGCAAAATTTAATAAGGATGTAGGGCTGTCGCTCAGAGCGGCAGCCTTTTTCGTATGAGTGCCGCCGCCAAAGGTGTTGCCTTGAGTATACCTTTTGGGCAAGACCCGGGTACAAAGTATACAAAACTGCCGAAAAGGTATACCGGAGGTATACACATGGGCAAAAATTGGGTACAAAGTATACAAAAACCCAAAATATGTATACCCGCTCGGAACTATATCCGCCCGAAATTGTGCCCACCCGAAATTGTGCCCACCCGAAATTGTACCAGCTCGAAATTGTACCAGCCCGCCCCGGCACTATGCCCCTGCAACCCCCTGTTTTTAAATTTTATCATGAGAGGCAAGAGAAATCATATAATCAAATATGCAGTAAATCTTAACTTTCCAACAACTTCATGCTAATAATTTAAAAAATTTTGATGATTTTTGTAGAGCTTTGTTGTATAATGTATTTCGTATGATTATGTATAAATTTTAGAAAGGAAGGTCTCAAGAAATGAGTCGCAAACATTTACAGAGCATCCATGTGAGTCATTACAAGCACACTGCCGGTTGTGCAACAGAAGTAATGCCCATTCCGGATGTCGTAAAAATTTCCATGTCTCAGCATATTGGAGCACCTTGCAAGCCTTTGGTAAAAAAAGGCGACTATGTAAAAGTAGGACAGCTTATCGGTGATGTTGACGCCTTTGTCAGTGCACCGATTCACTCCAGTGTTTCAGGCACAGTGACTGCAATAGAAGAGCAGAGATCTGCCGTAGGAGGCAGCGATACACTTGTTGTCATTGAAACAGACAAGAAACAGGAAATTTATGAGGGAATCAAACCACCTGAAGTAAACGATCTGCAGGGCTTTATCAAAGCCGTAAGAGAGAGCGGATTGGTTGGACTGGGAGGAGCATCATTCCCGACACACATTAAGTTTAACCCTAAAAATATTGATGAAGTTCATACTCTCATCGTCAACGCAGCAGAGTGTGAGCCATTCATTACTTCCGACCACAGATTGATGCTGGAAGATACGGAAGACTTAATCAGCGGTATGCAGCTTGCTATGAAGTACATCGGTCTTGATGAGGGCTTTATCGGAATTGAAGAAAATAAACCCGACGCAATAGCGCATCTGGACAAGGTGCTTGCTGACAAGGGTATTACCAATATTAAAACTTTCAAGCTCCAGGCAAGATATCCTAAGGGAGCTGAAAGAGTGCTGGTATATGAAATCACAGGAAAGACCATGAACGCCGGCGTACTGCCTGCGGACCTGGGCGTAATTCTTTCCAACGTAACTACTTTCGCCAAAGTAGGTGAGTATTTCAGAACAGGAATGCCTCTTGTTTCAAAGAGAATGACTGTAGACGGAGATGCGGTTGCAGAACCTAAGAACGTTATCGCACCTATAGGAACGATGATTAACGATGTTATTAACTTCTGCGGCGGCTATAAACAGGAACCGAGAAAGATCTTAATGGGCGGACCTATGATGGGAAGAGCAATCTTCTCCGATGAAATGCCTATAGTTAAGAATAACAACGCAATATTGGCGTTCTCAAAGGAACAATCTCTGGTGAAAGAAGAAACAGCTTGTATCAACTGCGGAAGATGTCACCAGGCGTGTCCGTTTAAACTTATCCCTACTGCATTGGCAGATGCATATGAAAGAAGAGACGCACAGGCGCTTTCAGACCTTAAGGTTATGCAGTGTATGGAATGCGGAAGCTGTTCATATGTTTGTCCTGCCAGAAGACCTCTGGGATTCACAAATAAGCTTGGAAAAGCTGTGGTAAAGGAGGCTGGAATTAAGTAATGGAAAAGAAAACATACAGCAATTTAATAGTATCATCAGCTCCTCATATCGTGAGCAACGTAGATACAACAAGAATCATGCTTATGGTTGTAATGGCGCTTGTGCCTTCATTCCTCGTAAGTATCTACGTATTCGGAATGAGAGTTATAGCATTGACTCTAATTTGTATCGTAGCGTCTGTCTTCTTTGAATGGGCTTATAACAAGCTTATGAAAAAACCGCAGACAGTAGGCGACCTGAGTGCAGTGGTTACGGGCGTACTCATCGCATTCAACGTACCTTCCGGACTTCCTTACTGGATTGCAGTGGTAGGTTGCTTTGTAGCAATCGTCGTTGTAAAACAGCTTTACGGAGGAATCGGTAAAAACCTGGTAAACCCTGCTATTACAGCAAGAATCGTATTGTTCATATCCTTTGCAACTGAAATGACAACATGGCCGCTTCCAAGAATGGCTGCAGACGCAACTTCAACTGCAACTCCTCTTGGAATCTTATCAGAAGGCGGCGGAGAACTTCCTAACAATATGGAAATGTTCCTCGGCTTCATCGGCGGTTCCATGGGTGAAGTAAGTGCTATAGCATTGCTTCTGGGCGGACTTTTCCTTATCTGGAAGAAGGTAATAAGCCCTATCATTCCATGCTGCTTTATCGGAACAGTATTCGTATTTGCATTTATTTATTACAGTGCGACAGGCGGAGAAGCCTTCAACATGGCGTTATTCCATGTGCTGGCAGGCGGCGTAATGCTGGGAGCTTTCTTTATGGCTACAGATTACGTTACTACACCGCTGCTGCCGATGGGAAAGGTTATCTTTGGTATCGGCTGCGGAGTTATAACGATGGTAATCAGACTTTGGGGACAGTATCCTGAGGGAGTTTCCTTCTCAATACTTATCATGAACTGTCTGACACCGCTTATCAATAACTTCTGTCAGAAGAGAATGTATGGAGGTGCAAAGAAAAATGAAAAATAATACATTTAAAGACTATATTGCACCAACAGTGGTATTAGCGGCTATTTGCCTCGTTATTACATTTGCTCTTGCTTATGTAAACTCTATAACGGCTCCTATCATTGAAGAAAACGCCATAGCGACAGCCAATGAAGCCAGAGCCGAACTGCTGCCTGCCGCAGACACCTTTACCGAATATGACGGTGAACTGGCTGTGGTGGAAACAGACAAGATTTTCGTTACTGAATGTTACATAGCTGACAACGGTTCAGGCATGGTAGTGACAGTTAAGACCAAATCTTTCGGCGGACTGCTCACAGAAATGATAGGAATCGATAACACCGGAGCTATTACAGGTGTTAAGGTAACAGCTCACGGAGATACACCGGGTCTTGGTACAAAGGCGCATGACCCTGAGTATTTAAAACAGTATGTCGGACTTACAGAAGCAACCGATATGACAGCCAAGGCTGACGCCAATGTTACTCATGTAAGCGGCGCTACGATTTCATCCAACGGCGTTCATGCTGGTGTGTATGCAGCTCTTGAACAATATAAATTGGTAGGAGGTGCTAAATAATGGAAAAGAAAACAAGTAAGTTAAGCATCTTAACTAAAGGTATAATTAAGGAAAACCCTAACCTGGTATTGCTGCTTGGTACTTGCCCGACTCTGGCAACAACAAGCTCCGCTTTAAACGGCGCAGGTATGGGCGTTTCCGCCATGGCAGTACTGATTTGCTCAAACATAGTAATTTCATTGCTGGCAAAGATTATACCTGATAAGGTAAGAATCCCGTGCTACATCGTAGTAATTGCAGGATTCGTAACAGTAGTACAGTTCGTACTTCAGGCATTCGTACCGTCCCTCTACGATTCGCTGGGATTGTTTATACCGCTTATCGTAGTAAACTGTATAATCCTCGGAAGAGCCGAAATGTTTGCTTCAAAGAACAACGTTCTGGATTCAGCACTTGACGGAATCGGAATGGGTATCGGTTTTACTCTTTCACTGACGGTTATCGGTGCAGTAAGAGAACTTATCGGCGCAGGAACAATCTTCGGATTTGCTATTCCTTGGATGAACGCTCATCCAATGATGATTATAGCTCTTGCTCCGGGCGGATTCTTCGTATATGCTCTGGCAATCGCTGCAATCAACTACTTTACCAAGGGTAAAGGCGTTAAGGGCAGCTTCGGATGTCATGGCTGCGCTATGGCTTCTATCTGCCAGCAGGAAAAATGCATTGCAGAATTAGAGAAAGGAGTTGAAGCATAATGAGTTATTTGACTATTCTACTTGGAATAATTTTGGTAAACAACTATGTTCTTGCTCAATTCCTGGGTATCTGTCCTTTCCTCGGAGTATCCAAAAAGCTGGATTCTGCCGTTGGTATGGGCATTGCCGTTATCTTCGTAATGGTACTTGCAACAGCAGCTACATGGCCTATCATGCAGCTTCTGAACAATTTGAGCATAAGTTATTTACAGACGGTTGTATTCATCCTTATCATTGCTGCCCTTGTACAGTTTGTAGAAATGGCTCTTAAGAAATTCATCCCGTCCCTTCACAAGGCTCTGGGTGTATTCCTTCCGCTTATAACTACCAACTGCGCAGTTCTGGGTGTATGTATTTCCAACATCGACGAAGGATACAACTATCTTCAGTCACTGGTGAACTCCTTTGGCGCCGGCGTAGGTTTCTTATTGGCAATGGTTATCTTCTCCGGAATGAGAAGCAAGATTGACGATAATCCTGCTATTCCTAAGGCGTTCCAGGGTTCTCCTATAGTATTGGTTACAGCTGCACTGCTTTCCCTTGCATTTATGGGATTCGGCGGTTTAGTATAGGATAAGGAGGCGAAATTTATGAATAGTATTTTAATTCCCGTACTGATCGTTGTTGCGATTGGTTTCGTCTTTGGTGTTATCCTGACTATTGCATCAAAAGTATTCTTTGTACCGGTTGATGAGACGGTTGCTAACCTCAGAGCCGAGCTTCCGGGCGCTAACTGCGGCGCTTGCGGATTTAACGGCTGTGATGATTATGCTTCGGCTCTCGCCGCAGATCCGTCTATCGGAGCATCAAAATGCCCTGTAGGCGGCAGCGATGTAGCAAATAAATTGGCAGAAATCTTAGGAGTTGACGCAGGTTCGGCAGAACCTCAGGTTGCAGTAGTTATGTGTAACGGCAATAAGGACGCTGCAAAGACTATAATGGAGTATCAGGGTCTTTCCACTTGCTCTGCTGCAAAGCAGCTCTTTGGCGGACTCAACGCATGCTCTCACGGATGTCTTGGTCTGGGTGACTGCGAAGCAGCTTGCCCTTACGGAGCTATCAAGGTTTGCAACGGCGTTGCTGTTGTGGACAGAGAAACTTGCGTAGGCTGCGGAATCTGTGCAAAACAGTGTCCTAACCACGTTATCAGAATTGCTCCTGCTAAGAATAAGGTTATCGTTCAGTGCAACTCCAAGGATGCAGGTGCAAAGACGAGAAAAGCTTGCTCCAACGGATGTATAGGCTGCAAGAAGTGCGAAAAGGCTTGTAAGTTTGAGGCTATCAAGGTTGAGGACAATCATGCTATGATAGACCCTGAAAAGTGCAAGAACTGCGGACTTTGCGCAAAGGAATGTCCTACAGGTGCTATCATCAATATGAGAGCAAAGAGAAAACCGGCAGCTCCTGCGGCACCGGCTGCAGAAGCAAAAGAAGCATAAAAAGACAATCTTTTCTAATAAGAATAAAAAAGCGCCGCCGCACAGCCGACTGAAAAGCCGATCTGTGCGGCGGTTCCATATAGCGCGATTCTGTGAAATCACGCAATAATGTTAAAGCTTTCCGAAATGGCATCACCGCAACCGTCTTAATTGCAAAATGCCGTAAATTTAAGAAGATCTCCATCCTGCGGCATTTTTGCTATCTGATTTCCCGCCAAAACGCCGGAAATTAAGAAAAATTTAAAATTTACGGCAGTTTTACCCTTTCTGCAGCTTATAAAATGCCGCAAATGAAAGAAATTGCGAACTTTACGGCAAGTTGAACCCTATCGCCTCTGTCAAAATGCCGCAATTCAAAGAAAAATTAAGATTTACGGCAGTCTCGCTGATTGCTACCTCGCCGTCCGCCAGCCGACAGGCTCGCGGAACGTATCATCGACAACTTAGCACGGCCGACTTTTCAATCGATTATGCGACAGCCTCTTTTACTTTTATTGCCGGAAACGGTTGGCAGATTTCCGGATTTCAGCCGTAGCGACAACATATGGGAAAAGGTGGAAGAATATCCGGTGAGAAATTTACATTTATTGGAATAAATGTTGGCTGAATTCTAAAGAAACCGAAAATCAGCCAACATAGGTTTATATAATACCTGCTCACTCGATGCTACGACGGGGCTGTGTTGGCTGTTTTTCGTTAGGACACAAATTTGGCCTACAGTTTTATCCTTTTTTGTAGGCCAATTTCAGAGGGAGAAGCTCAAAAAGCCAACAAGGCTCCAAAAAAACCTGACAATTTACAATTATTGGAATAAATGTTGGCTTTTTGAGCGGCTGACTTTCAAAAAGCCAACGTTGCAGTTTTACCCTTGGCAAGAAAAATGCGGAAAAATGTAATCTGCTTTCGCCCAACTCAACATTTATTATAAAGCCTGTTTTTTGTTGACTTTCTAACAACCATGTGCAATAATACAAGTAAGTATTCATTATAAAGGGCTCGTGGTTATGTGGGTACTGAATTTAGACAAGATGGAGGTACCCAGATGAACAATGGTACTGTAAAATGGTTTAACTCGGAAAAAGGCTTTGGCTTTATTTCCAATGATGACGGAAGCGGAGATGTGTTTGTACATTTTTCTGCAATCCAGGTAGAAGGATATAAAACTTTATCCGAGGGCCAAAAGGTTACTTTTGATGTTGAAGCTGATCCGAAAAACAGCGAAAAAATGAGAGCGGTAAATGTTTGTTTAGCTTAATCAAAAAAACTTTGAAGGAGGCGCTTCATTAGGAATACGTCTCCTTTTTATTGCATTTAAAAGGAGGTTGCTATGGGAGAAGTAAAGCAAGAGATATTTGACATGAGAGACGGAAAGCTTGAGAAGCTTGATGTTTCAAGGGGTGAAGATTTGACTGAAATATATGTTCAGAACAATCGTCTGAGCGAGCTTGATTTGGGAAACAATAAAAAACTCGAAAAAGTCGATTGCACCGGAAATCCGTTAAAATATATAAGAGCCCTTGCACCGGGATGCGAAGGCAGATTTCCTTTGGAGCTTGAAGCGACAAAAGGCGGATATGTCGGACTTAAAATAGACGAAGGACTGCAGCAATATGAAGCGGCTGCAGAGGATGAATATGAGTTTGACGGCTGGTATAACGAGCTGGGCGACAGGGTGTGCAAAGAGCAGATATGGAAAGACACCTATGGCGCAAGCAGGGTTATAATTGCAGCTTTCAGAAAAAAATAAGCAGTGAAATGTTATAAGAAAAAGCTGTTGCATGCTCTTCTCTTATACATTTTCTCCAGCTCTGATTTGTGATACAGATACCCTGCATCATCAAAATATCTGGCGGAGGCAGGACATCTCTTAAAACATGCGCCGCATTTGATGCAGATTCCCTGCATAAGGCGCACATCTTCAGGCGAAATTGAACCCATGGGACAAACTGCGGCACATATACCGCACTTGGTACATGCTTCGGATACCTTTGGCGTTACCTTTCTTATATCTATATGAGTACCGCAGCTATCCTGCGGTTTATAATATCCTCCGTAAGAGCCGGGTATTCCGGGGACTGATATGGGCTTTGGTACATCTGCCATTCCGACTATCTTAAGCGCAAGCTTTTCTGCAAAGCCCTTCAGTTCTCCAAGATCGCAGGCGTCAGGTCTGCCTGCGCCGAGGGAGTATGAAAAGGAATGCTCGCAGGAAGCCGCCAAAGCTCCTATGGTATGGAAGCCTGCATTTTCTAAAATATCACGCAGCTCTATTAAAGAATTGTCAAAGTTGCGGTTGCCGAAAGTAACCGCTGCCACCGCAGGGGCTCTATTGCCCTGTATTGTGCTTAAATATTTAAGAAGAACATTGGGAACTCTTCCGGCGTATGTAGGTACGCCGAACACCACAAGGGAGTCGGACTCCACGTCGGCAAAGCCAAGCCGTGCGCCGGGCAGCGTAAAATCGTATTCACCGGCTTTTACATCGAGCTTCTTTGAAAGTTCATCTGCAACGGTCTTTACTACCTTACGGGTGGTTCCTGTAGGACTGAAATATATAGCTTTTATTTCTTTAATCTTCATTTTTTCACACCTTTAAATGGGGCAATCTGCCATAGACAAGCCAAGCGACGATGCCTATGAGAATGCCGCTTATCATACCTGCAAACAATAAAACCGGGAAATATCCCATAAGCCTGATATTGGACATGATAAAACACGCAGTAATAATCTGCCCAAGATTGTGAGCGACTCCTCCGGCCATGCTTATGCCCACCATGCTGAACAAATCCGTCCTGTAGAGAAGGTACATCACAACTATGCTTAAGACACCACCTGCAAAGGAATAAATCACTCCGAAAACCCCCGTAAACAGCAATCCGGCAGTAAGAATGCGGACGCAGTTGATTGTAAAGGCGTACTTAAATCCCAGCTTATATATGGCGATGATTACTATCAGATTGGCAAGGCCAAGTTTAATTCCCGGTACGGGTACGGGCATGGGAATCAGGGCTTCTATATAAGAGAGAATCATTGCAAGAGCAGCCAGAATAGCGCTTAAGGCAAGACGTTTGGTTCGCAGCGCATAGCTGTTTTTTTTATCCTGAGATGACATCCACATCACCTCCTTGATTTTCTGCAATGATTTCTATCATGACCTTATTGGGCAGGCAGACTATGGAATCTTTTGTCATGGAAATGGCCTCTGAATGTACGCACACCTGATTTGCGCAATCCGAATAAGACATTGAAACCATACCGTCTTTTATGGTAATATGATTTATATGATTGTTCTGTTCCACCTCAATGGTTTGGTCGGTATTTATATCGTAAACGCCAAACAATTGGCCGTCAACAGCAATTTTAACTTTGTCACCCTCGGAATTTCCGAAAAGAGAGACGAAGGAAATGATGATACCGAATATTAAAATTATAAGGAACAGAGCAATATCTGCTTTTTTAATCATAACAAACTCCTATGAGAAAGGGGAACTTTATGAAAAAGTTTTTTACAATATTGTTGATGTTGACAATACTTATTATACCACAGCTTGGATGTAATGCCCAAGAGAATAATCAGGGAATCGAAAAAACAGGATTTTATTTGGACACTGTGTGCCGGATTACCGTTTATTCCATGGAGGGCACCGAGGGAATGAGCGACGAAGAGAAAGAAAAGGAAGCTCTGCTCAAGATTACGGAGGCTTTTAAGATATGCGACAGATATGAAAAGAAACTGAGCAGAACCATTGAGGGAAGCGATATTTATAATATAAATCATGCCGGCGGGAAAGCGGTGACGGTCGATGAGGAAACCGTCCGAGTGATAAAAAAGGGTATGGAATTTGGCGACCTTTCAGGAGGCGCTTTCGATATAACCATAGGCAGAGTAAGCGATTTGTGGAACTTTCATGAGGAGGACGAAGAGGGAAAGAAAGCGGGTACGCTGCCTGATGAAAATGAACTTGCTGAAGCAGTTTCCCATGTGGACTATACAAAAATAGAAGTAGAAGGCAATACTGTAAGGCTTTTGGACAGCGAAGCGGAGATAGACCTGGGCGGAATAGCAAAAGGCTATATTGCAGACAAGGTTGCCCAATATCTTGAGGAACAGGGAGTGACAAGCGCCGTGGTGGATTTGGGCGGCAATATAGTTACCATAGGTGAAAAGGGCAAAAGCCTTGAGGACGGCAGCGGAAGCGAGTTTGTCATAGGCATAGCCGACCCCGCCTTCGGCAGAAGCCAATTGCTGGGGACCATTCCTTGCAGAGACAAAACTCTGGTAACGTCAGGAACCTATGAAAGATATTTTGAAATAGACGGAAAGAAATATCATCATGTACTTGACCCAAGGACGGGCTATCCTAAGGATACGGATTTGCTGTCAGTTACCGTCATCGGCGGAAAGGGCCATTCCGTTGACTGTGACGGCCTCAGCACCGCATGCCTTGCTCTTGGCCTTGATGACGGACTTAAACTCATACAAGGCATGGACGGAGTGGAAGCTGTCTTTGTCACTGCTGAAGGCAAAGTGCACTTATCGGATGATGAACTTAATTTTAACACCAATTAGGCATCCCATATCTGCAGCAGATTCTTAATCAGAGACTCTATTCTGTTTATGGGAAGTTTGCTGTAATAAAATATCAGAGCGGTGGTTTCCTGCTCGGTCAGTTCCGAAAGAGGTATCATCTGCAAGCCGATGGACTTTGCTTCTTCGCAAAGCCTGTCGGCAGTTTTTTTTGTTTTTATTTTAATTATCAGGTTTATGCCGGACTGAGTATCTATTGGAATGATGTTATCGCCGCCAAAGACATCAAAAGTTTGAAGGGTAATTGCAAGTTTTTGAGCGTAAAGGCTTCTCAGCTTGCGGATTCCTGTGTAATAATATCCCTTTTCCATAAAAAGAGCCAGGGTAAGCTGTTCGGCTTTGGAACATGTCTGGGTGTACTGCCCTTTAATCTGCTCAAAGATTTCCACCATAGGCTGCGGCAGAACCATGTATGAAATCTTTACTGCCGGAAACAATGTTGAAGAAAAGGAACCCAGATAGACAACCCTGCTGTTCTTGTCCAGACTTTGCAGAGCGGGAACGGGTCTTCCGAAATAGCGAAGCTCGCTGTCATAATCGTCCTCTATGATTATGCTGTCGTTATCTGCCGCCCAATCGAGAAGCTTGCTTCGCTTGCCTACAGGCATGACCGCACCGGTAGGGAACTGGTTGGAAGGGCTCACATACACGGCGGATGATATGTTTATGGGAAGTTTTGAAATGTCGATTCCTTCTTTGTCTACAGGTATGTGGGAAATGGCAAAACCGCTATCGCAGAACATGCTGTGTACAGGCAGGTAACCGGGGCTTTCAAGCGAAACATGATTTATGTTCATCTTGGAAAGTATACGGCAGAGGTGGCCTGTAATCTGCTGAGTACCTGCGCCGATAACTATCTGTTCCGGTGTGCAGGTTACACCTCTCGAAGAATATACATATTTTGATATTTCAAAACGCAGGGCGGATTCTCCTTGAGTGTCGCTTTCAAAGAGGAGAAGGTCGGAATAATCGTTAAAAACTTTTGAACTGCATTTTTTCCATTTGTTGAAATCAAAACAGTCTCCGTCGCATATGAAAGGATTGTCTTCCAAGTGAAAAGCCTCATCCGATGTGAAATCATATGGTTTCATGACCGGCAAATCGTACTTTGAGGCCGAAACCTGCGCTGCATAATAGCCGGATTGAGGTTTGCTTATTATGTAGCCTTCAACCAGGAGCTGGTTATATGCAAGCTGAGTTGTAGTTATGCTTATATTGAGATTTTTTGACAGAACTCTCAGGGAAGGAAGTTTTTCTCCTCCCTTAATTTGACCGGAAAGTATGTCATCTCTGACACTGCGATATAACTGTATGTATAAAGAATCTGATGAACTGTCAGAAAAATCTAAAATAATCGGACGCATAAGGAAGTTCCTCCTAACTGTACTTATAAAAATAATTGTATTTGCATATTTTACAGATTACATTTTAGTAGTATTATAATACCATGATAACAAAAAAGCAATAACGCAAAAGGGAGTATTGATATGGTAAGAAATGAAAAAACATACAAGTTGGTTTTGACGGCGCTGATGACATGCCTTGTTTTGGTAGCGACTATAAGCATAAGAATTCCAAGTCCCTTTACCCAAGGGTACGTTCATCTGGGAGACTCGATGATTTTTCTGTCGGTATTGCTTCTTGGAAAGAAGGGCGGAAGCGTTGCGGCAGGTCTCGGTTCGGCGCTGGCCGATATAATGGGCGGTTATGCCATGTACTCAATCTGGACGTTGATAATAAAGGCGCTTATGGCGTTTATAATGGGAATCTTTATTGAAGCAGCAACGAAGAAAGAGAAGAAACATATTAAATTAGGCAATATGCCATTGATAGAAATTGTAGGAATGGTAATTGCGGGAATCGAGATGGTGATAGGCTATGCAGTAGTTGACGGAGTGTTTGCGGGCAACCTGCTTTCAGGCTTCCTCGGAGCTCCTTTCAACGTAGCTCAGTTCACGGTGGGTCTGGTTCTTGCAACCGTGCTTGCCATGGCTCTGTACAAAACGCCGGCAAAGAAGTTCTTTGCCTATAGGATAGATGAGGCGTAAGGGCAGGCTTATATCAACCCATACTTATTCAAAAACCTTGCGGCTAAAATGGGCTCGGGAATCAGCCTTATGATGCCGCGGTTGAGAAATATGCTGTCAGCGCCTTTTTCTTTTAAATTCTGCGCTATCATAAAACAGAGCACACGGGCGTTAGCGATGCTTTTAATGTCCTTTATAATCTCGGCTGCATTTAACATTTTGCTTCCGAGATTTTTAAAATTAGACATTGCCTCGTCAAAATCCTTTCCGAAAGAAGATATGGAGAAAGACAGTTTTTTGAGGAACTGTTCTTTTGTATATAAAATGGTTGGCTCCATGTCAAAGATGTGAGCGCAGGCATCTGCCATTTTCGTGTCGGTTTTGCTAAAAGAATTTTTGGCAAAGGCATAGTATTCGCCGTCAAGAATGCCGAGGGCCTTCATGGTATCAAGATAGCCCAGCCTCATTATTCTGCGGGAGTTGTTCACATCGAATATCAGGGTGTTTCCAAGGTTCCATTTGGATTCTATAATCGTTAAATCACGGGCGTTTTTCAAAGGCTCATGGCGCAAAACACCGATAGCGTTGAGCTTAACGGCAAAGATTTTGTCAGCGCCTTTGTTCAATGCCATTTCAACAGGAAGTACGTCGTAATATCCTCCGTCGATATATTCTTTGCCGTCTATTTGGCATGCGTGGACAGCCGGAAATACGGAAGAACTGGCGAGGATATAGTCGATAAGCTGACCTTTTTTAATATCCTCTTTAAAGAGAAAATGAGGCTTGAGATTGGCCAGCTCCACGACTACGAGGCCATAATCCACCGGCGAGTTGCGAACTTTTTCTTCGTCAATGTACTTGCTCAGCAATTCCATTAAACCGGTGGTTCCTGCGCCTTTATTTAAGACGATTTCTTTAGCGTAATCTATCGTTTGGCTTCCCTCCGGAACATCAAATATCATGTGAGTTTCGGTTTCTTTCCAAAGGTCAATGGTGAGTTCCAAATCCCCTTGGCATACCATAGCGCCGTTTATGGAGCCCACGGAAGTCCCGGTTACTATGTCGATGTCTATGCCAAGCTCAGTGAGTGCCTGCCATGCGCCGGCTTCGTATGCCCCTCGGGAACCGCCTCCGCTTAGAACCAGAGCAACCTTTTCTTTTTTATTATTCATATCTCAATCCTCCCTAAAGTTCTACCAAAATTTTACCATAAGTGGTATAATGAACGCAAACAAATTGTAACGGCGTTGCCGCAAGGAGAAAGAAGGAGGAAACATGGACGAAAGATTAAAAAAGGTGATTGACAGTTCCGACTCTATAGTATTTTTTGGCGGTGCGGGAGTTTCCACCGAAAGTGATATACCCGATTTTCGCTCGGAAAAAGGCCTCTACAGCGCACAGAAGCAGTACGGCTACTCCCCGGAAGAAATGCTTTCACATACATTTTTTATGAGGCATACCAAAACTTTCTTTGATTATTACAAAAATAATCTGATATACTTAGAAGCTCAGCCCAACAAGGCTCACAAAGCTCTTGCCTATTTGGAAAATCAGGGAAAACTCAAGGCGGTCGTAACCCAGAACATAGACGGACTGCATCAGAAAGCCGGAAGCAAAAATGTTTTTGAACTTCATGGCAGTGTATTGCGGAATTATTGCATGGATTGCGGCAAATTCTATGATGTTGAATATGTTATGGATGAGGCAAACTGCAAGGACGGAATCCCTCGCTGTCACGAGTGCGGCGGAATTGTTAAGCCTGACGTTGTGCTCTATGAAGAACCTCTGGACGAATCCTGCATGATAGGCGCTATAAATGCAATAGAAAGGGCGGATACTTTGATTATCGGAGGAACTTCTCTTGTCGTTTATCCTGCGGCAGGTTTAATAAGGTATTTTAGGGGGAATAATTTAGTATTGATAAATAAACAGGCAACTCCGTATGACAGCAAAGCGGATTTGGTGATAAATGACAGCATAGGAAAGGTTATGGAAATAAAATAATGAATATATTGATTTCAAATGACGACGGAATAGGAGCGCAGGGCATTAAAGCATTAGCAAAGGCTTTGAGCCGGTGCGGTGATGTGTACGTAATAGCGCCCCATACCCAGCGAAGCGCAAGCAGCCATGCCTTAAGCATTCATGGAGAAATAAAAGTCAAAGAGGTGGAGTTTGAAAATGCCAAAATGGCTTTCGAGTGTGACGGAACTCCCGCTGACTGCGTCAAGCTGGGAATAGACCTCTTAAAGAAACAGGGAATACATATTGATATAGTGTATGCCGGAATCAACCATGGAGCAAATCTGGGAACGGACACCATGTATTCGGGCACGGTTTCCGCTGCCGCCGAAGGAATGATGGACGGAATTCCCGCAGTTGCGGTATCCGTAAACAGCCACGAGGCAACACACTTTGAAGGCGCGTGCAAGCTGGCGGTGGAGGTGCTGCCCAAAGCTCTTGAATATAAAGGCAAACTGGGAGTTATCAGCATCAACACGCCGGACATTCCAATGGAAAATATTAAGGGCTTAAAGGTCGCCAGGCTGGGCTCTGTAGAATACGACGAATGGTTTGAAGAAATCGCGCGCAAGGGTACAGAGGTGACATATAAGTATACGGGAACACCGTCAGTCGCTGAAAGTCAGGTAAACGATATAGATGTGAAGCTTATAAGAGAGGGCTACGCTACCATATCGGCGCTGCGCTACGATTTGAACGACTATCAGGGCATCAAGGAAATGGAAAAATGGGAGATTGAAATATGAAAAATATAGTGAGACTGAACAGAGATGACGTGGTTTTTGTGGCAATAGACTTTCAGGAAAAACTACTTCCTGCCATGTACGACAAGGAAAAACTTGAGAAAAACATAATTAAGCTTGCAAGGGGACTTAACGTATTTGGCATCCCGAAGATAGTTACAACGCAGTATGCAAAAGGTCTCGGACAGACGACTGAGCCGGTGACTTCGGCACTGGGAGACTTTGAGGCCATAGATAAAACATCTTTCAGCGCATACAGAAACGAAGAATTTTGCAAAGCATTGAAAGCGACAAACAGAAATACCGTAATCCTTACCGGTATAGAAACTCATATATGCGTGGAGCAAACTGCATTGGATTTGCTGGAAGCAGGATATAAAGTGGTTCTTGCAGCGGACTGCGCACGCTCAAGGGATGAAGAAAATCATAGATTGTCCGTGATGCGTCTTTCGGCGGCAGGCGTAATGATTACATCTGCAGAAAGCATCTTATATGAAATTTTAGGAGGAGCCAAGGCAGCGGAATTTAAGGAAATTTCCGCAATCGTAAAATAGATATGATATTTGAGAATGATTTTAACAACCTGACTGAAAAAGACATTGAATTGCTGAACAGCTTTTTTGACGGATATGATTATCAATCATCAAGCCATACGTTTATTGCCAATTATATATGGAGAAACACGCACAAGCTGAGCTGGCAGGTAATAGGAGATTATCTCTGTATTGCAGGACTGGGAACCCTTGAAACAGAAGAGGAAGAATATTTTATGTCCTTTCCCCTTACAAAAGACGGCCGATATGAACCGAAAAAGATAAGGGAAACCATAGAAGAAGCAAAGAAAATTTTTGAAGAAAAGGGACAGGCCTTTGAGATGAGCCTTATACCAGAGTCTTTGCTGCCCATTTTAAAGGAGGCTTACGGAGACGGGGCAGATATTGAACATACCCGTGACGACGATGACTATATCTATCTCAAAGACGATTTAATCAGTTTAAGAGGGCGTAAACTTCACCAAAAGAAAAACCATTTGAACTACTTCCTGCGTAATTATGATTTTACCTACGAAGAGGCCACCAAAGAAACAGTATCCGAAATTATGGCATATATCAGAAGCAAGAACGAGTACAAGCTGGGAGAGACTCCCGAAGAATGGAAAGAGATTCTTGAGCTGGAAACAGAGGCGATAGAGGAGCTTTTGACTTTTGTCGGAAAGGGTCTTTTGACAGGGGTAATAAGAATCAACGGAAAGATAGAAGCGGTGACTCTCGGCGAGTTTGCCAGGACAAACAGCAAAGAGACTGTAATCGTTCATGTGGAAAAGGCTGATGACAGAATAAGAGGACTGTATCAGGTTATAAACAATGAATTCTGCAAGCGATTGCCCGAGGAAACGGTTTACGTAAATCGTGAGGAGGATATGGGGCTTGAAAATTTAAGAAAAACAAAGCTTTCATACAAACCGATAAAGTTGGCGGAAAAATACACCGTAGTGTTTAAATGAGCAAAAGATTGTTAATTTTAATATTTTTGCACAAGGGGTTTGCGACTTTAAAATATTGTGGTAAAATAACTATATTACGATTGAAAAAAATAGATAATTTTTGTTAATTTTTTATCAAAAAAGTCTTGATTTTTTCCTCGTGTTATGTTTAAATAATATTGTATACAAGATGTATTGGTTGTTAATATGTACAAAGAAATCTAAGGAGGATATGATTAGAATGAGAGAAGTTGTTATCGTAAGTGCAGCAAGAACACCTATAGGAAGCTTCGGCGGTTCATTAAAAGGAATCCCTACAAGAAAGCTCGGCGCAATCGCTATTAAGGGCGCTGTAGAGAGAGCAGGAATCAAACCTGAACTGGTTGATGAAGTTATAATGGGAGCTGTACTTCAGGGCGCATTGGGACAGAACGTAGCAAGACAGATGACATTGGATGCAGGTCTTCCTATCGAAACTCCTGCTATGACAATTAACAAGGTTTGCGGTTCCGGACTCAGAGCCGTTGAACTGGCTGCTCAGATTATTAAAGCCGGCGATGCAGACATCATCGTTGCAGGCGGAGCAGAAAACATGTCAGCTACAGCATATGCAATGCCTTCAGCAAGATGGGGAGCAAGAATGAATAACGTTCAGGCTGTTGATATGATGGTAAATGACGGTCTTTGGGACGCATTCAACGGATACCACATGGGTATCACTGCTGAAAACGTTGCAGAACAGTGGGGCATTACAAGAGAACAGTTAGATGAATTCTCAGTAATTTCTCAGAACAGAGCAGAAGCAGCAATCAAAGCCGGAAAGTTCAAGGATGAAATCGTTCCTGTAGAAATTCCTCAGAGAAAGGGTGATCCTATCGTATTCGATACTGACGAATTCCCTAAATTCGGAACTACTATGGAAAAGGTTGCTAAGTTAAAACCTGCTTTCAAGAAAGACGGTATCGTAACTGCTGCTAACGCTTCAGGTATCAACGATGCAGGCGCTGCTGTAGTTGTAATGTCAAAGGAAAAGGCTGATGAACTGGGAATTAAGCCTCTCTGCACAATCAAGTCTTATGCTTCCGCAGGCGTTGACCCGTCAATCATGGGTGTTGGTCCTATCCCTGCTTCAAAGAAAGCACTGGAAAAAGCAGGTCTGACCATAGAAGATATGGACTTGGTAGAAGCTAACGAAGCATTTGCAGCACAGTCACTGGCAGTAAGAAAAGACCTGAACTTAGATCCTGAAAAGACTAACGTAAACGGTGGAGCTATCGCTATCGGACATCCAATCGGAGCATCCGGATGCAGAATACTTATCACTCTTATTTACGAAATGATGAAGAGAGATTCAAAATACGGTCTGGCTACATTATGCATAGGCGGCGGTATGGGAACTGCACTCATCGTAGAGAGATAATCAAATTTAAAACCCAAAACAGCTACAGGTAAAACTGTAGCTGTTTTTTTATGTGTGAGTGTCGCCACAAAGGGGTGCGGTTTTGAGCTTGCGTTTGAGTTTGAGTATGGGCTTGCGTTTGAGTTTGAGTATACCTTTTGAGCCAAACCGGGGTACAAAGTATACGAAAATGCCGCAAAGGTATACCGGCGGTATACACATGAGCAAAAAACGGGTACAAAGTATACCAAAACTCAAAATATGTATACCGCGAACCTCAACCTCACCCCTCATCTCAATCATATAAATCGTTATTATGCGATTTTATCTCGTCGAAAAAATCAATCAGAATGGATTCCATACGAGAGACATTGGACGGCTTTTCACGTTTGCCGTGTCCCCATGTCAAATACAGATACCTTACACATTCGGGCTCCGAAATATTTCTCATAACCAGATTGTCGGGTAGACTGATTTTTCCCCATGAATATTGCGGAACGAAAGAAATTTCAATTCCCGATAAAATCAGGTCCAGCACAGCCGAAGGGTCGGCGCATTCTATACTTATATCGGGTTTTATATCTGCACGTTTAAAATAATAATCCATGTTCATTCTTATACTTATGTCCTTAGTGGCGCAGAGCAGTTTTTGATTTTTAAGATCCGAAAGAGATATGCTCTTCTTTTTGGACAGAGGATTGGAAGTCGGAATGACCGCCATGATTTTTTCTTTCAGCAAAAGAGTGGTGTTTTCCGAAGAACTTTCTTTTGTATCGGCATATATCGCCATGCGTCCTCTGTTGCCCTGTTCAAACTGATTGGCAGGCTGTCTGTAGAGCTGAAATTTTATGTTGGGATATTGCTTGTGAAGCTCTCTGGCCAGATGCGGTATTACACGGGACGCAGCATAGAAGTTTATAGGCATCTCGGAAAGAGAGTCAAAGCTGGCTTCGTTTAATTCAAATTTAAGACGGTCAAAAGAACTTAGAATTTCATTGGTGTATTTCAATAGAATCATACCGTTGTTATTCAAATATATATTTCGCCCCCTCCTTTCAAACAGCGCCACGTTCAGTTCCTTTTCGAGGGAAGATATTGTGCGGCTTATGGAGGGTTGGGCAATGTATAAGGCTTCCGATGCTTTAGAGATGTTTTGCAGCTCGGCAACGACCTTAAAGATTCTGAGCTGAGATAAGTTCATGACGACCTCCTATATATAACATTCATGTTATAAGTTTATTGCTTATTATATAGTGGATGTTTTTTTATTGTCAATGCTAAAATGAAAAAAACAAGAAAAGATGATAGTGACGGAGACAAAAATGAATGTGAATCAGTTGATAAATAAACATAAAGGCGAGATGCTGCAAAAATGGATTTCTCTTATAGAGAAGTACGGCTCAGCCATAGAAAAAAACAGAATGGACGGTGCGGCAGAATATCTTAAGGCGCTTTTTGAAGAAGAGGGCTTTAACTGTGAACTCAAAGAAACAGGAGAGGATAAACCTTTAGCACTGATAGGAGTTCGAGACTGCGCTAAGAACAGCAGGCCGGTAATCTTCTCGGGACATTATGATACGGTCTTCAAATGTGAAGAATGGAGCTCTGTAGAGATGACCGAAGGAGAAAAGCTGCACGGGCCGGGAGCACTTGACATGAAAGGCGGCATAATAATTGCTCTGTTTGTTTCGAGAATTTTAAAAGAGCTGAATAAGGATGTTCCCCTTAAAATCATATTTGTAGGTGACGAAGAAATCGGACATGCGGAGAGCTCAGCGGCACAGCTCATTACTGATGAAGCAAAAGGAGGGGCTTTGGCTTTCAACATGGAAACGGGGTTTATGAACAACGACGTGTGTGTGGGCCGAAAAGGAACCGCCATTGCAGAGATTGAGGTAAAGGGCGTGCGAAGCCACCCGGGCAATGCGTTTGAAAAAGGAAAAAATGCGATAATAGAAGCTTGCAGAAAGATATGTGAAATGGAAAAGCTGACCGATTTAAAGGAAGGCATATCTGTCAGCGTCAATACGATTTCGGGCGGTACGGCAAGCAATGTAATTCCCGATTACTGCAAAGTTAAGGCAGATTTAAGATTTTCAAGTTACGACCAATATCGGCAATTAAAAAACAGAATAGAAGATATTTGCAGCAGAAATTACATAGAGGGAACAGAAACAAATTTAGATTTTCAGGAAGCGATAATGCCATTTGAATGCACAGAAAGAGAACTTGCTTTTTATGAAGAAATAAAGATGACGGCTGAGGCTATAGGGCACAGAATTCCCGGCGGACATAAGCGAGGAGGGGCATCTGATGCCGCATACCTGCAAATGGCAGGGATTCCGGTGCTGTGTGCAATGGGAGTGAGCGGTGAAAACAGTCATTCAAAAGAAGAATATGCCTTGATTGAAAGCCTTGCGGACAGAACCGAATTATTAGTGCATTTTCTTATAAATAAAGCTCTTTAACAGGAGGAAAATAAATGATATACGGAGTTGGAACAGTATCGCTGTGCGTCATTTTGGGACAGGGTCTCGGAGAATTGCTTGGCGTATTGGCAGGTTTAGATACAAATGTAGGCGGAGTTGGCTTTTCGATGTTATTTTTAATATTGCTTACAAACGCCATGAAAAAGAAGGGCAAGCTTGGAAAATCATCAGAAGCCGGAATCAACTTCTGCAATAAGATGTATATACCCGTTGTTGTTGCCATGACGGCATCTCAGAATGTCGTACAGGCAATATCCCAAGGGATGATTGCAATTTTGGCGGGAGTAGCAGCATGTCTTATAGGGCTGATGCTTGTGCCGGTTTTTTGCAGAAAGGGGAGCGTGAATGAATGAGTACAATAACAGAAAAAATCAGCGCATTTTTAGCAAGTAACAGCATTTCAACCACTATCATATTTGTGGTTGCAATCATGTTGATATCAGACTTTTTATCGAAAAAGGCTTTTAAAGGGCGGTTACACGCCTCTGCTCTTGCGGTTTTGCTTGGACTTGCTGCCGCATATGTTGCAGGAATTTTTACAGGAGGAACGAAAGGCGTGGCGGATATAGCCATGTTTACGGGAGTCGGCGTAATGGGCGGCTCAATGATGAGAGATTTTGCCATAGTTTCCACCGCCTTCGGAGCAGATTTAAAAGAAATTGCCAAATGCGGAATTGCGGGAGTAAAGGCCCTGTTTATGGGCGTGATTATATCTTTTGTTTGCGGAGCGGTTATTGCCTTAGCCTTCGGCTATACGGATGCTGAAAGTGTGACCGTAATAGGAGCGGGAACGGTAACCTTTGTAGTAGGGCCGGTTACGGGAACCGCCTTAAAGGTAAGCTCTCAGGCGATTGCCATATCCATTGCCGCAGGGGTTGTAAAATCCATTGCCGTAATGATTATCACTCCGATAGTAGCAAAAAGAATAGGTCTTGATAATCCAAAGGCCGCCATGGTATACGGTGGGTTAATGGGTACGACCAGCGGGACTGCGGCAGGTCTTGCGGCAGCAGACCCGAAGCTTGTGCCATATGGAGCAATGACAGCCACCTTTTTTACGGGGCTTGGATGTCTTGTATGTCCGACCGTTCTTTACGCATTGGTTAAGCTCGTATTGTAATTACAATATAAAAAGGGGTTTGGAAAATCTGATTAAATAATCCATGAGAGGAGATATTCGTATGATTAGAAAGATAACACAGTTCTTTGTAAACTTAGTAAAAAAATATTTGCCTGATGCGTTTACAGTTGCGTTATGCTTTGCTGTAGTAATATTTGCCGTGGGAATGATTGTAGGGGGACAGTCTTTCGGTCAGATGCTGGACCACTGGGCAACAGGCTTTTTCAGCATGCTTCCGTTTACCTTGCAGATGATAATGGTAATGTTCACGGGCCATGCGCTGGCAAGCTCAAACATTGTAAAGAGAGGATTAAGAACCATAGCGAGAATCCCCAATAACAATGTGCAGGCAATCATCCTGCTCTATGCTTGCACTTTCGCATTATGCTACTTTAACTGGGGTCTCGGACTTATCGGCGGAGCAATAATCGCCAAAGAGATTGCGCACGTTAAGCGGGGAATGCACTTTCCTCTGTTGGTTGCCGTAGCCTACGGCGCAAACAACACTTTGCTCGGATTGTCGTCAGGTATTCCGCTTCTTGTGGCTACCGAAGGACATTTCTTAGAAGCAGAAATCGGAGTTATTCCGTTGAGCCAAACTTTGTTCAGCTCATGGAACATTATCATAACGGTTTGCTCTTTTGCCGTTTGCATTGCAATGTATGCAGCGATGGCGCCGAAAACTACGGATCTTATCATAGAAGCAGACCCTGCTCTTTTCGAAGAAAAAGAAATCGTCGAAATTAAGAAAGACAGAAAAGATATGACTTTCAGCGAGAAGCTCAACAGTAGCAAAATTCTCACCGGACTTGTAGTGGCTATAGGACTTCTGTACTTTGTTAAGTATGTTATCAACAACGGAGCCAACTTAAACATCGAAACAGTAATCATCTTGTTCTTCATACTGGGAATGCTCGTATACGGAACTCCTAAAAAATATTCCGATGCGGTTAAGGAATCCATGATAAGCTGTGCCGGCATTGCGCTTCAGTTCCCTATTTATGCAAGCATCATGGGAATGATGAAATCTGCCGGAATAACCGACATGATTGCCAACGGATTTATCGAAATGTCGACGGCAGAGACCTTCCCGCTGTTTACATTCCTGTCTGCCGGCCTGATTAACTTTATGATACCGGGCGGCGGCTCACAATGGGCTGTTCAGGGACCTATCATGGTGGCAGCCGGTCTGGAACTGGGAGTAGAGCCTGCCAAAGTTGCCATGTCACTTGCATGGGGCGATGTATGGACCAACTTGCTCCAGCCGTTCTGGGCTATTCCGGTGCTTGCGGTTGCAAAACTGGAAATCAAAGATGTAATGGGCTACTGCGCTACCGTTGCAATAGGCATGGGAGTGGTTGTAGGCGGATTGCTGATGATTCTGTAAAGTTAAAAAGAGGTGATTAAATGATAATTGATGCTCATGCACATATGGATGTTTTCCTTGCCAGAGGGTGGAACGATCCGCCTGAAAAAGTAATCAAATATTTGGATATGGCAAATATTGATATGGCGGTTGTAAGTACATATGTAAATTATCCGGGCCCCAACATGGCAGCCATGGAACAGCTTTATAACCACTGCAATCAATATCCCGGAAGGTTCATTCCTTTTCTCAGAATGAATCCGAGATTTGTAGAACAGACGGAAGAAGCAGTGGATGTTGCCGTAAAGAAATACGGTTTCAAGGGAATTAAGTTTCATTCTACTTCCTACGCCATGCATCCTTTTACCGAGCCTACCCTCAAAATATTGAGAAAGGCTGTGGAATACGATATACCCGTTTTGTTCCACTGCTCTGATGAATGTCTGACGCTTCCTCTGCAGATTGCAGAAGCCGCAGAGGCTTGCCCCGATGCGAAGATAATTTTGGCCCATATGGGTGGCTTTTATCACAGGGAAGATGCCATAAATACTGCAAGAAAATATAAAAATGTTTATGTAGACATGTGCGAAATGCCTTTTGCATCGTCAATAAAACATGCAGTAGAAGTAATTGGCTCTGAGAAGGTTTTGTTCGGAACCGATTTGCCTACCGATAACCCTATCTTCGAAATTGAAAAGGTTAAAATGGCAGGGCTGAGCAAAGAGGATGAAGAAAATATATTTTTTAGAAATGCGGCCAAGTTACTTAAGATAGATTTGGAGGATGTGAAATATGAGATTTGACGCATGTGCCAAAGTGGGACCTTCATATAAAGGAACCTCATTTATGATTGAGGATTACCTGCGGGAGATGAAGCAAAACGGCATATCAAAGGCATTGATAGCGGCTGAAAAGCCTCTCTCGTATAATATATCCGATGCCAACGATTATATTGAGAAGATATTGAATGAAGATGACGACAGATTTTTTGGAGCTGTCCGAATAAATCCATGGGATGAAAAACAAACTCACAGGGAGCTTTCGGAAAGGTTTAAAAATCCCAAATTTGTCGCTGTTTACCTGAATCCCTGGGAGGAAACTTTTCAGATAAACAGGGACGTTGTAAAACCCGTTCTTGATTTTGCACAGAAAGAAAACAAACCTGTGATTATTGAAGCAGGATATGTATGGGCATCTCATGTGGCTCAGGTTGCCGATATTGCAGCCGAGTATCCCGGCGTAAAATTTCTGATGCTTAACGCAGGACAAATGGACCTGAGCGGATATACCCTTACCGACGTGAAGCATTTCATGGGAAAGACGCCTAACCTTTATCTGGGAACCAACGGCGCAGTTGCTGCCGATTGGCTTGTGGATATATACAGAAACGTGTCCCCGGGAAAAGTTGTATTCTGCAGTAATTATCCGTTCTTTGAGGTTGATTTGGAATGCCGCAGAATTGAACTCGGCTTTTTTACGGAGGATGAGAAGAAAGACATTTTCTGCACAAACGGTATGACGCTGTTTAATTTATAATAGGGAGCGGCTGCAAACATGGTTTGCAGCCGCTTCTTGTGCGTGAGGACCGCCGTTAAGGGTGCGGCCTTGAGGTTGCGTTTGAGTATGAGTATACCTCTCGAGCCGGACCTGGGTACAAAGTATACGAAAACGCCGAAAAGGTATACCGGTGGTATACACATGAGCAAAAATTGGGTACAAAGTATACCAAAACTCAAAATATGTATACCGCACCGCAAGTGGGAGTATATACATCGGCCGGTCGAAGACAATCGACAGCCCTTACGCCTCACCCAAATATTCTTCAAGGGTTATTCCCCTTGCCGTAATTTCTTTTGCTGCATCAATACCTACATAGCGGAGATGCCAAGGCTCGTAAGCATATCCCGTTATGTGGGTTTTTCCTTTTGGGTAACGTATTATAAATCCGTATTCGCTGCAATTATTGTTAATCCATAAGCCCTCGGGATAGTCGATAAAATTTTGGCTGAGACCATAGCCCATAGAGGCGGAAGTTATGTCAACTGCCCAGCCGGTATGGTGCTCGCTCCTGCCCGGGTAAGCCGAATATGTATAAGTGTAAGCTGCGCCGTTTCTTGCAAGAGAATTATTGTATAAGGTTTTCTGAAGCTCATAAGAACGGTAAGTTGAGCATATGCAAAAACTCAGGCCTGCCTCCTTGGCATCGCCTAACATCTTGAGATATGCGTCATAGGCTTCTCTTTTGAAGTAGAGACCCTGATTGGTCGATAAGGAGCCGTCCACGGGAACCATATCCGTAGGATAATAGTCCGGAGAAACGGCATGAAGTTTGTTGACAAGTACCAGCCTGCCGCCGTTATCCCGGCTTATGGTGTCTATGACATCGGGAAGTCCCGTCATGGTTTTATCGGTGCTTGCACTGGCTGTACCTGAAGCGGAGCCTGCAGGTGACGAAGCTGCGGCCAAAAGCTTATCGGAGGCATTCTCAGTCAAATGCTGATTTGTTGAAAATATTTCGCCGGATATGATGCTGCGGGTGGTGCCGGTAACTTGATTATCCTGACCGCACCCTGTAATTAAAAGCGTTGATATAATTAAAGCTAAAGCTGTGTATAACCTTCTTTTCATGTTCTGCCTCCTGTATTTATGAATATATTATATATTTTTTTACAAAACAATAGTTTTTGCACAAAAAATTATTACGGCATCTGGATAATTTTACATCTTAATGATATAATTCTTAGTATAATTGATTCGGAGGAAGGAAAATGGCTGATAATTTTATTCATGATATTATTGAAAAAGATTTAGAAAGCAAAAAATACGGAGAAAAGGTATGCACACGTTTCCCGCCGGAACCTAACGGATATTTGCACATAGGTCATGCCAAGTCGATTTGCCTTAACTTTTCGACAGCTGCCAAATACGGCGGAAAATGCAATTTAAGATATGACGATACCAACCCTGTCAAAGAGGACGTAGAATATGTGGATTCCATAGAAGAAGACGTAAAATGGCTGGGATTTCAATGGGATAAAAGACTCTGGGCGTCGGATTATTTTGACCAGATGTACGAGGCTGCCGTTGAGCTTATAAAAAAGGGCAAGGCCTTTGTATGTGACTTGAGCGGAGAGCAAATAAAAGAATACAGAGGAACCCTCAAAGAGCCGGGCAAGGAAAGCCCTTACAGAAACAGAAGCGTTGAGGAAAATCTTAAGCTTTTCGAAGAGATGAAAGAGGGCAAATACGGCGACGGCGAAAAGGTGCTGAGAGCCAAAATCGACATGTCATCGCCTAACATAAATATGAGAGACCCTATCATATACAGAATAGCCCATGCACCTCACCACAATACGGGAGATAAGTGGTGCATCTATCCTATGTACGATTTTGCTCATCCGATAGAGGATGCAATAGAAGGAATTACCCATTCCATTTGCACATTGGAATTTGAGGACCACAGGCCGCTTTACGACTGGGTTCTTAAAGAAGTGGGCTGGTGGCCTGAGCCGCCTCAGCAGATAGAATTTGCCAGACTTAATCTGACCAACACAGTTATGTCAAAGAGGTATCTTAAAGCCATGGTGGAAGACGGAACGGTAGAAGGCTGGGATGACCCACGAATGCCGACCATAGCGGGAATCCGCCGCAGAGGCTATACTCCGGAAGCGGTCAGAACCTTCTGCGAAACCATAGGCGTTGCAAAATCCAACAGCACGGTGGACATTGCACAGCTTGAACATTGCGTAAGGGAAGACTTAAAAGGAAAAGTGGAAAGCCGCAATGTAATATTTAATCCTGTAAAGGTAATCATTACAAATTATCCTGAAGGACAGTCGGAACTGTGCGACATAGACAACAATGCACAGGTGCCTGAAATGGGAACGAGACAAGTTACTTTTTCAAGGGAACTGTGGATTGACGGAGCCGACTTTATGGAAGAACCTCCAAAGAAGTATTTCAGGCTTTTCCCGGGCAATGAAGTCAGACTGAAAGGCGCCTATTTTATAACATGCACCGATTTTGTAAAAAACGAAGACGGAAGCATAAAGGAAATACACTGTACTTATGACCCTGAAACAAGAAGCGGAAGCGGATTTGAGGGACGTAAGGTCAAAGGCACCATTCACTTTGTCGATGCGAAAAACGCAGTGCCTGTAACCATTCGCCAATACGAATATCTTCTTAAAGAAGATGAAAAGGGAGAAATGGTAAAAAACGATGAAACGATACATGTCTTGAAAGCCTACGGCGAAGCATCTATCAAGGATGCAAAACCGGGAGAAAGATTCCAGTTCTTCAGACATGGATATTTTGTTGCGGATTCTAAACTTCATACAGCCCAAGAGCCTGTATTTAATGAAATTGTGGGACTAAAAAGTTCGTGGAAATAGAAAGGAGCATTTGTATGCAGTATAAAATTGAGGGAACTCCGTTGCCTGTAGTAATTTGTGATGTAAAAGACGGAGAATGTATGATAACCGAAAAAGGAAGCATGAGCTGGATGAGCCCTAACATGAAAATGGAAACCACCAGCAACGGCGGAGTGGGAAAGGCTCTGGGACGCATGTTTTCAGGAGAATCGCTGTTTCAGAATCGCTACACCGCAGAAGGCGGAGACGGAATGATTGCATTTGCATCAAGCTTTCCGGGTACGATTCTTCCTATAGAAATAACGCCCGAAAAACCGGTTATAGTTCAGAAAAGCGCATTTCTGGCCAGCGAAGAAAGTGTAACTCTTTCTGTATTTTTCCAGAAGAAAATAGGAGCCGGATTCTTCGGAGGCGAAGGATTTATAATGCAGAAGCTGTCAGGAAACGGTACGGCTTTTGTGGAAATAGACGGCCACGCAATTGAGTATGATTTGGCACCTGGCCAGAAGATAGTTATAGACACCGGATATCTGGCCATGATGGACTCAACCTGCACCATGGATGTTGTTTCCGTAAAGGGCGTTAAGAACATGCTTTTCGGCGGAGAAGGTATATTTAACACCGTAGTTACGGGACCGGGCAAAGTCGTATTGCAGACCATGCCTATAAGCACCGTAGCGGGAGCAATAGTTCCGTTTGTGCCTTCAAAATAAAAATTTCATCTGAAGTTTAACTGAAAAGTAGGACGGAGCGACTGCGCCATATAACACGATTCTGTGAAATCACACAATAATGTTAAAGTTACTGAAATGGTGTCTCCGCAACCGTCTGAATTGTAAAGTGCCGCAAATTTGAGAAAATCTCTCATTTGCGGCACTTTTGCTATCTTACTTCCCTCCAAAAGGCCGGAAACCAAGAAAAATTTCAAATTTACGGCATTTTTACCCTTTTTACGGCTTATAAAATGCCGTATTTAAAAGAAATTGCGAACTTTGCGGCAATTTGAACCTTATCACCCCAGTCAAAATGCCGCAATTCAAAGAAAATTTAAGGTTTACGGCAATTTCGCCGCTCACTAACCTGCTCGCCGCCGGCTTTACACAGCCGATTTTTAAGTTGGCTGTGCGACAGCTCCTTTTTATGTAGGAGAATCCCGGATAATGTGATACAATGTTTATGCAAAGGGAAAGTGAAAGGAATGAGATATGATTGCAGAATATGCTAAAGCAATTATAATTTGCGTCGTTGCCATATTATCGGGGATTATATTGGGCAACAGCGCTGTGTGGGTTTTCAATAGGATTCCCGGGAAATGGCTGTGTGACTACGGCAAAGAACCTGACGAAGAGCTTTTGCATTCCACATATCAGAGAATAAAAAGCACTCCTTGGAAATACTGCTTTTCGTGCCTTTATGTGTTGGCTGCGATAAAGCTTGGATTTGAAAACCCGGCATATGCCCTCATCGCCCTGATGACATGCTGGATTCTCATGGAAATGGCTATCGCCGATATAAAATATATGATAGTGCCCGACCAGTTTGTAATCCTGCTTATGGTTGCAGCCGTCGGATTTGTTCCCCACCACGAGGGAGGCCCTTTTGAAGGTATATGGGGAGGGCTCGTGGGATTTGCAATAATGCTGACCATAGGGCTTTTGGGAAAGCTGATATACAAGAGAGATTCACTGGGCGGAGGCGACATAAAAGTCTTCGGGGCCCTGGGTCTATGCATGGGCGTAAAAGGAATTTTATGCGTGTTTGTCCTTTCGGTTTTTTTAAGCGTTGGCCATATCGCATATCTGGCAGCAAGAAAACGCATAAAACCGGGTGAAGAACGGCCGCTTGTACCTTATATAGCGGTATCTGCTGCGATTTGTCTGGTCATTTTGCATGAAATAGGGTATAATATTATGGTATATTTGTAGGAAAGGTAAAAAGATGATAACGAGCAAACAGAGAAGTTTTTTAAAATCCATGGCTCATAGCCTTGACCCGGTGGTATATATAGGCAAGGCAGGCGTTACGGAAAATGTGATTAAGGAAATTGACGATTGCCTTGAGGCAAGGGAACTGATAAAAGTTAAGCTGCAAGAAGGATGTCTTCTCACTCCGAAAGAGGTTGCAAATGACCTGCTTGAACCTCTCGGCGCAGAGTTTGTGCAGGCAATCGGCAGAAAGTTTACTTTATACAGAGAATCCAAAGAGAATAAACAGATAATTTTGCCTAAAGCATAAATCGTCTATGGAAAGAAATTTTTTACTTACAATAGAATATGACGGAAGCGATTTTTATGGGTGGCAAAGACAGCCGGGAGTAAGAACCGTGCAGGGTGAACTGGAGGCGGCGTTGTCAAAAGTGTGCGGAAAGCCGGTGACACTTAACGGGACAAGCCGTACCGACGCAGGAGTTCATGCGTTGGGACAGAGAGCTTCGTTCAAAGGTGAATACGGAATTCCCACTGACAGAATAATGGTTGCGGCCAACAACATTCTGTCAGGAGGAAAAAGACCGGCGGATGTTATCGGCGATGTGCGGATTTTGTCGGTAGAAGAAAAGCCTCTAAACTTTCATGCCCGATTTGATTCGAGAGGAAAAAAATATCGCTATATAATAAACAATTCAAGTGAGCCCGATGTTTTCCGCAGAAAGCACTGCTATCAGATAATGAAACCTCTTGATGTCAAAGCGATGCAAAATGCGGCTTCGTATATAATCGGAACACATGATTTTGCATGTTTTCAGTCGGCAGGAGGCCAGGTAAGAGAAACCACCGTAAGAACCGTGTACAGCTTAGAGATTTTCAGGCAGGGCACAGATATAGTCATTGAAATTGCAGGAGACGGATTTCTATATAATATGGTGCGCATCATAGCCGGGACCTTGGCGGAAGTAGGACTTGGCAGGCGTGATGCAGATGAATTAAAAGAAATATTGAAATCAAAGCAGAGACAGCGAGCCGGACATAAGGCCCCGGCGGAAGGACTGTATCTGGTCGAAGTTTATTACGAATAGGAGAAGCAGAAATGAAACGACCGTCATGGGATGAATATTTTATGGAAATGGCAGAACTGACTGCCAAAAGGTCTACCTGCATGAGAAGGCAGGTGGGAGCGGTTATCGTTAAGGACAGGCATGCCATTGCCACCGGATATAACGGAGCGCCGAGAGGAATAATGCACTGTGAAGAGAGAGGCGGATGCATAAGACAGCAGCTCAATGTGCCGTCGGGACAAAGACATGAGCTCTGTATGGCCCTTCATGCAGAGCAGAATGCTATCATTCAGGCAGCGGCCATGGGTCATGGTATAGAAGGAGGAACCATTTACATAACTCATCAGCCTTGCGCCATATGTGCAAAGATGATTATAAATGCAGGAATAAGCAGGATTGTGATAAGAGAAGGCTATCCTGATGAGCTGGCAGCCTCCATTTTGGATGAAGCAGGGCTTGAGATAGAAAAACTATAGGAGTAATTTTAAGGAGTCACAGCAATATGTACAGTACGTTATGGATTACCTTTTTGGTTGCGCTGGTGGTTTCGATTGCGGTAACACCTTTGGCGATTAAATTGGCTCCAAAGATAGGCGCAGTGGATGTACCTCTGGATAACAGAAGAATGCATACAAAGGTGATGCCGAGGTTCGGCGGTCTGGCCATTTTTGCAGGCAGCGCCGCAGCAATGCTTATATTTTTGAACTTTGATCCACGAATATCAAAGATTCTGCTTGGCGGAACGCTCATATATATTTTGGGAATTGTCGATGACGTCTCCAACTTATCTGCAAAAATTAAGTTTGCAGGACAGACTTTGGTGGCAGTAATAATGTATATTTGGCATATCCGTATAGAGTTTATTACAAACTTTTTCGGAGAGGGCAACAGCCAGTTGGGAGATGTGGTTTGCTTTATCATTACCATATTGTGGATAGTGGGTATAACAAATACCATAAATCTGGTGGACGGCCTTGACGGTCTGGCAACGGGAACCGCTGCCATTGCGTCTTTGTGCATAGCTTATACCGCCTATATTCACGGGACTTATCCCGTTGCGGCAGCTATGCTGGCTCTTGCCGGCTCTTGCCTCGGCTTTTTACCGTTTAATTTTTATCCGGCAAAGATTTTCATGGGAGACGGAGGCTCGCTGTACTTGGGATTTATGCTGTCGACCCTGTCCACCTTGGGAACCGTAAAGAGCGCAACTTTTATGGCTGTAATAATTCCCGTTCTGGTGCTTGGAGTGCCTATATTCGATACGGCATTTGCAATATTCAGACGATTTGTAAACAAGCGGCCTATAATGGAAGCCGATAAGGGACACCTTCATCACAGACTCATGAGTCTGGGATACGGACAGCGCAGAGCAACTCTTATGCTTTACGGCATAACCGCCATAATGGGAATAGCGGCGGTAACTTTCAGCAGAGGTTTGTATATGGAAACGGCAGGCCTCGGCGCCGTAACTTTGATGTATATATACATCTTTTTGACGGATGCCAAGCATACCGTACCGCAGATAAAAAACGAAGAAGACAAACTGAAAAATAAATTATAAATGTACTGACGCCCGAAGGTTTTTCTGAGGGGAAAGGCTATATAAAACTTAAGCGACGGGCGCCGATATTTTTTGGCGTCTGATTTTTTTGAAAGGGAGGCGATGATATGGAAACAAGAGTAGCGGTAATCAGCATAATTGTTGAGGACATCAAAGCGGCAGAAAAGATAAACGCATTGCTGCATCAGTATAGAGAATATATTATCGGTCGTATGGGAATTCCATATGGAGCGAAGGAAATCTCTGTTATCAGCGTGGCGATAGACGGCCCTATGGGTGCTATCAGCGCCCTCTCAGGAAAGCTCGGTGCATTATCGGGAGTCAGTACCAAAACCGTATATTCCAAAGTTTAACTTTGGAAAGAAAGAGAGGTACTTATATGAAACTTTTAAAGAAAACAATGATTTTAGGGCTTATATTTGCCCTTACATTCACAATGTTTACAGGATGTTCAAAAGAAGAGGACGTACCTGATTCCGTAACGGAAGTCATTAACATTGCGGCTTTAAACGGCCCTACAGGTATGGCAACGGCGCAGCTTATCGATATGGAAGATAAGTATGATATAACCACTTATCAGGCTCCAACGGATATTACCGCCAAGGTAGTCAGCGGAGAAGTTGATGTGGCCGCAGTGCCGTCAAACCTTGCTGCGGTTCTTTACAATAAAACCGAAGGAGAAATTGTGGCAGTAAGCCCTATAGTCCTCGGAATGCTTCATATACTGGGAAACAATACAGATATTGAAAGCGTTGAGGACTTAAAGGGAAAGACCATAGTTGCAAGCGGCCAGGGAGGAACACCGGAGTATGTTCTGCAAAAAATCCTTGAAGATAACGGACTGAAAATTTATGAGGATGTAAATGTTCAGTGGCTTGCCAACCATTCGGAAGTCAACACAAAACTGCTGAGTGAAGAAGGTACTATAGCCATGGTACCGGAACCTTTTGTATCTACTGCACTGTCAGCCGGAAAGGATTCCGTAAAAGATTTGTTCGATTTGAATGAACTGTGGGAGGACGCTACGGGAGAAGAATTGCCTATGGGCGTTTTGATAGCAAGAAAGTCCTTCGTTGAAGAAAGAGAAGGGGATTTGAAGGTTCTTCTCAGCGACCTTGAAAAATCCGTTGATTACATCAACGAGGCATCCGACGAAGCGGTTGCCCTAATAGTTGAAAAAGGTTTTATAGGAAAGGCGGAGATAGCAAAAAAGGCCATTCCTAACTGCCATATCGTTTTATACGCAGGCGACGACGCAGAAAAAGGTGCATCAATGCTCAAAACCTTTAATGAGACTTTGTTTGAAATGAATCCCGCATCAATAGGCGGAAAATTACCTGATGAAAAATTGTACTACTAAGAAAACAAAATATGAGAAAATAGGCAGGCAGGCAGTAGTCTGCCTATTTTGGCTTGTTATATGGCAGATTGGAGCCATGCTTGTCAATAATCCTCTGTTGCTGCCAAGCCCATGGCAGACGGCAGAGGCTCTTTTGGGGCTTGCAGGGGAAACAAAGTTTTATCTGAACATTTCATGGACCATGCTGCGCTGCCTGTCAGCAATGGCGCTGTCTTTTGTAATCGGTGCAGCGGCAGCTTTCGGGGCATATAAAAGCGCATGGCTTCGCCGTGTCTTGACTTTACCTGTGGGATTCTTCAAGGCTGTTCCCGTTATGGCCATAATAATATACGTCATTCTTCTGGCAAAGGCCGACATAGTGGCAATTATCGTCTGCTTTTTGATGTGCTTCCCTGTGGTATATACCAACATACTGGAGGGACTGGATTCAATGCCGGCAGAGCTTTTGGAGCTTGCAAAGGTCTATTGGTTTACCGAATGGCAGACCATGAAGTACATGTATATCCCAAGCATAGAACCGCAAATCAAGGCCTCTGTCAGGCTTATAGCAGGCCTGAGCTGGAAAGCTGTGGTTGCGGCGGAAGTTCTGTCCATACCGAAATTCTCCCTCGGCTATGAAATGCTGAGCGCAAAGTATTATCTGGAAACGCCGCAGTTGTTTGCATATATACTGGTGATAGTAGTCTTGAGCCTGACGGTGGAAAAGATTATAAATATATGTCTGTCACATACAGGCCAAAAAGATTACAGAGGAAGCAAGCTGTTTTCAGAGTGCAAGGCGGGCGACATGAAAGCAAAAAACAGCAAATCCGATATAAGAACCGGAGGTGTGGACGCTTCGTTCGAGCACACAAATCAGACTTCTCAAAAGCCTCCCACCGTTTCGTTTTGCAGCGTCTGCAAGAAATACGGAGATAAATCGGTATTAGACGATTTTACTTTTGATTTTAAAGAAGGAAGAATTACGGCTCTTATGGGGCCTTCGGGACAGGGAAAGACCACCGTGGCAAGGATTTTGGCAATGGTTGAAAATATGGACAGTGGTCATATAGAATACAGCGGAAGCCATAAGCTTTCATATCTGTTTCAGGAGGACAGGCTTGTTCCATGGCTAAATGTATATGATAATTTGGCCTTGGGGCTGGTGCGTGAAAATAAATCGCCAAACTGCGATATGATATTTGACATGGCAAAATCTCTGGAAATAGAGGATGTGTTGTGGCAGCTGCCCGCTGCTCTAAGCGGCGGTATGAGCCACAGGGTTGCCATAGGCAGAACATTTCTGGCAGATTCCAATCTGATGATATTGGACGAGCCTTTCAGAGGTCTTGATGAAACTTTGAAAAAAAGGATAATTGAAAGGCTGTGGAAAAAGGAGACCGAGGGAAAGACGGTAATTTTGATTACCCATAATTCGGAGGATGCAGACCGACTGGCAGATGTGAAGGCGAGCCTCTCCTGAAGTTAAAAATAGGTTGTATTATAGCTATAATTTGTATATGCTATAAATACAAAAGGGAGCGATGAGATATGACGATAGATACAGATACAATAAAGGAAAGTTGTTTGAATATTCATTAAAAACAAAGACTTTATAAAATAAGGCCGTCGCACAGCCAACTGAAAAGTCGGCTGAAATGGTGCAGCCGCAACAGCCCGAATTGCAAAGTGCCGCAAATTTAAGAAAATCTCCCTTCTGCGGTACTTTTGCCACCTTAGTTTCCGCCAAAATGCCGGAAACTAAGAAAATTTTCAAATTTACGGCAGTTTTACCCTTCCTACAGCTTATAAAATGCCGTATTTACAAGAAATTGCGAACTTTACGGCAATTTGAGTCCTATCACTGCGGTCAAAATGCCGTAATTCAAAAAATTTTTAAGGTTTACGGCAGTCTCGCCGCTTGCTGACTCGCCGCCCGTCAGCCGTCTGCATCACCGCAGTTTCATTTGATGATAGCAGGAATTCCATTTAGGCTTTCATGGCGGCATTATCAAGTACTGTCAATGAGCAGAGAAAAAAGAGTAATGGAAAAGGCTTTTGTTTGGGATTTGTCAGAAGAGCTTTACTTTCAATGAAGAAAATCCTACTGTCGGAACTTTACTTTGTAAAGACAGCGATGAGGCATTGGTGGAATTGACTTTGCCTCAGGATGTAAATATATATGCAAAAGAATATAAATTATATTTGCCAGACAAAAGTATATTGCAGGAAAAATTTAAGCAGTGGCTTCAGGAAGAAGCATAAAACAATGAATATATTATCATAAATGGCAGAAAGGGGCATTTTTGATGAGCAAAACATCAGAAAACAGGCCAAAACAGCATATATGTATCGGCGTTCTCGCCCATGTTGACGCGGGAAAGACAACCCTGTCAGAGGCCATGCTATACCTTGCCGGAGCCATAAGAAAGCTTGGAAGAGTGGACCATAAGACAGCTTTTTTGGACACCGACAGGGTCGAGCAAGACAGAGGGATAACCGTCTTTTCCAAAGAAGCGAGATTTTTGTGGAACGATAAGAGCTTTACCCTTTTGGACACTCCGGGCCATGCGGATTTCAGTGCCGAGGCAGAGCGAACCCTGCAGGTTCTGGATTATGCCCTCCTTATCATAAGCGGAACTGACGGAGTGCAGGGACATACTGCCACTTTGTGGAAACTTTTGCAAGCTTACGGCATACCGACCTTTGTATTCGTCAATAAAATGGACAGACCTGATACGGACAGGCTTTCCATTATGGAAAATCTCAATGAACATCTGGGCGGTGGATTTGTTCGATTTGAAAATGCTCAAGCCGTGGATTTTGAAGAGATCGCCATGTGCAGCGAATCTCTCATGGAAGAATATCTCGGAACAGGAACCGTAGAAGCCGAAAGCATCACAAATGCGATCAGGATTAGAGAAATGTTTCCCGTATGCGTTGGCTCTGCGCTTAAAGTGGAGGGCGTAGAAGACCTTTTAAATACCATCGAAAAATATACCGAAGCGCCCCAATACCCATCCGAATTCGGAGCGAGAGTATACAAGATAACGAGAGACAAGCAGGGGGTCAGACAGACGCATATGAAAATAACCGGAGGAAGCCTGAAAAGCAAGATGCTTATATCAGATGCCGACTGGGAGGAAAAGGCAGAGCAAATAAGACTTTTCTCCGGCAGGACTTTTGAGACTGCGGCTGAAGTGAAGGCAGGCTCGGTATGTGCGGTAACGGGGCTTTCCCGCACTTACGCAGGAGAAGGGCTTGGAAGCGAAAGGCTTTCGAAACAGGTACATACGATGATTGAGCCCGCGCTTAATTATAAAATGATTTTGCCACAAGGGACAGATCCGGCCACAGCCTTGCAAAAATTGAGGCAGCTTGCAGAAGAAGACCCGAGCCTCAATATAACATGGAAAGAACAGCTCAAAGAAATTCAAGTCAGCGTCATGGGGAGGCTGGAACTTGAGATACTTCAAAATATTATAAAAGAAAGGTTCGACCTCGACGTAAGTTTTGGAGAGGGAAGCGTAATTTACAAAGAAACCATAGCTTCGCCGGTAATCGGAATAGGCCATTTTGAGCCGCTTAAACACTATGCGGAAGTTCATCTTTTACTCGAACCTCTTCCTCGAGGCAGCGGTATTGTCTATGACACCATGGTGAGCGAAGACAAGCTTGATAAGAACTGGCAGAGGCTTATCATGACCCACCTTAAGGAAAGGGAACATGTAGGTATACTCACGGGTTCACCGATTACAGATGTAAGAATTTCAATAATTGCAGGAAAAGCTCATGTTAAGCATACCGAAGGTGGAGATTTCAGACAGGCTACATATCGTGCCGTGAGACAGGGCCTTGGCAAAGCCCGCAATATATTGCTGGAGCCTGTCTGCAAATTTAAAATACGAGTGCCCAATGAGAACGTAGGCAGAGTCCTTTCCGATATGCAAAGATTCGGAGGTAAATGCGATATGCCTCAGCTTTGCAGAAACGACAGTTCATTGATTGAGGGAACGGCTCCTGCGGCATCGGTGCAGGATTATCAGCAGGAAATCGCTGCATATACCAAAGGAAAAGGACAGATTACCTTGTCTTTTGCCGGGTACGATGAATGTCACAACCCGGAGGAGGTCATTTCTTCGGCAGGGTACGACTGGGAAAGGGATTTGGAAAATCCTGCGGGCTCGGTATTCTGCAAGCAGGGCGGCGCAATATACGTAAGCTGGGATGAAGTAGACGAATATGCCGATGTGGAAAGCGGGTACAAGCTGACCGAAGAAGGCTCGCTGCGGCGTGATGAACCTGTCTTTGCGCAAGCGGAGAAAAAATCTCCGGTGACGGCCGGTGCCAAAGAGCTTGAAGAGATATTTCTGAGAACTTACGGAAAGAGCAAGAGAGACGAAGCTCTGCGAAGGGAGAATGCGAGCAAAAGGACTCATAATACAGGCAAGCCGGAGCAGGCGGTTTTGCCTCCGTTGATAAAGAAAGGCGGAGCAAAGCGAGAGAAATATTTTATAATTGACGGGTACAATATAATCTTTGCATGGGAAAACCTGAAAGCGCTGGCTGCCGTCAATATAGATTCGGCAATAGACGCTCTTACGGAAATTCTGGACAACTACCGTGCATATAAAAAGATAAACATGACCGTTGTATTTGACGGCTACAAAGTAAGCGGCAATGCAGGCACAAAAATCGACAGGGACGGAATGAAAATAGTATATACCAAAGAAGCGGAAACTGCTGACAGCTTTATTGAGAACATGGCTTATGACATGGGAAGAAAATATGACATAACCGTTGTAACCTCTGACATGGCGGTTCAGATGTCGGCAATGGGAGACGGAGCAGGAAGGATGTCTGCAAGAGAATTCTACGCAGAACTTACCGACACCTCAGAGGAAATAAGGCAGAAACTGAGCAGGCAGCAGAAATCAAAGAATAATCCTTTCACTAAATTGCTTTAAACATAACTGTAAAAAAGGACCGTAGCAACGGTCCTTTTTTCGTGCGTGGATTCCAGCCTAAAGTGGTCTCGTCGAGTCTACCTTTCGAGCCAAAAGTGGGCCTTGAGTCTACTTGAGTATACATTTCGAGGCAAGTCTGGGTACAAAGTATACGAAACCGCCGAAAAGGTATACCGGAGGTATACACATGAGCAAAAACCGGGTACAAAGTATACAAAAACCCAAAATATGTATACCGCCGCCGCCTCATACCGCTCACCCGAGAGAATATTGACGAGCAGCAATTTCATAAACTTAATAAAAGTGTTGTATACTACGCCGAAAAAAGGTGAAAAATTAAAGTATAAGGATTTCAAGAGAGGGAGAGCGATGAAAAAGGCAGCGGTTTTGATTTTGACGCTGATCTTGGCGGTGCTTCAGGCAGGGTGTGCCGCCAGGCAAGATGACAGGATAAACGTGATTTCAAGAGAAGCAGGCTCCGGAACAAGGGATGCGTTTACAGAGCTTACGGGAATAAAAAAGGACGGAACGGACAATACCGTCATGACTTCCGAAATAACATCATCCACCTTTGTGGTGATAAAGTCGGTTTCGGTGGACAAAAACGCCATAGGATATGCATCCCTCGGCACCTTAAGCGACAACGTCAAGGCTCTCAGCATAGACGGAATCAAGCCTACGGCAGAAAACATAAAGAACCGAACATATCCTCTGATAAGGACATTTAATATCATAGATACCGGAGCTCTCAGCAGACAGGCGGAAGATTTTGTTCAATATATTATGAGCAGCCAAGGCGCAGAAATCATAGAAGGGCAAGGATATGTACCCTTTGCCCAAGGGCAGGAGTACCATATAAAAGAAGACATGGAAGGCAGAATCGTAATTGCGGGTTCCACCTCCGTTGCGCCGCTTATAGATGTCATTGCAGATGAGTATAAGAAGATTTATCCCGATGTGGAAATAGAAATTCAGCAGACAGGCTCCGGTGCAGGAATAACTTCAACAATCGAGGGCGCATGTGATTTGGGAATATCATCAAGAGAACTGAAAGAGGAAGAGAGATTAAAGGGCGCAAGGGAAACCACCGTTGCCCTTGACGGAATCGTCGTGATAGTAAACCTCCAAAACACCACGGACGGCCTCAGCACAGAGGAAGTAAGACAAATATTTACGGGAAAAAGAAAGGCATGGAAATCGTGAAATGAAGAATTACAGTGAACGGATAATGAAGTTTATATTCGCCATGTCTGCCGCTGCATCGACCGTAGCTGTGGCCATAATATGCATATTTCTTGTGTATAAAGGCGTTCCCGCCATAAGAGAGATAGGCTTGGGGGATTTTTTGCTTGGAAGCACATGGAAACCCACGGAAGGGGAGTTCGGAATATTTCCCATGATAGTAGGCAGCATATATGTTACGGCAGGAGCCATGGTTTTGGGTGTGCCCGTGGGAGTTCTCTGCGCAGTCTTCATGGCAAGGTTCTGTCCGAGGGGGCTATATAAGATTTTTAAACCCGCGGTGGAACTGCTGGCAGGCATACCGTCAATCGTGTATGGCTTTTTCGGTCTTATGGTTATAGTACCTCTCATGCAAAACGTAATCGGCGGCAGCGGGAAGAGTGTGCTTACAGCTTCCGTGCTGCTGGCTATAATGATTTTGCCGACGGTTATAAGTGTGGCCGAATCCGCACTTAGGGCGGTCCCCGAAAGTTACTATGAAGGCTCTCTGGCGCTTGGAGCTACTCACGAGCGAAGCGTGTTTTTTACGGTGATTCCTGCCGCAAAGTCCGGCATCCTTGCCGGGGTGATTTTGGGAATAGGGAGGGCCATAGGTGAAACCATGGCTGTGGTTATGGTGGCCGGCAATCAGGCGGC
Organism: Bacillota bacterium; assembly: GCA_021769295.1. GTDB lineage: Bacteria > Bacillota > Clostridia > Peptostreptococcales > Anaerovoracaceae > Fimisoma. Next base: position 10,735 of record JAETTD010000017.1, on the reverse strand, counting down.
TGTTCCGACATCTCTGATGTCGGGAGTCAGAACCATGACTGCCAATATAGTCCTCGAAATGGGGTATGCCGGTGAGGGTCTTCATCGCAATGCACTGATAGCAACCGCCGTTGTGCTGTTTGTATTTATACTTATAATAAACCTTTCATTTTCGATGCTAAAAAGGGAGGGATAAGGATTGAAATATAAAAGGCAAAGCCGCTCCCGGAAGCCCTTCTCGCTGCTTGTTCGTCTGATAGTCACAGGAAGCGCTGCGGTCACAGCCATTATACTTGTATCAATGATTGGATATATTCTGTATCATGGAATTCCCAATCTGACTATGAAGGGACTTTTTGACTGGAGATATACGAGCCAGAATGTTTCAATGATGCCGGCCATAATCAATACTGCAATAATGACATTTCTGTCTCTGACGCTTGCCGTACCCATAGGAGTATTTGCAGCCATATATCTGGTGGAATATGCAAAGAGGGGAAATAAATTCGTTAAGGTTATAAGGACTGCGGCAGAAACCTTGGCGGCCATTCCGTCCATAGTATACGGGCTGTTTGGCTATATTCTCTTTGTGATTACCTTAAAGTGGGGATATACCCTGCTTTCGGGTGCCATTACCCTTGCGGTGATGATTTTGCCGCTTATCATGAGAACGACCGAAGAAGCACTGATGTCCGTCCCCGATTCTTACAGAGAGGGAAGCTTCGGCCTCGGGGCAGGTAAACTCAGGACGGTTTTCAGGATAATAATTCCTCCTGCCATGCCGGGAATCGCAGGAGGGATAATTTTGGCCATAGGAAGAATTGTAGGAGAATCGGCGGCGCTTATCTTTACGGCGGGAACCAACCCTGCAGTGCCGGACAGTCTTTTCGCATCCACCAGAACCTTGTCGGTGCACATGTATGCCCTGCTGACGGAAGGGTTGTATGAGGAACAGGCTTATGCCACCGCTGTAGTGCTGCTTGTACTTGTAATAGGCATAAATTCGCTTTCGAAGCATGTGGCGGGCAGATTTACAAACGTAAAAAGGGGTGGTTAAATGGATAAGCTGGTGACAAAAAATCTTAATTTATATTACGACCGGTTTAAAGCCTTGAAAAATATAGATATAAACATTAAGGAAAAGGAAATAACAGCCTTTATAGGACCGTCGGGATGCGGCAAATCGACTCTTTTAAAAACTTTTAACAGGATGAACGATTTGGTCGAAGGCTGCAAAATAACCGGCAGGGTTTTGCTTGACGGGCGAGATATTTACAGAAGCGTGGAAGTCAACGATTTGCGCAAGCGTGTGGGCATGGTGTTCCAAAAGGCCAATCCTTTTCCCATGAGCGTATATGATAACATTGCCTATGGTCCCAGAACCCACGGTGTAAGAGCCAAAGCCGACCTTGATGAGATAGTGGAAAACTCTTTAAGGGCGGCGGCCATATGGGATGATTTGAAAGACAGGCTCAAAGAGAGTGCGCTGGGTCTATCGGGAGGCCAGCAGCAGAGGCTCTGCATAGCAAGGGCCTTAGCCGTTAAGCCGGAGGTTTTGCTCATGGATGAACCGACTTCCGCCCTTGACCCGGCTTCAACATCAAAAATCGAAGACTTGGTGTCAGAGCTTAAGGACGAATACACAATCGTGGTTGTGACTCACAACATGCAGCAGGCTGCAAGAATTTCGGACAGAACGGCCTTTTTCCTCACAGGTGAAATAATAGAGTACGACAAGACGGAAAGGGTTTTTTCGATGCCTAAGGATAGGCGCACAGAAGATTATATTACGGGAAGGTTCGGGTGATGATATGAGGGATGCTTTTGGAAAACAGCTTGAGCTGCTCAACGCCGAAATGGCTGAAATGGGCGATATGTGTGAGGCGTCTATAGCCTGCGCCATGAAGGCTTTGTTTGAGGCGGATATGGAAATGGCAGAAAAGACGCTGGAGTATGAGAAGCAGATAGACCAAAAGGAAAAGGACATAGAGAATCTGTGCATGAGGCTTTTGCTGAGGCAACAGCCAGTGGCTACGGATTTGCGTACCGTTTCGTCGGCCTTGAAGATGATTTCCGACATGGAAAGGATAGGGGACCAGGCGGAGGATATCGTTGAAATCTTAGAATACATGGAAGCAGAGGAACTCCCTCAGGAGGAAAATCTTGATACCATGGCAAAAGCTGCGGCCTGTATGGTAAATCAGGCAATAGAGTCTTTTATAAAGAAAGATTTGCAAATGGCGGAGAAGGTTATAGGCGATGATGATATTGTAGATGAATACTTTGATAAGGTTAAAAAGGATTTGATTCTCATGATTGCCAAAAACCCCCAAAAAGGAGAGCTTTACCTCGACTTGCTCATGATTGCCAAATATCTGGAGAGGATTGCCGACCATGCCACCAACATAGCCGAATGGGTGACATACAGCATCAGCGGCAGTCATATTGTTTAGGATTGCAGATAAGTGGGAATAATCTATATATGATATGAATTTAAAACAGGAGGTAATCTTATGAAATTTTATGTTTGTGAACATTGCGGCAATATTATTGAATTTGTAAAGGAGACAGGAGTTCCTGTAGTATGCTGCGGGGAGAAGATGAAGGAAATCGTTGCAGGTTCCGTGGACGCTGCTGCAGAAAAGCACGTTCCCGTAGTAACTGTTTCCGGCAATACGGTTAAGGTAAATGTGGGAGACGTTGAACACCCTATGGTAGAAGAACATTACATCGGTTGGGTTGCCATCGAAACAGAACAGGGAGTTCAGAGAAAGACACTTAAAGCCGGCGAAAAGCCTGTAGTGGAATTTGCCCTTGCAGAGGGAGACAAGCTGGTCGAAACTTACGCATGGTGCAACCTTCACGGACTTTGGAAAAAATAGAATCGAAGGAATGCAAGAAAATCTTAGACATTGAGACGTTTGCGGCAGGCAGCCCACGGGGCTGCCTGCTTTTTGTGTGGGGAGGCTCTTGGCCGAAGCTCGGCGTAGATGCGACCCTCGACTGGCTTGGCCCGGCCGGATAACCGAAAACCGCCAAACCGATAACATTATTGCGTGAATTCACAAAAACGTTGTAGCTTGGGAAACACAATTTCGGAAACCCCTAACATTATTACGTGGATTCACGAAAGCATTGTAGCTCAGCCAACATAATCCCGGAAACTCTTAACACAATTACGTGAATTCACAAAAACGTGTTCCACTGGGATAGCCGGGCCGCCACCCGAGGTATACAAAACCCAAAATATGTATACCGCCCTCTACGGCACCCCGTCGCCGTGCTATATATATGATTTTTAAGGGGGTAAAATTTTTTACCTTAGAGGGGGTAAAAAATTTTACCCCCTCGATTTTAATATATATTATGCAATGCAAGCCATATATCTTTCTGATTACATAAAAAGAGCGAGGCAGCCGAAACTGTCTCGCCGCTAAGAGCTGATTTTGCATATCGCTCAATTAGTCTAATTTGATATCGCCTTCTGCAAGCATTGCGCCGCTTCCGCCTACTTGAACAAAGCAGCTGCCGTCGCCTTTTGCGTCGAAATGGCTCAATATGACTGATGGGCGATTCATCTTTTCACCCTGAACGAAGCGGCAGTCGTCGCCGTCGTGAACAAATCCGTTGAGGTATCCGTAATAAGTCAGAGCTCCGTTGGAAGTGCCTGTTGCGGCTTCTTCATCTATGTCATACAGAGGAGCAAAGTTTCTTACGTGGCAGGTAGTGCCTTCTTCGGAGTCCAGTGTGAAAGCATGAACGCCTACGACTTCATATTTTTCGGAAAGCGCTGACAGGGCAGGAAAATCCGGAGCAATGGCTTCCAAATCAGCTCTGGTTGCCACAGGCATCATTATATCAGGAAGACCTGTGGAAATCATTTGAGGAGTAAGAGTTACTCCCTTGGATTTTTGCTCTTTATAGTCAAGCCCCATTATCGAATATAATTCCTCAAGGCCTGCTTGATCGCTGATTTCATTGATTTTAACAGGTGTTGCCATGTCCATGAGCACAAAACCGTTCTTTATGTCGATATTCAAGTCGCCTGCCAGAGTATGGTTTACATAGCTGTGGTTGTCTTCTATGTATCCTCCGTAGAGAAGAGCTTTGAAGGAGCCTATAGTTGCATGTCCGCACAAGTCAACTTCTGCTGCCGGAGTAAAGTATCTTATATTAAATTCTTTTTCATTTATGCGTTTAATAAAGGCTGTTTCCGAATAACGAAGCTCTGCGGCAGTTTTAACCATTACTTCATCCGAAGGAAAATCCGCGCCGTCAGGTAAAATTACTACGCCGGCAGGGTTGCCGCCGAAAAGTGTTTCAGTAAAAGCATCTACAATATAAAATTTCATTTTGGGACCTCCTCTTGCTTTAAATTATAATACAAGTATATTTCAATTTTCAGAAGATAGCAATATTTTAAGAGAAAATAAACCGGATTTTGCAGATAATACCTTTGGCTTTATTTTTGCGCCGCAGCATGGTATAATTATCCGTAGAATAGGATTGTCGCAATCCGGCATGCACTTTAGAAATGTAAGAGGTGCTTTCATGGATAAAAAATACTGTTACAGGATACTTGGCCTTGCAGCGGGAGCCACTCCCGCACAGATAAAAGAAGCCTACGAAAATAGAATAGCAAAGTTAGGCACACCGGATTATAGAGACGACCCGGAATATGTACGCAAAAAGAAGGAGGAGGCCGCTGAGGCATACAGAGCTCTTATGGGTAACAATCCTTCGGAGAGCGGGCTTCAGAGCAAACTGAGAAGGCTGGAAAAACCGACACAGCAGGCAGCCGCAGTCATAGGAGAAGCAAAGCAGGTCGTAGCAAAATCTCCACGTGGGGTTATAATTGCCTTTGCCGTAATAATTGTAATGGTTATTGCGGGGATTGTGATAAGCGTTGCGCCGGATTTTGCACACAAGTGGGCGACCGTAGAGGATATAGATCCAACCGTGCAGGAGATAGAAGCTGCCGAGGCATTGGTCAGACAACTGGATTATTACGATTATTATGATATGCTTGACACATCCGTTATCGGATTGAATGAAGCCGGAGTAGACTGGGAAAGCGGCCAAGGCGAATATGGGGATGGCGAAACCATTGATGAGATGTTGAATATCCTTTATGAACTTGACATATATGACAGAGGTGAGTTTTTTGATTACATCACGGGAATTGAAGACTATTATTACGATTACGACGATGCAAGCTGTGCAGAATATCTGATTTTGTGGTTGGGAGCACCGAGTTTTGACACGGTGGCAGGCAGCGAAAATTTATATGAAGGAGAAGCAATTTTATCATATGCAGATTATCTGCGATATTTAGGGAGATTTATAGATGAGTACAAATAACGTTTTAAACATAACACCGATTAAATTTGACGAAGGAAAGCTGTTGCTGCTGGACCAGACAAAGCTTCCGGGAGAAGAAATATACATAGAGATAGATACCAAAGAGGATATGTGGGATGCCATATATCACCTGAAAGTAAGAGGAGCACCTGCAATCGGAGTGGCTGCGGCCTATGGGCTGTATATAGAGGCAGTCAAGTACGACGGCAGCTCTGTTACGGAGTTTATTCAATATACTAAAGAAATCGCAGATTACCTTGCAAGCGCAAGGCCTACGGCGGTAAATCTTTCATGGGCTTTAAGAAAAATGACAGACAGCCTTGACAGAGCCTGCATAAGCAATCCGAAAGAAGGAAAAGAAAAACTTCTGGAAGAAGCAATGTCGATACATAAAGAAGACATAGAAGCATGCCTTGCCATGGGAGAATACGGATTATCGTTGCTAAAGCCGGGAATGGGAATTCTGACCCACTGCAATGCCGGAACCATAGCTACGGCCAAATACGGAACCTGTCTTGCACCCATATATCTTGGACATGAGAGAGGCTACGGCTTCAAAGTGTTTGCGGACGAAACCAGACCGCTCCTTCAGGGAGCACGGCTCACTTCTTGGGAACTCAATAAGGCGGGAGTCGACGTTACATTGATTTGTGACAATATGGCAGCCACCGTAATGAAAAAAGGCTGGGTAGACGCTGTGGTTGTAGGGTGCGACAGAATGGCAGCCAACGGAGACGGCGCAAACAAAATAGGGACCTCTGCTGTAGCCATATTGGCAAAGGAATACGGAATTCCTTTTTATATGTATGTGCCAACGTCTACGATAGACTTAAATACCGAGACCGGCGATGACATAGAAATCGAACTTCGCAAGGGCGAAGAAATATATGAAATGTGGTATGAAAAACCTATGGCGCCGGAAGGAGTGAAAACCTTCAATCCGTCATTTGACGTCACAGACCACAAATATATTACTGCGGTTATAACGGAAAAAGGAATCGTAAGACCTCCTTATGACTTGAATTTAAAGGCTTTGATGAAAGAAAACGAGGGAAAAGATGGAAAACTCACAGAATAAAAAAGGATTTATAGCAAGATATGCAAAAATCGCAACGGTACTTGCCGTACTGTTCGGAGCAACTTCAGGAATTTTAGGCTCTCTGATAAGCGCCTCATCCATGGCTATAGGTTTTTGGAGACTTACCATAGCGTTGCCGTTCTTTATAATACCGGCGCTGACAAGCGATAAAAAGAGGCAGCAGTTAAAAGAAATCGCTCCTTCGGATTATATGTGGTGCTTTATTTCGGGAGCGTTTCTGTTCGGCCATTTCTTTTCATGGTTCAATGCTGTAAAACTTACCAATATCGCAAGCGCATCGGTGCTTGCTGCGCTTCACCCGCTGGTGGTGCTTCTGGTGACAGTGCTTATATATAAAAAGAGAGTCAGTATAAAGTCCGTTGCAGCTATTATCGTAGCCCTTGTGGGAGGAGTGATAATAGTGGGCGCAGACTACAACACCTTTGCCGGAGGAAACCTGACGGGAGATATATTTGCATTTATGGCAGCCATGTTCATGGGACTTTACTTTTCCGTGGGAGATGCGGTGCGTAAAAGAGTGGACGGCGGATTATATGTTCTGCTGGTGTTTTTCTCCTGCTGGATTTGTTTCAGCATCGGAATGATATTTACAGGAACACCAGTTTTTGGCTACAGCGCCATGGATTATGTGCTTCTCGTTGTCATGGCCTTCTTGTGCCAGATAGGAGCTCATGCGGTATTTAACCTATGCATAGGCCATGTAAGTTCGCTGTATGTTTCGACATGGGAGACGGCCGATTCGGTATTTGCGATTGTCATGGCTATTATATTCTTGCAGCAGATACCTAAATTGTATGAGATAATAGGATGTATAATCGTCGTATGTGCATTGCTTTACTATAACAAACAGGAGAGTAAGCAAGAATAATGAGTTATAAAGTAAAATTACAAACCTTTGAGGGACCTTTTGACTTGTTGGTATATCTGATAGAAAATGCTCAGATGAGCATTTATGATATTGAGATAAGCCTCATCACAAGTCAGTATCTCGAATATATAAAGACCATGCAGGAAATGGACGTAGCCGTTTCCACAGAGTTTATGGTTCTGGCTTCATCGCTGATAGAGATAAAGTCAAAGATGATTCTGCCGAGAATGAGCGAATCCAAAGAAGGCTTTATCGAAGAAGACCCGAGAACCGAGCTGGTTGCACGTCTCCTGGAATACAAAAAATTCAAGAAAGCCGCAGAAATCCTGCGTGAGCAGGAAGAGGCTGCTTCGAGGATATTTCAGAAACCTCAGGAGGATATTTCCCGGTTCCTTGAACAGCCGGATGAGTATCTCAGCTTGGATATAAAGCAGTTTGCCGGAGCTTTTACTGTGTTTTTAGAGAAGAAACAGCGAGTGGAAGCGGTACGCAGGCAATATACAAGAATCGAGAGAGAACGTGCCTCCATGGAGAGCCGTATCAAATACATTGCCGACAAGCTCAGAAGAAAAGTGGGACAGATATTTAATTTTAATGAGCTTATTCCCGATAAGAAAGACCGCTACGACGTGGTGGTAACCTTTGTTTCTATTCTTGAAATGGCCAAGGAGAGAGTGGTCAAGGTAAGGCAGAGGACTACCTACGGAAATATTGAAGTCGAATCCGGCGAAAGACTCAACGAAGGAGACGTAAAGTATGAGCAATAAAAAAACAATTAAGTCTGCTTTTGAATCCATGCTGTTCACTTGGGGAGAGCCCCTCGACGCCAAGGCGGCGGCAGATGTTTTCAATATAACCAAGCAGGAGGCCGTTGAATATTTTAAAGAACTTCAGGCAGAGTACGAACAAGAGGGCAGAGGAATCGTAATAAGGCAGATAAACCAATCGTTTCAGTTTGTTACGAGAGAAGAAAACGCCGACTATATACGCAGCCTTTGCACCCCCGTAAAGATAAAGAAACTTTCTCAATCGGCGTTGGAAGTCCTCGCCATAGTTGCTTATAAGCAGCCCGTAACCAAAGGTGAAATCGAGGCCATAAGAGGCATCAGGTGCGACAGGGTAATGGACGGATTGATTAAGAAGGAGTTAGTGGCGGAGAAAGGCAGAGCAGATACAGTCGGAAGGCCTATTCTCTACGGAACCACCGATACCTTCCTGAAAAATTTCGGATTTACGTCAATAAAGGATTTACCGGAGATAGAAGACATAGAAAATCTTGTATCCGGATACATAGCAGAAGATGCCGAAGAAGGCGCTGACGATATGCAGGACAGACAAATGCAGCTCGAAATTTAAAAGAGAGTCATATAACTTCCTCAAAACAGTAAAATGTTGAGAGGGAGTTTTTTTATGAGTAAAAAATTAAAAGTTGTTTTGGCAGTTTGCCTATGTATAGGGATAATAGGAGGGTTGGCAGAATATATAGGGCCGACGCTCCGAGTCAATGAGGAAGAAACAGGAACAGAGGAAAAGGCCGTAAGCGCAGAGGTTCGTGCCCCTGTGGTTTCCGCCGGCGGAGCCATACTTATAGATGCAAAAGACGGAAGAGTCATATATGAAAAGGATGCTGATAAAAAGCTGTATCCTGCAAGCACCACCAAGATAATGACGGCTCTGGTCGCCCTTGAAATACTGGATGAGATAGGAGCGGATTTGGACAGCGAGGTGGTCGTTCCGGCAGAAGCCGTCGGAGCAGAAGGCTCATCCGTATATTTAAAAGTCGGCGAAAGGCTGACTTTGCGTGAGCTGTTTTACGGAATGATGCTGCAATCGGGAAACGACGCAGCTCTGGCAGTTGCCATATGCAGCGGAGGCACGCTGGAAAACTTTGTAGAAAGGATGAATGAAAAAGCGGAAGAACTGGGATGTACCTCAACCCACTTTACCAACCCCAACGGTCTCTTTGACGAAGAACACTATACTACCGCAAGAGACCTTGCACAGATAGGACGAGAGGCCATGAAGAGAGAGGACTTCAGAGAAATAGCGGGAGCGCAGAGCTGGAGAAGCGAGGAGAGCGGGAGAACTTTTCAAAATAAAAATAAGACCATATCTCAATACGACGGAGCTACGGGGATAAAGATAGGTTACACCAAATCGTCAGGCAGGACTCTGGCGGCCTCGGCAAAAAAGGGAGATAAGGAGTTGATAGCGGTGGTATTGAACGATTCCAACTGGTTCAACGACGCATATGCCATGTTGGATTACGGATTTTCGCAGGAAGCTTATAAATCAGAAAATTAAATCTAAGGAGGCAAGTTTATGTCATATATTTGCACAGACAGAGGCAGCGACAAGTGCCCGTGCATCCTTATGGAAGCCGGTCAGTGTTACACATGCGGCATGATAAGGACAGGAAAGTGCGACTGTCCGTCAGACTGGCAGGGCGTGTGCCCCTATACCGAGTATAAGCAAAGGCAGAGCAAGGCTATAGAGGGCGCAAAAGCAAGGCGTTTTTTGGTGCGGGAGAGAAAGGATTTTTCCCCCACACTTACGGTGGTGACTTTGGAGGTACCTTTCGGATATGCTCTTGCATGCAGCAGAATGGGGACATTTGTAATGGTGGAATCGGGTGATTGGAACGTGCCTTTATCCGTATTTCAGAGCGCCGCAGGCGGCAAGGCGGGCGACAATCACATATCGCTGGCGATAAGCGTGACGGGCCCCAAGACCATAAACCTTCTGAAACAGTGCAGCGTCGGGACTCTTTGGAATGTTAAAGGGCCTTATTATAACGGACTTCTCAACAGCGAAAGATATAATCCCAAGGCTTTGTCGATAGTGGTGGGAAAGGGCATTGCGCTTATGCCTTTTTTGAATCAGAAAAAATATATGGGAGGAAGTCTGGCTAATTTTTATCTGGATAAAAGCAAACTTCCCGGTGAGTTTATAAAAGAATATGTATCCGAATTGGAATATGAAGAAACAGATTTGCAGGAGGACATGGATTCTCTGGTCTGTAAGATAAAACAGGATAGCGATTATTGCTTGACCTGCACAGGCATAAAACCCAACCTGCTGATTATGACCTCGCCCTACTTTGCAGAGCAGCTTAGGAAAAAGACAACAGACTTTCAGTGCAATGTGATATACCCAAACCACAGCAACATGTGCTGCGGAGAAGGTTTGTGCGGAGCCTGCTCCTATACCGATGAGGACGGGGTGACCGTAAGGCGATGTAAGTGCAATGACTGAAAAAGAGCCCGGCAATTCTGATGCAGAATTACCGGGCTTACTTTTGTCATTCTCTGTGAGCCTATGAAAAAAAGTCTGTAAATATTAAAAAAAGGAAGCCTTCTATGGTAAAATAAAATTATCATAGGAGGCTTTTAAAATGGCTAAAAGGAAAAAAGAAGTCCATAAAATCG
>JAETTD010000060.1 GCA_021769295.1 Bacillota bacterium | reverse complement strand
ACGGAACTTGACGACGAGCAGCGGTTATATGCTGGGTATATTACAGAAAGCTCCGAACAGATAGGCGTTTATATTAGGACGCTAATAGATATATCCCGGACTGCCTCTGGGTATCAGCTTAATTTAGAAAAATTTGATATGGCTGATTATATGGAGCTGATAGAAGTCCGGGCAAGCTCTATGTGTCTTACGAAAGGAATTTCCTTGCACATGGAAACCGGCATAGATTTAGGTGTTTTTAAAGCGGATAAAATGCTGCTGGAACGGGCGATTATGAATGTGATTGCCAATGCGATAGACTACTCTCCCACGAAAGGCACCATCTATATCGTAACGAAAAAGGCAGACAACTTTCTGCAAATCTCCATAACGGACGAATGAGTGACCATAGCCGGACTTCTAACCTGCATTTTGGTATGGGGCTTTATATTACAAGCTGCATTACCAGGCAGCATAACGGGCAGCTCATATTGGAAAATTCTGATATAACAAACGGCGCACAGGTCATTATAAAAATCCCATATTAGAAAGTAGTTGGCGGTATTGCCCGTTATGGGTTCAAGTTGACAGCGAAAGAATTTGATGCCATCCATCTTCTCATTGCAAATCGAAAACGGGTATTGCTATCCTTTTATTTGGAGGCGGCAATCTATAATCAAGCGTTCCAACGGAACGCGCAGCCATCACCGCAGGTGATGATCTCAGGGGTTTGGGGACATGTCACCAACAAGCATTTTGGCAGGAATACCGGGAACGGATTCCGGCCAAAATACGCAATCTTACGGAAGATTGCATTGCTTGCCATTTTGTGGTGACTAGGAAAAAGTTCTCATACCATGAACAGCATTGATAGACTGAACGAAAGACGGTACAATAAGGATGCAGCAAGTAACATATAAAGCTGTAATGAGATAAAAGTACAAATGTAGTTAGAGTAGGTGGTGAAACGATGTTTCGGATAGGAGAATTTTCAAAGCTGACGCAGGTATCTATTCGTATGCTCCGCTATTATGACGAGGTAGGCATTCTGACACCGGCAGAGGTTGACAAGTGGACGGGACACCGGCTATATTCGGTGGAGCAAATACCGCGCCTGAATAAAATCCTGTATTTGCGGGACAGCGGACTGAATGTTTCAGAAATTGCACTTGCCCTGACGATGGACGAGCAATCACTTCTTACACAGCTCGACAAAAAGCGTATAGAGATAGAAACTGCAATACAGGCCGAACGAGAAAAACTGCGGAAGATCGAACTTGCAAAAAATGAGATACAGGGCGGTAAAGGAGAACTGCACTATAACATCTCCGTTAAATCGATCCCGGCGTATCAGGTGCTGTCCTTGCGGAAAGTTGTACCAGACTACTATTCCGAGGGCGACTTATGGAAAGAACTTTCTGCTTTTACCGGTGCGCAAAAAATAGAAATAACGGGCAATACATTTTCCATTTATCACGATACAGAATTTCGGGAGACA
>JAETTD010000032.1 GCA_021769295.1 Bacillota bacterium | reverse complement strand
GCGATAGTTATGTCTGTTTCTCATGTCTATTTTAATTCTTTTCAGATAATATTTACTTTTCAAAGTTCAATGCCAGCTATGCTGGCTATAATCACTCAGGATTCCGAGAGATTATTCTCATGTTGATAGTTGCTGATTGATTTTCTGACAGAAAAAAGCTGCCCGTCTGGACAGCCTTTAGTTTCTTTTTCTCGGATAGTTACTGGCAGTATCAAGGGGGAGAGGTGTGGAGAGGGGGGATTCCGAAAAAAATTGTCCCCCAAAAGGCAAACTTCCCCCTCGGTGTGCGGTTATCTTTCCTGCCCCCGCTGCCGTTGCAGGTGTCGGTTGTAGAACTCCAACGCCTTTACGACAAAATCCGTTTCCTGCCCTCTGGGGATTGACTTCGGGATGAGCTTGGTTATCCGCTCGTCCTTGAACGCAGGCTTTTCTTTCTGGTTTGGCTTTTCCTCCTGCATGATGGACTGGATAACCCCGTCCGTGAGCTTTCCCTCCTGCATGAACTTCTTCATCTTGATAGCCTGTGCAAGAGAAGGCGTGGCATCGTTGTAGCCCATCGCTTCTAAGAGCGTGTACTGCTGTTCCTCGGAGAGATAGGAAATCTCAACCGCAGGACGGAACGCAATCTGGCGTTCATCTACCATTTGCAGAATTTCGGGTACAAGCTCGGTTAAGCGAATATACCTCTGAATTTGATTACGGCTTTCCCCAACCTTTTCGGCAAGCTCGGTATCACTCCGTAAATGTGTCCCCACTGGGGACGAATTTTCTTTTGACGGTCTGCCCGCCTGTCGTTTCATGGCTTCCAATCGCATCTTATACGCAAAGGCTTTCTCACTTGGCAGGATAGTAGAGCGTTGCAGATTGCTCTCGACCATGACAATAATCGCTTCATCACGGGTCAGCTCCTTAACCTCACATTTCAGCGTTTCAAGCCCTGCAAGCTCGCAAGCCTTTTTCCGCCTGTGACCGCTGATTAGTTCATACCGCCCGTCCTCTTTCTGCCGAACCGTCGCAGGGGTCATTATGCCGCTCCGTCTGACGCTTTCCACAAGCTGTTCCATATCCTCATTCATTAAAACCTTGAACGGGTGGTCTGGGAACTCGTCAATCTCGGAAATGGCTATTTCCCTTATCTTGCTTAAATTCGCTTCTGCACGGCTCTCGTCAGTTTCAAAGAGGTCATCGTATGCGGTCAGCTCGATTTTTTTGTTTCTCGCCAATCTCTGCCACCTCCTTTGCAAACTGTTCATAGGCTGCGGCTACCTTGCCGCCTTTGTCGTAGGCAAAAATGCTTTTTCCCTCTGCGGTGGCTTCTACCGCACGGATAGAGTGGGGTATCTGGGCATCAAAGACTTTAATCCTCTGCCCGTAGGCACTCTTTACCGTTGCAGTAATCTCCTTAGAGATGTTCGTCCGTGGCATTACCATCGTCATCAGGATACCGTCAATCCGCAGCTTGGGGTTTATCTGCCGCTTGACCTTTGATACGGAGCGAAGCAACAGCTCTAATCCTTTTGCGGAAAGATAGTGGGGCTGTGTCGGGATAACCACGCTGTCAGCCGCCGCAAGTGCGTTGATGGTCAGCATACCTAAACTCGGCATACAGTCCACCAGAACCACATCGTAATTCTTTTTTACTTCATTGATGCAGGTTTTCAGCACGCTTTCACGGCTTATGGCGTTAATGAGCCTTACTTCCAGTCCCGACAGTTCAATATTGGACGGGAGCAGGTCAACGCCCTCGTCATGGTGCAGGATGGCTTTCTGGACATTGGCAGGCTTATCGTCTATCACGTCCTGCATGATGCTTGAAAGTGTATCCGACAAATCATCTGGTCTGCCATAGCCGAGCGACATCGTGAGATTCGCCTGTGCATCGGCATCAATCAGCAGGACTTTCTTGCCCTGCTGTGCCAGACTTACACCCAGATTGACCGCTGTAGTGGTCTTGCCGACACCGCCTTTCTGATTCGTCAGAGCGATTACTTTGCAATTCGACATAAGTGCGTCCTCCTTTCGCATAAATTTAGCCACTTTGTCAAGGTGGCTATGTAACAATACCAGAGAACGCAGCTCGATTTACATCTCGCTGACCGTGACAGTCGCCAAATGGAAATGCAAGCATTTCCGCTTGGCTCGTTGCAACACGCAAAAAAGCCGCTTACTCTTAAAAATCAATAAGAATAAGCGGCTTCATAATGATGTGCCTTAGACATATTCAATTTTCATTCTCTTAATCGGTGCGTTGACGACCTTGAATATCAGCTCGTCAATGCAGTCCGTATATCTGCCCTGCTGTATGAGCTGATTTTTCAGCTCCACAAGGCTATGTAAAAGCAGGGTTCTTTCTTGGCTATCCACATATAAGTGTGTTTTCTTTTCTCTCATAATCAACACCGACCTTTCCTGAATAAAGTATATTATAGAAATGGAAAAAACTCAAATGTATAGGAATTTAACCATTGCCTTGACGCTTATCCTTTTCTATATTGACATACGCTCCATTTAAATAAGCTACCCGTGTTGTATAGCATTGATTCAATATATTTTTGGCTGTAATCATTTCCACTACATGTTTTAATTCGGTATTATCAGGATTATATAAGACATCTCTATATAATAACTGTATATTATCGGGATACTGTTGTAAACTGTCAAACTCTAAATCCATTAGCATCGGTCTATGGTCTTGTCTGTTGTTGATTTTTCTTGCAGAAATACAATATGTTCCAATAATCGGAATCATATCTTGCACCGATAATGCTTTAATTTCTTTAAGTATATAATCCATTTTATCCCATACATACTTATTTCCTATTGTTTCATCTCTTTCCGTTTCTATCATCTGTAAATCGTCTATAATAACCAAATCAGCATTACTCTCTCTAATTGCCGAAAGAATTTTATCTAATTTCCAATGATTCGTACAAATATTATAGAAAAAAAGAGAAGTATCTTTGTCTGCCGTCATATTTTCAATACACACATCCCAGTCCTGTTCTCCCATCTGCCCTGAAAGCAACTTCCCTATTGAAATTTGACTGTTTACGGATAAAATCCGCATAGATAAATTTTCCACGCTATCTTTCAGATTGATAAACAGAACCCGTTTCCCCCGTCTTGCATTATAATTCGCAATATTTAATACATAAGCTGTTTTACTGCTACCACTTACTCCCGCAACTAAAGTGAAGCTTTGTCTCATAAGCAACATACTGGAATCCACGTCAATAATTCCTGTTTTTATATCTTGTTCCTTGATATTCATTAAATAATTTACTGCTACATCATTAGCATTTATACTTTTCTCTTTTTTCTTCTTTAACCACTCCAACTGTCCTTCATATTCCCACTGAAATTCTACCCATTCAAATTCGGGTAATTGAACATCAAAGCACCCTTCATCCTTAAATTGAGTATTATATTTAGGACGATTTTTGTTGATTAATATTGCTTCATATGCGACTTCCTCAGATTCAACTAATTTAGCATATTCAATTTTTTCAATTTCCAAATAACATTCATTTGGCAAATGTGTATTATTCGTAAAGTGTTCTCTCAACAATCTACGTTTAATATCATTTGTCCTACCAATATATATAACTTCTCCTTCTTTATTTATGAATCTGTATAAATAAAATAACATTCTATACCTCCAAAACAATTCCGTTATAATCAATATTTTAAAATACATCAAAGTGTTTCAAAGCATCCTTTATTGCTTCCACTTTCTCCTCTGTTGAATGTTTCCTCGGCTGTTTCAATTCCTCTACAGTATTCAAAGCATCATTCGCTGGTAAACATAAATCGCTTTCAACCCCTGCGATATATGCAATATGTACTTTGAAGCCATACTTCGCTTCTATATACCCCTTAATCATCCTGTATCTAATTAGCTTCTTCGGCTTGTACGCTTCTACCCTCTTAGCAATATTATCAAGCTATACTTTGCCCTCACCTTCAACAAACTCGACTTTTACGTTGATTACGCCGTCTGTTTTTTAAGGAAAGCATTACGCAAAGAGTCCACCATTTCTAAGATTCCATCAAATCATACGAAAATGCTCTAACGCATCCTTTATAGCCTTTTCTTTCTCTGGCGGGCATTTCGGCTGTCTGGAATTTTCCGATTTTGGCGGATTATAGTTTACCCTCTCAATAATACCGCACTTCTGCTTTACCTGTGCGATATATAAGCTGCTGACCTTTAATCCCGTATGCTCCAGTACATACTCCTTGATTTCCTCATAGGTGGCTTTGCTCTCCGCAGCCGTCAAATCAAGCTCATCCATCTGAAGCTCCACCTCGATATGTTGGTCTGCATGAAGTTTGGACAATAAACATACCGTCTCCACATGCGTGGGGACGGAATCAGAATACTACATGGCAAAAGTTATTGCTCAAAACTATCCCCACCTTTTGCCAAAGAGTATAGCGATTTTTTAGTTTACCCCACCGGGCGATTTTCACCCCTTTTTAGCGGTTTTCACCCCTTTTCTGGAAGCGCAACCCCAGCCATACACTTTGGCAAAACTATTGCTCATTTTGTTTCGCCATTGAGTATGTCTTTAAGCCACTTGGGAACCATCGGGACTTTCTTCCCGCCAAGAATCAGTTTCATGATTTCTTCGGTATCCTCCTGCCGCCAGAACCGATTACGGATGTAGCAGTTATGGCTGCAAAACTTCTGCTCTTTGGTTTGGCTCTCAAATTCTTTTCCGCAAAACATACACTCATGCTTGTAAAGAGACGGATGGTTTTTCACCCACAATCTGCGGCATACATCAGAACAATACATCCGTTTTCGTCCGGCGGATTTCTTCTCTAATGGCTTGCCACATTGTCTGCATACACTATCGGCGCAGACTTCTTCCATTAGCTTTCCTTCTCTGGCTTGGAGACGCTTTTTTGCATATCCATCCAAACCATTTGCTTTGCAATAATTTCTGACTTTGTCCCTTGGAAGGTCTAATGCGATTCCTATTTTCCGGTAGCCTAATCCCATGTTCCGAAGGTGCTCAATAGTTTGCTTCTGTTCCTTTGTCATCTGATATCAACTCCTTAACAAATTTGGTAGTCCAGTAATCACTCTGGATTGCCACTTTGTCAAGAGTCTAATATATTTAGTTATTCACAAAACTGTTGTGAAAATTACTATTTGTTCTACTAGCATCTACAAATTGCTCAATCTTAGCAATCAATTCCTCCCCGTTGTCGCAATATGTACCTATTACTTGTTCTTCATCATCTTTAATTACCATTACCTCCCCATTTGGCTCTAAAAACAAATACCTCCCATTACGTTCCTTCTCATATGAATAATAAATTCGAGTATTTAAACTTTTGTATTTAGATTTTACAGTTTGAATCAATTTTTCAAATTCACCATCTTCAATTTTATATTTCTTATAATATTCATAATTATATTTTGTATGTGATAATTGAAACAACTTCCAAGAATCCGGTTTTACTGGCAACATGGCAAGAATTTCATCTACATTTTCAATATTCTCTTTTGTAACAACAGTTCCTATCTTAATTTTAATATTAGGCGCTCTATAATGTATTTCAGATAATATCGAACAAACCAATTTGAAATGATTAGTTGAAAAATCACGCATATAATTATGTTCTTTTTCTATTGAGGATTCTATAGGCAAAGCAATCCAATTGCAATTTTCCAATACTAATTTCCGTATTTTATTATTTCCCCAAAATGTTCCATTTGTCGATAAAGCAATATTATATCCTAGCCGCTTTAACATAATTACAATCTGAGAAAAATCACTCGCCAAGGTTGGTTCTCCTCCTGTTATAACTACATAATTCACTCCTTTTTCCTTAAAAAAAGAAAAAAAAGATACTAGTTTTTCATAATTAAATTTTTCATTAACTTTTGTACCAAAGCAGAAAGGGCACTTCATATTACATAAAGATGTCATTCTAAAGTCTATAACCTCAGGAATCATATATTTCTCCTATATACCTTTCTCCAAATATTCTTTTAATCTTTCTTCAAATTTTTTTTCATTCTGTTTGAATTTTCTATATGTATAACCAGAATTCCACAGAACATCAAAATAGCTGTTCGTGTCTTTATATAAATCACTATTTTTATCAATTTGAACTTCAAATACGGATATACTCTTTTTTGCGGCTTCAATCGTATTATAGTATGGCTCCAGCAACAAATAGTTATCTGTTATAAGCACTGAGTTTGACAAATCACGATCCGATACCTTTAATTGAATTCTATCTTTAAATTCCTTTTTCAATTCCTCATATCCATTCATACAATATTGGAATCTTTCATTTTTCCAGTGACTTTTTTTATATACTTCAATAATTTCACTTGCAGACAACTTATGATGTAAATATTGATTATATTTTTGTTTGTTTTGAAAGTCACTGCTCTTTAACGCTAAATATATAGCATTTAGTGACCATGGATTTTGCATAATAATTTGAAATTGCATTCCTCGTTCCAATGCTTTTCTTATACTTGGATTATGAATCGTTCCTTTCCCAATAAATGAATATCCTGAATTTGCCTGAAGTTTTAAAACCGATGTAGAAAATATTTCTTGTTGCTTTACCTTATTTCTCTTTTCACTTTCTCCATCAAAATATATCTCTATAAATCCTTTGTCTTTTTTTGCTATATAATTTCTATATTCTTCTGGAACATCGCTTTGTAACTCTTTAACTAACCGTTGCAAAATATTTTTACGAAACTTCTCTGCAAATTCTTCTTTATTTTTGTACGTGTTATAAAGTCCTGGATGCTTCCCTGTTGCCTCAAAATCTTTAAAGAATTTTTCTAACTCAACCAAATCACTCTTTAAGGCATATGCCCGTGGCACATCTTCCTCCGATCTAAATATTATTATTTCCGGTCTTTTATATTGTTGCCATAATCTATACGCTCTGAAAAACTCTTCTTCCATGCCTGACTTATACGGCTTTCCAGTATCTGGATTTACTGTTCCTGTAGGCTCACCATACTTAAACCTAAAAACACCTACAAAATAATTGGATTCATCAATTGGCATTTGTTTTAATATTTCCTCTTCAGGATTACCCATTGAAGACACTGTACATTTTTTCCAATCCAATATATTATAATGTACAGTCCCTCCCACCACACTATTAATAGCGTCGACTTCTTTTTTGGCGATTTGTAATAATTCCCCAGCATCACTTGCTGATGCAAAAAAAACATTTATACATCTCATGGCATTTTCCCCTTTATAAAATATCATCATTCGAAATTTTCTAATTACTGTACGTTCCAATGGTTTTTAAAATCCCTTCCAATACAGTAACGCCCAGCTTTAATATTATTAATAATTTCATTCATTTGCTCAACTGTCTCATCGTAGAAATCCACTCGAAAAAAATCAGCTTTGCAAGACGATAATGGTTGGTAAAAAACTTTTCTACTATACAATGTTGTAGTAGTTTGTCTAGAATTGACATCAACTAAATACTCCTCTCCCCCTATTAAAGTATAAATATCCTCTTCTTTACAAGGTTGGAGACATTTTTTTGAACATTCGTTGCACTTCATCAACAAACAATATTTCATGCTCATTAAGGGAATATGACCGTATCCAATTACCCCTGTTCTTATCTTAGTTTTTTCAACAATTAAATCGCTCTCATTTTGATTCAATTCTACAGATAATATTGCCATTGTTATACCTATCTCTTTTAGGTAATCTGCTGTATAATGATTTGTAATATTAAACGAATAGTTTGCAATAAACTCCAAATTCAATCCTTCCTATAATGTCAAGCCCTAAATCATTAATTTTTCAGGCTTTTCTTTAAATATTTACCTCATAAAACAGAGCCAAAAGTGTATGACAGTCATTGTATCTTGTACTGAACAGC
>JAETTD010000016.1 GCA_021769295.1 Bacillota bacterium | reverse complement strand
TCAGATTTGGTTCAGGAAAACAGTAAGTACATAATGAAGATTACAGGTGATGATGAAGTTGGAAAGGCAGAACTGGAAAACTTCACTGATCCAAATACAAAATATCCTGTTATTGCAGTAACAAGCAAACTGATGTCAACAGGCGTGGATTCAGAAACCTGTGAATTGATTGTTCTGGATAAGACTATTGGTTCCATGACAGAGTTTAAGCAGACAATCGGCAGGGGAACAAGGATTAATGAGAATTTTACAATTGATGAGGAAAAGAAGAGTAAACTGCATTTTACGATTTTAGATTTCAGGTCAAATTACCATCAATTTGAAGACCCAGAATTTGATGGTGAACCAGTGGCAGTGATGGAAGTTGGCGAAAATGGCCTATTTCCAAAGGGAAGTCCTCAAAAGGAAACAGAGAAAAATGGTGAGGATAAAGATAAAGGTAAATCAAAAGGTCACATTCATAAAGTTAAGGTTAATGGAGTAGATGTAACTATTGATGGGGAAGAAGTACGTTATACTGATGAAAATGGAAACCTTATTAAGCAAAATATTGAAAACTGTGTAAAGAATAATATTTTGACACAGTATCCAACATATCAGGACTTTTATGTATCTTTCAAAACATCAGATGATAAGGATGGAATGACTATGGACTTGTTGCTTGAAAGAACATATGTAAGAAAGATTAGTGAAGCAGTTGGATATTATATTGATAAATTTGATATTGTCGGTTTAGTAGGATATAAGCAGTCACCGAAATCAAAAGAAGAGAGACTGAAGAAGGTTTATGATTCAGGTATCTTAGATAAATTGGATATTGAAAAAAGAGATATTATTGAAACCATTCTGAATGAATACAAGACAGAGGACTTTTCAAAACTAAAAGATATTACTGTGTTCAATCTGCCGGTATTCAAAGAGAAAGGTTATACATCTATGAAGATATTGAAAAATGTATTTGGTGGAAATAAGCAGAATTTTATTGATTTAATGAAACAGATAGAAGAAGTGTTATATTAGACAACAGGGAGAAAGATTTATGGCATTAGCTACATTAATAAAAAGATTGCAGGACATTATGCGTGGAGATGCAGGTGTCGGTGGGGATGAGCAAAGGCTTTCTCAAATTGTATGGATTTTGTTCTTGAGGATTTTTGATTATAAAGAGGAAGAGTGGGAACTGACACAGGATAATTATGCCTCAATCATTCCAATAGGCTATCGTTGGAGAGATTGGGTAACAGGGGCTTCCGTAAAGGATCAGATGACAGGGGAAGAACTGGTTGATTTTGTTAATAATAAGCTATTCAGAGTTTTGTCAGGCGATGCTGTTAAGAATGAAAAGGGGGAAGATGTATACCTTTTTACAAAATCGGACAGGGCATCCCTTATTGTAAGGGAGTTCATGAGGGAATCTACGAACTTTATGAAAAACGGGGTTCTTCTTAGACAGCTTCTTAACATATTTGATGAAATTGATTTTTCTGATTATAACGAAAGACATACCTTTAATGATATTTATGAAACTTTGTTGAAAGGTTTGCAGAAAAATAACGGAGAATTTTATACACCCAGAGCAATTACATCTTTTGTTGTGGATAAGGTTAATCCAAAGATTGGAGAAAAAGTTGCAGATTTTGCTTGTGGTACAGGAGGATTTCTTGTGGATGCGCTTCATCATGTAGAAAATGCAGGAATTAAAGTAGAAGATTTACCAAAACTACAACACTCCTTTTATGGAGTGGAAAAGAAGCAGCTTCCTTATATGCTCTGCACAACGAATATGCTTTTAAACGACATTGCAGAGCCAGATATTATGCATGACAATTCATTGGAACAGGATGTAAGAAGGTATACAGACGATGATAAATTTGATGTTATCCTTATGAATCCTCCTTATGGTGGTTCAGAACTTGAAATTGTGCAGAAGAATTTTCCTGCTGAACTTAGAAATTCAGAAACAGCAGACCTCTTTATGATAGAAATTATGTATCGGCTTAATAAAAATGGAAGATGTGGGGTAGTTCTTCCTGATGGCTTTATTTTTGGAACTGATAACAGTAAGAGTGCGATTAAGAGGAAGCTGTTAGAGGAGTTTAATTTACATACAGTAATCAGGCTTCCCGGGAGTTGTTTCGCTCCATATACAAGTATTGCAACAAATTTGCTTTTCTTCGATAAGACAGAACCAACAAAAAAGGTATGGTTTTACAGATTTGATTTGCCAAATGGACAGAAATTTTCTATGAAAAAAAATCCTATAACAAGGGAGAAAATGTCTGCTTTGGATGAGTGGTGGGATAATCGTATAGAGATTAAAGATGAAAAAGAAGACAGTTCTATGACAGAAACTTGGAAAGCAAGAAAAGTATCTGTTGATGAAATCGCAGCGAATAATTATAGTTTAGACTTTTGTGGGTTCCCGAATGAGGAAAAAGTGATTCTTTCTCCGAAAGAGACGATAGAGAATTTTAAAGCGGAGAGGGAGAAACTTGATCGAAAGATGGATGTAAAGCTACAAGAGATTATGGATATGTTGGGAGTGTAGTTATGGTATTAGCGGAAGATTTAAGACAGGCTGTATTGCAAGCCGCATTGCAGGGGAAGCTGACCAAGCAGCTTGAAACAGATAGTAATGTGGATGAAATGTTGATGGATATTGCAATGCATAGGGAAGAAATTAAAGAATGTAAAAATACTTTGAATTTAGAAGCAATGGATGTAGAGATACCTGATTCATGGAGAATGGTAGAGATAAACAGTATTCTGTCATTTGTAGATTATAGAGGGAAAACTCCTAATAAGACTGAAAAAGGCGTGTTTCTTATAACTGCATCTAATATTAAAAAAGGTTATATGGATTATACAAGAAAAGAATATATTTCGGAGGAAGAATATAAAGCACGTCAAAGTAGGGGGATAACAAGTAAAGGAGATTTATTGTTCACCACGGAAGCACCATTAGGAAATGCTGCTTTATGTGATTTGGATATTACTTCTTGCGGACAAAGAATTATAACTATGCAAAAGTATTGTGACAATACAGTATGCTTAGAGTTATTTATGTATTTTATTTTATCATCTGCATTTCAAAATGAATTAGTGGACAATTGTACAGGGACAACTGCAAAAGGGATCAAAGCAGATAAATTGAAGCACTTACTTATCCCATTCCCACCAATCGAAGAACAGCAGAGGATTGTTGATAAAATCAATAAAATTATGCCAAAAATTGATGAGTATGAGAAAATTGAAAAGGAGTTAGAAACATTAAAAAAACGGTTTCCGACAAATATGAAAGATGCATTGCTTCAAGCTGCTATGCAGGGGAAATTGACAGAGCAGTTGGAGAGTGACAGTAGTGTGGATGAATTTCTGGAAGCAATCAGACAAGAAAAAGAGGAGTTAATTGCACAAAAGATAATCAAAAAGGAAAAACCTTTATCAAATACTGAGGAAGAAGAAATTCCATTTGATATTCCTGAAAATTGGAGATGGGTAAGACTTGGTAATATTGGAACATTAACAAGGGGAAATGGAATTAAAAGAAATGAAGTTATAGAAATAGGATTTCCATGTGTTAGATACGGAGAATTATATACAACATATAAAACTAAATTTGATGTGGCAGTTTCACATACCTCTCAAGAGATATTTGATAAGGCACAAAAGGTTCATGCAAACGATATTTTAATGGCATTAACAGGAGAAAATAATTTTGATATTGCATTGGCATTGGCTTATATGGGAGAAGAAGTAATTGCTATGGGTGGAGATTTAACAAGGTGGTCTAATCATCATATGAATCCTTTATATCTTGTTTATGTTATGAATTCTTCATATGCGATTCACAAAAAGAGTGAAATGGCAAAAGGAGATATTATTGTTCATATATCTAATGACAAGTTAGCGACAATTTTGCTTCCGATTCCTCCAATAGAAGAGCAAAATAGAATTGTAGAAAGATTGGAAGCATTATTGCCATTATGTGAAGAATTGAAGGAATAGGAGTATAGGGATGGAACAATCTGTTTATGAATTACAACAGATGGCTCTTGATAAGAATGCCGATATTGAAGAGTTGCTTAGAAAAGCATATTTGATAGCTGTTTCAACAAATCAAAAAGATATTGAAGAATGGGTTCTTAATGAGCAAAATGGATACAAAAGTGTGGATAATCTTCCTGAGTACAGATTTTTACGAGGTGAATTAAAAGCATACAATTTTGGAAGATGGATTCCTACTCAATTTAGTAAACAAGAGCAAGCAGAAGCATTTTCTAAATTGCCGTTTACGGAATCTGTTTCAGGAATTGTTGAAGCATACCAAAATAGTAGTAATGGGATTGCTTCATATTCCATTACAGATGCATTAACACAGGCTCTTAACAAAAACGGAAGTTTTGTTACTGTATATAATTATTTTGTATCTACAGGACAACTAAAACAAGTAATTAGTTCTATTCAAAATAAAATTTTGTATTGGACTATTGAACTGGAAAAAAATAATCAGGCAATGAAAAAAGAAGCAGAAGAAACAAAAAGTGTTAAGGAGAGAAGGGTTTTGATGAAAGCGAATATATTTTTATCTTATCGTTGGGATGATTCAAACGAAGCAAATAAAATCCATGATTATTTCAAGAACAGTCAAAATATTGAGCTACATAGAGATACTATTGACATTAAGAAGTGGGGAAGCATAAAAGAATATATGCAATCCATTGGCAATATGGACTATACTATTCTTCTTATTTCAGATTCATATTTGAAATCCGCTAATTGTATGTATGAAGTTTTGGAAGTAATGCGAGATAGAAATTATAGAGATAAAATTTTCCCT
Organism: Bacillota bacterium; assembly: GCA_021769295.1. Lineage (GTDB taxonomy): Bacteria > Bacillota > Clostridia > Peptostreptococcales > Anaerovoracaceae > Fimisoma. The sequence goes on along the minus strand of JAETTD010000016.1, from coordinate 53,444 downwards.
GCTGTCATATATTCAGGAATCTATAGTCCTGTTACAAGAGCAAAATATGTAAAGTATTGGCAAGATGAATTTAAAGAATTAGAGGGTACATTGAAAGAAATTAACGTGCAGAATCTTGGAAAACTAAATGAGGATTTAAAACGGAGACAGGATATTTCTTCTAATATTGCAGAGTTCTTGGATGTTGTTTCTGATATGAATAATCCTAATATTGCCGATGTTTGTATGAGTATCGAAGAAAAATTGAGTCAGAAAGGTTTTCTTGGAAATGGAGATAGTAAAATTAATGATGCTAATGATTTATTTGCTACATTGGGTATTCCAAAAACAAGATTTAATTCTGAACCAACAGATTTGGAGATAAGACAATTTGTAAGAGATAATTTTAATCGGATTGTAGAACTGTTATCTCAATTATGCCAGCAGTATCAAAACCAAAATACATGGATGCAGGTGCAGATTGAGCAAGTTGATACAAGAACTGTGATTTACCAGTTTTATAAAAATGGGCAGTTATCAAGAGGATTGAAATTATTCTTGAGCAGTATGTTTGGCAGTGGAAGAGAGAATATAGGATTGTCTGATAATACAATGCCATTTGGTAGTGGAAATTCATGGAATGCTATGTATGATGCAAAATTTATAGATGGAGAATTAAAGTTGTATGCAACAATGTCATTAATGAATAATCAAAAGGCAATGACGGTAGAAGAAGTTGTAGCGGATATTTGGGAACATTATATACAAATATATCTGGAAAGATAAGGAAACTGCATATGTATGAAAGTGAGCTTATGAGTAAAGTAGAAGAAGGCAAAGAGTATAAAACAGAAATACTGGAAGAAGTTGTTTTTAGGAATCATTATCATCTTTATTCCAAAACAATCGGAAGAAATTTATATATAGGTGGACAAGCTATATGTGTTGTTGAGAAAGTAATAGAGGATGATTATCAGTTCTTAATTGATAATGGTAATATGATACATGTTGAGCCTGTTAAAGGTATTGTCTTTGCAGAGTTGAAATTATGATTATAAAAATAGAGTGGGAGGTAGAAGAAATTGAGTGTATCTGTTAAATTCAACAAGCAGGGAATAGAAAAAATTAGAAAACAGATGGAGAGGGAACTTAATCGTCAGATTCAGATTGGAGTGAGTGATTTGCGAAAAGATAGTGAAAAGTTTTTGGAGATTGTTCTTAGAGAAAGAGAAAAAATAGGAGGGGATGCTTTGAGTTTTATTTTAGAGGATTTCAAAGAAATTCCTAATATTCAAATGAATATCAAAACTATTTTAGATGATTTAAAGATACATGGTTGTATTGGTGATAATAGTTCAATGTGTGTCACTGGTGAAATGGATATATATTTGACAATGGAAGGAATTGAATATTTTAAAGAGAAAGAAAGGATGAATCAGCTAGAACAGATGAGTAGTAATGTAAATAACTTTTATGGTTCTGTAAGTAATATGCAGATGCAACAAGGTACTATTAATTCAACACAAACACAGACAATAACAACAGAATCTGTAGATTTTGAAAAAGTTGCACAATTTGTTGAAAAAGTTAAGAAATATGATCCTCTTTTGGAAGATGAATATGGGGAACAAGCAACGAAAGTGCAGGAAAAATTGGATGAGATTTCAGTGTTAGTTCAAAAGAAAGAAAATCCTGGAAAAATAAAGTCATTACTTATGGAATTGAAAAATTTGTCAATGGGTGTGGGAGGAAGCCTGATTGCAACAGGAATTGTAGAAGGAATAAAACTTCTTTTTATATAGGAGATACAAATTATGGGTGGTATAGTTTTGGAATTGCAACAAGAAGCATTGAGCAAAGACGCTAATATAGAGTCTTTGTTGAGAAAAGCATATGTCATAGCAAAAAAGTTGAAACTTAAAGAATTTGAGGATTGGATAAAACAAGAGCAAGATGGATATAAAGCAGAAGTTCCCCAATATAGATATATAGGAGGGTCATTGTATGCACTTAATCCTGCGAATGGTAGGCAGATACCAGTAGGGATTTCTGGTGGAGGGAGAGATAAATTTTCCAAGTTCCCTATAAAAGAAGGAATGTCTAGTTTAAACGATCTTTACATAACAGCTAAGGACAATGTTTCTTTTTCAATTAGCAGCAAATTGACGGATACACTTAATAAAACAGCTCCTTTTGAAACGATATATTCATATGTTGTTCCAAAGAGCCAATTGCATCAGGTTATAGGTACAGTTCAAAATAATATATTGAATTGGACTTTATTGTTAGAAGAAAATGGAATAGTAGGAGAAAATCTTTCATTTACAGAAACAGAAATAAAAAATGCTCAAGCACCAAGTATCAATAATTATATCAATAATTTTTATGCTAATGTGGAAGGTATGGATTTGCAACAAGGTAATTCAAAATAATGTATTATTAAAGACTAAGACCTGAAATCTTAGTCTTTTTAGTTTTAATTGATGGCGTGACATAGGTAGTGATTTCTTTTTTGCATATTTTGGTTTTTCAGTGTGCTGCAGTTCTATTTCTGTCTATGATTTTTTGGTTGGCGGTGTATGGTTTTCTATTGTTGTTGTGTGACTGATTGTGGTAGTTATAAGTGCGGTTTTTATTGTGGCGAAAAGAAATAAATACCATTATGCCTGATGACGGAAAAAACGGGATAAAGGTTATAAATGTGATAAGTTATTTTGTATATCAGAGTGTACTGTAATGAAGAAAAAACTTCCATGCAGTATACCTTTTTCAATGTGAGATTTTTGGATTTTTGAGTAGAAAGGGGGTCAGGGGGATATGCCCTCTGTTAGCAATTTTTACGGATTTTCATATTTGAAAAATCTGTAAAAAAACTGTCTATGGACGTCCATAGGCAGTGCTTGCTATTTCGTCATGCGTATATACGCAAGCAGTGCTTGCTATTACGCCCTGTGTCATGACACAGGCAGTGCTTGCTGTTTCAGTATGGACAGTAAGCAAATATTAGTCTGTAAGGCAGTTTCCTTTTAAGGCTGCTAAAACTTCATACGGATATTACCGTTTGATTTCTTCAAAAAAAATTGAAAAAGTTTTTGTAAATAGGAAGGTTTTTTGCATATTTACCATTTAGAATATAACTGGGGCTGAGTGGAAGGAGGGAGTGATAATGACTGCCGCAGACCGCAGATTGGAGATTATCAGTATTCTTGTGGTCAGCGGTCATGTTACAGCCGGAGAACTGGCACAGGAATTTGGCGTTACGATGTAAGCGGAGCTTACATTGCGCACAGATATTGAATGACGTTTCGGCTCTCACATATGGTTATCCCATATATACAAAACAGGGGGCGTGCGGCGGCATTTTTATCATGGACAGTTACAAACCATACAATAACACACTCACTCCCTTAGAGCAGGAAAGGCTCAAAGGAATGTATGATGCGGCAGAGGGGGAGGATAAAAAAATTCTCGAACGTGTCCTGCGAAAGTACGGAGCATATAAGTTGGAATTGTAGCCAAATTAAAACTGAATATTGCAATACATACAGGACGTAAGGATATGTGTAGCCACTATGTAGGTGCGCCACGATATGCCTGCTCTGATTTGTTTTCAGAGTGAACGTGAGGGAATAGAAATCATCTATTGAAGCAAAGGCATTGAGCGATAAAAACCTGACAAAATGCACAGCAGTTGTGCGGGGCGATGAAGCATATCCGTGATAATGATACTTCTGAATTTTTTGATTAAAATTCAGTCATATAATGACGGTGCGATACCGATGTGGGCAGCGTAATGACCTGCCACTTGTATGTAATTTATCTAATTAAGGAATGGGAGAAAATGACAGGGAATTTGTAATTTTTTTTGTGTACCAAAACAGCGTGAGGGCGGTTATGAACGTAACAGTTTGTAGCCGTCCTTTTTTGTGTTTGAAGGGAGGAAACGAATGGTAAATAAGAAAAAAGTCAGGAAAGAAAAACGGGAAAAGCCGACAAGGATTGTTGTGGAGCGTGTCTATCTCGGCGGTCAGAGCATGGAAGACGCTTTCCGCCAAATCAATGAAGAAACAGTCAAAGAAAATATTACTGAAATCTTGGCAAAAACGGTTTAATTTTGGGGGCGGTCATGCTATAATAAAACGAGAAGTACTTCCAGCAGCTCACGCCAGAGGGCGTTTCGCTGGGAAGTGCTAAATCTCGTTTAATAGTGTGTTCCGCCCTTTTATGGAGGTAGGAAGATGAAAGGGAACGGAACAAAAATTACAGCTTTATATTGCAGACTGTCACAGGACGATGGGAATGTCGGGGACAGCATGAGTATCCAAAGTCAGAAAGCTATCCTTGAAAAATTTGCAAGGGAAATGGGAAAAATCGCGTATTCTTTCTATGTGGACGATGGTTATTCAGGAACAAATTTTCAAAGACCGAGTTTTCAGAGAATGATAGCCGATATTGAGGACGGGAAGATAGATACAGTCATCACAAAAGACCTTTCCCGACTTGGCAGGAACTATCTTGAAAGCGGCGCATACATTGAGGTATTTTTCCCACAACACCATGTACGCTATATCGCAGTCAATGACGGTGTTGATTCCGAGCAGAGCGGTGGGCTTGACATCACCCCTTTTAAGAATATTCTGAATGAATTTTATTCAAGGGATATTTCCAAAAAGGTTAAGAGTGGAAAGCACATACGGGCATTGGAAGGCAAATTCATGGGGACAACCGCACCATTCGGTTACAGGAAAGACCCGCAGGACAAAAACCACTTAATTGTTGATGAAACGACTGCCCCAACGGTCAGACTGCTGTTTAGCCTTGCTTTGGAGGGATATGGGACGAACCGTATCGGGAAAGTGCTTTATGAGAGGAAGATACCAAAGCCGAGCTATTACAAGCAGGAGTTTTTCTCACAGCATGATACGGGCGGCGATGATTACTGGTATGACTGGAAACAGGAGGTCATCACAAGGCTTTTGCGAAATCCCGTTTATAAAGGTGGAATGTATGTGCATAGCACCTCTAAACCGACATTCAAGTGCAAAGGCAGGGGATATATCCAGCAGGCAGACAGGGAGATACTGGAAGATGTGCATGAGGCGGTTGTTACAAAAGAAGTGTGGCAGACGGTGCAGGACATCATTGACAGACACACCAAAGTCAAACCATGTACTTCCGGTTATGAGAACATCTTCAGGGGACTTTTGAAATGCCCTGACTGCGGACAGACGCTCTTAATCCACACGGATAACCGCAACCCTGACAGGGATTTGCTGGACAAGACATATTATCAATGCACTACTTACCGTAAAAAGGGAGCGAATTTCTGTACCGCACACCGCATCAGCGCAGGGGATATTGAGAACGCTATCAAAGCGGACATTGACAGACACGCAAGTAAGGCAATGAAAGACAAGGAAAAATTCATAAACAACGTACTTCTGAGCATGAACGAGAGCAGCGCAGAACGGTCAGAAAAGGTAAAGGCGGAGATTGACAAACTCAAAAAGAGGAACGCCGAACTTGACCAGATGTATATCCGGCTGTACGAGGATTATACCAGCGGGAAGCTGTCGGAAAAGAAATTCACCATGATGTCAGCGCATTACGAGCAGGAACAGGACGCAAATGAGGAAAAGCTGTCAGAATTGGAAAGGCAGCATAGTGAGAAGTCTGCAGCCATTGCCAATGCGGAGCAGTTTACGGAGAGCCTTGCACAGTGCGCAGGCATGAAGAAACTGACAGCGGCGGTGCTGAATACGCTGATAGAAAAGATAGAAGTACACAACCCAGTTATGGTCAACGGAGTGAAAGAGCAGAAGTTGACTGTCTATTACAAATTCGTAGGTCAAATCGACTAAAGTACCTATAAGTGGAACGCAATAGAGCTTGCGCCGGAGGGGACTGGATACCGGGCAAAAACAAGGTTTGCCAAGTTCTTCAATCTGCCGGAGCTGATTGCATTATTCAAGGAAAGCGCAGACATTCAGACGCCGGATATGTTAAAGCTGCCTGTGCCGGAAGCAGACTATGAAAATATCGTGTTAAAACCGAGCGAGTACCAGCAGGACATGGTTCAGTCACTTGCGGACAGGGCGGAAGCGGTCAGGGACAGGAAAGTGCAGCCGAACATCGACAATATGTTAAAAATAACCAACGATGGAAGAAAGTTAGCGTTAGACCAGCGGCTCATCAATGATATGCTTCCCGATGAAGAAAACTCCAAAGCCACAACCTGTGTGGAGAAGGCGTTTGAGATTTGGGAGCAGACCAAAGAGCAGAAATCGGCGCAGCTAATCTTCTGTGATTTATCCACACCGAAGGGAGATGGGACATTCAACGTATATGAGGACATCAGGGATAAGCTCATGGCGAAGGGAGTGCCAGAACATGAGATAGCATTTATCCATAATGCCAATACGGAAACAAGGAAAGCGGAGCTGTTCGCAAAGGTAAGAAGCGGGCATATTTGCACGTCACGTTTGATACAAAGTAACCCAGAAGAAACCCCATTTTAAAGGGGTTTCTTCTGGTTCTGGTATAAATTTAATCCATTGAGTGATAATATTGCTAATAAACTCGGTAATAGATAAATAGAACATCAAGGAGCCACTTTACACGTTGCACCCAACTTTTATGATTTGCACCGCATTGCACCTGCGCGAGGATAGACTATATCCCATCCCCTCTGGCCACCGCAATCCCACGCAGGAATCCCTGCTCAAATACGGCATACTTGGTATCGTTAACGCAGGCACATAAGGTATTTATCGCATCTTCCAGCCTGCTTTCGGGAATATGCTCTTTGAGAACATCCACCACCTGGTCGGTTCTATCAAGGTCACTCACCATCAAAGTAGAATATTCTGAGCGGATATGCTCCTCAAACTGGCTTTGACCATAAGGCCTCTCATTACCAATAAATAATCCCATCGCCAGTCTAAACCCATAGATAAATCCCTGATGCTCATTGACGCAGGCTATATCCGCAATCATTTTCTCCAGCTCCAGCCACTGCTTCCGGGCTTCTTCACTATCCTTACTTAGATACCCACCCATAATGCAGGCTTTGACTTTGTTTCTCGCTTTCTCCGTTTCTGGCAGGTCTTTATAGTCTATATCATTGATTAAGCTACTATAAAGCCTGTCGATTGTACTCATGCTCAATATTTATCCCATCCTTTCCTGAATCTCTGTTCCGGGCTCATTTACCCGGAACAACCTACTTTTACGATGTTATATCTATCACTCTGAACTGCCCAAAACACAAGTCTTTCTTGCCTGTAAAAATATACAAAGATTCCGGAGTAATATTGGTGGTTATGATGGGACGGGCATGGTGTTTCTTGATTGCATTCAAATTGTGCCACAGATTGATATCTTCGTGCGCAGCGGTCATATTGCCTTGACTCATATTGACAGTACATTTAGAACAGTTGGTCTTGTTGGATATGCATGGTCATCATATGCTACCTCTGTGCTTGCTAACGGCACAGTTGTTCCTAGCGGTTATCGTTTATACTTCCATGGTACTGGCGTTAATCCTTCAGGTGGTCCAGATTATCGTGCCTTCGGTCTCCCCCTCCGCTGGTTTTGCCGCGGTGGGGTGCCGATCTTTTGACATTTATATTTTTCTCCTCACATCCCTAATACAGTACTCAGTCAGCGGAGGGGGAAAGCATTATATCGTCCACCAGGATCGTGTGATGGATAAACTGCGTTAGCATTAAAATAAAGACTGTATGCCCACGCAGCATCAAAAACTGCGCGAGATGACCAGTAAACGGCATGTCCGGCAGTTGTTCTCAAAGTGCCAGTAGTAACAGTGAGATTAACATACCCGCTGCGCACGAAAACCAGCGTTCTGGCATATATCTACCAGAACGCTCTTTCTCATAGATTTCTGTTTCCTGTATTTATAAAAGTTCCATCCCTAAATACGCTTTGTCCTTATCATCCTGCGTTACGCCCAGATAACGCCGGGTAACTTCATAATCGCTGTGATTGTAAATCTCCATGAGGATAACGGGAGATACTTTGTTGCCTTTCCAGGCATGGTAGCCCCAGGTCTTTCTTAAGCTGTGGCAGGATATTTTTCCCATAATGCCGAGTGCTGTTACTGCAGCGTGGATAATCCGCCATGCCTGCACCCGGCTGATGGCCTTGTCCTCTTTGCGGTTGCTGGCAAAGATATATTCACCTTTTCTGTGTGGATAGCACTGGCGGAGCGCGCCCAGGACGTGTGGGTGCAGTGGTATCTCCCGTTTCTTTCCGGTCTTCTTTTCTGTAACATAAATACGGGTACGAAATTCCTGCCGTTCTTCGTCATACACATCTGACCACTTCAAACGTAACAGGTCGCTGATCCTGAGCAGTGTATATGCATCCATAACAACCATCGTATAGTTACGGAGTTCTCCTTTTGTCAGGAAATACTCCGCCAGTGCCTTGAATTGTTTCTTATCCCTGATTGGTTCTGTTGCTGCCATGATATAAATTTACCCCCTTTGGCCTTGTGATACATTAAAGTATAATGCATACATGGTAAGGGGGTTGGTAACATTCTTGTTCTTCGGTTACAAGTTTACCATTATTTGGTATGGATTTCAAGAAGTGATGGGATGGTTTTAGGATATTTCTCTTGTATTTATAGACCATAAAACCATTTATGTGGAAATCTTCTCTGTAAAAATCTGTACAAAATGTAACATAAGAACAAGTCTGTTACATCTTGCTTGTGTTTATGGGTTTAATTCCTGTTGTCGCACAAAATACAGTATGGGAATATGCCATATTAACATAAATTATCAAAAGATGTTTATAGACTAAAACTTGAAAAATAGGGGGTGGGAATAAAACCGATAAACGGTTATTCAAAAGTGTCAATACTTATTACAAGCTGGCAAAAGGGCTTATTTTTTCGTTGTTCATAACGGAAACCACCAAATAAACAGAAATGGAGAAAACATTATGAGAAGAACATATGCACCCAATGCAATTATCATTGGAGTTTTTACCGGGCTACTTGTTGCGATAAAGGTTAATACAGCCCTTGGGATTATTGCCGGTCTGGCTGTCAGCGTCTTAGGCTGGGCTTTGATCAGGGCATTTGAAAAAGCAGCAAGCCATGCTGTTGATTCAGCAGCCGATGCAATACAAAAGAAATTCAAGGAACGTCGGGAAGAAAAATAGAAGGAGCGTGTTAAGATGTGGGGAATAATTATGATTTATTAGGCTACTGCATATATGGCACCGTATGGGGTGTGGTTGTTAACAAAGTGATAGAAAATAAGGGGTATCAGGAAAACTGGTTCTGGTGGGGATTTTTCTTTGGCTTCTTAGCCCTGATCGTAGCTCTAACTAAACAGGATATGCCACGAATGACTAATGATACAGGATATTATTTTAACGATACCAGTTCTGTAGTAGGAAAAGATTATGTGTTTAGAGGTTTTGGCTATGAAGAGAAGGTTGATCAGGTGCCGGGAGGCTGGAGATGCCAACATTGCGGAAAAATCAATGCCGGATATGTGGGAACCTGTGGCTGCGGTTGTGATAAGTCTGGGAATATGCCGATAAAAAGCCCCGAACGGGCACAACAGGCAGAGTCGCAGCCCATGTACTGTACTTTTTGTGGAAAACAGATGGAAGCCGGTTCAAAGTTCTGCCGATTCTGCGGAGCCAAAACCGCAATGTGACATAATGCGAAGAACTGACCTATTTACATCTTACGGGAACGGATAACGCAAATGGAGGGGATAGAAATGCGCCGCACATCGTTCAGGAACAACCTTGCAGGGATCGCCATTGTTGCTACAGTAGCATTGCTTATAGCGGCTGGCACTTATTTTTTAATAGGGAGGCACGACCTCGCAGGAGATTATTATAAAAGCTATAATACATATTTCTACATAGAGACGGTATCCTTCGATGATAATGGAACATTTACCATGCAGACTCTCGGCGGCTACTTTTATGGGAAATACTTTAAGAAAAAAGGGACCTACTATTTGTACCCGGACAGTGGAACGTCTGACAGCCCTAATCCGGTAACGGATGTACAGGAGAATCATATGGCGTCAGAGTATTATTTCACTGCTGCTCCCATAGCAGACGACACGCTGGAGATTACCATGTGGGGGCGCGGTGATTATGTATATTACCTCCCGTGGAGCGGTAAAGCAGCACTGTTCTACACTATAAGCCCGGAAGATACTAATCTTTTCGAGGAGGGAGTCGGGCAGGGGAAGAACCAGAGAGACAGCAAAGCTGTCAGTGATGAGCCTACAAAAAGTACATCAATGATGGATTTCTATCAGGAAGAGTTGGAGAAAGAACCGGAAAACGACATTGGCCGGCCGCCCGAGGACGAATGCATACCGTGGGATAATATGAATGTGGAAGAAGAATGAACGGGCAATATTGGAAACCCACAAAATAAAGATGTTACTTATTTGTAGGAATAAAACAGCGTATCAATTTAAATATAAAGTAAATACAGAGAGGGTTAGGTTATGAAAAAATATACATACATGACACTGCTCATCTTGCTTGTCCTATCCTTAATGGGCTGTGGCAGCAAGGTTGATTCATCGGCACCTATTGAAGGAGCGGCCGCTTATGCTGAGGCGACAGAGTCGATTATGTCAGAGGAAACCGAACATGCTGCCGAGTATGCAGACGGAGACACTGACTTTGGGCGTCTGCCAGAAGATGATTCGGCATCGTTGGATGAGATGGAGTTCGAAGAAAGCGAAGGATATGCAGAAGAATTAGAGTCCGAAATTATTGATGATATACATTGCCGTGTGGAGGATAATGGTTTTGGTTATATTACAGTTTATATTTCAGGAACTGGGACTGTTCACGAGGAGGATTTTGAAGATTACAGTTACATCCCAGCCAAAGTTGTTGTGGAGGAAGGAATCTCGGGCATTGGGGACGATGTTTTTTCAGGATGCATCAATCTTGAAACCATTATTTTACCGGAAGGACTGAACTCTATCGGGAACAATGCTTTTGCAGGATGTCAAAGCCTGGAAACTGTTGCCTTGCCCGAGAGCTTAGAATCTGTTGGAAAAAGTGCCTTTGCAGGATGTCAGGAAAACCTTTTGGACGATCTGCAGTATATATCTATTAACGAGAGCAACATACATCTCCGAGTAGATGGAGATACCCTCTACCTTTCAGGGTCTGGAACAGTGCAAAAAGGAGATTTTGGCGAGTATAAGCCGATTAATGTGGTGGTGGAAAAAGGAATTACAGGAATTGGAGCGTCTTCATTTAGCGATTACCGAAGTTTAATATCTATCACTTTGCCGGAGGGAGTGGAGTATATTGGAACAAATGCCTTTAGAGAGTGCGACAATTTGACATCTATTGTTATGCCAGAAGGATTGAAGTCTATCGGGGGAGGTGCATTTTACGATTGCGATAATTTAATATCTGTTACCTTACCAGATAGCGTAGCAACTATTGGTTCTTGGGCATTTTATAATTGTGATAATTTAACTTTAACACCCGAAGCTTTACCTGCAGATTTGAAATCTATCGGAGAAAAGGCGTTTTTGGATTGCAGGAGTTTAACACTTACCAGTTTGCCAGACAAACTGAAATTTGTTGATAGCTGGGCATTTAGCGGGTGTGTAGGATTAAAATCTATTGTCTTTCCAGAAAGTTTAAGAACTATAGGATATGAGGCGTTTCAAGGGTGCAAAAACCTAACATTGATTACCCTGCCGGAAGGATTGGAAATTATTGAGGGCCTGGCATTTAATGACACATCGCTGACTTCTGTTGTAATCCCTGATAGCGTGAAAGTAATTGGAGAAAAAGCGTTTAATTACTGCTCTGGTTTGACGGAAGCGACAGTTGGTAGAGGGGTGGAAGAACTAGGAGAAAATGTGTTCGCTTCTAACCCGACGTTGACCAAAATCAGGGTACCCAAAAGCATGCAGGATGAACTGATTAAATCAGGGACAGATGTATCGCTTGTCGAGTGGTACTGATAGACGAAAGAAGTGTAGCATATAGATACAGGGACGATGTATTAATTTTCAAAATATCTGTCAATTATTGAATGTTGCTTCTTCTATGTATTCCAGCCTGGACCTCCTCGAAGCAAAATTAACAATGGCACTCAGCTTAGTCAGTGTCCCGTTTGGGAATGGAGATAAAAAGCATGAATAGAAAAATTTTAACAGTATTATTAGTGACAATGGCATGTATAATGATGACAGCATGCGGAAAGGCACCAGAAGTTCAAGTCGATGATTATATATCAGACGGCCCAGCAATTGCGAAGGAAGCACCGGCAAGTTATGATACCAGTGATGAACCCGCAGCAGAAGCCACCAGGGGCGAACTCTATCAGGAAGAACCAGAGAGCGAGAAAACGGAAGATGCAGCAAGTGGCATTGAAGGTATCATAACATTAGTCGCATATCCCGATACTTCTGGTTATTACTGTTTCGAGGTAGCTGCAGTTGATCCAGCCAACCTTAGCAGCCGACAGATTTTATCACTGCGGCTCCCTCTTATAGAATCAAATCAGGAGTATGGTTACCTGGTACCATTAGATAACCCGCGTTTTGGCAACTTTCAAGACCAATTTTCACCAGACTTCTCCAAGATGGCAGCCACAAGAATGCGTATCAGTGACCGCAGCATGCATTGTGGCTGGGTAGACAAGTCCGGAGAATTCTTCGATGTGACTGAGGCTTTGGGAGAAGCTGAGGCCAGTGGCTCTGATACCCCTGTGCATTATCAGGCCATCGGTTTTATGGATAATGGCGAGACTTTTGTCTACGAGAAAGTAAATGACCTGAATGCCGCTGATGTCTTTGAAACCATAGGGTATTATGCTGTATCTGTAGATAACATTGAACCTGGAACATCCTGGGTGGTGTCCCCGTCAATTCCTTATATGCATAATGATGACAGCTGGGGATGGCTGGGTGATTATATGCCCAGTGACTGGATTGATGCAACACACTTCTATGCTGACACCGGCTCTCAAACGGAAAAGGATCCGTGCGTCATAGTTGATATTGAGACGCAGACGGTGTCCGAGCTTATTTCCGGAGAGCTCAGTGAGAACTGGGGTGTCGTTGCCAGCCCAGATGGACAGCAGATTGCCCTTATGTCGAGGTTTAGGAACGGAATACTCAACACCGCCGGATTGTATGTTAGGAGCCTGGACAACCTGGGTTATGACCGCTCTGTAGGGGGCGTTGGGAGTATAGGTAATGGGCGCAGCAGCACAATCTATGGCAGGGCAACTAATGTAGATGTTTTTTGTACGGTGCTGGATTGGAGGTGATGAATGTAGACATGCGTTTGGATATACTCATAAAAAGTAGTGTGCATTCCAGCTATCTCCTCCACATCCCTAATACAGTACTAAGGCAGCGGAGGGGGAAACCAAGAGCGTAAGCATGTGGGCCAAGCGATTGATACACATCTTTAGGGTCGAAAGCGAGGTAGTAAGCGCTAGGAGTAGCTGTGCTACCAGTATTAGTAGACAAAGCGCGTGACAACCGAGCGTTACCGCTCTGCCCAACACCTCTAAAGGTACCGGAAAGGTTAGATAGCTCAATCCACCCGCTGCGCACATAAAAGGGCAGCCCATATAATGCCGCCCTTTTATGCGGATATTCCATTCAAGATTTTGATAGTTATCTTTCAGTGCTGAACACCACCTTCACCTGTACGCTGATAAAGTCATAATTATAAGTACAATGTGCCGGGAGCAGACTGTTGAGATTGGTGTGGCCAATGACAATATCATCACCAACCTGTTCCAAAGCCGTATTATCCAGCGGCAAGGCCTTTGTACTAATAATACTATTACATTCCAGCTGTGCAGAACCGTATACATATTCCAGGGAAAATTCCGTCTCGCTGTATAAACGTACCGCATCGGCAAATATGGCCGGGAACATTTCCGGAAAGGCAAAGGTTGCTGTAATCTGGATATCTCTGGCCGGAACTGTTGGGATGAAGATTGTTGCGGCAGAATTTCCCGGGATTGCACCAATCCCCTCCGCATCGCTCCAGATCCCAAGGCGTACTGCATAGACCTTGCCATCATCCACCCGGAACCGCCGGCCATATTCCATGCTGTCTGCCATAACCGGGAATTCGTCATCAGGACTGTTTAGTAACTCCATAGTCAGGGGAATGCCCAGCCTTGCTTCTTCCAGTTTGGGCTTTGACCAGCTGCGACCCTCCCAGCTGTCCTCAAAAGCACCGGCATTAACGGTTCTTTCATGAGCGGGGATACTGTTCTTGCTGATTTTAGTGTTAGTTTTTTCTGTGTTTTTGGCTTGTTTCATGATATTTGCTCCTTCCGTTTGTATTATACTGACCGGCTGGGGACAGGCAATCCCGCACCCAGCCAGCCCTCTAAAAGATAGTCATTTTATGTACTTCTGTTTTAACCATTCCGGCAAAACTTTTTCCAGGCTCTCCCTGAGATGTTTCATTTTCCGACTTATTGCTGAGTCATGCTTGCTCAATATCTTTGCCGCTTCGGTTTGCTTAAGGCCATCCATAGCCAGCAAGGTCAGTAGCCGGCGGTCAATCTCATCAAGGCTCCGGGCCCATGCAATGATTTCCGGGGTATTCAAATCTTCAATCCAATCGGCCCACACCCAAATTTCGACTTGTACTGCACTAAAATTCTCCAGGTATTTGTCCATCAGTAGGTTATTATCTACACTGGTGTTCCCTTCATTCGGAAACCGAAGTGAATCATAGGATTGTGTTTGCGTTTGGAATCTCCTATTACTGTTGAGCTCGTCCAGCAAAATGCGATGAATAAGCTCAATCGTATCTTCTGCTATGCCTTCTGCCCGGCAGACTGCCGCTATCTGTGCAAACTCGCGCTCCATTTTGTTCCTCTCGTAACCATAATTAAATCCAGCCATAATAAGCTCCTCTCTTGGTGGCGGTGCTCCGCCGGAGCCATTTTGGCAGGATTACTCAGGGACGCAAAAACGGCAGGCGGGACACCAGATGTTGGTTTGGTGTTCCAGGCTCTGCCGTCAATGCGGTCTGACCAGGCTGTTAAGTTTTTAGTATCATTGCTGCCTATTTAATGAGAATCTCATCTCCATGACAGATTTGGATGGGCGTCCCAACAGGAACAATGATTATCGTCCGTTCACCTTTCTGCCAAATCTCTATCCACCCCATAGCGGGATAATATTTGGCTACCAGCCTGTTTGCATTGTTGCGGATTTCCTCTGTTGTGTTTGTTTGTCTCATAGTGTTTACCTCCGTTTGGTTTATTTGCTCTGGGCGGGATTGCCCTTTGCTTAACTTGATTCTATGGAAAAAATTGAGGTTTGAATATAGAAGTGGAATTCAGCGGAAATAGTAAGCGGAACCCACCGGAACTTAGCGGAATTATGCGGAAAATGAGTATTTTAAGTTCCAATATAACAGGGGTGGAGTTGCCGAAAATTATCCCAAAAGCGTAAACTATATTGACAAAATAACATATATGTGCTACAATGGTTGCAATAAGTTAGATAATACTAACCTATATAGCACGTTAGCAATTTGTGCCCAGTATTACTTTCCGGACATGATTGCGTAATTCGCCAGTACTCCATAAGAGGACGGGCGATGGCGCAATCATCAAAAGGAGGGTAATGGAATGAGAATAACAGGTTATAGACGTGAGTTTTATTGTGAGGACAAACATATTATCACTAATACACCAGAGAGCTATAAAGGTGATATTTCAAGTGGTGATGTTACAGCGATGCATGTTAACCAGATATGCCCATCAATTCGGATTAGTAATGTTCCACAGAAGAATGGAAAGGTTAAAGTGGATATAGCAGACCAGGCAGAGCTGAATATGTTTTTAGATGATGAGGATATTACCCCAGAGTTTAGGGAGAATTACATCAAAATCCTGCGCGGTGAACTGCCGAGTTGGAAATTGTTTGCCGTAGAGCTTAATCCAAATGGCAACCCCTGCCTTAATTTCGTCAATGAGGATACAGGTGCAGATGAACACCTCTTTATTGAACGTGTGCCGGGGCTGCAGATGATGTTTGAGCTAGACCGAGTAGATGGACGCACTGACAAATATCTTTTGAAAATTGAACATGGAAGCTGCGATGGGACTTCAATGGTTCTGACGGAGTACTACAACTATGGAAGATGCGAAATCATCTTTGACGGTACCCCAATTTGCAAAAGCAATCCTGCCGATAAACAATGGGAATATGTTTACGTAACGGAAATCCTCTACTAATCTTCTTGCTGTTCTGGGTGCATTGGCAACATGAGCTGCGGTATACCCGCAGCTTTTTCTTCTCTGTAATGTAAAAATATGGTATGATATGCATATCCTTGGAACGATATGGGGGTGTAGCAGTGGATAATAAACAAACAATGGATGAAAATACAGAAAATCTTGTCAAAAAATTGAATAAGCTTCGAGATGCAAGAAATGATCGCATGGGCTATTGTGATGAAATCTTGAAATTATTAAATTATGAAAAGGAACGGAAGCCTTATGAATTTGATGCATTTTTAGTAAAGGCGGTTGATATTCGTTTTAAAGAGTCCCAAGATGCTGATATTATTCTGATGGCTTTCGGGCTGTTACAGGGATATGAACAAACCACTGTCACTGAGCGACGATACGAATATCTTAAAGAAAGTGATTACCTTCCGGATGATTTGCGCCGTAAAATAAAACCATATGATGAAGCAACCAAAAAGGAAAAAGATACACTCACAGGAAACCTCAGAAAGGGGCGGGAGAATACGTGTATCAGGTGGTTGGCAGATTTTTTACTTGACCAGGATAATAGTAGTATAGGAAACTTTATAGATGAGATTGATGATTATATAAAAGAAACTGTTGATGGCAAAAAAATTGTTAAATTACCAGAGCCAAGTTATCTGAAAAACAAACGTGTAGTACAGAATGAATATGCGGACGGCAATAATGTTGGAAATGAGTTGGATGGGAATAATAATTTCCAGACAACTACCAAGCAAGAACCGGAAAACAATCTGGAGGAGAAAATCAATATTGCACAGAAAGAAAGCAATTCAGAGAATCCAGCTCCTGAAAACATTACAACAGAAAACCAGCATGACCGAGAGAATGAAGACCATACTGGGCAAAAAGATAAAACGGGAGAATCTCCTAAAACCGCCCCGACGCCTGCCAAAATTCCATGGCGCTTGAAACTGCCTATCATATTGGCAAGCATTGTGGCAGTTCCTTTGATAAGCGTGTTGTCCATACTTATTTATCAATATGTAGTAACTCCTCCAAAGATTAAGGAGATTTCCGTCAAGACAGAAATAGTGGTAAGTCCGGGAGAAAAAGAAGATTTGGAACTGGATGTCCGCCCTGGCAGTGCCGATCTGAGCCAACTTGACTCTAAAATTGGCAACAAGGAGCTTGTAGGGATAACCAATGACTGGTGGGCTATCGGACTGGATGGATTAGGGGAAGAAGATAGAGATCATACTTCAATCGTTATCTGGGGTGGGGATGCGGAACCTGCCTTGATAGATGTTATTGTAGAAAAACCAAGAAGCATGGGAGAATAAACCTGCCTGGAAATAAATATCAGATGCGGCAGATATAATATTTTTCTGCAAAATTCTATTACGGGAGGATTGGAATATTTATGAACCTATATAATAAAATTGCTACTATTCTTATAACAAGCATGCTTATTTTGACAAGTGCATATTTAGATTCTGCAATGGCCTTTGCGACAGAAGATGATAATTTTAGTCGCCCGCTCTATTCATTGCAATATGTCAATGAACATGATGTTGGCGTCACCTTCAACTCTATCAAGCTAGCTGATACCGATGCAGCTTGGTACAAACAAACAACTGGCAAAGATTTACCGTCTGGCATGGTGCGTAACGAAACCAATTTCGTTGGTGCTCGTGAAGATACTGGCGTAAATGCTGGTTCCAAAAACGTTTGGGAAGGCACGGAAATCACAGCAGAAGATGGTAAGACTTATATTGTGCGTCTTTACGTCCACAACAACAGCCAAAAAGGCGAAAATGGCACAGCCGAAGATACTCAGGTACGTTTTCATGTGCCTTATGGTTCCGGAACTTCCGTCACAGTAGATGGTGAGCTTAGAGCCTCTAATGCTACTCCAAACCAGTACTTGGATGATGTTACGTTCAAAAGTAAAGATGGTACGCCTTTCTCGTTACAGTATATTTATGGGTCAGCACAGTTAGAGAACGGTGGCTTTGCTAGCGGTAATGGTGTAAAATTACCAGATACTGTTACCAATCAAGGAAACAACAGCGCTAATGGTGAATGGACGCTGATAGGATATGATGCTCTTGACGGAAGGATTCCGGGGTGTTATCAGTATATTAACTATGTGGCTATCATGGTGAGAGTGGTTTATGATTATGATTTTACCGTAGAAACTAAAGTCCGTCTGGCAGATAATGAGGATAAGACCTGGTATGACTCTGTAGAAGCCCAAATTGGTGATAAAGTGGAATTCCAATTCCAATATCTCAACACTAGTAACTACAACCAAGCCGGCGTGGTCGTGCGCGATCTCTTGCCAAGCAACCTACGCTATGTTGAAGGTTCCACCATTGTCTACAATGGTAACCATCCAAATGGTGTAAAACTTGACACTGATGACGTGATTAACGGTGGTGTAAACATTGGTTCTTATGACGCTAATGCTAATGCTTACATCCGCATTACCGCTGAAGTTGTCGACGACAACCTGGCTTGTGGTTCTAACACCTTGATTAACTGGGCTCAGGTCCGTGTTGGATATAAAACTCTGCAAGACAATGCACAGGTACATGTCCAAAACAGTAAAAGATTTATTATCAATGTAACAATTCTTATAGCATTGATTATCGTGTGTTTAGTACTTATTTGTATATATCTTTATAGAATACGGCGCTGGAAACAAGCGCATAAATGAATAGGTTTTTGGAAAAAGCAAAACTATTCTTTATTGTACCAGTGCATACCAAGAAAGGCGCTCTCCGGGGCGTCTTTTTTCGCGCCATAAATCTGTCTCATTTCTAATCTTTTTCTATCCGCTCACAAAACTTTTCATAAATTTTTTCTGTCCTCCTGTTAAGTTTCACCCACCCTCCAGTGCCTAATAAATAGGAGGGATAAAACCCTTACTAAAATCTAAGGAGGAGGAATTCCATGAGAAACAAAAATCATTACACTGAAGACCCAACCACTATCCTGACGGGCGACATTATTGAACCGTCACCAGCTAAACGCAGCCTCAGCCTGCTGCTCTCATCCCGTTCCGGGAGCCTGATGCTGCAGGATGCCATGCTGCAGGCTGGGAATGACCACTGCCGCGCCCTGTTGGCCCAGACCGCTATGGAGCATGCCGGGGCGCTCGCCGTTATGGCCGGACGTTTAAACAGTATCGCCCCACAGGGTAGTCAGTATTATCAGGCCATTCTTGCCGCTTATGCGGAAAAAGCCGTGGAAAAAGTCAGGAGGTGGTAGCTATGACCGAGATTATGGTTCTGCTTGCCCTCAGCATCTGTCTGGCACTGTTGGCCGCGTTCCTGCTGATTTGCTACAGTGATTACCGCCGCATGAAACGGGAAAACCGGCAGCTCACTTATGTGCTGGAAGACCAGTTTGACCTGCAGTCAGACAGCCTTGATGCCTACCGCGCAATGATTCGTGGGGCCTGCCGGGAGGGCGGTTTCTGGGAAGATGCGGAAACTGGAAGAAATGAGGATGCTGAGGATTATTAAGCCTTTGTCAACACATTTCCATACTTATTACAACAGCGGTTTTTATGACACCTAATTGACAGTTTTACATCTGTTATACCATGTCTTACCGTAAATAAAAGTGTTTATTTTTATGTTTTTATCTGGTGTGATTTTTGCCTACAATACCGACAAAAGCCGCACCAGATAAAAGAAAGGAGATTTATGGAAAAAGCTACAGCAACTAAAAAATACCGCACAATACTGGCAGACCCACCCTGGGACATCAACCAGGGCGGCAAAAGAGGAGCCTCCAGCCACTACGCCCTCATGCCCCTGGACCGCATCAAAGCCATGCCGGTGGCAGATTTATGCGAGGAAAACTCACACTTGTATCTCTGGATACCAAATGGACTATTGCAGGAGGGGCTGGATGTGATTAAGGCCTGGGGATTTACTTTCCGCAGCCCGATTTACTGGATTAAGCCACGGCTGTCCCTTGGGAATTACATAAGAAATGCCAGTGAGACGCTGTTCTTCGCAACCCGCGGCAAAGCCCCGGTGAAGTTCCATGCCCAACCTAACTGGCTCTTCGCCCCGCAGCAGGAACACAGCCACAAACCGGAGGAGCAGTTTGCCATTATTGAACGCTTATCTGACGGCCCTTATCTGGAATTGTTCGCTCGCAGGCGTCAGCCTGGCTGGGACGTCTGGGGCAATGAGATTGACAGCGATATTATCATTCCGAACTATCCCGTTCCCAGATACAGCGCCAAAGCCCTGGGGGAGGAGGTGTGATGCTTGGAACCAAGAGGATTCTTAACCAGATTACTCGAATGCGCCTTTATCTTCGCCCTCAGCGCCTGGCTTATCCGGACTGCCGTGTGTTATCTGTCGGAAGTCTGGCCGGCACTGACTGCCCTTGCCATCATTGCTTTTTTTACCCTTATCGGCTGGCGTATATACAGGCACTGGCGGGATACGGGACAATGGTAGGAAAGAAAAGGAGTGGGCTATGAGAAAACACAGTATAGAAAATCTGACCTGGAAAGAGGTGGTCTGGCAGCGCCAGTTTGACCTTGCGGCGGTGTGGGAGGCATTCTCCCACCTTGCCGCCCTCTCCCCCAGAGGGGCCGTTGTCTGGGAAACCCGCGGGAAAAACGGACAGATTACCCATCTTCTGGGCGCCGGCCGGAAATACCTCCGCAGCATTGAGGAAGCCCTCCGCGCCCATGGGGATATCCAGTTCCATGATATTGATGTTCTGGCAAGGTATCCGATAACAGCCGCCCGCCAGCTTAAGGTAACGCATCCCTCGCTCTCGCTTAAGACGGATACCGCCGAAGCCGTCATCCGGGCGGGGCTGGCGGCACTCGCGGAGGACAAAACCGGCACAGAAACAGTTTTACAGATTGTGCTGGGGAGAGCTTTTGCCCCATCCCCGGTTCCGGCAGACCTGCCTGACCCGCACGCCACCTGGCTGCAGGTCATCTTAGGCGATGTCAGCAAGGCTACGGCAGAAAGCCGCAAAAATGTCCGGGAAAAGGCTGAGCAGCAGATATTCCAGGCCGCTGTCCGTATCGGGGCTTCCGGGGAGGGAGCAATAAGCCGCATCCGCAGCCTGCTTGGGGCGTTAAAAACCCTTGAGTCCTGCGGTGTGCGTATCCATGATGAGAATATTTCCCCCGAGCGCCTCAACACTGCCCATGTACCCTGGCATTTCCCCCTGCAGCTATCGGTAAAAGAGCTGGCGAATTTCCTCCTGCTTCCGGCAGGCGAAGAGGAACTTCCCGGCACACCGGGGCTCCACCCTAAACTTCTCCTGCCGCCTGCCTGGTACAAAAGCCCAACGAACATCCAGAATGACCGCGGCTTTGCTCTCAGTATGGATGCAGCACCTCCCAGGAAGCTCAGTATCCCCATAAAGGATTCTCTGGAGCACACCCACCTAATTGGTCCGACCGGCAGCGGCAAGTCAACTGCTATGCTGCACCTGATTTTAGCGGATATTAAGGCTGGGCGTAGTGTCCTGGTGATTGACCCAAAAGCCGATTTGGTGAACGATATTTTATCCAGAATTCCAGAAAAGCGGGCGGACGATGTTATCGTGATTGACCCATCTGATGACTGCCCGGCTGGCTTCAACCCACTGGGGTTTAAGAATTATGAGAATCCGGCGCTGATTGCCGATGCTATCCTCGGTGTCCTCAAAGAAATCTG
Organism: Bacillota bacterium; assembly: GCA_021769295.1. Lineage (GTDB taxonomy): Bacteria > Bacillota > Clostridia > Peptostreptococcales > Anaerovoracaceae > Fimisoma. The sequence continues at coordinate 31,505 of JAETTD010000016.1, read as the reverse complement.
GGCGGATTCCTGGGGTGTGCGCATACAGGATGTGTTAAGCGCCGCCCTGCTGACACTGACAGAGACAGAAAATGCCACGCTCCTCTGGCTCCCAGCCCTGCTCACAGATGATAACTTTCGTCACAGCATCACCGGCAAAGTCAAAGACAAGGTTGCCCTGCGTCCTTTCTGGGAACAGTTTGACGTCCTCCGGGACCAGGAGCGCCGCCAGTGGATAGAGCCAGTGCTCAATAAGCTCAGGCAATTCCTGCTCCGTCCGGGACTGCGCAATGTCCTGGGGCAGGCAAAACCAAAGTTTGACCTCACGGATTTATTTTATAAGAGGAAAATTGTGCTAGTACCCCTTAATAAGGGGCTGATCGGAGGAGAATCGGCGCGGCTCCTGGGTAGCCTGATTGTCGGCCTGACCTGGACACTGGCACTATCCCGAGCAAAGCTGCCACCAGAGCGGAGGTTTCCGGTAGAGATGTATATAGATGAGCTGCAGGACTACCTCTCACTTCCAACCGATTTATCTGACGCACTGGCACAGGCGAGAGGATTAGGGCTTGGCCTGACACTGGCTCACCAGTATTTTGACCAGCTCCCGCCAGACATCCGTTCTGGCATCAACGCCAATACCAGAAGCAAGATATTTTTCGGGCTTAACTCTGCTGATGCCAAAACCGCAGCCGGTATGGCACCAGAGCTCACCACTGAAGATTTTATGGGCCTGCCCCGCTATCAGGTCTATGCCTCGTTCCAGTGCGGCGGCAGGAACACTGGCTGGGTACAGGGGCGGACATTACCGCCACCACCCGCTCTCAGGGACGCCGCCGAGCTTAAAGCCCACAGCCAGAAAACCTATGGCATCCCCTCTGAGCAGGTGGAGGCCGATTACCTGAAACTGTTTGCTGATGACCGCATTCCCGAAGAGGAGTGGGCGGATGCCAGTATCGGAAGGAGGAAACGCTTATGACTAACCGCCCGACCAGCCATGATAAGAAACCACAAGCGGAGAAGCCCGAAGTACCGGACTTTTCCCGGTACAGGGTCTGCGATTCTTATAGTAATCCCATTACTGACACCCCTGTCACCGGCGGCGCGGATACCAATAGCCAGAGGCTTTCCCATAAACGCCTGCTGGAGCTGGACACAGCCTTAGGGAAACGGGATAAGGAGGTCCTGCTCGCCATCCAGCGGCACCGGTATCTCATGACCGGGCAGGTGCAGCGGCTGATCTTCACAGACGCCGCTACTGCCACCGCCGCCCTCCGGGCTGCCAGCCGCTGCCTCAGAAAGCTGAAATCCCTCGGCCTAGTCTGCACCCTTACCCGGCGCATCGGCGGGGTGCGGGCAGGCTCCGGCTCCCTGGTCTGGTATCTTTCCCATGCCGGGGAGAGGCTGCTGCGCCTGCATGACCACAAACCATTGCCGGCCCGGAGGTTCTTTGAGCCCAGCCCATACTTTCTGGCGCATACGCTGGCAGTATCAGAAATTTCCATACAGCTGACAGAATTATGCCGGGAACAGGATATGGTGCTTTCTGCCCTGCAATCGGAGCCGGAATGCTGGCGCTCCTACAGCGAGCACGGGACGCACCTTTCCCTGAAGCCTGACCTCTATGCGGTCACTGTATCCGGGGAATATGAAGACCGCTGGTTCTTTGAAGTTGACCTGGATACGGAATCCCCGGCCAAAGTGATAGAAAAATGCCAGCGATACCACCAGTATTACCGCACCGGTCTGGAGCAGAAAGCTGCGGGGGTGTTCCCGCTTACCGTCTGGATTGTGCCCGACCAGGGGCGCAAAGACCGCTTGGCAGAGGCCATCCGCGCTGCTTTTGACAAACAGCCCCGGCTGTTCGCGGTCATTACCGGCGACGAGCTGGCACACCTGGTCAGATACGGGGGAGATGGAGGGATGCTGTGTTAGGAAATACTGTCCGACCTGTAGCCCAGCCATGCTATGGCAGGGGAAACACCGGTGGGTTCTTGCGGATAATGATCCATATCAACATTTAACCTTGGAGAATTATATATGGAAAGAAAATTTTCAATCAGCGAGGCCATCATATTGTTAGGCCGGATATCTTTGATTGAAGGGGACATAAACAACCTAATCAGCCAGTGCGCAGGCAGCGAATATGAGAGTGTCAATGCGGTATGGGATATACTGCCCCATAAGGAATGTGTGGCGGTAACATCCCATACTACGGCAGATATCACTTTCGACAGCTGTCATCTGGCCGAAGCCATGCTGGGGATCATCTGCAAAGCGGCTGACCTTAATGAGCCGGAAACAGCCAGAAAGGCCGAAGAAATATTTGTCCGGTTAAGAAAAATACAGGAAGAAATAAATGACAGGGAATAATTATCCGGCAGGATAACGCCGGCTGTTCTCCGGGCTGTATGTATGGCTGAGCCACTGGCCGGACACAGCTGCAGCGGAGTTCCAAAACCCGACAATATATCAATAACATTTAACCAAGCCACAGAAAGGAGACCAACCTATGACACAAGAATCTACCATTAAATTTTTCGACATGTTCTCCGGCATCGGCGGTTTCCGCGCCGGGCTGGAGCGGGCCGGGGGCTATGCCTGCATCGGCCACTGCGAGATTGACAAGTACGCTGACCGGGCCTACCGGGAAGTACATAACGTAAAGGAAAATGAAGTATTTTATGAAGATGCAACCACAATCAACCCGGAAGAAATGCCGCAGTTCGACCTGCTCTGCGCAGGGTTCCCCTGCCAGTCATTTTCTATCGCTGGCAGAAGAAAAGGATTTGACGACCAGAGAGGCACTCTCTTCTTTGAGATTGCCCGGGTGGCTGGAAAAAGACGGCCTGCATATCTTCTCCTTGAAAATGTCCCCGGACTGCTATCGCATGACCAGGGCCGGACATTTACGGCCATCCTCAGTACATTATCGCAGCTGGGGTATCATGTCGAGTTCCAGGTGCTTAACAGCAAGGATTTTGGCGTCCCCCAGTCCCGGAAACGGCTGTATATTATCGGATATCTTGATCCCGGATGCGCCGGAAAAGTATTACCTTTCCCCGGAACAAACCCGGAAACTCTTAAGCTCCTCATCAGCGGACGGCAGGATTCCCGGGTCTATGATGCGGGAGGTCTCTCCAAAACCCTCCTTGCCAGAGCCGGAGGCCCAGGCGGGAAAACCGGGCTCTATGCTGTCGGCTATGACAGAAAAGATGGCATCACCGGAAAAATCGACGCTGCCTATACCCTTACCGCCAGCGGCTGGCGCGGCCTGAACCGCCGCCACACCCAGAATGCCGTGCTGGAGATTAAGGAGGCTACCAAAAGCGGATATAAGGAAGCCCACTCCGGCGACTCCGTTGACCTGGGCTTTGCCGGGCAGAACACCCGCCGGGGCCGTGTCGGGAAGAATACCGCCCACACCCTGGATACTGGCTGCGCCCAGGGGGTGGTCACGCCACAGCTGCGTATCCGCCGCCTGATGCCACGGGAATGTTTCCGTCTGCAGGGGTTCTCCGAGGCTCAGATTGACCGTCTGCTCTCGGTGGATTCCGATACCCAGGCTTACAAACAGGCCGGGAACGCCGTTACCGTAAATGTGGTACATGCCATCGCCCTGCGCCTCAAAGCCGCCCACGAAGCGGCCATGGCGGGCGCATATGGCAGAAAGGAGGCCGCATGATACCGGTAAAAGAAAAAGAAGCCGTGCTTACTATGTACCGGCAGGGACAGAAATACAAAGAAATCGCAGACCTCCTGCTTCTGTCCCCCAACACCGTCAAATCCATCTGCCGCCGCAGCGGCATAAAACCACTTACATCCGGGGAGGCGGATCCCGGGAGATGCCGTAACTGCGGGCTGCCTTTATCCCATACTGCCGGGGCCAGGCAGAAACTGTTCTGCAGCGACCGCTGCCGCTATGCCTGGTGGAATAAGAAGCGGGGGCTCATGCCTTACCGCCTCACCTGCAGCTGCTGTGGGCAGGAGTTTATCAGCTACGGCAATAAAAAACGGAAATTCTGCGGCCGCGAGTGTTACCTCCGCAGCCGTTACGGGGAGGGGCTGCCATAAAAGGAATGTTTTTTAAGGAAACTGCCATGCGGCAAAGTAAATGCCGCATCCCGCAGCGCAGGCCGTCTGCCCGGAGCAGGCACCGAATACTTTTCAGCCATGCCGCTTCGGAAGTACCGACTGCAGGCAGCCTGCCGGGACAGCAGCCCTGCCCCTATATAAAAATACTCAGAAAAAGAAAGGAGGCTCAGGGGGAATAAAACAGTAACAAAGCAACTACATAATCCAAAAACAGAAACATCCGGCGGACACGGAGCGCAGCCTATCTTTGGGCACATCCGTGGATGCCCCAAAGATGACGGAATGCGTACAGCAGTTCTGCCGGGAAAGGAGGGCTATGCCAGATGTTTACCAGAAAATTTGGCGTTGAGGTGGAGTTTACCGGCATCACCCGGAAACAGGCGGCTGAGACCGCCGCCGCCTACCTTAACACCACTGCCGCCTATGCGGGCGGCTACTATGAGGCCTATGAGGTCAGGGCACCGGATGGAAGGGCCTGGAAGTTCATGTATGACGGCAGTATCCACTGCCAGCGTAAAGAAAACCGCAGGCTCATCAGCACAGATTCCCAGTACAGCGTGGAGATGGTCACCCCCATCCTGCGTTACCGGGAGGATATCGACACCCTGCAGGGGCTGGTCCGGCGGCTGAGGAAAGCCGGGGGCTTTGCCAACAGTTCCTGCGGCATCCACATCCACCTGGACGGGGCACAGCATACCGTAAGGAGCATCCGCAACTTTATCAACATCATCGCCAGCCATAATGATTTATTCTATAAGGCACTGCAGATTGCACCGGAGAGGGTGCGCTACTGCCAGAAGATGGATCTGTGGCTGGTGGAGCAGATGAACCGGGTAAAGCCGGAAACTTTAAAGCAGATCGAGGATATCTGGTATGAGAAATATGCCGGTAACAGGAGCGGCCATTACCATAACAGCCGCTACCACTTCCTTAACCTGCACAGCTTTTTCCACGGAAACCATACAGTGGAGCTGCGTGGTTTTAACGGAACGCTCCATGCCGGGAAAGTCAGGGCATATGTCGTATTTGCCCTTGCCCTTAACCATCAGGCGCTGACCCAGAAAAGCGCCCGTTACCACAAAGTCCAGGAAGAAAATGAGAAGTTTGCCATGAGGGTTTACTTAAACCGCATTGGTTTTATCGGCGATGAGTTTAAAAGCTGCCGGGAGCATCTCTATAAGCACCTGGACGGCAACGCCGCCTGGCGTTATGGCTCCCGCGAGAATGTCCGGAGCCACATCGGCACACACAATCAGGTAAACGGAGAAAGCAGCAATGCAGAAAACACAGATAACGGAGGTAACAGCAGTGAAGACAGATAACAATAAGAAAAACCAGAAAGAAATACTTTATATCGCCTATGGCTCCAACCTTAACCTTGCCCAGATGGCAGGGCGCTGCCCCACCGCAGAGGTTGTTGGAAAAGCTGTGCTTAGGGGCTGGAGGCTCGCGTTCAGGGGTGTGGCCACCATAGAGCGCCGCATCGGTTATACCGTGCCGGTGCTGGTCTGGAAGCTGCAACCGGAGGATGAACAGTCCCTTGACCGCTATGAGGGCTGGCCGAACCTTTACTACAAAGAAAACCTGAAGGTCACCCTGGACGGGAAAAGGCGCACCGCCATGGTGTATATCATGAATGGGAATTCCCATCCCTACAGCCCGCCAGCCAGAAGCTATATGCGTACTATCCTTGAGGGTTATGAATCCGCCGGTTTTGATCCCGGCATCCTGTACCGGGCGGCCGGTGAATCCATTACCGCGGGTGACATTTTCCCCGATATGGGGAAAGAAAAACACAGGAAAGGGGGTGCAGGCAGATGACAGAAACTGTAAAACAGCAGATCATGGCAGTCCGGGATACCGGTGAGGCCAACATGCTGGATACCCGTATGGTGCAATATATCGCCAACCGTGAAGGGTTTTACGAGCTGGTCATATATATTGAAGACCACCGGGAGGAGTATGCACATTTTATTTTTACCGGGGAGGACGAGTAGCACCATATTTTATGCACATCTCAAGACTTGCTTTTTATTATGGCCTGAGTGATAGATGTGTGTGCGATGGAAAGAAAGGAGTAAAAATACCATGAGCAATAAATACAGCTACAATCGAACCGGGGCAGAACGTAAGGCACTGGTGGATGCAATCAGCCGGATACTGGAAAAACCGGCAGTTTATCTCGGGGCGCCGACTTTCGCTTACGCTGTAGGTGATTGCCGGATAAGCAGGAAAGGCTCTTTGTTCGGCATGAATGATGCCGGGCGGGAGGAAATGGAACGCTTAGTTTTGCGCCTACAGGAGGAAGGTTTTATTGCAGAAACTCCTGCTGAAGAAGATTCTCTCACAGAGGAAGCCATAGCCGACACGGCGGAAGTCGCTACAGAAAATGTAGTAGATGAAGCCACAGAAGCTGCTGCCGATAACACTGACACAGCACCTTTAACGGCCACGGGTAATTCCGATGAGGAAAATACCCTGACTATAGAAATGCCTAAAGCTGGTTTTACCGACACTTCTCTGGATAATTTACAGAAAATCATTGCCAGTAAGGCCGCCCTGCTTAAAAAGGCCCTTGGAACAGATAACCTTGCCGTTATCGACACCGGGGATACCTTAAAATTCCCCTGGTTTACCCTGCATGGGCTGGAAGGCGAAGCGGATGCCTACAGCCGCCTGGTTGCCACTATCTGCGACACGGCAAGGAAACGCAGGCGCATAACTGCCAAAGAACGCGATAGCGAGAATGATAAATTTGACTTCCGTCTTTTTCTGGTACAGTTAGGCTTTGTCGGGAATGAGTACAAAACCGCCCGGAGGATACTGCTCCGCAGCCTTACCGGCAACAGCAGCTGGAAATCCGGCCATGCGCCGGAGCGGCCTGCTCCTGATACCAATACGGAGAATGCCGGTTCAGCTTCACAGCCAGCGGACAATCCGCCAGAAGAGGCTGTAGAAACGGCACCACAGCCAGGGGGAGGTGAGGATTATGGCAAATAGAAACCAGTTCCCCAGCCGGGATACGGTGGAACGGGTACGGAGAATGTACCCTAAAGGCTCACGGGTGGAGCTCATCTCCATGGATGACCCATACAGTAAGCTCTCACCTGGAGACCGCGGCACGGTAAATGTGGTTGACGATACCGGCACGGTGTTTATCAGCTGGGACTGCGGCTCCAGCCTCGGCATCGTTTACGGCGTTGACCGGATACGGAAGATATAGCACTTTACAAAGGGGGATGCCTTTACGGCTCCCCCTTAAACACACAAATGGAGGTGGAATTATGGATAATACAAGAAAGATTACCAAACTGGAGAAGACCGCTCTGATGCCTGTTAAGCGTAAACGTGTGGCAGCCTATGCTCGCGTTTCGTCCGGCAAGGATGCCCAGCTCCACTCCCTGTCTGTCCAGATCAGTTATTACAATGAGTATATTGGCAACCGGGGCGACTGGCAGCTTGTTAAGATTTATGCCGATGAGGCCATGACCGGCACCAGGGATGACCGGCCACAGTTCCAACAGCTGCTTACGGACTGCCGGGCCGGGAAGATTGACATGGTCATTACCAAATCCGTGACAAGGCTTGCCCGCAATACCCTTACCGTTCTGAATACGGCACGGGAGCTTAAATCCCTTGGCATTGATATTTATTTTGAGAAAGAGAACATCCATACCATGAGCTCTGACGGCGAGCTGATGCTGACGCTTCTGGCTACCTTTGCTCAGGAGGAGAGCTGGTCTGCCAGCGAGAACCAGAAATGGCGTATCCGCAAGAAGTTTGAGCAGGGGTATCCTAACACTGGAAATATGCTTGGCTATTATCTGGAGAATGGCGTATTGCGAGTCATACCTGACGAGGCGGAAATCGTCCGGCAAATATATGCCGATTTTCTTTCTGGAATGGGGATTAACGCCATAGCAAAAAAACTCCGGCGTATGGAAGTCCCAACTAAAAGAGGTTCTGAATGGAATAAAATGACAGTCCGCCATATACTCCGTAACGAAAAGTATGCCGGGGATCTGTTATTGCAGAAAACATACCGGTTAGACCACATCAGTAAAAAGCAAATGATAAACCATGGTGAACTGCCAATGTATTCTGTAAGCAATGCCCATGAGGCCATTATTGACCGAGATACATTTGAGCAGGTACAGCAGGAATTAATGCTGCGAGCAGAAAAATGCCACTCTCATCATGTGACATCAGAGGCGCATCTTTTTACGAGTATGATCCGATGCGGGCTATGTGGGCGTCACCTTCATAGAAAACTTGCTTCATCTTCAAAAAAATATGCGCCCAAACCTGTTTGGTTTTGCACAACAGCTATGAATTATGGAAAAAACGCATGCCCATCACGTAAAATTCCAGAGGATATCCTAATACAGAAAACCATGGAAGTTCTGGAAATTGAAAATTTAGATCGGGGGACCTTACTGGATCGTATCACGGAAATACAGGTACCCGAACATAACCATCTGGTCTACGTATTCCATGATGGCCATACCCAGGAGGTTACCTGGCAGAACCACTCACGCCGGGAAAGCTGGACAGAAGAAATGAAACAACAGGCCAGAGAGCGTCGGCTAAAATATCTTGAAGAAAGGAGAAGGCCATGACTATACAGAAAAGGACAGTACAGAAAATTGAAAGCAGGTTGAGCTTAACTTCCACCCCATTCATGCAAGAGCAGCGGAAAAAACGTGTGGCGGCTTACGCCCGTGTTTCTACCGACCAGGACGAACAGCTTTCCAGTTATGAGGCGCAGGTGGATTTCTATACCAGATATATTAACAACAACCCTGAATGGGAGTTTGTCGCGGTCTATACGGATGAGGGAATTTCCGGTACCAATACTAAAAAACGTGATGGCTTTAACCGTATGGTTGCGGATGCCCTGTCTGGTAAGATTGACCTGATTCTAACTAAGTCCATCAGCCGCTTTGCCCGTAATACGGTGGATACCCTGACTACAATACGGAAGCTAAAGGCTGAGGGCATAGAGGTTTACTTTGAGAAAGAAAATATTTATACCCTTGATGCCAAGGGCGAGGTGATGATTACTATCATGAGCAGCCTGGCCCAGGAGGAAAGCCGTTCCATCAGCGAAAACGTGTCCTGGGGGAAACGCCGCAGCATGGAGGAAGGCAAAATCTCCATGCCATATAAATCTTTCCTTGGTTATGAGAAAGGTAACGATGGACTTCCGAAAATTGTTGAGGAAGAGGCAGCGATAGTCCGGGAAATTTACCATCTGTTTCTGGGTGGAAAGACTGTCCGGGAAATAGCCGAACACCTTACCGGGCGAGGGATACCGACACCCAAAGGAAAAACCAACTGGAGTGTCTCTACCATTATGAGTATACTCCAGAATGAGAAGTATAAAGGCGATGCCCTGCTTCAGAAGACTTACACGGCAGATTTTCTTACTAAAACAATCCGAAAAAATAAAGGGGAACTACCACAATATTACATAGAAAATTCCCACCCTGCCATTATCGACCCGGAGACCTTTGCCCTGGTCCAGAAAGAGATTGAACGGCGGCGGCCAAAACGCCGTCAGTTACACAAAAGCAGCCCGTTTAACTCAAAAGTAATCTGTGGCGACTGTGGCGGATATTATGGTCGAAAGGTCTGGCACAGCGGCAGTAAATATGAGAAATCCATCTGGCGCTGTAACCGGAAGTATGATGGCGAGTGCTGCTGCACTACACCTAATCTGGATGAATGTGAGCTGGAAAACGCCTTTGTCACTGCTTTTAACCAATTCCATAAAGAAAAAGAAAAGCATATGGCTCTGATGGAAAAACTTCTGTCCCGCTTGTCGGATACCAGTGCGTTGGAAAAGCAGTTGGATGCCACCAAAGCTAAGCATGCCAGACTGATTGAAGGCCTGCGCAGCTATATGGTGGAGAATACCCGGCGTATACAGGACCAGGGGGAATACAACCGCCGGTTTGCAGAGATGGATGCATCATGCCAAAAAGCTGAGGAGCAGGTTAACAGCCTGCAGAAGCAGCTCCTTGAACAGCACGGGCACAGAGAGCAAATATCCCGTTCCCTCAATATTCTGAAACAGTGTGAGGACAGACTGGAGAAGTTCAGCCCGGATATTTGGAATGCCACTGTCGATATGGTGACGGTATCTTCAAATGAAACATTTGTTTTTCTATTCCATGATGGAATAGAAATTCCAGTCAAACTGGAAAAAGAATAGTGTTGATAAATTATAAGTACCTTATAAAAACAGTTAAAAGCCTGCAGAATTTCTGTGGGCTTTTCCAATACGTCAGTCCATTTACTATCTCCCCTCCCCATACAGTACTCAGGCAGCGGAGGGGGATCTAATTAGCTGTTACCCAGATCAGCTGACAGACGAACAAGGCAAGGCTATACGTATGAAGAGCATTACACCCTGCGATGACCACCAGTTACTGCTCACTCCAGCGAACCTGAAAGTATCAACAGCTGTAGACAAATACATAAACCCGTTGTGCGTGAGAAAGAATTGTTGCTGCAATTTAAAGTTTTTCTTTTATAGCATAATATTACTATAATTTGCAGAAAAATGATGATTAATGTATAATTTGTAAAAGAGATTTTATTCCCATTAGCCATAATATTACCGTTATGTGAAAGGAATGGCTGTTATGAATGCACCTGGCTATATAAAATGGTTGATAAGTGAACAATCTGTTCGTCTTGAGGATGGTATTGCTATTTCATGTTACAAGTTAGATTATTCTATTGATGATGATCTTTTTGATGAATGGGCCCTGCATATCCGACGCCATTATGAATCGGATGACGAGTTGAAAGAATCTCTTATCGCCACTAGCTTAAGCATAGAAGAGTATCTTAAAACCTTCGTAATTCCACAAAAAAGCGATCCATTTGGCCCCACATCACGTTCTAATGATTTTACGGAAATTATGATTTCAGACTTGGTAGAATTTATAAATGGGTATACAGTTCCACGTTGTAAACAGGATAATCGTTCTGGAAAAACTAACAGTGCGCATGGCACAGATATATTAGCATATAAATTCCATAAACCAAATCATACTCCTAGCAAAAGAGATGAACTATTGGTTATAGAAGTAAAGGCTGGATTATCATCTGACAGTTATGAGCCAATATCCAAGGCAGTTGCTGACTCTCATCAATACGATGATGTCCGATATGCACATACCTTAAATTTTTATCGAAAATCTCTTAGATATAAAGAATGCTATCAGCAAGCAAATGATATTGCCCGTTTCCAGAGAAAATCGGAACATGATTTTATCATGAATTTTATTGCGGCGGCAGTTATTAGCCGTGAAAACATACCTAATAACATAGTTATAGGAATCAAAGGTGATGATTTGGAGCTACGAAAAAATGACAAAATATTCCTTATCCATGGTAAGACATTAATGGATTTAGCACATCAGATATATGAGAGGTGTAAAAAATGATTTTTGATAATCGTTCAAATTACATGCTTAAATATGAAAAGGCAAAAGCTAAGTTGATTGAATTCAATATTGCAAAAGAAGACTACCCGCATTTCCAGTTAAATTCTGACGATTTGATTTATATAACACTTTATACTTTGTCTAGGTATTGTGAGGAAATGATCGAAAATCCAGGTTCAGATGAACTCCGAGAGTTATTCAGTGAATTAACCAATGTATCGCAATACTTTGATTCCGCCGTTAAATCAAAGTCAAGACAAAAATATGACAATTTATTTTTACTTTTAGGGGCTACATCCTATTTCTTAGCCGAAAATTTTGGTAGTGCAAAAGTTTTAATTAGCCAAATAGACGATTGGTCATATAATAAAGGCATTATGGATGTGCTATATGAAACTCTGTTTTTTCTGTCATCAAATAAGAAACATTCCTTTATCTCATTTGATGAGAATAGCACTAAATATTTTAATGCGTTTTGTAACCACTTTGACAAAGGTGATTCTATAGAGACAATTTACAATGCTCTTAATATTCTACGTGAACAAGCGTACCAGTCTCAAGATATATTCAATGTTACATATATTGATTTATTATATGGAGTCTCAATTTGTGCAACGCACCATTCGGCATGGGTGCTGCTTTCTAAACATTCAGATATAAAGGCAGAATTATGGAAAGAATATTTGCTTAATGATAAAAGTATTAAATTGCTATGGCCAGCGCAAAGAGTCATTCTTGAAGCGGGAATTCTTACCGGAAAAGACATTGTGGTGCCTTTACCTACTGGAGTCGGTAAAACCAAAAGTATAGAACTTCTTCTTCGTTCTGTCTTTATGGATACCGATACCTGCGTTACTGTAATTGTTGCACCACTGAGGGCATTATGCAATGAAATTACTACGGATTTGTCCTATGCCTTGGGTGATATAGCCGTTATAAATCAATTTACCGACACAATGCAAGAAGATTTCGACTTGGAAATTTTGCATAACACAAAGTATGTATTTGTTTGTACGCCAGAAAAGATTTCTTATATTTTACGTCACGAACCAGATTTTTTACAAACAATTAAATTATTTATTTTTGACGAATCGCATTTATTTGATGATGATACAAGAGGGGCGCAATATGAACTTTTAGTATCGGAAGTTGCACGAAGCAGGAGTAGTTCTGCGCAGTTAGTTTTATTTTCAGCAGTATTATCTAATGCTAATCAAATCAGCGATTGGCTTTTTCATGATGTTAACGCCACAATCGATTCTTCGCTTGTTAAGTCTACAGAGAAAACGGTTGGTTTTCTGTCATCTGATCATACTATACATTATTATGAAAAAGATGAAATGTCTATGGAAAGTTTTTATGTTCCTCAAAGCGTTAAGACCGCACAGCTTCAATTAAAGCCAAAAGAACGCACTGCCAGGTTTTTTCCAGAAAATAAGTCTCAGGATTTAGCTATCTATTATGCAGTAAATCTTAGCAAAGGAACTGGTGTTGCGATTTTTGCAGGTCAGGCACGAAGCATTCCCTCAATAATGCGCAGGATTGTCGAACTTGATAGCAGAGGATATGATTTTTCTGAATTAGTGAATTATGGGGATATTACTCAAATCAATAGCCTCTACGAACTTTTCAGGCAGCACTATGGTGAAGAATCTGAATTATCGAAGGTAGTAAAAATGGGTATCTTACCACATTATGCTAATCTACCAAATGGTATTAAGATGGCTATTGAATACGCACTACGAAAAAGGCATGCCTATCTCGTAATATGTACAACAACATTGGCCGAGGGAGTAAATATACCTATAAAATATTTAATATTAACCACTTTCAGTTATGGTGATTCCAAGCTGCAAATTCGTAAAATGCAAAACCTTATTGGTCGTACTGCTCGATCAGGTATACATACCGAGGGAAGTGTTATTGTCACAGATTCAAAATATTTCGACAATCGTTTAAATTGGAAAAATGGCGGTGGATATCAGTGGGAAAATTGTAAAAAAATGTTTAACTACGGTAATGCCGAAGCCTGCATGAGTGCAATTCTTCGTTTAGTCAGTGGATTGCGCGTTGATTATGCTAATTATTATCGTGGTAATTCTTTGTCTACTTACCTGATTCAAAATTATAAAGCAGAATCGTGTTTTTCCGACCTAAAGGAAACATTAAGAAGTAGTTATCGAAAACGGGTATCAGAAAGTATTTTTAAGAAATATAACTACATAATTGATCAGAAAGTTAATCAAATCGAACATATTATTGAAGGTATCGAAAATTATCTATGCTATATATACAGCATACAAGCAGACCAGTCACAGTTTATGCAATCTGTAAAGAACCTTACAGATTCTACCTTTGCTTTCTATTTGGCAGACGAAGAACAGAAGAAGAATTTGGAAAAAATATTTCAGGTAATTGCAGAAAAAATATTAGATAATGTTAAAACTGATGATGTCCCGTATTTTGCAAAATCTCTTTACGGTATTAATACTTCTCGTTATATTTTACAATGGGTTGATGAAAACATTCTTATGCTAACCGGTTGCCAATCAGACGAGTTATTACGCGCTGTAAGTGATTTATTTATGAACTTATTTTCAGAACAAATAGATATATCTAAAGATATTTTCACGATCATTCTCAACGAATGGGTATCTGGGGAACTATATATTGACATTTATAATGATTTAGGGCAGCCGTTATCGATGAATCAAATAGAAAAATTATGCGCCAAAACCTTTTCGTATGATTTGTGTTTTTTGATTGGCAACGTAATTGACGCTATTGGAGATAGAGATAACAACTTAAGTGATTCATTTTCTTTTCTGCAGAAACAAATAAAGTATGGCGTCTCTAGTTATTTTCGGATTTTGATTTGTGAGAATGTCTTTGATGAACGTTATTTATCTGGCTGTATTGAATCAATAATTAGCGGTTCTGCAAATATTACGACCGAAAAACAGTTAAGACAAATATTGAAGGCGTACAACTCCGAAATATTAGCTATGCTAGAAAACTTTCCTGAATATTTTTCCCACAGATTCAGAGAGTATATTTCAAAACAATAAGCAAAAATAAAAATTTCCATCACTGGAAAAGAGTCGATATTCCTTACTGACGGGAATTAAATATTATTGTGTAAAACGTGTAAAAGCATGGTGTAAAATAATATCTTTGTATCATCCGTGACGTGCAAACACAGGTTCGTTTTTTGTTAGGCTCAACCGCAAAAATGGGAGCCGGGACAAACGTACAGGACAGACTGATTGCGTTACACCACCTCGATGTGCCCTGGCGTCCGTCCGAAGAAGGACGTGCTAAGCGATACATCAACAAACCAAGCAAAATCAAGGCATTCCGCAGTTCAGTAACAGCATGGTTGACAGGGCATTACAGGAAGTTACAAGGAAAACTGAATATGGAGCAACAACACACTGGAGAAGGGATTGCAAAATGCAGTCCTTTTTTGATATGGAAAAGGAGAATATCAGATTATGACGGATTTTATAAAATATGATGAACTGCGCTTTACATCAAGAAGCTCCGTTTGTTATTGTGTAAACAATGAGAGATAAGTAAAAGGGGGATAGCTCCATGCCAGACAATGAAGGTAAACAAGAAAGCCGCTTATTGAGGAAAAAAGGGGTAAGATAAATTGGCAGTGGAATTATCATCAGGTTTTTTCATCAGGGTCAAGACCATCAAAGAAATCGTCATAGGTACAGTTATAGATTTTTTTAAGCTGAATCAATACGCTGATGCGGATATTCAGTTCGCCGGATTCATATTTTTCGTAAGTGGTTCTGCCAATATCACAGGAGCGGCGTTGCAGTTCGGCACACAGTTTTTCCTGAGAGAATCCATTCTTTTTACGTAGTTTTCTGAGATTTTCACCCATATTAAGGTCACGTCTTAATTTTTGTTCCATATTTCCCATTATCCAAATTCATTTTGACCAGTATTGGTTGCATTTTTTATTATTCTATGCTATATTAGATGAAAATGTTGACACCTATACTGGTCAAAATTGTAAAACTGGAACTTAAAGAAAGCATTACCATGAAAATGGTATGCCATGCAATGTGCAAACAAGGAGGTAAAATATGGAACTTGAAAATTTTAAGGACTGGTTGTTTGATGTATTGAATGAACAGAACAATGATATTATCGTGGACATTGACACGAACGAAAAATCGAACACATTCCAGTTGGATATGGTTGGTGGCGGCAGGTTTGAGATAGAATGCCGGAAATTGTAAGGGGAAATATGGATAAAAAAGACAGGACACTGACAGTGTATGGAAAAATGAGCAAATCTGATAAGACGATTCCGCAGATTAGGTTTGAAGGACAATGGTTACAGGCACTTGGGTTTTGTGTGGGTGACAAGATAAAACTGGATTGTAAGGAAAACAGAATAATCATTACAAATCTATCGGAAAAGAACGGATGATAGCTGGGAGGGATACCATTGGAGAATGGCTGTCCCTCTTTTGCTTTGGTCATGAAAAAGATATTTATGCATAATATCCCTTAAAATTTTTTGAACGGCGCAGGAACCGCATCACTACCATTTTTTCGTCATCAGGAACTTTGGAATAATTTATGCCATTTCGTTTGCACAAGAGGGCAAAATCTTTTTCAGAACGACTTCCTTTGAAATTTTTGTATGTTTCGAGGTCACTCTTAATGCTTTCAACAATGGAGGTTTCAGGTGCGGTTTCTGTTTCCTCAGCGTGGGATTTCCGCAGGTCTTTGATGATTTCGCCGAGGTCGGACTGTATGACGTGCCGGAAAAACTCGTATTCGTCCACATAACAGGCATTCAGCTCCCTCTGTGCAAATTCGTCCTCATCAGGATGGTAGTTTTCCATTACCTGCTGTCTTGCAAAATCCACAAGGGAATTAAGGGTGTGTATTTGGCTCGTGGCAATCCCGTTGACATATATTTCAATGTCTGCCATGTATTTTTCAAAGGCAGGGTGTTTAATGATTTCGCACAGCAGGCGGTGATTGAAATGTCCGTTTTTGAGAAGTTCTACGGTATCATCATCAAGCTTCAACACAGACAGGTCGGCATCGGCTGCCCTTTTGGTGTCCGTTATCCCAAGCAGGTAATCCGCTGATACATGGTAGTATTCTGCAAGCGTGCGCAGGTTTTCCCCGCCTATCTCCCTTGTTTCATCGGTTTCATATGTGCCGAGGGCAGAACGGGATATTCCTGTGGCATCTGCAAGTTGTTCAAGGCTTAGACCATGCTCCACACGCAGGTCTTTGAGTTTTTCCGGCAAAGTAAGTTTACATTTCATTGATAATCACTCCAATCAGACATACTCCCCCTTACAAACCTCTTAGTGACGGGATATTTTGCACCTGTCTTTCTGTCAAGTCTGGGCTGAAAGCCCATTCATTTCAGACTTGACAGAAAGGCAAGGGGCATAAATACAATGGCACAAGAGGTTGTATGGGGTGGCATACGGTAAAATAGATAGTTCAATTCTACCACAGATCTCATATCCATGTGAAAGAATTGTGTGAAATAGTGGAGAAAAAATCATTTCCCGTATTGTGGAAATTTGATGTTTTTATGCCGGATTTCCATATTTCGGGAAATACGGGAGAGAGGGGGAAATTGTGTGATAATACTTTTACAGACGAACATTGACAACTGAATGACCGTCCGAAAGGATACTGCAAGCGGAAAAGTGGGCGATGACCAATAAAAGAGCCTGCCAAGCAGCATGGAAACGTCATACGTCACAAAAGGCGGACTGGCAGGAACAACTAAGGGGAAAACGGCAATTAAAGAGGGAAAAATTTTTGACTTGTTTTTGGATAAATAATTTATTGGAATAAAAATATTAAAATGAGATACTTCTCTGTACAGAGGGGTTAAAGGAGGAAATATGAACCTTACAAGGTATGAACAGGAAGTAGTGATTAACATGAATGCAGATGAGGATATGGCAACGGTCTACAGTGCCAATCCTGCATGGATTAGGAAAATGGATGCGTTAGTAAAAGAATTTCCTGATATTTTTTATATTAAGCGGCAGACAGAAATCAGTAAAACTTATGGAATGCCTAAGAAGTTAGTGCGTATCGGAAAGCCAAGGGAATTATCCCAAGCACAAAGGGAAAATTTGGAGAAGATGCGAAACATAAAAATGAAGAATGTAAATGTAACCTAATAAGGTAAAGCAAAAATTTGTTGAAAGTATTCGCTTGATAGAATATAATAAAAGCAGTTGACCATATAGCATTTGGAGGGAACTGTATGAATTATGCAACAACAGTAGATAAAGCAAAAGAATGGGGAATTTCACAACGCAGGGTGTCTATTTATTGTAAAGAAGGCAGAATAGAGGGCGCAGAGCTTTTGGGAAGGACATGGTTTATTCCTAAAGAGGCAAAGAAACCAATAGATCCACGCAGGCAAAGAAAATTGGATGCAGCAAAAGAGAAGTAGTATGCAAGGGAGTGTGTGGCGAATGGGAAAACGTGATTTATCAGAAGAAGATATTAAGGCACAGTATATCACGCCAGCTATTGAGAAAGCTGGGTGGGATATAAAAAAGCAAGTGCGGTTTGAGCGTCCTTTTACGGCAGGGCGGATTATTCTTAGGGGAAACGTGACCGGCAGAGGAAAGAAGAAACGGGCTGATTACCTGCTGTTTTATAAACCTAATATTCCGCTTGCCATTATTGAGGCAAAGGACAATAACCATATGCCCGGCGCAGGTCTGCAGCAGGCGATTGGCTATGCGGATACGCTTGACATTAAATATGTGTATTCCTCTAACGGGGACGAGTTTGTTGAACAGAACTTGATTACCGGAGAAGTGAGGACTGTTCCGCTTGATGCATTCCCGTCCCCTGATGAACTGTATGTAAGATATAAGAGGGATATGGGGATTTCAGATGTGGGCGAGAAAGCCATGCTTTCGCCTTATTATTGGATGCCAGGGTATAAGAAACCACGTTACTATCAAAGGATTGCAATTAACCGCACAGTAGATGCGGTGGCAGGAGGAAGAAACAGAATTCTTCTCGTCTGTGCAACCGGAACAGGTAAAACTTTTATGGCTTTCCAAATTATTTACAGGCTGTTACAGGCTGGAATCAAGAAAAAGGTTTTGTTTCTTGCTGACCGCAATAATCTTATTGAACAGACAATATCAGGTGACTTTAAGCCTTTTGGCGGAAAAATGACAAGAGTGGAAAACAGGACACTGGACAGTGCCTATGAGGTGTACTTGTCGCTATACCATCAGCTTTCCGGCGAGGATAATTTAGAAGCATTCAAGCAGTTTAAGCCGAACTTCTTTGACCTTATTGTGATTGACGAGTGCCACAGGGGGAGTGCAAAAGAGGAGTCGGCATGGAGAAAGATTCTTGATTATTTTTCATCGGCAACGCACATTGGCTGTACTGCAACGCCGGTTGAAACAAAACAGGCATCGAACCAGACCTATTTTGGCGAGCCTGTTTATGAGTATTCTCTAAAGCAGGGGATTAATGACGGTTTCCTTGCACCATATAAGGTGATTCGTGTGGGGCTGGATAAAGACCTTGTGGGATACAGACCGGAGGCGGGAAAAACGGATGACAAAGGGTATGAAATCGCTGACCGTGAGTATAATATTAAGGATTTTGACCGCACATTAGTTTTAGACCAGAGGACAAAGGCTGTTGCAGCGAAAGTGACAGAGTTCCTGAAAAAAACAGACCGCATGAGTAAAACCATTGTGTTCTGCGTTGACGTGGAACACGCTGAACGGATGCGGCAGGCACTGATTAACGAGAACAAAGACCTCTACAAAGAAAATAACAAATATATTATGCGGATTACCGGAGATAATCAGGAAGGCAAGGAACAGCTTGGAAACTTTATAGACGAGGAGAGCGATTATCCAGTAATAGCGGTTACAAGCAGGCTGATGACAACGGGTGTTGACGCTAAAATGTGCAGACTGATCGTGCTTGACAATAATTTCAGCGATGAACACGGCATGATGGAATTTAAGCAGATTATCGGGCGTGGGACAAGGCTTTTGGAGGAAAAGGGCAAGACCTATTTTACAATCATGGATTTCAGGAATGCAAGCCGCTTATTTGCAGACAAGGATTTTGACGGTACGCCGGACGTGGTAATTGATATTCCGGATGGGGGAGAGATGGTTGACCCGCCAGTAAATCCAGTTGATTCATTATCGGAGATGGAGAACGATGAACCAATTCAAGACGTACAGAATATTCCGGTCACACTTCCTCTTGTTACGCCGCCGGATGGGGATATGCCGAGGAAATACTATGTAAGCGATGTAGAAGTGACAGTTATTTCGGAAAGGGTGCAGTACATAGACAAAGATGGGAAACTGATAACGGAAAGCCTGATTGATTACACAAGAAAGAACATTCTGAGCCAGTATGCAAGGCTTGATGATTTCCTGAGTCGGTGGACTAAGGCACAGAGGAAACAGGCAATCATTGACGAACTGAAGGAGGAGGGCGTTCTTTTGGACGCAGTGCGTGAGGAAACCGGAAAGACGGATATTGACGATTTTGACTTAATCTGCCATTTGGCATATGATAAAGCACCACTTACAAGATTGGAAAGAGCAAATAGTGTGAGAAAACGTGGATACTTGTATAGATATGCAGAACTTGCACAGAAGGTACTTGGTACGCTGCTTGATAAATATGCAGATGAAGGTATCAAAGATATAGAAGATACAAAAGTTTTGCAGTTAAAAGAATTTGCTGAATATGGCAGTCCTATGAAGATTGCAAAGGCTTTCGGGGGCAAGGAAGGATATCAGCAGGCAGTCAGGGAACTTGAAAACGAGATTTTCAGCGCATAGGAAACCGCTGACGGTTTCATGATCGGAGGATATACAGAGCGATGGCAGTAATAAATTTTGTAAAGCGTGTGCAGGACGTAATGCGGAATGACGCAGGCGTAAACGGCGATGCACAAAGGATAGAACAGATTGTATGGATACTGTTTCTGAAAATTTATGATGCAAAAGAGCAGGAATGGGAATTTGTCAATGATGATTACAAATCAATTATTCCGGAAGGGTGCAAATGGAGGAACTGGGCAGTGGACGAAAAGGATGGTGATGCGCTTACAGGCGATGCGTTATTGTCTTTTGTAAATAATACGCTTTTCCCAACACTTAAAAACTTGGAAATTGACGAGAGTACGCCTATGAGTCAAGTCATGGTACGGTATGCCTTTGAAGATGCAAATAATTACATGAAAGACGGCATTCTTTTAAGGCAGGTGGTCAATATCATTGATGAGATTGATTTTACTGAGTATGAGGAACGCCACGCATTTGGAGGCATATATGAGAGTTTCCTAAAAGATTTACAGAGCGCTGGAAATGCGGGGGAGTTTTACACGCCGAGAGCTGTAACGGATTTTATGGTGGCTGTGGTAAAACCAAAACTGGGAGAACGGATTGCCGATTTTGCCTGTGGGACAGGCGGATTTTTAGTGTCCGCTCTGAATGCGCTGTATGAGGATGCACAGAAAAGCAATGAAAACAGGGAAATCTACAATAACAGTGTTTACGGGGTGGAAAAAAAGGCGCTCCCACATATCCTTTGTGTGACGAATATGCTGCTGCATGATATTGACAACCCAGAGATTATCCACGGAAATACGCTGGAAACAGATTATAAAGAGTACCGGAAGCAGGAGAAATTTGATGTGGTGCTGATGAATCCCCCTTATGGAGGAAATGAGAAAAACAGTGTAAAAGCGAATTTTCCGATGGAGCTTAGGAGTTCCGAAACGGCAGATTTATTTATGAATATCATTATGTTCCGGTTAAAGAAAAAAGGACGCTGCGCAATCATCATTCCTGATGGGTTTCTGTTTGGCACAGACAATGCAAAGGTCAATATCAAGACAAAGCTGCTTACAGAATTTAACCTGCATACAGTTGTGAGAATGCCGTCAAGCGTATTTGCGCCCTATACAGGCATTACCACAAACATCTTGTTTTTTGACAATACATATCCCACAAAGGAAACATGGTTTTACCGCATTGATATGCCGGAGGGGTACAAGCATTTTTCAAAAACAAGACCGATGAAACTGGAGCATTTTGCGGAGGTGTTGGATTGGTGGGACAACCGAGAGGAGATTGAGATAGATGGTTTTCCAAAAGCGAAAAAGTATTCTGCTGAAACGCTTTTGAATGAGATGAACTGCAACCTTGATTTGTGCGGTTATCCACATGAGGAGGAAGAAATCCTCGCACCTTTGGATTTGATAAACCAGTATCAGCAAAAGAGGGCGGAACTGAATGCGGAGATAGATGAGATATTGGGGCATTTTATATCAATTTTAAAAAGTTGTGATGAGTAATAATGATTGGGGGAATGCTTTAATGGATGTAAACAAATTTTTGGGATTATACTGGCGAAATTATATTTTGTTGGAAAAGGAATTTGCAGAAACACTTGAATATATAACATTGGATACAGATAATTATAATGTTTATTCTGCAAAATATATTAAATTATTATTGCAAATCGGAAGTGAGATAGACATAAATGCAAAATTGTTGTGCAGCCAGTACAACGCACAAAGCCGAGCAGAAAATATAAATCACTATAGGAATGAGATTACAGGTAATGAAGTAGATTTTTGTAATACAAAGGTAAATATTATACAGCATTGCAATCTGTCATCATTTATGCCTTGGGAAAGTTGGAGTCAAGGGAATAATCCGGATTGGTGGATTGCATATAATAAAGTGAAGCATGAGCGGTTTCGGACAGGTAATATTGGCGGAAATACGAAAGAATATTATAAATTTGCTAATTTGGAGAATACCTTATTTGCTTTGGGAGGACTATATCAATTGTTGATATATCGCTATTCTAAACTGATTGATGGGACAGAAAACTGGATTCAGACACCTATTCCCGGTTCCCATTTATTTAAATTGACAGGTAATAAATGGGATGGAATAGGCTTTTATCAGGATATAGCTTTTCATGTTGATTTGAATACAGGGTATTTATTATATATGACAGGCATATATTGATAAAATTTGAATATGACTTGATATGGAAATGTGAGTAGTTCAAAAATCGTTTTCACAAAGTCATGTAACAGAGTTGTATTGGAAACTGATTTTGGAGGACTATAAATAGATGACAGCACAAGATTTAAAGAATAGCGTTTTACAACGTGCCATGCAGGGAAAACTTGTAGAGCAGAGGGCAGAGGAAGGTACAGCCATAGAACTAATAAAAAACAGTAAATTTTATGGCAAAGGAAAAGAAATAAAAGAGGACGAAAAACCTTACTCCATTCCTGATACTTGGCTGTGGGTGCGTCTTGTTGATATAGGCGATATTGTAGGTGGAGGTACGCCGAAAACTTCTGAGGTTTCTTTTTGGGAAAATGGTACTATTTCATGGATAACGCCTGCGGATATGCGAGGATTAGGAAAATATGTATCTTGTGGAATGCGCAAAATTACGAAAGTAGGATTGGAAAAATCATCTGCGAGATTGTTGCCAAAGGGAACAGTGATATATTCGAGCAGGGCTCCTATTGGGTACATAGCTATTGCATTAAACGAATTGTGTACGAATCAAGGCTTTAAGTCGGTGATTCCTTTTAATGTAGAATTAAGTGAGTATCTTTATTATTGTTTGATTTCGCAGACTCAAAATATCATTAGCAGAGCGTCAGGAACTACATTTAAAGAAATTTCAGGGGGTGAATTTGGGCAAACGATAATTCCGATACCGCCACTTGCTGAGCAGAAGCGTATTGTTGCAAAAATAGAGGAATTACTGCCTTATATAGAGAAATATGATAAGGCATATTCTAAACTGACAGTAGTTGATAAGAAATTTCCAGAGGATATGCAGAAATCAATTTTGCAATATGCCATACAAGGAAAACTTGTAGAACAGAGGGCAGAGGAAGGAACGGGAGATGAACTGTATTGCCAGATACAGACTGGAAAGGAAAAATTGATTCAGTCAGGGATAATTAAGCGGGAAAAACCGTTGCCGGAAATAACAGAGGAAGAAAAGCCGTTTGATATTCCTGCAAGTTGGAAATGGGTACGCCTAGCAGAAATATGTGAGGGAAAACCAGTGAATGGATATTCTCCAAAGAATGTTGATTATATAACGGAGGTTAAAAAGCTTACCTTAACTGCAACTACCTCTGGATATTTTAAGCCGGACGCATTCAAATATGTAGATATTGAAAAAGATAAAGTTTCGTCATATTGGTTAAAACATAACGATTTGCTTATTCAAAGAAGTAATTCAAGGGAGTTAGTAGGAACAAGTTGTATCTATACGGGAAATGATGATGAATATATTTATCCTGATTTAATGATGAGGATAAGAACTCTGCAAGGTATAGAATTAGCCTATCTTGATTATGCTTTGAAATCTCCGGCAACAAGACACCATTTTACACAAAATGCAACAGGTACTTCATCAAGTATGCCCAAGATTAATCAAGATATAGTGGCTAACGCTTTGATACCATTGCCACCTTTACAAGAGCAAAAAAGAATAGTTGAAAAACTTGAAAAGATAATGACATATATTCAACGATTTGGAAAATAAACAATATGAGTATTTATGCGAAAACAAAAGATGAATTTGTTTCGTGATTTGCAATAAATATTATTTTAAAGTATATAAACAGTTTTGTAGGAGGAATGTGATATGGCAAAAATAGAAAGTGAAATATTAGTGGGAAAAACATTAGAGTGGAAGGGCGAGTTTGATTTAGAAAATAAGTTTATTCCGGAGATTATTTGTACCGATAGAAGGAATGAATTTTCAATTGTCAGAGATGAAATTACCATAAATGTTTTGCTTATTGCAAAAGCTAATATAAAAGAAATATTATTAACAGCAAGTGAAAATACGGAATATGAAAATCTTAGTAATGTTTTGTTTGAACTTCTAAAATATGAAAATTTATTTGATGGCAGATTTTATGAAACAATTATATTGCAATTAGATGGTATGGATATAGCTGCTATTGTTTCTCAGAAATGGCTACCCTATTTTGGAAGTAAGAAATCATATACATATATTTGTTTGAAATACGATGATGATACAGAGTACAAATCTTTGTTTCAACAATGGAATGAGATGTGTGATAATTTAGGAATCATTCACCAAATGTATTTGTATTCTTGTTATTCATCAGATATTACGCCAGATGTTAAATTGGCATTGCTATTACAAACTTTTGAGCCAATATCAGATATGCTGAATGATAAAGGGAAAATAGTATTAACCAAAACGCCTTACATTATAAAATCCGCTCCTTGCAATCATTGTGGGGAAATGGTCAGTGCCACTATAAAAAATAAAGAGTTGCTTTTTTCGGATCGTATTAGGGCTGTTATAAATAAATATGGAGTAGGTATTTTTGACAACGATAATAAGGAAATATTAATTGAAAAATCTGTTAATCTTCGGAATAAAGTTGTGCATTTAGATTGTGGACAAACAGATGTTTTAACTGGTGAAGAAAGCGGGGTGTATCTGTATAAATTTTCGCTTTTATATCGTAATATTGTTTTAAACGAATTGGGATTGGAATCATCGGGATACAATGTGATAATAGAAAATTGGATTAGAAATTTTGATAGGAAGTTTAATCATTGTATGATACAATGATAAATAAATTGCTGAGCATGACAACCTTTATAGAAAAATTCAAAGTATAACTGATGATTTGAAAAATTTACAGCGTGACGGGTAGAAGGGAGAAAGAATTAGATTGCAGAAATTGAAACGAATAAAAAGAATTTTTCAAGCTGTGGCAGATTAAAAATGTCACAGCTTTTTGCATAACATAGTGAACAAAACCATAGCTGTCCGCAAGGACGGCTACAAAAGTCGGCAGTCGAAACTTTTGTAAAAAGTTGTATCGGTGTCGGCTTATATTTTTATAAAAATCTCTGGTGGAGAATTTTATAAAAACCACAATAAGCGTAAGCTGATGCGGAGGGGAGTACAGAGGGCGAAGCCCTTTGTGCAAGGGTACAGGGAGTGCAACTTCCCTGTGCAGGTCAAGGGCGGCAGCCATTGCCCAGAGAAGTGATGCTTGCGTCACTTCATACTGGGTATTGCCTGACGCTGGAATCGGCAGGACTGGCAGCAAAGCTGCCTTTCTCCCAAGCTCTGCTTTGGGAGAAAATGAAGAGAAATGCCATGTCCTCTGCGGGCAGAGGGGACAGGCATTTCTCTTCGGAGGGACACTGGAAAGAAAGGGGGAAGATTGCGATTGAATGAAACTAACAAGGC
Source organism: Bacillota bacterium (assembly GCA_021769295.1). Taxonomy (GTDB): domain Bacteria; phylum Bacillota; class Clostridia; order Peptostreptococcales; family Anaerovoracaceae; genus Fimisoma. Next base: position 5,646 of record JAETTD010000016.1, on the reverse strand, counting down.
ATAACGGCAGAGCCGGAAAAAATGGTACTTACAATCCCAAGCATAATGACCGCAGATTTGATATTGAAAACAGTGAGCATATAGATGCGGACAGGGCAAATCAAAATATTTATTGGGACTGCTACACCGGATTTTCTTCTACAAAAATAAGGGAGCATGAGAAAGAAAATGATTACTCCTTTGAGAAGATTGAACAGCTTTACTACTTTGAACATTACGCAGACCACATACAGGCACAGAACGAAAGAAATGAAAAAACAAGGCACACCGAGCGCAACAGGACAGTGACGGATTTACTCACGAATAACAAAACGTGTCCCGAAGAAAGTATTTATCAAATCGGAACGATTGATGAATCCGTATCGGGTGAACTGTTAGCCAAGATTGCAACAGAATTTTTTGCAGAGATGGAAGAAAAATTCGGCTCTCATGTACACATATTAGATTGGGCGCTGCATCTTGACGAAGGTACTCCGCATATCCATGAAAGGCACGTCTTTGACTGTGAAAATAAATACGGAGAATTGTGCCCCCAGCAGGAGAAGGCACTTGAAGAATTGGGCATACTATTACCTGATCCCGACAGGAAAAAAGGCAGGAACAATAACCGCAAGCAGACCTTTGATGCGGAATGCCGGAAGATGCTTTTCCGTATCTGTGCAAAGTATAATCTCCATTTACAGATTGAACCAACTTATAGCGGCAGGAGTTATTTAGAGAAACAGGATTTTATCATTGAAAATCAGAAAGAGAAAATCTCTGTGCAGAAAGATATTCTTTCTGAAAATAAACAAGCAATAGAGGAGCAGGAGAAGAAAATTCAGAAGGCAGAAAAGGCTGTTTCCCAAAGGGAAAAAGTGATTGAAAAACAGGATGTGCTGATTGCGGAGAAAAATGCCGCAATCATGGAAAAACATTCTGCGCTTGAAGCAGTCACAATGCAGCTTGCGGACATGGAAACGCTGGTTGATGAGGTGGCAGGACAGGCATATGAAAAAGCCTGTGAAGTCGTAACCGATACCGTCCGACAGGAAACACAGAAAGAGGACATAAAAATCCTTGATGATTATTCAAAATGGCTGTCCGCATCGGAACGCACCGCCGATAAAAAACTGCGGGATTATGCTGTAAGGCGTTTGGAAACATTAAAAGAAAAATTCATGAAATCCGCAAAGGGGATTATGGAGAAGGTTACGAAATCCCTTCAGGAACCTGAACGGAAGCAGGAAAATCTCGAACAGGTGAAAACAACAGCAAGAATATCCCTCAAGGCACAGCTTAGTGCCAATAAGAAATGTGTTGATGATTACAAATCACAGCATTACGGAACAAACACAAAACAAGCCAAAAAAGATGAACAGTCTTTATAAATGGCAGATTTACGCAGTGTTAATCGCTGCGTTTACACAGCGTCAGGGCAATTATAAACCTACAAGGGGAAATTATACCCTTTGCAGGCTTTATAGTTGCCCTGTTTTTTATTTGGAGAAACAGGAGGAATTTATGGCAGAAAACAGGAAGTATTATTTTTTGAAACTGAAGGAGGACTTTTTTGAGCAGGATGCCATTGTCTTACTCGAAAGCCTGAAAGACGGGATATTATACAGCAATATTCTGATGAAGATGTACCTAAAGTCTTTACAGTTTAACGGATTTTTGAAAGTAAACGAGCATTTATCGCTTACAGCGGAGATGATCGCCACGCTGACAAGGCATGAAGTAGGCACTGTGGAGAGGGCGGTAAAAATTTTCTTGGAGCTTGGGCTTGCGGAAACTACCGATACAGGCACGATTTACATGAGCCAGATTGAAACACTGGTGGGAAAATCATCAACGGAGGGGGAGCGCAAAAAGCTGTCAAGGCTTAGAAAAGAGAGGGAAAAGTCTACGCCTTTGCAGATTGGATTATCTGATGCAGGGGGACAAAAGGCGGACATTTGTCCGCAGAATGTCCGCACCACCTTGGACATTTGTCCACCAGAGTATAGAGATAAGAGTATAGAGAACAGAGATTATATAAAAGAGAGTGAGAGAGAAAAAACGGATACACACGCACCCTCAAAGCATGGGGAGGGAGTAAATCTCTATGGCAGATATGAAAATGTCAGTCTTACGGATAAGGAGATGGAAACGCTGAAAAGCGACTTTCCGGCAGATTACCAGTCCATGATAGAGCATCTGTCAGAATACATGGCATCTACCGGAAAAACATACAAAAACCATTTAGCCACTATGGAACGCTGGAAAAAGGCGGATATGAAGAAAGAACAGGAAAAAGGGAGAGGGTATTCCTATAACGGTAATTTCAAAGAGGGGGAGAGTTTATGATTAAGGCTGTTGTTGATGAAGTGCTGAAAGAAATGGAAAATGCCACGAATGAGGGAATAAAAGAGGTTGATGATTACATGGACACTGAAACAGGGCTTTTGATGTGCGGGCAATGCCATACCAAAAAGCAGAAAAAGCTGTCTTTTTTGGGAGAGGAGCGTGTTGTCGGCTGTCTGTGCAGGTGTGCGGCGGAAAAGTTAGAAAAAGAACGTGCCAGACATGAAGCGGAAGAAAATCTCATGCATATCCAGCAGATGAAAAGTGCAGGATTGCAGGACAGGACATTTTACGGTTATACCTTTGAAAGATGCGATACGTCACAGGAAAATGCCATATATGCAAAGCGGTATGTGGAACATTTTTCAGAAATGATGCAGGCAGGACAGGGGCTTTTGTTTTGGGGGAATGTCGGAACAGGCAAGACATTCCTTGCAGGCTGTATTGCTAATGCGCTGCTGGAGAAAAAAATACCAGTGCTTATGACGAGTTTCCCGAAAATATTAAATGCGCTCGGAGGTCTTTACAGTGCAGAGAGGAATGAGTACCTTGCAAGCCTGAACCGCTACACGCTACTTGTGATTGATGATATGGGCATTGAGCGGGACACACAGTATACGCTTGAAACAGTCTATACGGTCATTGATGAACGTTACAAGTCGGGAAAGCCTTTCATCATCACGACAAACATACAGCTTGACATATTGGGAAATCCGCAGGACTTGGAACACGCAAGGATTTATGACCGCATCATGGAACGCTGTATGCCTGTATTCTTCGGCGGCAAGAATTACCGTTCTGAACTGGGGCAGGGCAACAGGGATACGGCGAAAAAGATACTGACAGGTCTTAATGATACAGTGTGATGTCAGGCATTGGGGAAGGGGTATCTTCAATGCTGTTTTATGCAGATTTATCTTTCTGTACAGAGAGATAAAACGGATTGTGATATTGTTGGCGGGAAAATGACCGCAGAAAGGGTAAGGATAATTTTATGGTCGAAAATAGAGAGGAAAAAAGCAATAAAAAAGAAACAGGTGGGAAAGGCAGGAAAGAGCCGGTGAAAATCGTTGTAAAGCCTGTTTATGTCGGGAAACAGGAAATGGCAGAGGTATTCGGCAGTGTTGCACTTGAAAATATAAGGCGGAAAATGACAGAAATTTAGGAGAAACAGAAACGTAAATTCAACCAAAATCAGCTTGAAAGGTGGCGGGTAAAACGGTATAATGGACTTAACTGAATAGCGGAATGCCTTGTCACGAATGGAGGTATTATTTATGGCAGGGCAGACCACAACAAAAACATACAATGCAGCCCTTTATTGCAGGTTATCAAGGGATGACGGGAATGTGCAGGAAAGTTCAAGCATACAGACGCAGAAGGAAATGCTCATGCGTTATGCAAGGGAAAACGGCATCAGCAACACATCATTTTATGTGGATGATGGGTACAGCGGGACAAATTATAACCGTCCTGACTTCCAAAGAATGCTGGCAGACATTGAAAGCGGAAAAATCAACTGTGTAATCACAAAAGACCTTTCCAGACTGGGGAGGAATTACCTTGAAACGGGAGTTTTCATTGAGGTATATTTCCCTGAACATAATGTACGCTACATTGCAGTAAATGACGTGGTAGACACCGATGAGCAGGAGTCAGCGGATTTTACGCCTTTCCGCAACATCATCAACGAACTTTATGCAAAAGACACTTCTAAGAAAGTCAAGAGTGCAAAACGTGCGAGAGTGATGAGTGGGATGTATGTAGCTACTTCCGCACCATATGGCTATCAGAAAGACAAAGAGGACAGGCACCGCTTAGTCATAGATGAGCGTTACGCACCAACAGTCAGAATGATATTTGACCTTGCAAAAGAGGGGAAAGGCATTTCCGCAATCCGCAGCCATATTAACATGCTGCATATTTTAAGACCGTCGGCAGTTAATCCAAACGGATATGAAAGGCATTTTGACGGTGAGGACGATGCAAGGCGTTATGAGTGGAGCAATAACAGCATCAGGGGCATACTCCGAAATCCGGTGTACGCAGGCCATCTTGTCATGGGCAAGCGTGTATCGCCCTCATTTAAGAGCCACAAGAGCAGATGCGTACTTCCTGAAAATTATACGGTAGTCAAAGATGTGCATGAGCCGATTGTTGATCCGGCGGATTTTGAGCTGGTGCAGAGGTTAATTACAAGCAGGAGGAACACGCAGACTAAGAAAAAGCCTTTTGAGAATATTTTTGCAGGGCTGGTCAAATGTGGGGACTGCGGCTACGCAATGACGCTTTCCAAAGCGCACAGAAGCCCGAAGGAAGAACTGATTGACGAATACGGTTATATGTGCAACAATTACAAGACATTTGGAAAATCAGCCGACACAAGCCACTGGATAGAGGCGAGGGCGTTATATGAGAGTGTCCTTGCGGACATTCAGAAACACGCTGATGAAGCACTGCGGGATAATTCGTCAATGGTAGATAAGCTGTTAAAAAAGGCGGGCAGGGCAGAAGCGGACAAGAGGAAAGCATTGGAGAAAGAACTAAAACATTGCAGAGCAAGGTTATCGGAAGTGGATAAGCTGTTCCAGTCGCTCTATGAAGATAAGATAAACGGCGGCATCACAGAGCGCAATTACCAGATGATGAGTAGGAAGTATGAAGCCGAGCAGACTGAACTTGAAGTGAAAATAAGGGAGCTGGAAGAACAGAACAGGGCAAAGAGTGACGAGGAAGAAAATGCGGAACAGTTTGCAAAACTCATAAAAAATTATGCAGGCGTTGAGGAACTGAGTGCATCACTCTTGAACAGGCTTATTGAAAAGATAACCATAGGTGAAGCAAAAGAAGCAGACGGACAGAGGACGCAGGAAGTAAAAATCTATTATAAATTCATAGGGAATATCCTTTAAGAAGGGCGTATTTTTCGGCATTTTAAATGTTTCGTGAAATACGTCCTTCTGACATTGAACAGCAGGAAGGTCGGATTTTAAGACAGGGCAACATGAATGACAAAGTAAAAATATTCCGGTATGTGACGGAGGGGACATTCGACAGCTACTCATGGCAGCTCATCGAAAACAAGCAGAAATTCATCGGTCAGATTATGACGAGCAAATCCCCGGTCAGAAGCTGTGAGGACATAGACGAAGCGGCTCTCACTTATGCGGAGGTGAAGGCTCTGGCAACGGGCAATCCCTACATAAAAGAAAAGATGGTGCGTCCGTAAACCGCCGATTTATTGGCGGTGCGGTCTAATCAGAATACTCCCTTTAGCAAGGAGTAGGTAAAAGTATTAAGGTGGAGAAATCCACAACCTAT
>JAETTD010000031.1 GCA_021769295.1 Bacillota bacterium | reverse complement strand
AAGGAGCATAGCGGGCTATGCGACTGATGAGAAATCATGAAAGCATCCAAAAGATTCAAAATTTAAATAAGCACAGCATTTACTTATTATAAACTAATTTTCAATACTTACTTATGGCAAAAAAGAAAGCAACCAAGGCTGTGGCTACGGGCAAAATCACCGACATGGCTGAAAAACTCAAGGCTCTTGACGTGACAATGGCTCATCTTGAGAAAGATTTCGGTTCGGGAACAGTGATGCGTCTCGGCGATGACGCCGTGAAGGATGTGGAGACAATTCCTACCGGATCCATTACCCTCGACTATGCTCTCGGAGTGGGTGGTCTTCCGCGTGGCAGAATAGTGGAAATCTATGGACCTGAATCTTCCGGAAAAACCACGCTCGCCATCCATGTGATAGCCGAGGCGCAGAAAATGGGCGGCATTTGCGCCATAGTGGATGCGGAGCATGCTTTCGACCGCTTTTATGCCGAAAAACTCGGAGTGGATGTCAACAATCTCTGGATAGCACAGCCCGACAACGGCGAGCAGGCTCTTGACATTGCTGAACAGCTCATCAACTCCGGGGCAATAGATGTCCTGGTAATCGACTCCGTCGCGGCTCTTACTCCCAAAGCGGAGATAGAAGGGGAGATGGGCGAAAAGAATGTGGGGCTACACGCACGCCTTATGTCGCAGGCTATGCGCAAACTTACGGGAACCATATCTCGCACACGCACATGCTGCATCTTCATTAACCAGATACGCGAAAAGATAGGTGTGTCGTTCGGTAATCCGGAAACTACTACAGGTGGTAACGCTCTTAAGTTTTACGCTTCCGTACGTCTCGACATTCGCGCTTCTTCTCCAATTAAAGATGGTGACGAGACAATCGGACGCCTCACAAAGGTGAAGGTTGTCAAAAACAAAGTGGCGCCACCTTTCACACGCGCACAATTCGACATGATATTCGGCAAGGGAATCTCCCGCGCCGGAGAAATAATCGACCTCGCGGTGGAATACGAAGTGGTTAAAAAATCCGGTGCATGGTTCTCTTACAACGGGTCTAAACTCGGACAAGGCAGAGATGCCGTAAAAGGCGTGATTGAGGATAATCCAGATCTCGCGGAAGAACTTACACAGAAAATATACGCTGCCATGAATGCAGAAAAGGAGGATAAAAAGGGGAAGAAAAAGAATCCTTTCCTCCCGAGCAAGGATTCAAAAAAGGTAGATGAGGAAGAAGAAAGAGAAGAGGAATTTGAAGATTTCGACAACGAACAAGAGGTTGAGGAAGATCTCTTCGGAGATGATTTCGAAATTGAAGACTAAAAATACGAGAATAAAAATAAAGGATGGCTTCAGAAGCCATCCTTTATTTTTTATTCTCATTTATCTTCCGTTCATTTTTATCTTCCGTTCATTCACTTTTATCATTTGTCTTGAATTCCATCATATGAGAGTTGAAGTGCCATAGAGCTATCGAGGTGCTCGAAGATACGTTGAGAGAGTGTTTCACTCCGTACTGTGGAATCTCCAGCACCACATCGCTTATATCTACAATGCGCTGGTCAACTCCCTCCACTTCATTACCCACCACAAGCACATAACGCTCATCGGGCAAAGGCAGGAAATCTCCAAGACAAGTGCTGTTGTGGGTCTGCTCAAGCGTGCATATTTTCCATCCCTCATCTTTGAGTCTCATAGCTTCTGCCACAGCATCGTCTACATGTCGCCAGGATACAGTGCATTCAGCTCCAAGAGCTGTCTTTGATATTTCAGGATGAGGAGGACAACCGGAGATTCCTCCAAGCACAATCTCATCTATAAGAAAGGCATCGGATGTGCGGAACACCGCGCCTATGTTATACATTGAGCGGACATTGTCCGCAAGGACTTTTACCGGTATTTTACTTATACCTTTATATTCTTCCTCAGAACAGTTTGACAGCTCTATTATGTTTTTTTTCTTGCGTTCCAACTTGATTCTTTTTAAGATCGCCGTGCATATTACCTTATTTCACACGCTGAGCTCAAGCATTCTTTCTATGGGGCGTATCGCCTTAGCTGCTACCTCGGGATCAACGTGTATCTCCGGAGCTTCATCACGCAAGGCTGCATAGACTTTTTCCAGAGTATTCAGCTTCATGTAATCGCATTCGTTACACTGGCATTCCGAATCCTCGGCAGGTGCCGGGATAAAACGCTTGGAGCTGCATTTGCGGCGCATCTCGAAAAGGATACCGCTTTCCGTGACCACTATATATTCCGGAGCCTCGTCTTTCTCCGCAAACTCAAGCAGAGCGGCTGTAGAACCCACTTTGTCGGCTATGAGCTGCAACGGACGGCGACATTCAGGATGAACGAGAATTTTTGCCTCAGGATGCTCCTTTTTAAGATCCATTATTTTATCTATGGAAAAACGGTCGTGGACATGACATGCACCTTGCCATAGAAGCATGTCGCGGCTTGCAACAGAATTTATATATCCCCCCAGATTCTTATCCGGTCCGAAGATTATTTTTTCATCGGCAGGAAGCGACTCAACTATCTTGCGGGCGTTGCCCGATGTCACCACTATATCGGTAAGTGCCTTGACGGCTGCCGAAGTGTTTACATAACTTATCACCGTATATCCGGGATGAGCTTCTACAAATCTGCGGAAATCGTCAGCATCGCAACTGTCGGCAAGAGAACATCCCGCAGCCATATCCGGAACCAGCACTTTTTTGCCGGGACAAAGTATCTTTGCCGTCTCACCCATGAAATGCACTCCACACATCACTATTATGTCGGCATCTGTCTTTGCCGCCTGACGGGCAAGGGCGAGTGAATCGCCTATGAAGTCTGCTATCTCCTGTATTTCATCGCGCTGATAATAATGTGCCATTATCAATGCGTTTTTCTCTTTCTTAAGCCGGAGTATCTCTTCGCGAAGCTCTTGATGTGTCATGGCTTTTTTATTATTTAGGTTTAAGTTTAAATTAAAAATTTAATAAAAAAACAAACAATAATAATAAATGGTGTAGATAAGTGACAATAACTTTTTACCTTAAAATTTGGAAATATGAGTTATTGAACTTTACGCATACTTTATTATCATGTTATCTACAGGGGGTAGGATTGATTCTCAATCGCATGCGGATGTTATCAACATCCTGTAGATAATTGCAAAGTTAATAAATTCTTCAGTAAACGAGGTTGAAAACTGTAGAAAACCATACTTGAAACAGTAGATAACCATGATGAAAAGTATGCAAAAACTAAATTGGTGCAGATATTGCATGTTTCAAATCTGTTTTTGTATAAGAAATTCATTTAAAAGCTAAAATTCCTGTAAACAAAGTTATCATAGAGTTTTCTACATACTTATCAACAGATTTATGGCACTTATCTACAGGTTATCTACAGGCTTTTTACATATCATAATTTACAACCATCGTGGTAAATCGGCGTTATTACTGATGAAACGCATCAGTAATAAAGAATGAAAAAATATCTGCTTACGGTTTTGTTGATGACAGGAATCACATATGTTTCCTGTGACAGGAAAGATGACAGTTTCAAGACTGAAATCTATCAGGAAATACGTTCGGTAAATAAAATGGCACTGGCATCCATGTCGATAAATAAAACGGCAAAGCTGGAATCTTCCGACTGGTATACCATAGGAAAACGTATAGCCGTATACTCTTATGATTCATATATGCGGGCTTATATAGATCTTTCGGAATTGCAGCCGGATGATTTCATATTTGACGATGACAATATGAAAGTGAGAGTCATATTGCCTCCTGTGAGGACGGAAATAACGGGACGTGACATGGGTATGCGGAAAGAGTATGAAAACATTGGTCTGCTGCGCAGTGAACTTGATTCCAAAGAAAGGGCGGAAATAAAGGAGAAGGCGAATGCCTCTTTTAAAAAAGAGGTGGAGAATAATCCTGTTTTCAAGAAGAGACTTACGGACACTGCAGAGCGCAAGGCTCGTGCTTATTTTGAAAATCTTTTCGCTTCTCGCGGTTATCATGCCGAAGTGGTATTCGGTAAGTAATATAAATCTATAAGTAAGTGTTGGAAATTAGCTTATTTAAATTTTGAATCTTTTGTATGCTTTCATGATTTAAATAAGCACAGCATTTACACTTATTATAAATTAATTTTCAATACTTGGTTAAGCATATGTTAAGGATTATAAAATTTCTCATATACTGTGTTGTTTTGGCAGTTGCAGCAGGATTCATATATTTCTATTTTAAATCTCCTGCGAAGACAGATGTAGAGACAGGGAAGGCACGTATAAATGAAATAGAGAGCATGGTGCGTCTTTGCGCGGTGGATATTTACAGCGAGATACCGGTGCTCGACACTATTAATGACAAGGTGATTTTCGGAATCCAGAAACAGTCTGGAAGCATATCTTTTGATCTTGAGAAACTAAATGCAGATACCTTGGGTGATACGGTCAGAATTATTCTGCCTCCTGAAATTGTGGAATTATATGAATCGACAGAAGATAATTCATGGGAGGTCATAGATACTAAAAACATCGGGTTGCTTGGCGTGTTGCGCAGCGATAAACTCACGGACAGGGAAGAAAATATTGTAAAGGCGGAAATAAAAAAGAATTCCATCAAAAGACTTTATCGCACGGGTGTGGTGAGACGTGCACGTGCCGAAGGGAAGCGGAATATTGAAGAGCTCGCGCAAAATATCTATCGAAAACCTGTGATTGTAACGGATACAGCTCCTGACGGCTGTCTGAAAATGAAGTAAAAACAAGTGTTTTTTATATAAAAACAGGAAATTTTAAATTTTATGAAAATATTTTTATCTTTTGTTTTGTAAAATTCAAAATTTTATATACATTTGCAATCGAAAAATAAAAATTTATGGAAATTAGATTTACAGGTGATAATCATAAATCCGGTTGCTTCATCTTATAAAAGCGATATTATAAAGATTCGCAATATTACTATATGAATAAGATGATTTGATTCAACCTAATTTTAATTTTTAGTATGGGCCGATCGTTGAGATTAGCCCATACTGCTTACTTGACAAAAGAGGAAGTGTGAATACGTATTCACACTTCCTCTTTTATTCTGTCAGTGGGCATCGAGCCAGTTGTCGGCTATACCGCAGGAGGCGGTAAGGGTTACGCGTCCTTTATAGGCGTTTTCCATGAGCCTGGATACCATTTCCTGCATTGCCGGGAGTTCTTCGGGAACCACATCGAAGTTCAACTCGTCGTGAACTTGCATTATCATGCGTGATTTCATCTGTTTCTCACGCATCTCACGCGCTATGTCCACCATGGCGCGTTTTATGATGTCGGCTGCCGATCCCTGAATAGGGGCGTTGATTGCGTTTCTTTCCGCATATCCCCTGACAACGGGATTCTTGGAATTGATATCCGGCAGATAACGTTTGCGACCCATACGGGTTGTTACGTATCCTTTTTCACGTGCATGCTCGACAGAATCCGACATATATTTGTGTATTGTAGGGAATGTGGCGAAATAGGAATCTATGATTTCCTTAGCCTCGCCACGCGGAATGTTGAGACGTGATGAAAGACCGAAAGCGGATATGCCATATATAATGCCGAAATTTGCCGTCTTTGCCTTGCGGCGTTCATTGTCGGTTACTTCCTGCGGTGTCTTGTGGTATATCCTGGCTGCCGTGATGGCGTGTATGTCATCACCGTCGCGGAATGCCTGAAGCATGGTGTTGTCATTGGCGAAATCGGCGACAAGGCGCAGTTCTATCTGCGAATAGTCGGCGGAAAGGAACAAGTGTCCGGGATCGGCTATGAAAGCCCTGCGTATTTCCCTCCCTTCGTCATCGCGCACAGGAATATTCTGCAGATTGGGAGCAGTAGAGGATATTCTGCCTGTAGCGGTGACAGTCTGGTTGTAGTTGGTGTGTATCTTTCCTGTCACGGGGTTTATGGCGGCTGGCAGTGCGGTCAGGTAGGTAGTGTAGAGTTTTTTCAGTGCTCTGAATTCCATGATTTTGCTTACGATGGGATGCTTGGTCACCAGCTTTTCCAATACATCCTCGCTTGTGGAATATTGTCCTGTCTTGGTTTTTTTCGCTTTTGAATCGAGTGAGAGCTTGTCGAAAAGAATCTCTCCAACCTTGGAAGGGGAGCCTACATTGAATTTTTCACCCGCTATATCGCAGATTTCACCCTCAAGAGTGTTTATACGGATTTCCATATTGCGTGCCGCCTCGTTCAGTGCCTCTACGTCTATTCTTACGCCGGTAAGTTCCATGTCTGCCAGAACCCTGACCAAAGGAAGTTCAATGTCGCAAAGCAGGGATTCCATATCTTCTTTTCTTACTTCATCAAGCAGAGGGTGATACAGACGTAATGCAATGTCGGCGTTTTCACATGCCCAGGGGGTGATCAGGTCGTTTTCCACATCACGGGAGTTCCATATTTTTGTTCCGCGGCGAGAAGTGGATGCACCCGGATTGGGAAGCATCTCGTAGTTTAGATATGTTACAGACAGGTTTTCCGGATTATGGCGCATTTCTGGCTGTAACAGATAATGCGCCAGCGACACATCGAAATAGTTGGTCAAAGGATTTTCACCATCTTTTCGTGAACGGGCGGCAACCACATAGTCTCTTTTTGAATTACAGCTGACTTTTGTTATGTCAGGACGTGCCATGAGGTCAAGAATCCACATGCGTCCCTCAGTGAATGAGGCGGGCATATAGGCTGCTGTGCCATTTTGGAATGCGACAGATGTGCCTATCCATTCTGCGGAAACCTCGTTTTCCCCGTCGGCAATAATGAAAATGCCGCAAATTTCGGCATCAGAGCCTTTTTGTTCAAATTCCCTGAGTTTCTCGACAGTGTCTATGTAAATGTAATGCGGAGAATGATCGAGAGTCTTCAGGTTAACGGGTTCCGGAGCGGGCGATGACAGGGTGTCAAGTTCATCTTCATCGAAAAGTGACAATCTTCCTTCATTTTTTTTCACTGACTGCGAATTGACAAATGGCTTTTCATCCGCATTCATTCTTCTTCCCACGCGGTCTATGAGAGTCTTGAATTCCAGTTCCTTGAATATGGCAAAAAGTTTGTCTCTGTCGGCAGGACGGAGTCTAAGGTCTTCTATTGATTCCTCTACGGGGACATCGGTGCAGATTGTTGCGAGATATTTAGAAAAAAGTATCTGTTCCTTGTTTTCTTCCACTTTCTTCTTCAAGGCTCCCTTTAATTCTTCGGTGTGAAGAACGAGATTGTCGACACTGTCGAATTCCTCGATAAGTTTAATGGCTGTCTTTTCTCCTACACCGGGGCATCCGGGGATATTGTCGATTTTGTCGCCCATCAGGGCAAGCAGGTCGATTACCTGTGATGTGCGTTTTATTCCGTAACGTTCACATACCTCTTTCTCGCCACGGATTTCAAAATCCTGACCTCTGTAGGCTGGTTTGTATTGAAGTACGGCAGGAGATACAAGCTGACCGAAATCCTTGTCGGGAGTCATCATATATGTGGTGTATCCCTCTTTTTCCGCTTTTTTAGCCAGAGTGCCGATCACATCGTCAGCCTCATACCCTTCCACTTCCACCACCGGAATGTTGTATGCTTTTACTATCTCTTTGATAATAGGCACGGAAAGCTTGATGTCTTCCGGTGTTGAAGCTCTTTCACCCTTGTATTGTTCGAACGCCTCGTTACGGAATGTGGGACCGGCTGGGTCGAAGCATACCGCGATATGCGAAGGTTTCTCCTTTCGGAGCACCTCCTCAAGAGTATTCACAAATCCGAAAATAGCAGATGTGTTGAAACCGGACTGAGTGATCCGTGGCATTTTTATAAGAGCATAATATGCACGGAAAATAAGCGCATATGCATCGAGAAGGAAAAGGCGTTTCTGCTCCATAGCGGGTATATCTTTGATTATTTATTTATTTGAATTAACAAATATATAACAAAAAAACGGCTTCTACAACGGAAGCCGTTCTCTTATTTCAGATTATTTCCTCAAATACTTCTTCCTCAAAATGTTCATTACGAGGCTGGAGATGATTGACTACTCCTCTCCATAATCAATAATCTTCTTATCATAGGCTTATCATACATTTATTATCTTATATCACGGCTCTTTCATTTAAACTAAAATAAAGAGCACATCCTCCCTTACCCGCTTCAGTCCGGAGCGGGTAATTTTTCTATGTCTGTATGTCAAAAAGTTATCCTGTTATCAAAATC
>JAETTD010000059.1 GCA_021769295.1 Bacillota bacterium | reverse complement strand
CTGGATTCATCACCTCCTTAGGCTGCCTGTCGCCGCGCCGCCCCATCTGCCGCTCGGAACACAGAATGAAGTACCTGTAACAGCGTATATTCGGTTGTCAAGGAGCAAGCGAGGGGTGTGGCAGTTGTAACAGTATTTCAGTTGGGGTGGACCGGAGCTTGCGCTGTGCGGCCACACCCGCCAGGCTTGTCCTGCCTAAAAATATGTCCCTCTATTATTCATTTCATTTTTGAGGGTTATTTTCGGGGTCTTACTCAAATTTCTTCCAAAATTTTTTTCAGACGCCGAAGACCTCGCTGGATTCCTTCATGCACAGAGCTGACGCCGGAACCCTCGCTCTTTGCAATTTCCGATATGCTCATGCCGAGCAGGAAATGCGAAGTGATCCGGTTTCGTTATTTCTCCGGCAGGGAAGCAAGCGCCTGATACAGCCTGGCATTTTCCTCCTTCTGTTCAAGGATTTCGACCGGTGTCAGGACGATTACCAGTGCATCACGTTCCACGCTGGCATCGTAGTCCAGGGAAAAATATGCCTTGTGCCGATATGTACGCAGGATATAGGCAGCTTCGGCCAGCTTATATTCTCGGAGCAGATTAGCCACCTCGTCCGGCACTTCAACAATAATGTCCTGTGTATAAAACGGGTAGTAATCCCGCAGATTGATTTCTTTCATGGGTAATTCCTCCAATTTCGATTTTTAGGTTGGTAGCAAAATCGAAATCAGAGGGTGGGGAGCGGCAGTGGGGATAACCCTTGTTGTAACAGCCGCTTATATATGAAATACGCGCCCATAGAAGAATGGGCGCGCAGGAAGGTGTATGATATAAAACTATTGTAAATTCGGCCAAACTTAAAAACGCCGCAATCCACACCACATGGATTACGGCGCATAAAGCTCTATATGTAAAATAACCATTCTGTTGAAAATTCCCCTTTGGCAGCATTTATCAGCCCTCCCCGAAAAGGAAGCGCAGAAGGCTTATCCCTCGTCAGCCTCCTTTTGGGGAGATTATACAGGGGTAAATGCTATATTCTTTCCTGAAATATCATAGTTTTGGTAAGGCTTATATAAAATGTGTTTTGAGGTAATCACGGTCTCGAACGGATTTTACAAAAGAGCCCATATTATAATAAAGGCCACAAGACAAATAAAATTGTCTCATGGCCTTTATCACAATACTTCAA
>JAETTD010000015.1 GCA_021769295.1 Bacillota bacterium | reverse complement strand
CATGCAATATATGATAGATTATACTGTTTTCAATCAAGGGAGCTTGAGATTTCAATGCTCCCACAATATCTAAATTACCATAGAAGGTAATTTACAGACTTTTTTTCATAGGCTCGAATTGCAAAGTGCCGCAAATGTAAGAAAATCTCCCATTTGCGGCACTTTTGCTGCCTTATTTCTCGCCAAAATGCCGGAAACTAAGAAAAATTTCAAATTTACGGCATTTTTACCCTTCCTACGGCTTATAAAATGCCGTATTTAAAAGAAATTGCGAACTTTACGGCAATTTGAGCACTATCACTGCTGTCAAAATGCCGCAATTCAAAGAAAATTTAAGGTTTACGGCAGTCTCGCTGCTTGCCGCCCCGCTACCAGCAGCCGGCCAGGCGACCCGCCTCAGCTTGCATCGTCGTCAACTTCGCACGGCCGACTTTTCAATCGGCTGTGCGACAGCCTTTTTTGCGTTAAACGATTCGATTCAGTTTTTCACCGGCAATAAACGACTTGAGGTTTTCGGCAGAGGTGGCGCATATGACCTCCCTTGCTTCCGTAGAGGTCCATGCCATGTGAGGTGTGATAATAAGGTTGGAGATTCCGAGAAGCGGGTTATCTTTTAATATAGGCTCTTTGGAGACCACATCCACTGCGGCGCCTGCAAGTTTTCCGCTCTTGACTGCGTCTGCCAGATCCTGCTCGTTGATAAGAACACCGCGGGCAGTATTTATGAGGTAAGCTCCGTCTTTCATGCGGCTTATGAAATCCTTGTTTATAAAGCCGGTGTTTTCAGGCGTGGCAGGGCAGTGGAGAGTTAAGACGTCAGCCTTTACTGCACCTTCAGGGTCTCTGCTGTAAGGGATTACGGTCATGCCTATGGCTTCAGCAATCTGTCCCACACGCTTGCCGATAGAGCCATATCCGACTATACCCAAGGTCTTGCCGCTGAGCTGGAACATAGGAACGGCTGTCATGCAGAAATCAGTGCAAGCAGACCACTGACCTTCCTGAACTATTTTATTGTGAAGACCGGCATTGTTGCACAGTTCCAAAAGCAATGCAAAAGTATGTTGGGCAACAGCTTCGGTGGAATACGCGGGAACATTGCACACAGCAATATTTCTTTCTGAAGCTGCTTTTACATCTATGTTGTCATAACCTGTAGCCAGAACCCCTATAAATTTTATGTTGGGGCAAGCATCCATGACTTCTGCCGTAATCTTACATTTGCTTGTAAGTATAACGTCGCAGTCACCGATTCTTTCAATTACTCTGTCATTTGGGGTGCGGTCATATACGGTTGTTTGGCCGAGACTTTCCACAGCTTCCCACGAAAGGTCTCCCGAATTTATCGTATAGCCGTCTAAAACTACTATTTTCATATTTTATTCCTCCTAAAAAATCAACATCTATATTATATATTTTGTCAGCTCTTTAAACAAGGAGTTAAATCTCAAATGCTTTGAAAAAATGCGGGGAACATGATATAATAAATCACTACAAGCTCTTTGCCCGCCCTTATGGAGCAGATAAACCCTGCGATTCATTGCTCCTTTTGCAGGGAATTAAAATAACTCGCCTCCCATGACGTATCGGAAGGGAAGGCTCAAACAGATTTTAATTCCTGCTGCAAAGCTTCTCAATTTCATCGGGGTTTAAGACTGCCCATGCGGAGGGGCAAATCCCTTGCAATGATTTATTGGATAAGAGAAATATGGTTTCGGAGCAAGTACCACAGCATACATTACAAGCTCTTTGCCTGCCCTTATTGGGCAGATAAACCCTGCGATTCATTGTTCCCTTGCAGGGAATTAAAATAACTCGCCTCCTATGACGAATCGGAAAGGGAGGCTCCGGCAAAAGCTTGCATAAAAGAGAAAGGTAAAGTAAGAAAAAATGAGAATTGACGGAAGAAGCAACGACAGGATAAGACCGGTGAAGATTACCAACAATTATTTAATGAGCCCGCAAGGGTCTGTTTTAATAGAAATGGGAAACACTAAAGTCATATGCACCGCAAGCGTTGAAGACACTACCGCAAAACATCTCGTCGGAACGGGAAAAGGTTGGATAACGGCAGAGTACGCCATGCTGCCCGGCTCTACGGGAACACGTAAAAAACGTGACAGAGGAAAGACCGACGGCAGAAGCGTTGAAATACAAAGGCTTATCGGAAGAGCCCTTCGTTCGGTGGCCGATATGAGTAAGCTGGGCGAGCGGACCATATGGATAGACTGCGATGTAATTCAGGCAGACGGAGGAACAAGAACCGCATCCATAACAGGCGCCTTTGTGGCTATGGCAGAAGCGATGAAGTGGATGAAAAAAGAAGGGATGATAGATGAAATCCCGCTGACAGGCTTTGTGTCTGCCATAAGCGTGGGAATCGTGGAAGACGAAAAGATTCTTGACTTGTGTTATAAAGAAGATTCCAATGCAATGGTGGATATGAATGTGGTAATGACCGATAAGGGTGAATATATTGAAATACAGGGCACAGGAGAAGAAAGACCTTTCCAGGCAGAAGAACTGTCGGAGCTGCTTGCACTTGCTGCAAAAGGATGCGGTGAATTACATAAAATTCAAAAAGAGATAACAGGAGAACTTTAGACAATATGAAGACTATAATTGCGGCATCATCCAATGCCCACAAGATAAAAGAGATACAGGCCATTATGAGCAAATTCCGGATGCAGGTTGTTTCGAGAGATGAAGCAGGAGTACCCGCTTTTGAAATCGAAGAAGACGGCGAAACCTTTGAAGAAAATTCTTTAAAGAAGGCTTCGGAAATAATGAAAATAACAGGGCAAATCACCATTGCCGATGATTCGGGACTTATGGTGGACTATCTGGGCGGCGCGCCGGGAGTTTATTCCGCACGTTTTGCCGGGGAAGAATGCGATGACACGAAAAACAACAACAAGCTTTTGACTCTTTTAAAAGGGCTTTCCCCTAAAGAAAAAACCGCAAAATTCGTTTCCGTAATAACGTTGATGTTTCCGGACGGAACTGCGATAGTCGCAAGAGGAGAATGTAAGGGAAGAATAATTGATACTCCTACAGGGGAAAATGGTTTTGGATATGACCCGCTGTTTGTACCAGACGGGTATGATAAGACTTTTGCTCAGCTTAGCGAAGATGAAAAAAATGCCATAAGCCACAGGGCAAAAGCTCTGGAAAAATTAGAAATACTTCTTAGAGAAAGGGAAGGATTTAATGAAGGAAACTGCTAAAAACGCAGGAAAACGTGCAAAAAAAATATTCCTCATGGTATTGGACCAGTTTTCAGACCCCTACTATCAGGGAGTTGCGGCGCAAATCGCATATTCGCTGTTTTTGTCTATAGTCCCTACTCTGATTTTGCTTTCACAGTTTTTGGGGCTGTTTTCCCTGTCATTGGATGAGATAAGGGAATGGATAGAATCAAACGTATCCGTAGAGGGGGCAGACACTCTCTTGTCGCTGCTTGAATATTCTCCGTCAAGCGCCAACAGCATATTTTTGGCTGTGATTGCACTTTGGGGAGCTTCAAGGGCGCAGTTTGCCATGCTCAGAATTACCAATTACACTTTGACTGACGGTCAGGTTATGGGTAAAGGCTATGTAAGAGACAGGCTTAAATCCGTAAGGACCATTTTGATGACGCTGTTTACGGTGGTCTTTTCGCTGGTGGTTCTGGTATACGGTGAAATCATTCTGAATGTGGTATTCGGCGTGGTTGTGGGAGAAGAAATTTCCACGGCAGCGTGGATGCTGCTGCGGTGGCCTATAGCCATGGCTCTTTACTTCCTTATGATAGCCTACAACTACTATATGCTGCCTACAAAGAAAGTGCCTTTCAGAGATATCGTCCCCGGAAGCATATTTGCTGCCGTGGGATTCTTGGTGGTGACATATTTTTATACCATTTATACAAACATGTCCTCCAATTATGACATCCTCTACGGCTCATTTTCAAATATAGTGGTTCTCATGTTCTGGTTCTGGCTTATTGCGTGGGTGATGTGCCTCGGCGTATGTTTCAACCGTGTGTGGTGGGCAACCAGAAACAGCAACAGGATTCCTATAACCGAGGAAGTTAAGGAAAGAAGAAAACCGATGAATATTTTTTAACAGAGGTGCATATGAAGCTAAAAGATAAAAGACTGTTCCTGCTGGATATGGACGGAACCATATATCTCGGAAACCGGCTTTTCAGCGGCGTGCCCGAGTTTCTGGACCGGGTAAAATCCAAAGGCGGAAAATATATATTTATGACCAATAATTCGTCAAGAAGCGTGTCGTCTTATATAGATAAACTGAAAAGTCTTGGAATAGAAGCGATCAAGGAGGATTTTGTCACATCGGTTGACGCTACCGTAGAGTTTATAAAAAAGCGTCACGGCGAAGAAGCATTTCTTAAAAAAATATATGTAATGGGAACGGAGTCCTTTATTGAGCAGATGAGAGAAGCGGGCTTCAATACGGTTTCCTGCATAGACGGGGGAGCGGACATAGTGCTCTGCGGCTTTGACAGGGAACTTACATATAAAAAACTGGAAGACGTGTGCTGGCTTCTTTCGGACAGCAAAAATGAGCCCGAATACTTGGCGACAAACCCCGATTGGGTCTGCCCGACAGAGTTCGGATATGTGCCCGATTGCGGAAGTATGTGCGAAATGATAAAAAAAGCCACCGGAAAATCCCCGTATTTTATAGGGAAGCCCAATCCCGACATGGCCCTTCTGGCGATGAAAAAAACGGGCTTTAGCAGAGAAGAAACCTTAGTCATAGGGGACAGAATCTACACCGATATTGCCTGCGGTGCCAATGCTAAGGTGGATACCTGCTTTGTGCTTTCCGGAGAAGGAACTCTTGAAGATGTGCAAAGTGCGGATACAAAACCGACGTATATTGTAAATGACATAGCAGAATTGCTTGGGAGAATTGAAGATGAAACTTAATAACAAAAAGACAATCTTTGTAGGCTTTGCTTTTTTGGCAATAAGTGCATTTTGGCAGGTATATGATAATATAATTCCTCTTATATTGAAATATTTCTTCCAGATAGGCGATACATTGTCAGGCGCCATTATGGCTCTTGACAATATATTTGCTCTCATAATGCTGCCTCTATTCGGAGCATGGTCGGATAAAATCAGTCACAAGCGGGGAAAGAGGACGCCATTTATATTTGTTGGAACCATTCTGGCGGTAGTGTTTATGCTCATTCTTCCCGAAGCAGCCAACGGAAGAAACCTGGTGCTGTTTGTCATTGCGCTGCTTATGACCTTGATTTCCATGAGTATTTTCCGCTCTCCTGCTGTGTCGCTGATGCCTGATGTCACCCCCAAACCGCTGAGATCAAAGGGCAATGCCGTTATAAACCTGATGGGAGCTATAGGTATAATAATGGCCCTCGGCCTCATAATGGTTTTGGTCGGCGAAGGACAGACGCCGGATTATGAGCCGTTGTTTATCGCAATCGCTGTCATAATGGTTCTTTCCCTTGTGGTTTTACTTTTGAAAGTGGACGAAAATAAAATGGTTGAGGAAAGAATTCGGACGGAAAAGGAATGGGGAATTTCAGAGGAGGAAGATGAAGATGAAGCCGGTGACGGCAAACTTTCGGGACCTGTAAAGAAAAGTCTTATCTTTCTGCTGCTGTCGGTATCCCTGTGGTACATGGCATATAACGCCGTAACTACTGCATTTTCAAAATATGCCACCCAGATGTGGGGAATGGAAGGCGGCTCCTTTGCAGGTGCGCTTATGGTTGCATCGGTGGGAGCGCTGGTTTCCTTTATACCTGTGGGCATCATATCCAGCAAACTGGGAAGAAAGAAGGTAATTCTCTTTGGAGTTGCTCTTCTTGCAGCAAGCTTCTTTACGGGATTTCTGTTTAAGACTCCAAGCTTTGCAATAAACATAATGTTCTTCCTTGTGGGCGTGGCGTGGGCTTCAATCAACGTAAACTCATATCCTATGGTAGTTGAAATGTGCAAAGGCAGCGACATAGGAAAGTTTACCGGTATGTATTATACTTTTTCCATGGCGGCTCAGGTTCTGACGCCTGTATTGTCAGGAGCTTTCTTGGAACATGTGGGATATTGGACGCTGTTCCCTTATGCCACGGCCTTCTCTGCAATGGCATTTCTGACTATGCTTATGGTTAAGCACGGCGACAGCAAGCCTGTGGTTACCGGCAAACTGGAGGCTTTTGATGTAGACGATTAGTAAAAAGGGGTAAGTATGGATAAAAAAGAGACGTTAAATAAATTGCTGAAATTCAGATATGCCCATCGGGGGTTGCACGACAAACCCACGTTGCCTGAAAATTCAATGGCGGCCTTTAAAAGGGCTGTGCTTGAAGGTTTCGGAATCGAACTGGATGTTCATTTGACAGCCGATAATAAGCTGGCGGTGATTCACGATTCGAGCCTGAAGCGTACATGCGGCATTGATTTGAAAATTGAAGAAACGGAGCTGAAGGAAGCTCAGGTGTATTTTCTTGAAGACAGCGAGGAAGTCATTCCTGAGTTTGAAGAAGTGCTGAAAGCGGTCGGAGGAAGAGTTCCTCTGATAATAGAGCTGAAGACGGAGGACGAAAATCATGAAGCTCTCTGCCTGCGCCTGATGAAAGCTTTAAAAGGCTATGAAGGGCTGTACTGTGTTGAGTCTTTTGACCCAAAGGCTGTGCAGTGGATGCGCAACAACAGCCCCGAAACCGTGCGTGGGCAGCTTGCAGGCGCACTGAAAAGGGGCGGCTTTAAGATGTCCGCTTTTCAGGATTTTTTGCTGAAAAATCTATGGGTAAACATGTGGGGCAAACCGGATTTCGTAGCATATAAATTTGAGGACAGGAACGAAAGCTCCTTTGTCAGATTTAAAGGCGCAAAATTCCTGTGGACCATAAGGGATTATTCAGACCTGAAAAAAGCTGAGGCCCTTGGAGCCGCAGCTATATTTGAAAAGTTTAATCCGAAGGATTACGAGTAAGCTTGTCTATGGTAGGATTTACATGATAAAAGTCTCGCAGGGCTTCATACTGGCTCTGCGCTTTTTTTGACTTCGCTGAGTTGCAAGAGCCGCCTTTAACGGCTTTTATCATAATATTTCTGGCGGTATGTTCAAGGCTTGTGAATTCAATTAAAGCTACGTTGTAACCGCAGGCTTCAAGCTTAAGCGCCCTTAGACCGTCAGTCAGGTATTCCGTGAGCCTGTCCTTTAAAATTCCGTGTTTTAACATAGGAGCGTGAATATCGTTCTCAATCTGGCTGAAAAGCTCATGCTGGCAGCATGGCACGCTTAAGATTACTTTGGTATTCCACACAACCGCATTTATAAGAGCATAATCGGTAGCCGTATCGCATGCATGCAAAGTCACCACCATATCGGCGTGGTCATCGGAATAATCCGCAATGTCCCCCGGCAGGAATTTGAGCTCGTCGTATTTGAGGTCGGCAGCGACCCTGTTGCAAAAATCTATCACGTCTTTTTTCAAATCAAGCCCCACGATTTTCACGTTGCGGCCCTTGAGCACCTTGAGATAATAATAAATCGCAAAGGTCAGATATGCCTTACCGCATCCGAAGTCGATAATCTTCAGAGGCTTGTTCTCATGCTTTGGAAGATACGGAAACACATCTTCAACGATTTCCAGGTATCTGTTTATCTGCCTGAATTTGGAATAGTGTTTGGGAATTACCTTTCCGCTTTTATCCATGACGCCGAGACGAATTAAAAAATCACAAGGCTTGCCGTCCGGTATAACATAGTTTTTGACTCTGTTATGAGTGAGATTGCAGCAACCCAAAGTAGAGGGTTTCTTGGTAACCCTCGGATTCCCAGGCTTAGCAGCCAGTATCTGTATATCAAAATTGTCGGTAAAGACATTGACCTGCTTAAAGCTCTCCGTGACAAGTTCGCAGCAAAACTCCGCAATGTTTTCCTGCAATATGTTTTTGTGGGTCGCCTTCTTGTCGAAGGTATACTCCGCTTGGTAAGCAAGGCCTTCTTTTGCCATAATCGGGCGTATGGTAACCTTCTTAAACTCGATGCTTTTTCGCCTTTTGTCCGAAAAAATCAGTTTTACAGGCCTGTCATTGAAAAAAAATTCGTTAAAAGTTTCGTATAATTTATTCATAAGAGCATTTTAACACATGGGAAGGGTTTGCGCCATAGGGTATATATAATTTAGGACCTGCATCTGACCTGCCCGGTCAAAATATATATATATTTTTCAGGAGGCAAAAAATTTTGCCTGCCCTTAGGCAAAAAATTTTGCCTTACGATTTTAAATATATTATGCCAAACGGGGGAGTGAACTCATGGCAAAAATAAGAGGGCGAACCATTGAATTTATCAGCTTATTGTGATAAAATAAAATATCACGCCAGAAAGAAGGATTATTTGTAGATGAGTGATAAACAGAAAATAATAAATATCGCTGTAATTGCCCATGTAGATGCAGGCAAATCAACATTGGTAGACGCATTTTTAAACCAGAGCGGAGTTTTTCGTGCCAATGAAGAAGTGGTGGATTGCATCATGGACAGCGATGACATAGAAAGAGAGCGGGGCATTACGATTTACTCAAAAAATTGCTCCGTAATGCACAACGATGTTAAAATAAATATAGTGGATACACCGGGACACGCCGATTTTTCATCGGAGGTAGAGCGTATTATGAAAACCGTAGATACGGTAATACTTCTTGTGGATTCCAGCGAAGGTCCCATGCCGCAGACCAGATTCGTGCTTAAAAAGTCCCTTGAACAGGGCATCAATCCCATACTTTTCATAAACAAGCTGGACAAAAAAGATGCGAGAGTGGATGAAGTTGTGGATGAAGTATACGAACTGTTCATGGACCTTGAGGCAAGTGACGAACAGCTGGATTTTCCTATCCTTTACGGCATAGCTCGTCAGGGAATCGCAGTATACGATCCGGAAGATATAAAGGATATGAGCATAGGAGAGGGAGAAGCAAAGATAAAAAAGAGTCCTGCAGGTTTCGGAGGTCTTGATATAACACCGCTGTTTGACACCATTATAAAACACTGCAAGCCGTATCCCGACCTCAAAGAAGAACCGCTTCAGTTTCAGGTATCTACGCTCGGATACGATGACTATATAGGCAGGCTGGGAATCGGAAGAATTACGAGAGGAGTTATAAAAGAAGGTCAGACCGTGGCAGTTACCAAGGCTGACGGCTCCGTGGTTCAGAGAAAAGTAAATCAGGTATTCGTATACAGAGGCCTTAAGCGCGTAGCCGTGCCGGAGGCAGAATGCGGTGACATAGTGGTAGTCTCAGGCATTTCGGATATATCCATAGGAGAAACAATCTGCGACCCGCACAATCCGGAAGCCATGGAGATGATTCACATAGAAGAACCTACCCTGAGTATGAATTTTATGGTAAACAAATCGCCATTTGCGGGCAAGTCGGGCAAATTTGTTACCAGCAGACATATAAGAGAAAGACTTAACAAGGAGCTTGAAGTCAACGTTGGACTCATGGTTGAAGAAACCGATTCCACCGATTGCTTCAAAGTTTCGGGCAGAGGAGAACTGCACCTTTCCATTCTCATCGAAAACATGAGGAGAGAGGGTTATGAACTTGCGGTATCCAAACCGGAAGTAATACTTCGTAAAGGCGAGCACGGTCAGACCCTCGAACCTATCGAAGAAGTTGTGATAACCGTTCCTGACGAATATTCGGGAACCGTTATAAATAAGCTTAACATCAGAAAAGGTATTATGACCCAGATGTCAACGGAAAACGGCTACTCCAGGCTTGAGTACCTTGTTCCGACAAGAGGTCTTCTGGGATACAGGAGCGAGTTTATCAACGATACAAGAGGTGAAGGCACTATGGTGAGAAGATTCGACTCTTTCGGAGAATACAAGGGCGATATACCTCAGAGAACCAACGGAGTGGCCATAGCCCAAGAAGAAGGCGTATGTACGCCGTATGCGCTCTTTAATATAGGCGAAAGGGTGCAGATGTTCGTAGAGCCCGGCACCAAGGTTTACGAAGGCATGATCGTCGGCATGAATTCCAGAAACGACGACATGGTAGTCAACCCTTGTAAGGCAAAGAGAGTGAGCAACATGAGAGCGGCAGGCTCCGACGAAGCCATAAAGCTTTCGCCCGCAAGAATTTTCACCCTGGAAGAAGCACTTGAATTTATCGACGATGACGAACTGGTGGAAATCACACCTGACGATATAAGACTTCGCAAGAAATTGCTGAAAGAACTTGAAAGACGCAGAAGCGGCAGAGTTTACGAGTAAGGAGAGATTTCAGGTGTTTGGATTGGATGAAAGGATGACGGCCTATCTTAATATGGCGATAGGAGCTGTTGCCATAGTGATAGTCGGCTTGCTGCTGATTAAAATAATAATCGGCATAGCAAGGAAAGCTCTCACAAAGACGATGCTGGATGAATCGGTGCATAAATTCATCCTCAATGTAATTAAGGCTGTTCTTTATATAGTGCTTATAGTGGTGCTCCTGGGGCACCTTAAAGTACCGACAGCGCCCCTTGTTACGGTGCTCGGCGCAGGCGGTGCAGCTATAGCATTGGCCCTCAAGGACAGTCTGGGAAACATTGCAGGAGGGCTTATAATATTAGCTAACAAACTCTTTAAAAAGGGTGATGTTATAGATGTGGCAGGAACAGAGGGTATGGTAGAGAGTATAGATTTGTTTGTCACCACTCTCAAGACCTATGATAACAAGGTAGTTACGGTACCCAACGGAACGGTCACCACTTCCGTAATCGTCAATTACTCAAAGGAAGATATGAGAAGAGTTGATTGTGTTTTCGGAATAAGTTACGAATCGGACATTTCCAAGGCAAAAGACGTCCTGCTTGCCGTTGCGGAAAGCTGTCCCGATGTTTTGAGAGAGCCGGCGCCCGTTGTAGGCGTAAACAGCCACAAGGACAGCGCAGTAGCTCTCGATCTTAAGGCTTGGTGCGAAACTTCCAAATATTTTGACGTAAAATACTTTTTGGAAGAACAGGTCAAGCTGGCATTTGACGAAGCAAGTATTACAATACCGTATCAGCGAATGGACGTTAAGCTGACAAAGTAATTTTTTAGGGAGATTAAACATGGGAGAAATTAAAAAATTCAAAAGAGTATTGGTTGCTAACAGAGGCGAAATCGCCATAAGAGTTTTCAGAGCCTGCCGCGAACTTGGCATAAGAACGGTAGCGATTTATTCTGAAGAAGACAAGAACTCGTTGTTTAGAACCAAAGCAGATGAAGCGTATCAGATCGGAAAAGGCAAGACCCCTGTAGGAGCTTATTTGGGAATCGATGAAATCATTTCTCTTGCAAAAGCAAAAGGCGTTGACGCAATTCATCCCGGATACGGATTTTTGGCAGAAAACGTTGAATTTGCCAAGGCTTGTCAGGCGGCAGGCATAGAGTTTATAGGACCTACCGCAGACATGATGGACAGACTGGGCGACAAGATCAAGTCAAAGATTGTCGCAAATTCTGTCGGAGTGCCTACCATTCCGGGCGTTGAAAAGGCCATAGCTACGGAAGAAGAAGCGGTTGCTTTTGCAGAGCAATGCGGCTACCCTGTAATGCTCAAAGCAGCAGCAGGCGGCGGCGGAAGAGGAATGAGAATCGTTCGTACAAAAGAAGAACTTCTTCCTCAGTTCAGAAGCGCAAGGAGCGAAGCAGCAAAAGCCTTTGGAATAGATGATATATTCATTGAAAAATACTTAGAAAATCCTAAGCACATCGAAGTGCAGATCCTGGGAGATAAATACGGCAACATAGTACACCTCTATGAGAGAGACTGCTCAATTCAGAGAAGACATCAGAAAGTTATAGAGTTTACACCGGCTCTCTGCCTGACAGAAGAACAGAGACAGGCAATATGCGGCGACGCTCTTAAGATTGCCCGTGCCGTAGACTACAGAAGTGCGGGAACCGTAGAGTTTCTGGTAGACAAGGACGGACATCACTACTTTATCGAAATGAACCCGAGAATTCAGGTAGAACATACCGTATCGGAAATCGTAACGGGAGTGGATATAGTTCAGGATCAGATTCTCATAGCTCAGGGATACAGCCTGGATTCAACTGAAATCGCAATTCCTAATCAGGAGTCCATAAAAGTTACCGGACACGCAATTCAGTGCAGAATTACCACGGAAGACCCTGCCAACGAATTTATGCCTGATACGGGAATAATAGAAAACTACAGGAGCCCGGGCGGATTCGGAATCCGTCTTGACGGAGGAAACGGATTTGAAGGCTCCGAAATCACACCTTTTTATGACAGCTTGCTGGTTAAGATAACCGCATTCAGCAGAACCTTTACCGATGCCAGAAGAAAGGCTATAAGAGCCCTTTCGGAGACCACCGTAAAGGGAATAAAGACAAACATAGCATTTATGCTCAACGTACTTAACCACCCGACTTTCGCCGCAGGAATGTGCGATACGGGATTCATTGCCAACACTCCTGACCTTTTGAACATAGAAAAGGTTGAGGACAACGAACTCAAAGTGATTGAATTCTTAGGTAAGAAGTTTGTAAACGAAACCAAGGGCAACAAGCCTCAGTTCAACGTTCCCGTATTTCCTAAGTTTAAGAAAGATGAACTTGAAGGGCTCAGAGGAACCAAGCAGCTCCTTGACGAGCAGGGACCTAAGGCTGTGGCAGACTGGGTAAAAGACCAGAAGAAACTCTTGATTACCGATACCACCATGCGTGATGCCCAGCAGTCCCTTATGGCAACAAGGGTGAGAACCGTGGATATGGAAAAAATCGCTCCTGCCGTTTCCGTATACGGCAAAGACCTGTTCTCCCTCGAAATGTGGGGCGGAGCTACATTTGACACGGCATACCGTTTCTTAAAAGAGTCACCATGGGAAAGACTGGACACTCTGAGAGAAAAGATGCCTAACATTCTGTTCCAGATGCTCATAAGAGGAGCCAATGCCGTTGGATATAAAAATTATCCGGATAACGTGATCCGTGAATTTGTAAAGCAGTCCGCAAAATCCGGAATCGACGTATTCAGAATATTTGACTCACTCAACTGGCTTGACGGAATGAGCATTGCCCTTGATGAAACGCTGAACCAGGGCAAGATTGCAGAAGCGTGCCTCTGCTACACCGGCGATATTCTCGACGAGTCAAGAGAGAAGTACAATCTGGCTTATTATGTGAAAATGGCCAAAGAACTTGAAAAGAGAGGCTCCCACATCCTCGGAATCAAGGATATGTCAGGACTTCTTAAGCCTATGGCCGCACAGAAGCTGATTTCGACCTTGAAGCAGGAAATCGGAATTCCTATTCATCTGCACACACATGATACTTCCGGAAACGGCGTTGCAACCATACTTATGGCCGCACAGGCAGGTGTTGACATCGTAGACGCAGCCTTCAACTCCATGAGCGGACTGACATCCCAGCCGGCTCTGAACTCGGTGGTTGCAGCTCTGCAAAATTCAGACAGAGACACCGGAATCGACCCTGATAAGATTCAGAAGATTTCGGAATACTGGAGAGACGTAAGACCTGTTTATGCGGGATTCGAGTCGGAACTGGTAACTTCGACTGCCGAAATTTATAAATACGAAATACCGGGAGGACAGTACTCCAACCTTAAACCGCAGGTTGAAAGCTTCGGCCTCGGACATAAGTTCGAAGAAGTTAAGGATATGTATAAGGCCGTAAACGCTATGCTGGGAGACATCGTAAAGGTAACTCCTTCTTCAAAGGCAGTCGGCGATATGGCAATATTCATGGTGCAAAACGATTTGACACCTGAAAATATCTACGAAAAGGCAGCCGGAATCGACTTCCCTGACTCCATAGTTTCATACTTTGAGGGAATGATGGGACAGCCGGAAGGCGGTTTCCCTGAAAAACTTCAGAAACTGGTTCTCAAAGATAAACCTGCAATCACATGCAGACCGGGAGAACTGCTTCCGCCTGAGGACTTTGACGCCATAAGAAAGCACCTGCAGGACGAACTTGACCTTGAAGGTACTGACAGAGAAGTGATAAGTTATGCGATATATCCTAAGGTATTTGAAGATTACATCACCAGCATAAGAAAAGACGGAAACTTCCGTTACATGGGTTCCGATATATTCTTCCACAGCTTGCAGGAAGGCGAAACATGCGAAGTTAAGCTGGGCGAAGGTAAACTTCTCATGGTAAAACTCCATGAGGTAAGACCTGTTGACAACGAAGGCTTCAGAGAAGCTATATTTGAAGTCAACGGAAACCGCAGAATCATCAAGATTAAGGATACCGATGTAACCGTAAACTCCAGCACCTCTGTGCTCTATGCCGATGAAAGCAATCCTATGGAAATCGGAGCCAATATACCGGGAAATATAATAAAAGTTCTGGTTAAGGAAGGCGAAGAAGTAGAAGAAAAGCAGCCGATTGCCGTAATAGAAGCCATGAAGATGGAAACAAACATTTTGGCGACAGCCAAAGGAACGGTCGAAAAGATCTATGTTTCCGAAGGACAGCAAGTCAAGGCAGGAGAAATGGTAGCCAAACTTAAATAAAGTATACAATTTGTACATAAAATAGGCTGCATCACAGCCGACTGAAAAGTCGGCCTGTGCGGCGGCGCCATATAACACGATTTTGCAAAATATTGTAAAGTGCCGCAAATTTAAGGAAATCTCCCATTTGCGGCACTTTTTCTGCCTTAGTTTCCGCCAAAATGCCGGAAAATAAGAAAAATTTCAAATTTACGGCAGTTTTACCCCTCCTACGTCTTATAAAATGCCGTATTTAAAAGAAATTGCGAACTTTACGGCAATTTGAACCCTATTACTGCGGTCAAAATGCCGTAATTCAAAGATTTTTTAAGGTTTACGGCAGTCACGCCGATCGCCACCAGCTGAGCCGTCTGTCGTCTGCCACCTGCCGTCTGCATCACCGCCAACTTCATACAGCTGGCTTTTCAGTCGGCTGTGCGACATCTCCCCTTTTTGGCATATTAAAAAAAGCCGGAGTTTGTAATAGCTCCGGCTTTAATCTGTATTTATTTTTCCAAAGCTTTGCCTTGCGCAACCAGCTCTTCTATGTATTCGTCAATCAGAGCAAGTCCTTTTTCCAGTTCTTCGGCGTGGGACAATGTAAGCCTGAATGTGTGCGGCAGATAGAAGCAGTCGCCGTGGCAAACCAGCACGCCCTTCCGATCCAGCAGATTGTCGCAGAATTCTACGGAATCCACATCCAAATCATAGTGAATCAGGTAAGTGGTGCCGTAAGCGTCAGCATACTGGTGCAGATACTTATGGCCGTCAAGCCACTTGTCTATGATTGCTTTGTTCTTGTTTACGATTTCTCTGCTGCGTGCAAAGATTTTGTCCGCATGTTCCAGTGCGATAGCGAAAATCCATTCGTCAAATACGCCGCCGCATATGGAATCATATGACCTTCTGTTGAACAGTTCCCATCTTGTTTCAGGGTCACGGCAGATGATCCAGCCGCATCTGGTTCCGGCCATGGAATAGATTTTGGAGGAGCTGCATGTTACGATAGCTTTATCGTAGATGTCTGCCATGGAAGGCATGTACTCTTCTTTGAGGCCTCTGTACATTTCGTCGCATACGATCCAGGCGTCTACCGACTTGGCTATTTCTACCAGTTCTTCCATTTCTTCAAGTTCGAGAAGTGAGCCTGTAGGGTTGTTAGGGTTTGTGAGCATTATTGCCTTTGTGTTCTTGTCAACGGCATTTCTTACTTCGTTCAGGTCAAGCTTATAGCCGGCTTCCGGTTTCAGGTCTATTTCACGGACTTCTGCGCCTATCGATCTTGGAATCGAATAATATTGCTGATAGTTAGGCATAATTGAAATTACGTTGTCCGAAGGCTCTATCAGAGTGTAAACAACCGTATTATTGGCGCCGGTACCTCCGTGTACCAGGACAACATCTTCCGGCGTTACATTTTTATATAATTTGGAGACCGCATTGCGAAGTCTTGGAGTTCCGGCAAAGAAGCCGTATCCCAAATTCATCTTCTTAAGTTCTTCCAGGAAGTTATCAAGGTTTTCACCGGTAAGCTCAAAGAGCTCTTCTACGGTCATAGGAAGTACGCAGCTTCCTCCGAGATAGACTTTGTTTTTCTCGCTGTTTGCAGCAGGATTCAGCCAGTTTTCCAATACAAATTCATCTAATTTCATAGATCTTCTCCTTTATCGTTGATTATAAGTAAAATATATAATTATCTCAAAAATTTTACAATTATAATGATTTATACCAAAAGATAATTTAATTTCTTTAAAATTGTGTTATAATACAATCAAAAGGACTTTAATGTGCTAAATGTGTAGCAGTAAAATATCTATTTATCTGGAGGAAAAAATGAAGGTAACCGTTGAAGACATATGCAACTTCCCGGAATTTTCCAATTTAAAGCTCGTGGCAGGTAAAGGCGGGCTCAACAACACCGTGGACAGGTGCGGCATTTTGGACTACGAGTTTGTAGACGGAGTGAGAGAAAAATGGTCCATTACCAACTTTCGTGACGAAAATATGATTGTGGTGACAAGCTTTCTGTACGCCAAGGACAACGAATATCTGATTATGGATGCTGTCAAAAAGCTGGCGTCACGAAAATGCAGCGGACTTATAATAAAAAATATATTTCATTTGCCTCTTCACGAAAACGTGCTAAGATATGCCGATACCATGAACTTCCCCATACTTGTCATCGAAGGAAGCAATATTCATTTTGAAGACCTGATAATATTGATTTCGGAACGGATTAAGCACTACGAATCCCTGTACTACAGAGAAAACAAGGTAGATGAAATCCTGAGAAGCGGTTCAAGTCAGGAAGCATGTGAGAGACTGGCATACGACATCAATCCCACATTTCAGACGGACATAATGGCCATGTATTTCGAGCCTATAGACAAGTTCTCCGCAGAAGATTATCTCAAAACCGAGGAAAAGGTTTTGGACAGCGGCGTGCTGTACGCATCAGATTCGATGTTTTATTATAAGGGAGGATTTTTTATAATTCACTCAAGGGAAATGTTTTCCACGGTGGATGCAAGAAAATTGAGCAAACCGTTTCTCGATATATTCGGAGATGATTTGAAAAAATTCAGAGTCGGAATAAGCACCGTACACCATTTGCTGTGGCAGATTAAAAACTGCTTTGAGGAAAGCAAATATGCGGCAGATCTTAGAACCAAGGGAACAAATGACTACATGCTCTACGAGAATCTCGGAATATATAAGGTTATCTTGCCTTATTGCTCCGGCGAGGTTATGAGAGATTTCAGCAGAGAGTATATTAAGCCTATTGAAGATTACGACTTGGAAACCAAAGGAAACCTTCTTGAAACGGCAATAGGATATGTCTTAAACGACGGCGATTTGCAAAAAACAGCCGATTCCATGATTCAGCATAAAAATACAATAAGATACAGGCTTAAAAATATAAGCAACATAATAGGAATCAACGTGTTTGAAACTAAAAATTACGAAGTTTTTTCCATGGCTGTAAGAATATTTATTTGCAATAATGGGATTTTATAAATGAGTATGATATAATAAACAATAATTGACATTTGGAGGAAAAGCATGAAGATTGAGACGTTTAAAGTTGAGAGATGGATGAACGATTACGAAGATGATGCGGTCTATAATCTGGGTGAAACCTGTATAGATTCGCTGACCATAGGAGAACTTCTGGAACTGGCAGGAGAAAATGTCGACCAATATCTGATAAATTTAAAGGACAAGAGACTTACTTACAGCCACATATTCGGCTCGCCGGAGTTTACAAGCGGTGTAGCCGGCTTGTACAAAGACTTAAAGGGCGAAAACATAATACCGACCCACGGTGCGGTGGGAGCCAACAATATGGTAATAAATTCGCTGATTGAAAGCACCGACAACATGGTTTCCGTAATGCCTACATATCAGCAGCACTATTCAATTCCGAGGGCAATAGGCGCAGAGGTAAGGATATTGCAGCTCAGACCTGAGAACGATTTTCTGCCCGATTTGGAAGAACTTAAATCCCTTGTTGACAGCAACACCAAGATGATTACCATAAACAACCCCAACAATCCGACGGGCTCATGGATTTCAAGGGAGATAATGGAAGAAATAAGCGAGATAGCAAGGAAGGTTGGCGCATATGTGCTTTCTGATGAAGTTTACAGAGGAATTTCGGAAGACGGCAGCTATATGGAATCCATAGTGGATATATACGAAAAGGGAATTTCCGTGGGAAGCATGTCCAAGATATTTTCCCTGGCTGGTCTTAGAATGGGCTGGATAGCCACAAAGGACAAAGATGCTCTGCACGCCTGCCTTGAGCATAGAGATTACGATACCATATCATGCGGCGCCATAGATGACACGCTTGCATCATTGGCTCTTGCAAACAAAGACAAAATCTTTGAAAGAAACGCCAAGATTTTAAAGAAAAACAGGGAAATCTTAGACAAGTGGGTCAACGAGACCGAGGGAGTTCACTATCTCAAGCCTGTAGCAGGAACGACAGCGCTGGTATATTACGACCTGGATATGCCGTCATATGAACTCTGCATAAGGCTTATAAAAGAAAAGGGATTGCTTTTCACACCGGGAGCCGCCTTTGAAATGGAAGGCGCAGTGCGAATCGGTTACGCATTTGATTCAAAACTTCTTAAAGAAGGATTAGATAAATTTACTGAATTTTTGGAGGAGAACAGATAGATGAAGCATCGTTTTATTTCGAAAAAATACTGGAAAGAAGCAGGTACGCCGTTTGGCAGTACCAACGAAAAAGCTGCACAATTCAGCGATTGCATAAACTTAAGTCTCGGTGACCCGGATTTAATTACGGATAAGATAATCATAGACGGAGCATATCAGGATGCTTTGAAGGGACACACAAAATACACAAACATGCGTGGCGATAAGGAACTCAGGGATGAAATCCGCAAATTCTATAAAGAAGAATACGACATGGATATAGATGACAGCGAAGTAATAGTTACCGCAGCAGGACTGATTGCAATGTACTCGGTTTTGCAGGCTATACTTGATGACGGAGACGAAGTTTTGCTGCAGGCGCCTTTCTTTACGCCATACCCTGCCCAGGTGGAAATGGCGGGAGGCATACCTGTAGAAATGCCTACCTATGAAGAAGAGGACTTCCAGATAAACCTGGACAGACTTGAGTCCCTCATAAACGAGCGTACAAAGGCATTTGTAATTAACTCACCGTCCAATCCTACAGGCAATTGTTTGTCCGTTGATACAATGAAAGGCATAGCAAAGATTGCCGAAAAACATGACCTCATAATCATCGCCGATGACATTTATACGTCATACAGCTTTGAAAAGGAATTTGTTCCGTTCGCTTCGCTGCCGGGCATGAGAGAAAGAACCGTAACCATAAACTCTTTCTCAAAGGACTTCATTATGACCGGATGGCGTGTGGGTAACGTAATAGCGCCGTCTTATTTGATAAATGTCTTAAAGGATATGGGCGAAAACCTCATTTACTCGGCGCCGGCTCCGTCTCAGCGCGCAGCTATTCATGCCCTGAGAAACAGAAAGGTGATTCAGCCGCCTATCATAGCAGAATACAAGAAGCGTATGTTCTATGCGGCCGAAAGAATAAACAGAATTCCGTGGATGAGCACCGTATATCCGCCAAAGGGAAGTTTCTACCTGTTTATCAATATTAAGAAGAGCGGTATGAGCAGTTCGGAAATCAGCGAGAAAATCTTAGATGACGCTCACGTGCTTCTTTTGCCGGGTAACGCCTTCGGCAGCTGCGGAGAAGGCTATCTCCGTCTCGCATGCACCGTCGGAGTTGAAAAACTGGGAGAAGCTTTCGACAGAATCGAAAAGATAAAACTTGACATATAAGGCATGAGTTCCGGCTTGTGACAGATGCAGCAGAATCAAGGTTTTAAACCTCAAGGGTATAAAATATATTAACCTATCAGCTAAATTCAGATTATATATGTGAGAATTGTAAAAAACGGGAGGTAATGAAATGAAAGATCTAAAGGGAACGAAGACCGAAGCAAATTTGCTAACTGCTTTTGCCGGAGAATCACAGGCCAGAAACAAATATACTTATTTTGCAAGCGTTGCAAAGAAAGAGGGCTACGAGCAGATTGCAGCCATTTTTCAGAAGACAGCGGACAACGAGAAGGAGCACGCCAAGCTGTGGTTCAAGGCTCTTGACGGACTTGGCGATACTGCACAGAATCTTCTGGCTGCCGCCGAAGGCGAAAATTATGAGTGGACCGACATGTACGCTCAATTTGCCAGAGAAGCCAGAGAAGAGGGTTTTGAGGAGCTGGCCGTCAAGTTTGAAATGGTCGGAGAAGTTGAAAAGCACCATGAAGAAAGGTACAGAGCGCTTCTTAGCAACGTAGAAATGCAGGCGGTATTTGCAAAATCGGAAGAAACCATGTGGGAGTGCAGAAACTGCGGACATCTGGTTATGGGCAAGAAAGCACCGGAAAGCTGTCCCGTATGCGCACATCCAAAGAGCTACTTCGAAGTGAGGAAAGAGAATTACTGATTAAATCATGAGAGCAACGCACCGGAATTTCCGGTGCGTTGCTTTTTTGCGGTGGCAACTGTGCCCGGCCTTTGCAAGGCCGGCCCGTGCCCACGGCCTGACGGGTGAGGCAGTCCGACCGGATAACCGGGACAACCCGGTCGGATAACCGGGGCAGTCCGGCCAGATAATCACAATCCGCAAAAACTATAACATAATTGCGTGAAATCACGAAAACGTTGTAGCTCTGGCGACACAATTTCGGGAAACCTTAACATTATTGCGTGGATTTACAGAAACGTTGTAGCTCTGGCGACATAGCTTCAGAAAACTATAACATAATTGCATGAAATCACGAAAACGTGTTATCAGCGGAGGCACTCGCGGTATACAAAAACCGCCAAACCATGGTACAAAGTATACGGAAGCGCCGAAAATGTATACCGGCGGTATACACATGAGCCAAAACCGGGTACAAAGTATACCAAAACCCCAAATATGTATACCGCCATCACTTCCCGCAAGCCTCAGCCTGAAAAACTCAAAGCTTGTAAAAAATATAAAATTCTTGTATATTATAAAGTACAAACCCGGAATACTTAAGCCTTGGAAGGTGAAGAGCAATGTTAAAGATAAGAGATTTGATGAATCCCAACTTAAAAGACAAAGAATCCGATTTGAATCTGCCCCGGTCTATGCCTATACAGGACATGGATTTGGCGGATTTCGGCGATGTTATTCACGAATACATCAACGTAGTGGATGAAGAAGGCAAGTTGGTAGGCGCTGTTAAAACAGAAAGACTGGCTTATCTGGTGAGCAAGCACAAAGAAAATTCATTTATACAGATTCTTGACACAATGGATTCGGGCGTAGTCGCAATCGATAAAGACAGCAGAATTTTTTATGTAAATGCCGCATATGCAAGAATACTGGATATAAATATAAGCAAGATATTGGGCAGATACCTGAGCATTATTGAACCGGATGCAGCATTGCTGAACGTGCTTAAGACCGGAAAAGAGCAAAATATAGACAATCAGCATATAAAAAGCATAAATAAATATGTAAACATAAGCACTCACCCATTTATGAACGGAGATGAGGTGATAGGCGCATATTCCATATTTACCGATGTTACCAATGTAAATAAGCTGCACAATGAAGTAAAAAGAATGTCATCGGTGGCAGAAGAATACAGCCGGCAGATTCAGGCAAAGAACTTTTTGGAAAAAAACAGGATTATAGGAGAAAGCAAGGTATATATTGACTGTGTCAATAAAGCCATAAAAGTCGCCAATACGGACACCATGGTGCTGCTAAGGGGCGAAAACGGAACCGGCAAGGAAATACTGGCAAATATCATAAAAAGTCATTGCGCCAGAAAAGATAAGCCTTTCATAACCGTAAACTGTTCTGCGATACCTGAATCTTTAATAGAAAGCGAACTTTTCGGGTACGAAGAAGGCGCATTTACAGGAGCCTCCAAGGGAGGTAAAATGGGCAAATTTCAGCTTGCCGACGGAGGAACCCTCTTCCTTGACGAAATAGGAGATATGCCGCACCAAATGCAGGCAAAACTTCTGAGAGTATTACAGGAAGGCGAAATCGAAAAAGTGGGACGGCAAAGCAATGTACCAATAGATGTGAGAGTCATTGCCGCAACCAACAGACCACTTGAGGATATGGTGAAGGAAGGCACATTCAGAGAAGATTTGTATTACAGGCTTAATGTGGTATCCATATCCATACCGCCTCTGAGAGAAAGAGGAAACGATATTTTGCTCCTAACCGATTACTTTATGGAAAAGTATTGTAAAAAATACGGACGGAATTTGGGCATTGACAGGTCGGTTTATCAGATATTCTTAGGGTACACATGGCCTGGAAATGTAAGGGAACTTCAAAATACCGTAGAAAGTGCGGTTGTGTTGTGCGACGGCGATATTATCACAATAGATGATTTGCCCGACAACATAAAAGATAAACCTTTAAAAACCGATTATGTCAGCCTTCCTGCGTCAAAGCAATATGCGATGCAGTACAAAACGCTGAAAGAAGAAGTGGAGCATTTTGAAATCAACGTGATTATGCAGGTCATTAAGCAGTGCGGAGGCGATAAAAATAAAGCTATGAAAGAACTTGGAATGACTAGGAGGACTTTTTACAGGAAAATTGCCAATTTTGGCACAAAAAATGATTAGTGCCAAAAATGACACCAAAACAGGCCGGGAGATTAGTGCCAATTTTGGCACCAAGCAAAATGCGCAAGATGACGATTTTTTAATTGTCATCTTTTTTTTATATTGAATTTTCAAGGGCTGCGGGATTTTTGCATCGGAGGTTTTAAAGTTGGCATAAATTTTGCGTTAGAAATAATTAAATAAAAAATTTGATAGGGAGAGGGATTGAAGTGAACAGAAAGTTGCCAAAAAAAATTGATGTTCTTGACGTAACCCTGAGAGACGGGTTTCAACATGAAGAAATGTTTGTTCCCACGGATTCAAAACTGTGGATTGCCAATAAACTTATAGATGCAGGCTTCAAAAGAATCGAAATAGGTACCTTTAGCCATATTAAATATGTTCCTCAGTTTAAAGATATTCTTGAACTGCTGAAAGGGCTTCCTCAGCGTGAGGATGTGGAATATACGGTGCTGGCTTTAAACACAAAAGCATGCGAAAGAGTTGCGGAAGCGCTGGAGCAAGGAGTGAAGATTGACAGGGTTTTATGCGGACAGCTTGCTACAAGCGAAGCCTATGCAAGGAAGAATATGAACAGAACCCATGAGGAATTGTTCGACGAGGCAAAGAAAAACGTCAAATTTTTACATGACATAGGAATCAAGAAAGTGTTTGCCAATATCGGAACCATATTCGGATGCCCTATAAAGGGAGAGGTATCCATAGAAAAAGCCTACGAATTTGTAGACCGCTCTTTTGATATAGGCTTTGACGAAATCGAACACTCGGACCCGGACGGAATTGCAGCGCCTACAGCGGTTTACGAATACTTTTCCAAAGTATTGGCCAAGTACCCCGACCCGTCGATGCATTCTTTCCATGTACATGATATAAGAGGAATGGGCCTTGCCTCCTATTACGCAGCAATGGAAGCAGGTGTTTCGGCTTTTGATTGCACCATGGGAGGAATAGGCGGACAGGTAGCCAACATAGTGGACAATGTTCCCGTAAAAGGAATAGGAGAATACTACTTTGAAACCGAACGTACCGGTTTGGTAGAAACCTGTGATTTTGTAACCATGCTAAAGGCCATGAAAATCGAAACGGGAATAGATGAAAAGAAATGTTACAAAATTGAACATATGGTTGAACGTATTTTGGGAAGGAAACTGAGTTCCTTCACAAGCTCTGTAAAGTAAAAACAAGTTATTTTCGAGGGAGGAAATATAAGATGAAAACAAGCAGCTATTCGGGATTTTTTAAATTATCGGTAGAAGAAAGACGAAACGAAATTGCTGAATTCAGCGGACTTACGGAAGAAGAAAAAGCAATAATCGCTTCAGCAGATACCCTTGACATGGATAAGGCTGACCACATGATTGAAAACGTCATAGGACGCTTTGCGCTCCCAATGGGAGTTGCAATCAACTTTATCATCAACGGCAAGGATGTAGTAATTCCAATGGTTACAGAAGAACCATCGGTGGTTGCGGCCTGCTCAAACGCAGCCAAAATGGCAAGACCGTCAGGCGGATTTACGGTATCATCGTCAGGCAACGTGATGATTGCCCAGATTCAGGTGCTGAATGTGAACACTCCTTTTGCAGCAAAAAGCATGATATTGGAAAAGAAAGAGGAAATCATAAGAATCTGCAATGAAAAGGATCCTGTACTTGTAAATTTCGGAGGCGGAGTAAAGGATGTAGAAGTAAGAGTAATAGACACCATAGCCGGACCTATGGTAATAGCTCACCTGCTTGTGGATACGCTCGACGCTATGGGAGCCAATGCGGTCAATACCATGGCAGAAGCGGTAGCGCCTTACATCGAGGAAATCACAGGAGGAAGTGTGGAGCTGAGAATCCTGTCAAACTTGGCAGACCACAGGCTGGTAAGAGCGAGAGCAACCTGGAAAAAAGAGGATATAGGCGGAGAAGAAGTGGTGGATAAAATGCTTAACGCTTACGCTTTCGCAAAGGCCGACCCATACAGAGCCGCAACTCATAATAAAGGCATCATGAACGGCATAATTCCCGTAGTCATAGCAACCGGAAACGATACGAGAGCCATAGAATCGGGAGCCCATTCCTATGCAAGCAGAGACGGAAGGTACACTTCCCTGACTACATGGGAAAAGGATGCAAACGGAGATTTGGTAGGTTCCATAGAAATGCCTATGGCGGTAGGTCTTGTAGGAGGAGCGACAAAGATACATCCGGCAGCTCAGACAGCAGTTAAGATTTTAGGTGTTAAGACTGCGGCTGAACTGGGACAGATTATTGCAGCAGCAGGCCTTGCAAATAACATGGCAGCAATGAAGGCCCTTGCCACCGAGGGAATACAGAGAGGCCACATGTCCCTTCATGCACGCAATCTGGCCAACACGGTCGGCGCAAAAGGAGAAGTTCTTGAAGCTATCGTAAAGCAGATGGTTTCGGAAAAGAAAGTTCGCCTTGAATACGCTAAGGAACTGTTTGATAAGCACACGGAAAAGTAAAGGAAAGGAGGAATGTATATGGGCGTTAAAATTTTTAGAAACGGCAAGATATTCACATCAAACAGAGAAATGCTTTATGCCGAAAGTTTTATCGCAGAAGACGGAATAATTACATGGATTGGGAAAGAAGCCGATATGCCCCGGGTAGAGGGAGAAGTTGTTGACCTCAAAGGAAAACGTGTAATCCCGGGCTTTGTAGACACTCATATGCATCCTGTCATCTTGGCAGACTGCGCGCAGAAAATTTCCTGCCTGCCTCCGTCAGTAAATTCCATTGAAGAATTGGCAGAAGTGATAAAAAAAGAAGCCGAAAATAAGGAAGAAGGTCAGTGGATTCAAGGCTGGGGATACGACGAGGAAAAGTTTGCAGAGCACAGGGCGCCTACAAGGTGGGATTTGGACAAGGGTACCGCAGAACTTCCGGTGGAACTGCTCAGGTCCTGCTCTCATGTAAGGTCAGTCAACAGCAAGGCTCTTGAACTTGCAGGAATCACAAAAGACACTCCGGACCCGCCGGGCGGAGAGATAGACAGAGACGAAAAGGGTGAACCAACCGGAATCCTCAGGGAAAACGCGCGTCACTTGGTAGGCGAGATTCTTCCTGAAAAATCAAGGAAACAGGTAGTTGACAGCATAGTTGATTTGGGACAGCTGATGCTTTCTCAGGGAATAGTAGCTGTAACCGATATGGGAAACATAGACTCGGTAGATTATTACGAATACTACGAAGAGGCTGCATCAAAGGGATTTAAGCAGGATATAGCCATGTACTACATATGGGATCTGATAAGAAAGAATCCGGACTTTAAGTGGAGCAAGGAGCGTGCGGATAAGAGCAGGCAGATTCATATGAACGGCATAAAGCTTATAGCCGACGGAAGCGTAGGCGGCCGTACCGCATGGATGAGCCGGCCATATAAAGGTTCGGAGGATGAATACGGAATTTCCGTGTGCAGCGATGAAGAAATCGACAGCGCTATGGAATTTTGCAAGAAAAATAAATGTCAGCTTTCTTTCCACGCTATGGGAATGAGAACCATAGACAGAATTATAGGCCGAACCTATGATGAAGAGCCTTGGACTGAAGGTCTTCCTCACATAAGACTGGAACATGTGACAGACCCTTCAGAGGACGCCATTAAAAAAGCGGCAGAAAAGAAGATTGCCTTTGCTACTCAATCCATATTCATGTATTCGGAAATCGAAAGCTACCTGAACAACTTGGGAGAAGAGTGGCTAAAGAAGACTTACCCTATACAGCACATAATAGATTCGGGAGTAAAGATAGCTCTTTCGACGGATGCTCCGGCCACCTCCTGGGCAGTGCCGTCAGACCCTTTCCCTAACATCAAATGTGCGGTTACGAGATACGCTTACGACGGAACCGACTGCGGCAGAGATAACTGCATAGACATTGAGACGGCAATTCAGATGTATACCAGAGAAGGGGCCGAGATTGCAGGCTTTGAAAAGCTCGGTCAGCTGAAAGAGGGTTACAAGGCAAGTTTTGCCGTATTGAGCGAAGACATTCTGAACGTTCCCGGAAGCATGATAGATAAGGTTTTTGTGGAACAGACATATATGAACGGCGATTGCGTCTACGCAAGAGACTAAATATAAATAAGGTATGTTGTCCAATATTTTTAAGGGTAGAAAATTTTGTAATAATTTAAAGAAAGGAATAAAGTTATGCAAGCAATTATTGATGCATTGGTAGCATTTTCAAATTGGTTTTGGGGACTTCCGATTATAATTTTAATCGTTGGCGGCGGCCTTTACATGAGCATTCGCCTGGGTTTCCCTCAGATTACAAAGATTGGTTATATCTGCTCGCAGACATTCGGAAAGATGTTTGCAAAAGCCGAAGAAGGCAAGATTTCTCCTTTTGCCGCAGCATGTTCCGCTCTCGGAGCTTCCATAGGAGCTTCGAACATTGTAGGCGTGCCGGTAGCCATTGCGCTGGGAGGTCCCGGAGCAATCTTCTGGATGTGGATTATCGCTCTCGTAGGCTGCTGTACAAAGTATGTGGAAATCGCTCTTTGCATGAAGTACAGAGAAAAGAACGACAAAGGCGAGTGGGTCGGAGGTTCGTTCAGCTATGTTAAAGAACTGTTTGGCGGCAAGAAAGCCGGCAGAGCAATCGCCACATTCACTGCGTTCTTCACTCTCATTGCCGGAGTGCCTTCCATAGCAACTCAGACATTATCGGCAAGTTCACAGGTTGCCGTATTCGGTATCAACGGTACGGTATTCGGAGTTATAGTTGCGGTTGTCGTTGCGCTGATTATCTTTGGCGGAATCAAGAGAATTGCAGCCGTAATGGAAAAAGCGGTGCCTGTTATGGCGGTAATATATCTATTGGGCGTTTTGGTAATACTGGTACTCAATGCAGGAGAAATTCTTCCTTCCCTGGGAAGCATCTTTAAGTATGCCTTTGCTCCGCATGCCGCAGTAGGCGGATTTGCAGGTTCAACAATAGCTCTTGCAATCAGATGGGGTTCTGCAAGAGGCGTATATTCCAACGAGGCAGGCTTCGGTTCGGCGCCGTCGGCTCATGCGGCAGCAGATGTTGATCATCCGATCAGACAGGCAGTATGGGGAGTATTTGAAGTAGGAGTTGATACCATCATCGTTTGTACGGCAACTGCGCTGGCAGTGCTTACAACAGGTGTTTGGAAAGACCCGGCAGTTGAGGCGGGAGCTCTCGGCCAGGCTGCATTCCACACCGTATTCGGCTCGGCAGGAGATATTTTCGTTGCAGTCTGCGTATTGCTCTTCGTAATCAC
Source organism: Bacillota bacterium (assembly GCA_021769295.1). GTDB lineage: Bacteria > Bacillota > Clostridia > Peptostreptococcales > Anaerovoracaceae > Fimisoma. The sequence continues at coordinate 30,888 of JAETTD010000015.1, read as the reverse complement.
CACGATTACGGTAGTAATCTTCTATGATGAAAGACAGTGCGAATTCTTATTCAAAACTTCCAAGGCCGGATTTGCTTGGAGATTCATCGCAATCGCAACAATGATAGTCGTTACTTTCGGTATGGAACTTACTGTTATGTATCAGCTCACAGACGCATTTACGGCTCTGTTCATCATACCTAACATGATAGCGGTTATATGGCTTGTACCGCAGGTTGTTGAACTGCAAAAAGAATACTATAATACGCCGGGAAAATATTATTTAGCCGATATGGAAGAGAAAAAAGCTAAAAAGGCAGCGAAAAACAACAAATAAAATTATATAATATATATATGCACTTGGATTCTACCCAAAGTTTGGCATAGTGCCGGCAAAAGCAATTTAAAAGAGGATATCTCAAATCCGGAAACGGGTTTGAGATATTGCCTCTTTGATTTTATATATCGATAGTGAAAATTGAGGAGGATAAACATGAGACCACTGGAAGGCGTAACGGTACTGGACCTTACACGTGTCGTGGCAGGACCGTATTGTACAATGATTTTAGCCGATTTAGGAGCAAGAGTAATAAAAATAGAAAATCCAAAAGACCCTGATTACACCCGTGACTTTGAGCCTTATTTAGTTGACGGAGAAAACCGGCAGAGTGCGTTTTTTGCACAATATAACAGAAATAAAGAAGCTATAACCCTAAATTTAAAAGAAGAGTCCGCAAAGGAAATCTTCAGAGGCCTGGTAAAAAAGGCTGATATAGTAGTTGAAAATTACAGAGCCGGTGTTATGGATAAGCTGGGAGTGGGATATGAAAATCTAAAACAGTATAATCCTAAATTGGTTTATACCGCCATTTCAGGATTCGGTCAGAAAGGCCCTTATTCCAAATGGCCCGCTTATGATAACAGCGGACAGGCTTTAAGCGGATTATGGTCTATGAACGGCATGCCCGGAGAACCTACGAGAATAGGAACAATAATAGGTGACTTGGCGGCTACCTTCTTTGGCGCAATAGGCACCTTGTCGGCATATATTCATGCGCAAAAGACCGGAGAAGGCCAAATGGTCGATGTCGCCCAGCTCGATTCTTCCTTAGCCCTGACGGAGAACGCCGTATCCAACTATACCGTAGGTCATCAGGTACAACAACCTCTCGGAAACGATCATCCTTTATGCAGACCTTACGGAAAATTTAAGGCAAAGGACGGCTATGTGTTCTTTGGAGGATATACCGACAGATTCTGGAAGACCACCTGTGAGTTCTTCGGGGAGCCGGAACTTCTCAATGACCCTGAAATAGATACCATGCCTAAGAGATTTAATGAGGAAGTGTACAACAGGAGAATTTTGCCTAAGATAAATGAATGGTTTTCGAAGTATACCTGTCGGGAATTGCAGGATGCGCTGGCAGAGAAACTGCCGCTTACGGCAATCAATTCCATGGACCAGGTTCTTGAAGACCCGCAGCTTAACTTCCGCGAGATGTTCATCGACTACGCATACGGAAATGCCCATGGCAAGCTTTTCGGAACTCCTATAAAGCTTAGCGGAACTCCTTGTGATACATCGGGCAAGGCGCCTGAAATAGGTCAGGATAATGAGAAGATATATAAGGAATTTTTGGATATGAATAAAGAAGATATAGATAAATTCAAGTCGGAAGGAGTGCTGTAATGTCGAATATAAGTTATGAAGTAAACAAAGGGATTGCGGTTATAAAGTTTAACAGACCCGAAAAGCTTAATACCCTGACACTGCAGATGTATGAAGATTTGGGAAATGCATTTCAAAGAGCGCAGTCAGACCCCGAAGTCGCCGTTTGCATATTGACCGGCGAGGGCCAAAAAGCGTTCTGTGTTGGTGCGGATTTGACCGAGTCCATTCCGTATCTGAATCAGGGACACTATATAGACGAGTGGGATGCCGCTCATCTGAAACATATCAAGATGAATAAGCCGATTATAGGCGCCATTAACGGAATGTGCATGGGCGGCGGATTTGAAATCATGCTTGGAACGGACATAAGGGTAGCCTCCGACAAAGCGGTATTTGCGCTGCCCGAGGTATCCCTGGGAATCGTACCTGCAGGAGGAACTCTCGTGAGACTGGCAAGACAGATTCCGTATGTGAGAGCAATGGAGCTGATTTTGTCAGGTGAAAAGATAGACGCTCAGACGGCTTTGGATTACGGAATTCTCAATTATGTGGTCGAGCCGGAGAAAGTCATGGATAAGGCCATGGAAATTGCGGAAAAGTTTTTATCCCTGAGCACTGTTGCGGTTCAAACTGCAAAAGAAGCCGTAATGAAGCTGAGAGAAATACCCCTTGAGCAGGCTTTCGAAACGGAAGCCATGCTTGGGTATAAAGCCTTTACAAGCAGCGATGCCAAGGAAGGCCTGGATGCATTTTACAATAAGAGAAAGCCCGATTTTCCTTCAAGAAAATGGTAGACGGACGGCCTTCGGGCCGCCCGTCTTTTTATGTACGGCGGGGACCGGGTTCCGGGCTTCGGGCCTTAGGCCCCAGGCTCCGGGTTCCGGGCCTTAGGCCTGATAGCGGCGGCAACCTGCGGTATACAAAAACCGCAAAACCATGGTACAAAGTATACGAAAGCGCTGAAAATGTATACCAGCGGTATACACATGAGCCAAACCTTGGTACAAAGTATGCGAAAACCCCAAATATGTATACCGCCATCACTTCCCGAAAGCCCCAGCCGGCACAACATCACATCATCCAATCGCAGCATCATCCAATCCTTTAACATTATTGCGTGAATTCACAGAAACGTTGTAGCCCCGGCAACACAATTTCGAGAAACCTTAACCTTTTTTCGTGAATTCACAGAAGTGTTGTAGCTACGATAACACTATCACGGGAACTCTTAACATAATTGCGTGAATTCACAAAAACGTGTCGCCCACGGCAGTACCCCACGGTATACACATGAGCCAAACCTTGGTACAAAGTATACCAAAATCCCCAATATGTATACCGCTATCACTTCCCGCAAGCCCCAGCCGGCACAACATCACATCATCCAATCGCAGCATCGCCAGTCCTCACATCACCCAATCCCCGCATCATCCAATCCCGTATCATCTTGACAACCTATCGGTAAACATTGTAAACTTATAATGTTATTTCAGGCATCGGAGGAATTATGATAAGAGAATATTTAAAGCGGACCACAAGGCTTATATTCGGGCTTTTTTTATATGGCCTCGGCTCTTATATGGGAATACAGGCCAACGTGGGACTTGCGCCGTGGGAAGCCTTTAGCATGGGTATTTTCTATAAGACGGGGATGCTGTACGGAGACGTGGTGGTTTTTACGGGAATCATCATAATAATCATAGATTTTCTGCTGAAGGAGAAGATAGGATTCGGCACAGTGCTGAACGCCATACTGATAGGAAAAGTTGTAGACTTGCTTAACTGGATAGATATTCTTCCTAAAATGGAAAATTTCTGGATAGGCGTATTGGTGCTGCTGGCCGGGCAGGTTGTAATCTGTCTTGCAAGCTACTTCTACATAGGAGCAGGCCTCGGGTGCGGCCCCAGAGACGCCCTTATGGTAGCTCTCGGAAAGAGGATGAACAAGCTGCCCATAGGACTCGTAAGAGGCCTTTTAGAGGGAACGGTGCTGCTGATAGGGTGGCTTATGGGAGCAAAGATAGGAATAGGAACGGTAATCGCCGTTTTCGGAATAGGCACCATAATGGAATATACATTCAGAATTTTACATTTTGATGTTAAAAATATTAAACATGAAAATTTTGCCGATACCATAAGGCGTTTAAAAGAGAGGAGCATTTGACATGAAATACGAAAGCACAAGGGGAAGCAAGAATTACCAAAGCAGTACAAAAGCAATAATACGGGGAATTGCAGAAGACAAGGGACTTTATGTACCTGTTTCCATTCCGAAGCTTCCGCTGACAATAGATGAAATGAAAGGCATGACATATCAGCAGATTGCATATGAGGTTATTCACGCATATTTTGACGAATACACAGATGAGGAAATGAAAAAGTGCATCTGCGGGGCTTACGATGATAAGTTTGAAGCAGAAGAAATCGCCCCGTTGACAAAAGCGGGCGGCGCATATTTCCTCGAACTTTACCATGGCAAGACGGCAGCCTTTAAGGATATGGCTCTTTCGCTGCTTCCGTATCTCATGACCACCGCATGCCGCAAAGAAGGAGAAAAGGACAAAATCTGCATATTGGCGGCAACCTCAGGCGACACTGGCAAAGCTGCCCTTGAAGGCTTTGCAAACGTAGAGGGTACGGAAATAATAGTATTTTATCCGCAGAACGGGGTGAGCCAGGTTCAGGAAAGACAGATGGTTTCGCAGGAAGGAGACAACACCCATGTCTTTGCCATAAAAGGAAACTTTGATGATGCGCAGACAGGAGTAAAAAAGATATTTGCAGATGAAGTTACAGGCAAAAAGCTGGCAGATATGGGAATAAAACTTTCCTCAGCCAACTCCATAAATATAGGACGACTGGTAGCTCAGGTAGCTTATTACGTTTACAGCTATGTCAAACTGGTGGAAAGAGGAGCGCTTAAGACAGGCGAAGCCATGAACGTGGTGGTTCCGACCGGAAACTTCGGAAATATTCTGGCTGCATACATGGCAGGCAAAATGGGAATGCCTCTGGGCAAACTGATTTGCGCCTCCAACGAAAATAAGGTGCTGACCGATTTCCTCAACACGGGAGTGTACGATATCAGAAGAGATTTTCACCTGACCAATTCGCCGTCCATGGACATCCTTATTTCAAGCAACCTGGAAAGACTGATTTATCTTCTAAGCGGCAGAGACGGCAAGGCCGTTTCGGAGTGGATGGAATCGCTGGATAAGGACAAGGTCTATGAAGTTTCTCCGCAGGTAAAGGAAGGCTTAAAGGCTTTCTACGGCGGTTTCTGCACTCAGGAGGAAACTCTGGATACCATGAAAACCATGTGGAAAGAGGGATATTTGATAGACACTCATACAGCAGTTGCATATAAAGTGTACAGGGACTATGTAAAAGAAACGGGAGACGAAACCCCGACAGTGATAGCATCGACAGCCAGCGCATATAAGTTTGCTGAAAGCGCAGCGAAAGCCATAGGGCTTGACGAAGGAAAAGTAAAAGTTCTTTCCGGAGCGACAGCAGAACCTACAGGTTTTGACTATGTAAAGGCTCTCGAAAAGGAAACCGGCGTAAAGGTACCTTACGGATTGAAAAACCTTGAGCAAAGACCAGTGCTTCACACAGGCGTATGCGGCAAGGAAGACATGACAGAGTCGGTAATCAAGGCTCTTTCAAAATGAAGACAGGCGCTTACGAAAGACTGCCGCAGGGTTACGACCTATATAAACGTATAGATTTTACTAAGGACCGTGAAGCTCTTCGCACCATGGTCATCTGGACCATAGTGGCAGCATTGGCAATGATATTGCCGATGCTGCTTGTGCATCCCATAGGGACTGCCTTCGACATGCCCAAAGCAAAGGTTCTGTTTTGCATAGCGGCGATGATAGTGGGCTTTATAGTGTACGTATTTTTGCACGAAAGCGTACACGGAATCTGTATGAGGATGTTTACGGGCTCCGGAGCTTCCTTCGGATTTGATATAAAAAACGGAATGGCATACGCCTCAAGCACATGGTTCTTTAAAAAATGGCCGTATATTATAATCGCCGTTGCCCCGGTCCTTGTATGGGGTATAATTATAGCGGTGCTGCTGGGCGACGTAGACGAAGTGTATTTTTGGTATCTGTACGCAGTTCAAATTTTTAATATCACCGGAGCTGCAGGAGATATTTATGTGATTTGCAGCGTTGCAAGAATGCCTAAAGACGTGTTGGCACATGACAGCGGAAGGGCAATGGATTTTTACCTTCCCGCAAAAGAAAGGAAAAACTACTATGCAGATTGAAGAATGCCTTAATGTTATGACAAAAGCTTTAAAACCGATAGAAGATGTTGAAACCGTATCCATAGACGACTGTGCGGACAGAGTTGCGGCAGAAGATATAACGGCTCCCATTGCGGTGCCTTCCTTTCCAAAAGCGGCCATGGACGGATATGCGGTACTGGCAAAGGACGTCAAAAGCGCAGCCCTGGGAAGACCGAAAAAAATGAAGATACAAGCCCACCTCATGGCAGGCGATTATCAGGACATAAAATATGAAAAAAATCAGTGCGTGCGGGTTATGACCGGAGCCTACGTACCCGAGGGCTATAATGCGGTGGTGAAGCAGGAAGACACCGATTACGGTGAAAACTGGGTTAGAATATACAAAGATGCCGTAAGCTATGAAAATTACTGCAAAGTCGGCGAAGACATAAAGAAAGACAGCGTTGTCATAACCAAGGGTACCAAACTGAGCCACGTTCATGCGGGCATTTTAGCCAGCCTCGGCATAGACAAAGTCAATGTTATCAGAAAGGCAAAGATTGCGGTCATTTCAACGGGAAACGAGCTTGTAAAGCCGGGAGAGCCCCTGACGCCCGGAAAAATATATGAAAGCATATCACATATGCTCATAAATGCGATAAAAAAAGAAGGCCTTCAGGTAATCTTTTCAAAACTGTGCAGGGATGATGAGGAAGAAGCAAAGGCGCTGCTCAAAAAAGCAGCCTCTGAAGCCGATTTTATAATCACTACGGGAGCCCTATCCGTCGGGAAAATGGACTTTCTGCCCAAAACTTTAAAAGACATGGGAGCCGAAATCCTCTTTCAGGGAGCGGATATTAAGCCGGGAACGCCGACCATGGCCGGCGTGCTGGACGGCAAGGTGATTTTGAGCCTTTCGGGCAACCCTTATGCGGCTCTGGCAAACTTTGAAATATACTTCTGGGACGCCATGGCAGAAATCATGGGCTGCGACAAATTTAAGCCTGTTGTGGGTAAAGTTAGGTTAATGGACGAGTATCGCAAGAAGGAAAAGAGGCGCAGACTTGTCCGTGCATATACGGAAGAAGGAAAGGTGTACCTGCCGTCAGAGGTTCACTCTTCATCGGTTCTGAGCAACATGGCTTTATGCAACTGCATGATAGAGTTTGAGCCCGAGCAGCAGGTAAGAATGGGAGACTATGTAAAAATCAGATATATAAAAGGACTCTGAATATGAAAATGACCATAGGCATTTTGGCAGGCGGCAGCGCCCACGGCCAAAACCACGCAAAGGTAAAGGTAAACAACAGGCTTAATGTGAGAAAACTCACTTATGAACTCAGTGCTCTCGGAGAAGTGCTTATTTCTGCTGCCGCAGAAGGCGATTATGAGGATCTCGGCTGCCGTGTGATATATGACAGGGCAGAAGGCAGAGGACCTGTGGAAGGCCTGTATAATCTTATTTCCTGCGCCGACACGGAGTATGTCTTTATCTGCGGAGCGGATATGCCCATGGTTAAACGTGAACTGGCAGAATACATGTCAGAATTTATTTCTTCCGATTATGACTGCTATTGCCTGACGGATGACGACCACGTTCACCCCCTGTGCAGCATTTACTCAAAAGCGATGCTGCCGCTCATAGAGGAGGCAATCCAATCGGGAGATTATAAGCTGATAAATATCATAAGAAGGGCGAGAACGAAATACATTAAGCTGGAATTTACATGCTTTGATAAAAACATAGTAAAGAATACGATAATAAGAAAAACAGGCGATGACCTAAGACCATCTGTGGTTTTTTGCGTAAGCGGCCCCAAAAACTCGGGCAAGACAGGCTTGATTGTAAAACTCATCAACGAGTTCATAGACGAAGGTTATTCGGTTGGAGCAATCAAGCATGACGGGCATGACTATACCATGGATTATAAAGGCTCGGACACTTACCGGTTTGCAGAGGCCGGGGCGAGCCGAAGTGTGATATTTTCGGGCAGAAGCTTTTCCGTAAACGGGAAGGGCAGAAAGAATATCGAATATCTGCTCAAATATTGCAGTGACTTGGATGTGGTCATAGCGGAGGGCCTGAAAAATTCATCCTATCCTAAGATTGAGATGATTTCGGGCAATCAGAGCAGCCTGTGCGATTCTAAGACTTTGATTTGCAAGACAACCGACAGCGAAATTCCCTATAGCGAAGATATTCCGGTTTTCAGCCGGGATGATATAAAGGGAATTTTTTTGTGCGTAAAAAAATATTTCAATTTGGAGTAGTCAGTATGAAATGCGTTAAAACAGAAGAAGCGGTAGGGCATGTTCTCTGCCATGATATAACCGAGATAGTACCGGGAGTTTTCAAAGGCGCGGCCTTTAAAAAGGGTCATATCGTCACTGCCGAAGATATTCCGAAGCTTCTCTCACTGGGTAAGGAAAACTTGTATGTTTGGGAGAAAAAAGAAGGCTTTTTGCATGAAGATGAGGCGGCATATATTTTGAGGGACATATGCCTCAATGAAAATATGTCAGCAACGGAGCCAAAAGAAGGAAAAATCGAAATACGTGCAGAAGCAGACGGGCTTTTAAAGATTGATTCCGGAAGGCTTTTGGCAGTAAACAGCCTCGGAGAGATGATGATAGCCACAAGGCACGGAAACTTTCCTGTTAAAAAGGGCGATGAAATAGCTGCCATGAGGGTGATTCCCCTCGTTATCGAAGAGAAAAAGATGAACCGTGCCGCAGAAATCGGAGCAGGCAGGCCGATTCTTGAAATCATGCCTTTCGCCCGGTTAAAGGCAGGTATAGTGGTGACAGGAAGCGAAGTTGCAAAGGGAAGAATAGAAGATGCCTTCGGCCCCGTTGTGAAGCAGAAGGTCGAAGAGTACGGCGTTCAGGTCATGGGAAAACAGACAGTGCCGGACGACCGGGAGCAGATTGCAGCAGCAATATCGGGATTTGTGGAAAGGGGTGCCGACATGGTGCTGTGCACCGGAGGAATGAGCGTAGACCCCGATGACAAGACGCCCGGAGCTATCAAGGAGTTAGGCGCCGACATAATATCATACGGTGCGCCCGTATTGCCGGGAGCCATGTTGGTTCTGGCCTATTATAGGCATGAGGGCAGGGAAATCCCCGTGCTTGGGTTGCCGGGATGCGTAATGTATTCCGGCAGGACTGTCTTTGACTTGGTGCTGCCGAGGGTTGTTGCGGGTGACAAAATTGACGGTAAATCTCTTGCCTCATACGGAGAAGGGGGTCTCTGCTTAAACTGCCAAGTCTGCCATTTCCCTGACTGCGGATTCGGAAAGTAAGGCGGATATGAAAAAGAAAAGTATAATTACAGCGGCTTTGGTTATGCTCATGTTTCTCTCAGGATGCGCTGCCAAAGAGGAAAAGGTTGAACTTACCGTTCTCGCCGCCGCATCCCTTACGGACGTATGCGACGAACTGAAAGCGGAATACGAAGAAACTCACAAAGATGTGGAGCTCAGTTTCTCTTACGGTGGCTCCGGTGCTTTGCAGGCTCAGATAGAAGAAGGTGCGCCTGCCGATATATTCATTTCGGCAGCCACAGAGCAAATGGATGCATTGAAGGAGGCGGGCCTGATGAATGAAGATTCGATAACGCCGCTCCTCGAAAATAAAGTGGTACTTATAGTTCCCAGGGAGAATCCGGCTGATATAAGCGGCTTTGCTGATCTTGCCGATTCGAGAGTCGGCATTGTGGGCTTGGGCGAGCCGGGAAGCGTGCCGGCAGGCCGGTATTCGGAAGAAATATTAACCAATCTCGGCATATTTGCACAGGTAAAAACCAAGGCAAACTACGGCTCCGATGTGAGGACGGTGCTGTCATGGGTAGAAGAAGGGGCAGTCGACTGCGGAATGGTGTATGCAACGGATGCCTATTTGAGCGGCAAGGTGCAAATCCTATGCGAGGCGCCGGAAGGCTCCTGTTCCAAAGTCATTTATCCGGCGGGAATTGTAAAGGCAAGCGCTCATCAGGAAGCCGCTGCCGGGTTTATGGAGTTTTTGAAAAGCAGCAAGGCTGCCCAAAAGTTTAAAAGTTATGGATTTACGGTGGTGTAATAATGTTTGATTATTCTCCTTTGTGGATATCTCTTAAAGTCGCAGCCGTTGCGACGGTGTTTACGTTTTTTCTGGGTCTTGGAGCGGCAAGGCTCGTGCTTGCCATGAAAAAGGGAAAAGGAATAATAGACGGAATTTTCTCTCTTCCCATGGTTTTGCCGCCTACCGTTGTAGGCTTCTTCCTTTTGATTATATTCGGAAGAAACGGTCTAATCGGAGAAACTCTGCTGAAAATGGGAATAGAAGTGCTGTTTACATGGCAGGGAGCCGTTGTGGCTGCGGTTGCAGTGTCTTTCCCTATAATGTACAGGACTGCAAGAGGCGCTCTTGAGCAGGTGGATACGGATTTGATAAGCGCAGGGCGGACTCTCGGCATGACGGAAAGCAAAATATTCTTCAAGGTTATGATGCCCATGGCAGTCCCCGGAATAGCGGCGGCGACGATTCTGTCATTTGCGAGGGCTCTCGGAGAGTTTGGCGCAACCATTATGCTGGCAGGCAACATTCCCGGAAAGACGCAGACCATGTCCGTCGCCATTTACACCGCAATGCAGGGCGGCAACAGAGAACAAGCCTATATCTGGGTAGGCATTGTCATGGCTATTTCCCTTGTCGTAATGCTTTTGATGAACATCTGGAACGACCGCCAAGGAGCTGCCGGGAGGAAGATAAGATGAGACTGTATGCGGATATTGAAAAGAAATGCGGAGAGTTTGATTTAAAGGTGAACTTTGAAACCGAGAACGAAGTGTTTGCAATTCTGGGAGCGTCGGGCTGCGGCAAGAGCCTTACTCTCAAATGCATTGCAGGAATTGAAAAACCCGACAGGGGCATAATCAAACTCGGGAACGACGTGCTTTTTGATTCGGAAAAGGGAATAAACCTTCCCCCTCAAAAAAGGCGGATAGGCTACATGTTTCAGAATTACGCCCTCTTTCCCAAGATGACGGTTCTTGAAAATATAATGTGCGGCGAGCCTGATGAAATCAAAGCGAGGGAATACATAAAGAGATTTTATCTTACAGGCAAAGAAAATCTGTACCCTCACATGATTTCAGGCGGAGAGCGGCAGAGAACCGCCATAGCCAGGATGCTGGCTGCAAAACCGCGTCTGGTGATGTTTGACGAGCCTTTCAACGCTCTTGACAGTCATCTGAAAAGTAATCTTGAGGGCGAAATAATGCGGCTCATAGAAAGCTACGAGGGTCAGGCTGTGTTTGTATCCCATGACAGGGACGAAGTGTACAGGTTGACCGACCGCATAGCCGTAATGGAAAAGGGACGAATAGCAGGCATTCAAGAAAAGCATGAGCTCTTTGAAAGCCCAAAGACTCTGGCGGCTGCGCTGCTTACAGGGGTGAGGAATATTTCGCCGCTAAAGGCAGCGGATGACGGAAGTTTGCTGGCATTGGATTGGGGCGTAAAGCTTAAATCGGACAGCTATCGGGCTGATGCGGCTCGCTACGCCGGCTTTCATGAGCGATGCTTTGAGGTAGCAGACCACATGGAAGAATTCAATGTGATTCACTGCAATATAAGGCGGGTTGTGGAAGACAGGGACTGCATGATGATACAGTTTACCGGGGATGATAAGGAAAAGATGCTGACCTATGCCGTGGACAAAGAGAAGTGGCCGGCGCTTAAAGGCAGAGATTTGTATCTGAGGATGCCGCAGGAGAAGATAATGATGTTTGAATAAGAAAAGCAGGGCTGTCTCAGCCCTGCTTTGTTATACTGACTATGTTTTGTTATACCAGCCCTGCTTTGTTATGCCAACTCTGCTTTGTTATACTGACCCCCGCCTCGTTATACAATTTGAGCAAATCCGTATACTTTGTACCCAATTTTGCCGTAAAAGTATACCTGAGGTATACATATGAGAGAAAACCGTATACAAAGTATACGAAACCGCAAAATATGTATACAGCAGTCGATGCCGACGCAGATGCCAGTGCCGATGCGCTTATTTCATAGCGTTTTTAATAGCCGCCATTAACTCATCGTAGGTCTCGTATGCAGGCACATCAGGGTTATCTGCCTTAATTGAGTCTGTACTTCTGAACAGGAAGCCCGCCTTGCTGGCCTTGATCATTCCGAGGTCATTGTAGCTGTCGCCGCTTGCAATGGTTTCAAAGCCTATAGACTGCAATGCCTTTACCGTGCTAAGCTTTGAATTGCCTATTCTCATCTTGAAGTCGGTGATTTCTCCGTTGTCTGCAACCACGAGTTCATTGCAGAAGATAGTAGGCCTGCCCAGTTTTTCCATAAGAGGCTTTGCGAACTGAGTAAAAGTATCGCTGATGATTACGACCTGTGAAAAAGAGCGAAGTTCGTCTAAAAATTCCTTTGCACCTTCAAGGGGGTCTATGGTAGCGATGGTTTCCTGAATCTCTTTTAGTCCCAATTTGTGTTCTCTTAAAACATCAAGGCGCCAAGCCATGAGTTTGTTGTAGTCAGGTTCATCTCTCGTCGTCTTCTTTAATTCGGAAAGGCCGCTGGCTTCCGCAAAAGCGACCCATATTTCAGGTACCAATACGCCTTCTAAATCCAAACAAGTTAAATACATAATTCTGTCCTCTCTCTTTCAATCGATATTTATAAACTAATTTTTATATTATCGCATTTTTTGACATTGCACAAGGATTTTTTGCTTGCATGTTATAATATGACGAGCATGGAGGGCTCTGTTATCCATAATATTTTTGATATATGCAGGGTGCAATTTACGGCTATAGCATTCTACGAAAAGCAAGTCACGGAACGATTTCCTATCCTGCATGCTCGGCAAAAAGAGGAATATGCAAGAGGTGCCCCCTTGCATATCATTTGAAAATATAAAAATGGCGAGTTTGATCTTCGATTGACCTTGAATTAGTCTCTTAGAATCTTTTATAATTTAGCAAGATCAATCCTCAAATTTCATTGATTCGATAATTCTTGTCAATTCGCTTTCGCAATCGTCTCTATCAACGAAATATGCAGTAATTTCAAGAACTTTATCACCACGTGCCAATAAAACTTTTTTGTGGGCACCAGTATAATCCATGAACTTATATGAATAAGTCTTAGCACTGTTTCCGTCAATCAGAAAGCTATCTTCTTGTTTAAAATCTTTATAAATCTCAGGATCTTCTTCCATGTTTTTGATTATCCAGCTTACTTTATCATGGGAATCTTTCCACAATGATTTGTATTCGGCGTCAAAATCTTCATAGGAAATTTGGATTAAATATTCTGCAGAATCTATGTCAGTACCGCCATAACAATACGTAATATAATCTGCATCTTCTACTCTTACGGCATTTGAAGAATATTCATATGATAAGTCATCGATAGTTTCAGTTTCAACTTTGTTGCCACATGCGACAAGACCAAAACATAATAATGCTACAGCCAGTGTTAATAAAATTTTTTTCATAATAGTTCTCCTAAAATGTTATCTTAATTGTTTATTTATTACGACAATCTTTTAAATTGATGCGATCGCCATTATATGAAAGATGATTTTAATATCCGACGGCAGACACACCGTATTCAGCTTGTTCCTGAGTAAAACCCTCGTATTTTAGTTGGTCGATTAAACCTTGACGGGAAAACGACATAATGTTCAAATACTCTTGTGCTTTTTTCGCTGCCTGTTCGTTCCAGTTTGCGCCACAGTTATCTACAGCGTATGTAGCTTCTTCGGTAGAATAGCCTTCATATTCCAATTGTTCGATTAGCCCGCTATAAGAAAAAGGCATAAACCTCAGATAATCGTTAGCTTTGCTAAGCGCGTTTTTTTGCCCTGTAGTCAGTTCAGGGCTTGCATTTTGTGGGGGAGTATTGCTTTCAGGATTGTCGGAATCATTATTTGTAGTGCCGGAAGAAGTATCATTCTTAGATGCAACTGTTATCTTTACGGCGTTGCTATATGTATCTTCATTATAAAATCTCAGAGTATCCGTTCCTTCATGCTTAAATGTAACACGGGCTATACCGTCATGGTACTCAATATCCGCCATGCTGGTGTTGGAAATGCTAAGATTTTTTAAGGATGCATTGCTGGGGCTGACTGTGATTTTAACATCAGTGGTTTCTCCAACAATGAACTCACGTTTTTCCCACGATGCACTTATGGAGTCCGGCTTCACAGAAAGAATCGAGGAAATAATCATTGCCAAAATTAAAAGGCATATTACCGCAAAGATGATAATATACTTCTTTTTAATTTTTCTGGGGGGGGGTAAAAGTGTCTGCATTTGTCATATTATCGGACTGTGCAGAGGCGACTGTTTCATTTAATTCTTGATTTTTTGTTAGAACGTCGTTCATAGATCAGTACTCCTTTTCTTGTTTTATTTATTAATAGTCATATAGGCTATAATAATCCTGCAACTGCATGTAGTCTGTGTGCGCAAATAATTCTATTATAAACAGAAATGCAACATATTGTTAAATTATACACGAAGCAAATAATTATTTCAACTATAATGTGATAAAAAGTTATAGAAGATGTTGCGAGGCGCCGTAGCTCGTCATTTTTTTGATTTTTTAAAAATGCACATGAGCATTATTTTTGATATATGCAGGGTGCAATTTACGACTATTGTATGGAATTTCTACGAAAAGCAAGTTGCGGCACGATTTCCTATCCCATCATTTGAGATATAAAAAATGGCAGGCTTAAAAAGTCTGGCGGCTATCGGTTTTATGAGTAAATAAAAGTACGCTTTAACCAAAAAATCTTGTCAGGGCAAAATTAAAACCCTGTAACCGTTGCAGTTGCAGGGTTTTTCTGGCGGAGGACATGGGACTCGAACCCACGGGGCTGTTACACCTTACCGCATTTCCAATGCGGCTCCTTAGCCACTCGGTCAATCCTCCGTATTAAGATACCTTAACTAATCTATCATAAAATAAGGAGATTTGCAAGAAAATTTTAAAAATATCTTGATGATTGTATTTGGCGATTGTATGACGCAAATTTTTTTGCCCGAAGGCACGGTAGACACTATTAAATAAATTAGTAATACATTGTATTATCAAATGACCGAATATGTATGACGCAAGCATACATTACGAGGAAAACATCATACATTGTATGACGCAAACCTCAAATATGTATGACGCCGACCCGTATTAAAACCATAAAGGCAATATAAGCAATGTAAGCAATGTATGCAGAGCTTCTCCCGTGGACATACTGATAAAGAGGAGGATAGATTTATGATAGAACAAGATACAGTGAGATTGTTGAGAGAATGCGATGCCGGAGTGAAAATGGGAGTATCTTCGATAGACGAGGTGCTCGGCTATGTTTCGGACAAAAGGCTGAAAACATATTTAAACGACTGCAAAACGGAACACAAAAATCTCGAAAAAGAAATCAAGGAGCTCCTTCACAGATACCACGATGAAGGCAAAGAACCAAGCCCTATGGCAAAGAGCATGTCATGGCTCAAAACCAACGTCAAACTGACAGTAGATGAATCCGACAATACCATTGCAGAACTCATGACTGACGGATGCAACATGGGCGTAAAGTCACTGAACCGCTATCTCAACCAATATGAAGCGGCAGATGAAAAATCCAAGAATATAGCAAAAAAACTTACACGGCTCGAAGATAACCTGGTCAAAGATATCAGGCAGTTTTTGTAAATAATACTGCAGCAAGCTATCTTTTTATGCTACAATAAATGCAGATGATTGAACCCCTGCTAAGTAAAAGAGAGGAAACCGGATTGAAAGATAGTTTGCGTCTTAAAATTTGCAATATCGGCGTAATTTGCCTTAAAGTATTTTTGGTGTCTGCGATTCTTATTGCCGCTTTGGCAGTAATGGCAATTGTAAATTACGATATACAATGGAAAAGATTCATCGGCATCGGCATAGCTGCCATAATCATAGAATTTGTGATTTTCTGGGCCGGTATAATATGCGTATACCTGACGTCCGTGCAGCTGGGAATAAAAATCAGGGTAATCGGCGCTCTTGTAGGCTTTATACCCGTTGTCAACGTCATAGTCCTTGTTAAAATCATAAGGACAGCTTCGGAGGAAATTTCCTTTGAAATGGAAAAACTTAAGACGGATGAACTGCGCAGGGAAGAAAAAGTGTGTAAGACCAAGTATCCAATTCTGCTGGTTCACGGAGTGTTTTTCAGAGATTACAGATTTCCCAACTATTGGGGACGAATTCCCAAAGCGCTCAGGGCAAACGGTGCGGACGTATATTTCGGTAATCAGCAGTCGGCAGCATCCGTGGCAGACAGCGGCAGGGAGCTGGCCCGGCGCATAAAGGAGATAACAGAAGAAACGGGATGCGAAAAAGTAAACGTCATAGCCCACTCAAAGGGAGGCCTTGATATAAGATACGCTGCCGGATATGAGAATACAGGCAGCATGATAGCCTCAATCACTACCGTAAACACACCCCACAGAGGCTGCGGGTTTGCCGAATACCTGCTGAACAAAATTCCCGCAGAGATGCAGCACAAAATAGAGTCAACCTATAATGCAGCTATGAGGAAGCTGGGAGACAAATCGCCGGATTTTATGGCGGCGGTTCATGATTTGACCGCAAGCAGGTGCATTGCTATGGATAAAGAAATGGTTGTTCCCGAAGGAATTTTATGCCAGAGCATAGGCTCAAAAATTAACAAAGCCACCGGCGGCAAATTTCCTCTGAACTTTTCATATAATCTGGTAAAATATTTTGACGGTCCCAACGACGGACTTGTAGCCGAAAGCTCATTTAGGTGGGGGCAAAATTACATTTTTCTTGAGCCTAAAGGCGGCCGGGGAATTTCTCACGGAGATGTGATCGATTTAAACCGTGAGAATATACCGGGATTTGATGTGAGAGAATTCTATGTGCAGCTTGTTGCCGATTTAAAAAACAAGGGACTGTAACAGTTGACCTCCTTTTGACATACTGTAATCGAAGGAGGTCTTATAATGAGCAGAAAATGTATGTTAAATTGCGATGCCAAGGAGTACGTCAGCGCCTACGGCTGCATACTGGAAAAGATGATCGGAGGTATGCTGGGAGCAAACTTGAGCGAAAGCATATCGGCCAATTTTATAAGGCAGATGATACCGCATCATCGTGCAGCCATAGAAATGTCGAGAAATATTTTGAAATACACAGATAATTGCAAGCTCGAGGCCATTGCAAAAAATATCATATCGGAACAGACGAAAAGCATTGACAACATGCAAAATGCGCTGTGCTGCTGTATAAAAATGACAAACGGATGCAGCGATTTGTGCGAATTTCAGTGCAGAATGAACAATATAATGAAAACCATGTTTGCGGAGATGAACTGTGCATGCGCAGACAACGATATAGATTGCAATTTTATCAGGGAAATGATTCCTCACCATATGGGCGCCGTAAAGATGTCAAGAGCGGCCCTTTGCTATTGCATTTGCGAAGAACTGAAACCGATTTTGGAAGCCATAATCACCTCGCAGGAGAGAGGCATCGAAGAGATGCAGGAGCTGGCACGCTGCCTCGGATGCGACTGCTGCCAGTGCTGAAACCGTTTTATGGCAGTCAAAGGAGCCGGCATATTTTGCGGCTCCTTTTTCTTATGTAATTGGGGCAGAGGTCATTGACTTGATTTCGGTAAAATGTTATGATGAAGAAAAAATTAAACTAAAATTTCGACTTAGACGAGGTGAAGACATGTTTAGAAAAATGCGCAGATTCAAACAGCTGTTACCTGAAGCAGAAACACGTGAGATTATAGCGCAGGGTACAACGGGTGTACTGGGCGTAAACGGAGACGACGGATATCCTTATACCGTCGCTGTAAATCATGTTTTGGTAGGAGATAAGATTTACTTTCATTCCGCAAAGGCGGGGCATAAGATTGATTCGATAAAAAAGGATCCTAAGGTTTCTTTTATCGTTGTAGATAAAGATGATGTTGTATCAAGAGAATATACAACATATTTTCGCAGCGGCGTGGTATTCGGTAAAGCTCATGTAGTTGAAGACGAAGACGAAAGGAAACAGGCTTTCCGGGCATTAAGCGAAAAGTTTTCTGCCGATGATTTGGACAGATATGATGAGATAATGGAAAAAGAAGCGCACCTTGCGTCGGTAGTATGCATAGACATTGAACATATTACAGGCAAAGAAGCTATGGAGTTGGTTAAGCAAAGATAATTAAGGAGGACAAAATGAAACAATTTTCAGTAGCAATGTTAGGTTATGGCATCGCAGGTAAGGCTTTTGCGAGAATTTTGAATCAGACTCACGATGAGATTTTGGCCAAGACGGGATACGACGTTAAGGTGGTTGCCATTACGACCGGTTCCCGCGGCTCTCTGTACTGCATGGACGGTATAGACCTGAAAGAAGCCACAAGACAGCTTGAAGAAGAAGGAAAGTTTGACGAAAATTCACCTATTTTCAGCACCATGAATTCCATGGAAGTGGTTGAAAAGGTCGATTACGATGCAATGCTCGAGCTGACACCGCTTAATATTTTCACCGGACTTCCTGCGGCAGACCACATCAGAAAAGCTCTGAACCGTAAAAAACATGTGGTTTCAGCCAACAAGGGACCTTTAGCATGGTATTACAGAGAACTGAGAGATCTGGCTAAGAAAAACGGCGTATGTTTCTTCTTCGAAACTACCGTAATGGCCGGAACCCCTGTATTCAACATGGCTGACAACTGCCTGCAATACTGCAAAATAGATAAAGTGGAAGGTATTTTCAACGCCACTACCAATTACATCCTCAAAGAAATGACCAAAGGCGTTCCTATTGACGAAATTATGAGAGCCGGCAGAGAAGGCGGCTTTATGGAAGCCGATGCGTCCATGGATACAAAGGGCTGGGATGCGGCAGCAAAGCTGACCGTTCTTCTCAACGTGCTGATGGATGCGGGCATTACTCCTGACATGATCGACAGAACGGGTATCGAGGAAGTTACTCCGGAAGACATCAAGGCAGCGGACGAAAGAGGAAACGTAATCAAGCTGCTCTGCAGCGGAACCATAGACGAAAACGGAAAAGTTGTCGGCAAGGTTGCTCCCGGTGAAGTTCCTAAGGGAGATGTGTTTACCGACGAAAACCTCGTTGCCGTAGTTTCACTGTATACCGATTTAATGGGCAAACTGACCATATTGCAGTACGGTCTTGAAACCACCCAGACAGGTTACGGCGTATTTATAGATACGGTTCGCATATTGGATAATTTAAAATAGGCTATAGCACATGCGGCATGATTTTGTCATGCCGCTTTTTGTATAAGGAGGGTGATACCATGATGGAAAGCAAGAGACTTACCAT
Source organism: Bacillota bacterium (assembly GCA_021769295.1). Classification (GTDB taxonomy): domain Bacteria; phylum Bacillota; class Clostridia; order Peptostreptococcales; family Anaerovoracaceae; genus Fimisoma. The sequence goes on along the minus strand of JAETTD010000015.1, from coordinate 11,620 downwards.
ATCCAAGCTTACGCCGGCGGAAGTGGACGTGCTCATGGAAATAGAACACGACCCTGCTAACAGCATTTTTATCTGGACCAACACAAAGGAGGAACATGAGGAAGAATTAAATGACTCCAACGTGTTGACTTTGGCTGTTAAAAGGAAATCGGATGATTATATGGTCGGATATGTAATCGTGGACTTGGATTTTGACTCTGAGTGGTTTGAAATTAAGAGAATAGCTTTCAGAGAAAAGGGCCGGGGGTATGGAAGAGAAACCATGAACGCTCTCATAAAGTACGCCTTTGAAGATATGAAATTAAACAAGGTATGGCTCGAAGCCTATTCGGACAACCAAGTGGGAAGAGGGCTTTATGAGTCGCTGGGATTTCATATGGACGGAATCTTAAGGCAGCATCACAGGGAGGCCAGAGGAATAATGGACCAGGTGCAGTATTCCATGCTCAAAGGCGAATATGCCCAATTAAAACAGGAAGGAAAGCTGGTCTGATTAACGGCGCAGACAAAGGGCACGCAGCCTGCCTGCATAGCTGACTGCCGTAAAACCGGCAAAAAAGCTCAATCACGGCATTATCGCCATGACATGTAAAGCCAAATTGCCGTAAATTCTGAAATTCCCTTGAATTGCGGCATTTTATGGGCTCAGAGGACGGTAAAACTGCCGTAAATGCCAAAATTTGCTTTATATACGGCATTTTCGGAGTTCAAACGAAGGTAAAACTGCCGTAAAGCCGGCAAAAAAGCTTAATTACGGCATTATCGCCGGCATGCATAAATAAACAAATTATTTTTCGTTTAAATTGACATTGCCAAAATAAAATAGTATATTTAAAGATAAAGGATTTCCATATATTCAGAGTACTTTTAAAGCACCTGGGGATGTCTGAAAATAAATGCAATAAGGAGAAAATCATGGAAAAGAGAATACTCGAAATTTTAACTAAGCTGGTTGCCATGAAAAGCGTAAGCTGTTCCACTGTAGAACTTGAACCTGCAGAATGGTTTGCTGACTTCTTCAAATCGCTGCCTTACTTTGAAAAACACCCGGAGGACACGGGACTTTACGAGATTCCTCAAGACCCTTACGGAAGGAAGATTCCTTACGCTCTTCTGAGAGGAAAGAAAACGGACACCGTACTGCTGAGCGGACACTTTGACGTGGTATCCACCGAAGAATACGGTAGCGCCGAACCTTGGGCTTACGACATAAGCACAGGCAAACTGGAAGAGATGATTGCCAAAATGCCTTTGGACGACAGAGCAAGAGCAGACCTTGAATCAGGTGAATGGCTCTGGGGAAGAGGCGTGGCCGACATGAAGGGCGGTCTTTCGATTCATGCTGCTTTGTTTGAACAGTATGCACAACAGGCCCTTGAAGGAACTTTAGAAGGAAGCATCCTGTTTATGCCTGTACCTGACGAAGAATCCTATTCGACAGGTATGAGAAACGGCGTCAAGATTTTAAAAGATTTTAAAGAAAAATACGGACTTACATATAAGCTGCTCATAGACCCGGAACCGACTGCTGACAAGGGAGACCTTCAGATTATGTCCCTCGGAACCGTAGGTAAGGTAATGCCTGCAATCATAGTTCAGGGCAAGAAGGGTCATATGGGACACTGCTATGAGGGATTTTCAGCCCTTGGAATATTAGCAGACATCTATCTGAGAACCAACGGTTCACTTGAGTTCTCCGAGGTTTACGGAGACGAAGCTTCCGTTCCTCCTACATGGGGAAACATGAGAGATATGAAAAAAGGATATGATGTATCCATTCCGCACAGAGCTTACGGATATTTCACCGCTCTCAACTTCGGAATGACTCCGGAAGAAATCATCAACAAATTAAAGACAATCTGCACAGAAGCCTTTGTAAATCAGGTTGAAAAGCTTAACAACGAGTATCAGCAGTACAAGACCATGAACAAGGCAGAGACTATGGACAAGATTCATTACGAACCATGGGTTCTGTCCTTTAATGAACTGTGTGACATTGCAAAAGAAAAGGATGCAGATGCTTTTGACAAGTTCTATAAAGAAGCATACGATAAGATTATCGCAAAGGTAAACAGCGGAGAATCCAACTTCCCAAGCGCAACTATCGACATGATGGAAGCCGTTCTTGACTATGCGGATATACAGGTTCCCGTAACGATCTTGGGCTTTGCGCCTCCTTACTATCCACCTACACACAGCGACCAGGTTAAGGGTAAAGAAGGATACGGAAGCAAGGCATACGAATTTGTAAGCGCTCTTTCCGAAAAAGAATACGGACAGAAAGTCGGATTTGAAAACTTCTTCATGGGAATTTCGGATTTAAGTTACGGATGCATCACTTCTCCGTTCGACTACAAGAAGTACTCGGCAAACACTCCTCTTTGGGGAGATGATTACAACATGGATTTTGAAGCCATAGAAGACGTAGCTATTCCTGGAATAATCTACGGTCCTATCGGCAGAGAATACCACCAGTATGTCGAAAGAGTCAATAAACACAGCTTGCTTCACGTAGTTCCTGAGACTACCAAGGCTCTTATCGAATACATGTGGAATCTATAAAGGAAAGGCTATAATCAAAAATAATGGACAACAAAATTAGCAAGAATGATTATGAAACACTGCTTAGACAACTGGTTTCAATAAAAAGCCCTTATTTCCATGAGGATCAGGTAATGGATTTCGCCAACAAATGGCTTAACGACAGAGGAATACCTGCGGAAATACACACCTTCTACGAACCGAAGGAAACAAAATTCCACGGAAAGAACGTAGTAGGTATCATGGACAGCGGCAAACCGGGACCGGTTATATATTTAGGAGGTCACCTTGACACGGTTCAGCTTTGCAACGGCTGGACAAAACCGCCTTACGACGGAATTGTGGAAGGCGATTATATGTATGGCGTAGGCACTCTGGATATGAAATCCGGATGCGCAGCCATAATGCTTGCGCTTGAAAAATTTGCCAAAGAAAAATTTAAAGACAACAGTTTCAAGGGCAAGGTGATATATCACTTAGTATCAGACGAAGAAGGACCTTACGGACTGGGAACGGTATATATTATAAACGATAAGATACACAACATTGCCGAGGAGGCGGATTTTGCGATTATCGCGGAACCCTCCTCAGGCTTTGCCAAAGTTCCTCACCCTTGCATATGCCTTGGGGCGAGAGGCGGCTACAATTATACCATAAAAGTTTACGGCAAGTCGGCCCATGCCGCCACACCGGAACTTGGAATCAACGCAATGGTAGATGCCTCTGCTATAGTATCGGAACTTGAAAAAATACCGCCTGAGATGGACGAGAAACTCGGTCATTCGACCCCTTGCGTAATTCGCATGAACGGCGGCGGCGCAGCGTGCAGCGTGCCGGATTATGCGGAAGTGGAAATTTTCCACCACACAGTAAGAGGCGAAACTCAGGAAACCATAAAAGAAAGAGTAGACAAAGCAATAGAAGCGGCTCAGGTAAGATCAAAAGTCGAGGTAGCGTTCAGACAGTCGCCTGCAGATGGCTTTGACGGTGGATTCGATGCATATTGTATCGACGAAAACGGTGAATTGCTCAAGAAGTTGGAAAATACCGTGGAGGATGTCTGCGGCAAGCCTGCAAATCTTGCATACTTCCAGAGCATCGGAGATTTTAACCATATAGGAGGTAAGCTGAAAATCCCGACCGTACTTTTAGGCGCTGACGGAGATAATTTCCACAGCAGCGACGAAAGGGTAAATCTTTCGTCAGCATTGGAAATTACCCATATTATAAGCGAATTTTTATCAGATGTATTAAGTGATTAGGAGGATGAAATGAACACTGAACTGAGCAAAAGAATCAAAGAGATTGCTTTGGAACTCGTAGCACAAAAGAGTATCGTTGAAACTGACGACGAAGTGACTATGAGTGATAAAGTATACGAAATCATGGCAAGAATGGATTACTACAAAAAGTATCCTGAAAAGCTGTATTTTGTGCCTGCGAAGAACGACAAATGGAACAGAAAAATCGTTGTTGCCATTATGAACGGCGAAAAGAAGCCAAGCAACAAGACTGTTGTATTTATCGGCCATACCGATACCGTAGGTATTTCGGACTATGGCAATCTGGCAGAATATGCTACAAAACCTGATGAGCTCATTGAAAAATTAAAAGAAGTTTCCCTGACTCAGGAAGTTAAAGACGACATGGCTTCAGGAAAGTACATATTCGGAAGAGGCATCTTTGATATGAAGTCCGGCGATGCAAACGTAATGGGAATCATGGAAGAAGTTTCAAAGGATATAGAAAACTTTGAAGGAAATATTATCTTCGCCGCAGTATGCGATGAAGAAGGCAACTCCCAGGGAATGCTCGCATTTGTTCCTGAACTTATCAGACTGAAAAAGGAATTCGGATATGATTATCAGGCAATGCTTGACCCTGACTATATTGCGCCTGCATATCCGGGAGACCCTAACGTTTATCAGTACATCGGAACAGTCGGCAAGCTGATGCCTACATTCTATGTTGTAGGTAAGGAAACTCACGTAGGCGAGTCCTTCAGCGGACTTGACCCTAACCAGATTGCAGCTGAAATAACGAGAAGAGTAAACTTAAACCCTGAATTTTCAGACGTGGTTGAAGGCGAAGTAACACTGCCTCCTATCACTCTTAAGCAGAGGGATTTAAAGCCTGAATACTCGGTTCAGATTGCAAGCAAAGCAATATTGTTCTTCAACTACGCTACTCACTCCAGCACACCTGCGCAGGTTATGGATAAGATGATGAAGGCCGGAGCAGAATGCTTCCAGAATGTAGTTGACACCTTAAATGAAAGATATGCCAAGTTCTGCGAAATGGTAGGAAGAGATTTTGAAAAACTGCCTTGGAAAGAAAGAACCATGAGCTACGACCAGCTTTACGTTGAAGTAAAGAAAGAAGTAGGCGACAAGCTTGACGATATGGTTAAGGCTTATGCAGAGGAAGTTTCAAAAGACGAAAGATACGATGTTCGTGACCAGGCAATGAAGATTGTTGAATATGTTCACTCCCTGTGGTCAGACAAGAACCCTGTTCTTATCGTTTACCTGACTCCTCCTTACTATCCGCATATCTACGTTGAGGGTTCAAGACCTGAAGAAAAGGCTCTCATCGATGCGGTTAATTATGCAGTAACCACCACAGAGTCGGATTACAGTCTGGTACAGAAGAAGTTCTTGCCATGTATCTCAGACCTGAGCTACGCATCAGCTCCGAAGGAAGCAGAGGCCGTTGCAGCATTGAAACAGAACATGCCTGGATTCGGCACAATCTACGACTTACCTATTGAAGAGATGCAGGAACTTGATTTACCTGTAGCAGATATAGGCTCATACGGAAAAGATGCGCACCAGTTTACTGAAAGAGTAGAGACGGTATACACTTATGAAGTATTACCTCAGATTCTTTATAAGACGATGATGCATATTTTGGAAAACTAATATTCAAATAAGAATTATACTACCGGCGAGGGAGCATAATGGGTAAGGATGTATTGAAAATAGACATTTACGGAGATATACGGATTCAGTTTAATGATGAGGATATTACTCAGGCGTTGAGCAAAAAGTCTATCGGAATGATTGCTTATCTTCTGTGCACTCCATCCATGCAGGCTTCCAAAAATACGCTGAAAGACTTATTTTGGATTGATGCGGGCGAGAAGGCCGCATATAATCTTCGTTTTAACCTCTGGAATATAAAAAAATATATTCCGGAGGTTGACGGGGAGAATTTTATAATAACATCCGGAAGCAATTGCCGGATAAACCCCAAATATCCTTTTGAAAAAAATGATATTGAGAGATTTGAGAATATACACGATGAGATTAAAAGCGAAGACTTGGAAGAAATCGTGGTCAACAGCAGCAGGCTCGTGTTCATGGAACATTTTTACCTGAAGGATTGCGATGATTTCAATGACTGGCTTGTTCTTGAAAGAAACGACAGAGAGCGCAAAGTCATAGCAACTTTGGCTAAAGTAGAAGAACTCCTTGAAGAAAAAGGAGATTTTAAAAATGCCCTTATCATCTTGGAAAAGATGATTTTCCTTTCGCCCTTTGAAGATGATTTTCATATAAAACTCATAAAGATCCATGAAAAGCTGGGAAATTACGGAGAGGCGGCAAGGGATTACAAGAAGTACAGCGACTGGCTCAGAAAAGAACTGGGAGTGGCGCCTTCCAAAATTTTGAGAGAAACCTACATGTCCATAGCAAGAAAAGGACAGTTGGACACGGACGGAACCGTATATATTGAGGACAAAGTTTATGGCAGCGATTTCGCCGCATTTACGGAGATGCTAAAGAGCATTTTACCTGAATCAGACGGCGGCATCCCTGTGAAAATAGATAATTGGAACAACCTTGACCAAAAATCCAAAGAATTATTTGAGACTTTGGCTAAGGAAAAATTTATTACTATCGGGAGGTAAGTAAATGAAAGTAACAGCGGACAAAATCTTCATCAACGCAAAAGCTTACACTTTGGAAGCAGAAGGCGTTTGTAAAGAAGCAATTGTCATCAAAGACGGAAAATTTGCGTATGTGGGAACAAACGACGAAGCTCTTGCAAACTACGACGCAAAGAAAGTCATCGACTTAGAAGGAAAGACAGTTCTGCCCGGAATGGGAGACTCCCATATGCATTTCTTTGCATTCTGTCAGACCTTTACCACAGTGGATTTAGGAGGCGCAAAGAGCAAGAAGGAAGCTATAGAAAGACTTGCTGCCAAAGCTGCCGAGACACCTGAAGGCGAATGGATTAAAGGTTCAAACTTTGACCAGTCAAAGTGGGAAGACTGTGAAGACCAGCTGCCTACAAGAGAGGATTTGGATAAGGCCAGCACCAAGCATCCTATCGTAATAAAGAGAGTATGTCTGCATTCAGCAGTTGCAAACACTTTAGCTTTGGAGAAAGCAAATATAGGTAAAGACTTTGTATTCGGTCCCGGCGGACTGGTTGAACTGGACGAAGACGGTATGCCTAACGGAATTTTGAGAGAACAGGCTCCTAAGATTTATGACGAAATTATTCCTGACCCGTTCCTGATTCCTGAAAACAAAGCTAAATACATGAAGCAGGGCTTTGACCTGGCAGCTCAATACGGACTTACCATGATTCATACCTATGCTGCGGAAATCTGGAAATATACAGAAGACATCAACGATTACATAGAGCTTAACAGAAAGGGCGAACTGCCTGTAAGAATGACCATTTATCTGGATGAATACTTCAACAAACCTTATGTAACGGAAGCAGAGAGACAGGACCCTTACAGAGCTGCTCAAATGGGCGGATTCAAGAGCTTCTGCGACGGTTCACTGGGTTCAAGATCAGCTAAACTGTTTGAACCTTATGACGATGATCCTACTACGGACGGAATCCTCGTTATAGACCAGGACGGCTTAAACGAGAGACTGTACAAGGCTTACAAGATGGGCTTGCAGCCTGCAACTCACGCTATAGGCGACAAGGGCCTTGAGAATGTTATCAACGCTATCGAATACTGTTTAGAGCAGGGTAAGAAAGACGGAATGACCGATTGGGAACAGAAGGACAGACATCCGTTCAGAATAATCCACGCTCAAATGGCTAATGAAGAAATGATTGCAAGAATGGCTAAGCTGCCTGTAGTGCTGGATATTCAGCCTTCATTCTTCCTGACTGACCTTCACTGGATAAAGGAAAGAGTAGGAGAAAAGAGAGCCCTCGACAGCTATACCTGGAAGAAGTATCAGGATGCAGGTCTTATCATGACCGGCGGTTCAGACTGCCCTGTTGAAATTTTCTCACCATGGAACGGAATTTTCTCATGCGTGGCAAGACAGGATCTGGAATGCTGGCCTGAGGGCGGTGTACAGCCTGAAGAAAAACTTTCAAGATACGATGCCGTTTGCCTGTTCTCAAAGAACATTCCTATGGCAACCGGAGAGGAAGATTTAATGGGAACTATCGAAGTCGGCAAGTTTGCTGACATGGTAGTTATCGACAGAGATATCTTCACATGTCCTGAAAGCGAAATTAAGGACATTCAGGCTCTCAACACTTATCTGGCAGGTAAGGAAACTTATAGAAGAGCATAAAATTTTGAATTGCGGGAGGATGCCTCAAAACAGGATGGTTTTGCGACATCCTCTTTCAAAATATGAGGAAGCAGGCTTATGATAATAAAAGAGATTGACAAGTACAAGGACATATATGGTAAGGTGGACGCATTTATAATGGTGAACAAGGATAACATTATCCAGTATTCCGCCATGGTAAACGACGACAGGACCTATATGAATACTAAAAATGTCATAGGCAAAAATCTTTACGTGGCTTATCCCAATCTTACCGAAGAAAACAGTACCCATGCCAGAGTAATGAGGACGGGGAAACCCATAATCGACGAAACTCAGCTCATAGTGGAAGAAAGCGGCAAAGCATACGTTATCAAAACCAGCACTTTCCCCATTGAAGACAACGGCGAGATTATTGGGACCTTCGATATTTCTTCCAATTTGACGTGGAAAACCAAGAATGACGAAAAGGAAAGCCGAAGCAAGCTTTATACGGTTGACAGCATAATTACCTGTGATGATGAGATGAATCTGATAAAAAGCAAAATCATGAAGGTCTCAAAGAACGATTCACCTGTAATGGTTACGGGAGAATCAGGCACGGGCAAAGAGCTGGTAGTGGAGGCGATTCATTCAGCAAGCAGAAGGCGTGGAAAGCCGTTTATATCTTTGAATTGTGCGGCGGTGCCCGATTCTCTTATGGAAAGCACGCTTTTCGGAACCGTAAAGGGGAGTTTTACCGGTGCGGAAAACCGAAAAGGCATCTTTGAACTGGCTGACGGCGGTACTTTATTCCTGGATGAAATAAATTCCATGAGCGTGGAGATGCAGGCAAAGCTTTTAAAGGTGGTTGAAGAACAAAGATATATGCGGGTAGGCGGCGAAAAGTATGTGGACGTGGACGTGAGAATTATTTCGGCAATGAATACGGACCCTTACGAGGCCATAAAAAAGAATCTGCTGAGACAGGACCTGTTTTACCGTCTCAGCGTAATTCAGTTTGCAATACCTCCGCTGCGAAGCAGGAAGCTGGACGTGCCTCTTCTCGTGGATCATTTTGTCGACTATTACAATAAGAAGATGAAGAAAAAGGTAAAATACGTTGACAGCGGTCTCAAGCGGATATTTATGGACTATTCATGGCCCGGCAATGTCCGTGAACTTAAAAACGTAATGGAGTCCGCATTCAACATGACGGAGGGCGACAGAATTAAAAAATCGGACATTCCGGAGTATTTTAAGTTGTACACCTTGAGAATGCAGATGCAGCGTAAGCCGGCGGCAGGCAGCAGTCTTGCGGAAGTCATGGCCGAATATGAGAAAGATATCATAATTGAGACGCTGAAAAGTGCTAATTCCCTTACAGAAGCGGCGGCTGAGTTAAAAATAACGAGACAGGCATTGAAATACAAGATGGCAAAGTACGACATAAATTACACTAATATATTAGGAAAGTGGGGGTAAAATTTTTTACCCCCATGGGGTAAAATTTTTTACCCCTTCAAAAATATATATATTAAACACCTTGCAAAACCAACGGCGCATGTTTGGCACGAATTTTGCTTCAAACAAATATAGCTAAAAAACAAAAAGAGGAGAAAACGACATGAAACTTAATTCTTTTGATGAAGTGAAACGACTGACTCAGGAAATGGTTGCAATACCGAGCATCAACAAGGAACCTAAAGGCGAAACTGCTGTAGCTCAGTACATCTACGACTATTACATGGGACTTGACTATTTTAAAGAGCATCCTGAAAGGGTCAAAATTTTTCAGACCAAAAACGACTTTGTGGAAAGACATTCCACATACGCATATGTTAAAGGAACAAAAGGCAGCTCCAACAAGACCGTAATCTTAATAGGACACCTGGACACCGTAGGTGTGGACGATTTCGGAACTATCAGAGAATATGCCTTTAAGTGTGAGGAACTTCCTGAAAAGCTGAAGGAAACCTTCAAATTATCAGATGAAGTTTTGGCTGATATAGAATCCGGCGAGTACATGTTCGGAAGAGGCGCTCTTGACATGAAGTCCGGAGTTGCAGGTCACATGTACCTTATCAAATACTTCTCAGAACACACAGACGAACTTGACGGCAATATCATCGCTATTGCGGAGTGCGACGAAGAAGATAACTCAAAGGGTATAATCACAGCTCTCGATGAGCTTGTGGAATTAAAGAAGACGGAAGGCTTTGAATATATTTCATGTATCAACGCCGACTATTCCACAAACTACAGCCCTGGAGATGAAAACCGCTACATATATTACGGAAGTATCGGAAAGCTTCTCCCTTGCTTTGTGGCTTTCGGAAAAGAAGCTCACGTAGGCCAGGCTTTCAGCGCCCTCGACCCTAACCTTCTGATTGCCGAAATAACCAAGAAGATGTCTTTGAATACCGAACTTTGCGATATCGCACAAGGCGAAGTAGCTATTCCGCCTGTATCCTTAAAGCAAATGGATACAAAAGGCCCTTACACCGTACAGACTGCCTTGACAGCTTTCAGCTATTACAATTTCTTCACTCACGGTTGGGACCCTGCGCAGGTTCTGGCAAAGAGCAGAGAAATGGCAGTAAGAGCATTTGACGATGTGGTTGAATACTTAAACGGCGAATACAAAAAGTTCTGCGAACTGAGTAAAGTACCTTATGTAAAGCTTCCATGGAAAACGAGAGTTTATACATGGAAGGAATTCAACGATTACCTCACAGAGATTCACGGAGAACCGTATGTAAAGGCAATAAAAGAATTTACGGAAAATCTTCATAAGGAAGACCCTGAACTCGACCTGAGACTTTTCGGATTGAGAGTAGCTGAAGAAGCATGGAAATGGTGCGAGGACAAATCTCCTGCGGTTATCTTGTTCTTCGGCTCGGTATTCAGCGCAAGAATAGAGATGACAAGAAAGACAGATAAGGAAGTTGCTCTTCTCGACGCCGTTGAATCTGCAGTAGAAAAAGTAAGACCTGAAGCAAAGAGACAGATTAAGACGAGAATGTTCTATCCATACATATCCGACTCCAGCTTTATGGCTGTATGCGACGATACTTTGGCAGTACAGGCATTAAAAGACAACATGCCTCAATATGGTGTAAAGTACACTCATGATATTGATAAAATCATGGAAATCAACGTGCCTGTAGTAAATATCGGTACCTTCGGAAGAGACGGACATATGCTTACGGAACGTGTAGATATGCAGCAGACTTTCCAGAATGTTCCTAACATCACTTATGAAACAATCATAGGTCTGCTTGGATAAAACAGCTAAAAAATGGTATTTATATGCAAAAGGCGTGTATTTTTATGTATACACGCCTTTTCTGTTCAGTAAATTATCACAAAAAGTATAATTAAAACACTTTTTAAACACACTGTGGCTAAAATATCAATATGCACATATTAAATTATTAGGAAAGGAATAATACTATGTTTATTTTAGAAGCAATTGCCGCATTTGGTAACTGGTTTTGGGGAATTCCTATCCTCATCCTCATTGTAGGCGGCGGTATTTACATCACAATCCGTTT
>JAETTD010000058.1 GCA_021769295.1 Bacillota bacterium | reverse complement strand
TATAACTTTATATTAGGAGAGGCTCAGGCCTCTCCTTTTGTATAGAAAGGAAAAAATGGAAATAGATAAAACAATCGCGCTGTCCACAAGTGCAAATGTCCTGGATGAACCTGTACAGCAGGTCATATTCAAGAAGGAAGGAGGGAAACGCCTTTATGCTATCACAAAAGAAGCAAAGGATACTGGACGAGCTATCCTATGAAGAACTTTTTGATGCTATCCTTTGCCTGGAACGAGAACAATATGTCAATGCTCCTATAGATGTGAGAAGAGCCATATATCAGGCGTGGATGGACAGAGATGACATTGTAGGTTTTTTAGACTACGAGGTCCTAAATAATATTGAGTATAAACTCGGCATCGAAAATAAACACTGGGAGACATCAAAAGATCGTCTTTTTGTGGATATGGATGGAACCCTAGCTGAGTTTAAACCTTGCCGTACCATAGAGACACTATATGAGAAGGGATACTTTTCAAAGCTGGCTCCACTTGAAAATGTGGTAGCAGCTGTACAAACTCATGTGGAAGAACAGAATTTTGATGTATATATTTTATCCGCATATTTAGCTGATAGTCCATATGCCTTGCAGGAAAAAGAAGAATGGCTGGAAGAACATCTCCCGGAAATTGATACAAAACACCGGATATTTTGCCCGTGCGGGGAAGATAAGTCTTTGTATATTCCCGGAGGCGTATCTAAAAGAGACTATCTGCTTGATGATTATACCCATAATCTTTTGCGCTGGGAAAAAGCAGGGGGTAAAGGTATCAAGCTTATGAATGGTATTAATGGTAAAAAAGGTATATGGCAAGGTGCAAGGGTTTATGCGGAGAGAGAGCCTGAAACTCTTGCAGTTGATATAAAGAAAACCATGAATCAGGATAAATTAAAGCTGCAGAGGGATGGACAAGGGCTGCGGAGATAGGGGTGCGTAATGATAGTCGAAAAAGAAAGACGCATTTACATGAGTGATGCTGAATGGAAGAAAGCCAAAAGGCTTGCAAAGGCCAGTGGCAGAAGTGTGTCCGCATACTTTCGCAGCCTGTTGAATCTTAAAATACCAAAGCCGATCCCGCCGGAAAGTTATCGGGAACTCTATCGAGAACTTTCAGCGATTGGTAATAATGTTAACCAGATGGCAAAGCTTGCACATAGCAAGGGCAGCGCTGAATATATCCATTTCGCTAAGGC
>JAETTD010000014.1 GCA_021769295.1 Bacillota bacterium | reverse complement strand
ACATGCAATATATGATAGATTATACTGTTTTCAATCAAGGGAGCTTGAGATTTCAATGCTCCCACAATATCTAAATTACCATAGAAGGTAATTTACAGACTTTTTTTCATAGGCTCTTCTCTGTTAAATTGATTAGGACATGCTGTTAGCAAAATCTAACATTCCGCCTGTCAGTGCATTTGAAAGTTCATCGCTTTCCTGAACTACCCATGCCTTGCCATCTTTTTTAAGTTCGATGGTTATTGTCTTTTCATAAGTCTTTTCTGCGCCGTCCATAGCCTTCATAAGCAGGTCATCAAGCAGAGCAGTCATTTCGTCTTCTGTGATGTTAGGGTTTGCCATTGCCTGAGTGATGAAGTCTGAAATTACGGATGTAAACATATCGCCGAACGGATATGTAGTAATGGTAGTTTCTACAGTTGCGGTATCTCCATCAACTTTTTCTTCACCGAATTCATATTCGAATTCAAGAACTTTGTCTATCAGAGCTTCTGTAGCTTCTTCGCCGAAGCCTTCATCGCCGATTTCGCCGATAATTTCATCAGGACTTGCCTTTGCGTTTTCGAGATCAGCTTTAAGTGCGTCAGTAGGTGACGATGAACCACAAGCTGTCAGGAATACCAAGCATAAAGCTAATAGTAAAATGGTAACTTTTTTCATTATGTCATTCCTCCTAAAATATACCTTATAAATATAATATACGAAAAATAAACCGAAAAGTAAAGCGGTAAATGAAAATATAATTTTATTTTTTGTGCATAGGATTTTAATAGGAGAGGAAGGTGTTTTTATGTCTAAAATTATAGTTACGGGTGGCGGATGGTCAGGAGTTGCTGCAGCTGTAAGAGCGAAAAAATGCGGAGCGGATGTGGTTCTGATTGAAAAGACCGATTTGCTTTTGGGACTCGGCAATGTGGGCGGCATTATGAGAAACAACGGGCGTTATACCGCAACCGAAGAAAATATCGCCCTCGGTGCGGGAGAACTTTTTGAAATAACCGACAGACTTTCCACTCATAAAAATGTGGACTTTCCGGGGCATGCACATGCCAGCTTTTATGATGTGCTTTTGGTTGAGCCCGAGGTGAGAAGGCTCGTAAAAAAACTCGGAATAGAAGTAAGGCTTATGACGAGAGTTATTGATGTAATTAAAGAAAGGGACAATCGGATTAAAGCTGTTGTGACGTCACAGGGAGAAATTTTGGATGCAGACGTTTTTGTGGAAACCACAGGCTCGACAGGCCCTATGGGAAATTGCATGAGACATGGTAACGGTTGTTCCATGTGCATATTGCGCTGTCCTTCTTTCGGTCCGAGAGTGAGTCTTACGGAAAGAGCCGGCCTTGATGATTTGACGGCCTGCAAGGCGGACGGAACACGGGGAGCTTTCAGCGGTTCATGCAAAATAGAAAAGAGAAGCCTATCCAAAAAACTTCAGAAAAAGCTTGAAAAAGACGGCTTTGCCGTGGTGCCTCTGCCTAAAAAACTTGTAAACAAGGAGAAACTTACAAGAAAAGTGTGCCAGCAATACGCCCTTGACTCTTTTGCGGAAAATCTGATTCTTATAGATACCGGATATGCAAAACTTATGACCTCGTATTTTGACCTTGAGCAGCTTCGTAGCGTTGAAGGCTTTGAAAACGCCAGATTTGCGGACCCTTATGCAGGGGGAAAAGGCAACTCAATCCGATACATGTCGGTGGGAATGCGAGATAAATATATGAGAGCCGAAGGCATGGAAAACTTGTTTTTAGGCGGCGAAAAATCCGGCTTCTTTGTAGGCCATACGGAAGCCATATCCACCGGCTCTCTGGCCGGCTATAATGCTGCCATGTATGCGAAAAAAAGACCCATGCTGACTCTGCCTGCGAGTCTTGCCATAGGAGATTTGCTTGATTTTTCCAATAGGGTTTTAGAGGAAGCAGATTGTCTGGAAAGAAGATTTACCTTTGCGGGAGGTGAGTACTTTAAAAGAATGCAGGAAAGGAACCTGTATATCACCGATGCCAAGAAAATTAAAAAGATTGTTGAATCGGAAGGCCTCCTTGATGTTTACAATCAATGATTATATATGCTAAAATAGTGGCATATCAGAATGAGGTTTGAGGAAAAATTATGAGAATAAACAAATACATTGCACAATCGGGAATCGCAAGCAGGCGCAAAGCAGATGACCTTATTATCAACGGCAATGTCAAGATCAACGGCGCTGTTATGAAAGAACCCGGATACGATGTCAAAGAAACCGATAAGGTAGAAGTCAACGGCCGTCAGGTACAAGGAGAGCAGAAACCTGTTTATCTTCTGCTGAATAAACCCTTGGGCGTTATAACGTCTGCGGAGGATGACAGGGATAGGCTTACTGTTTTGGAATTTGTCAAGGATGTGGACGCAAGGCTTTTCCCGGTGGGAAGACTGGACTACAATACTACCGGGGCGCTTATAATGACCAACGACGGCGAACTCACGTACAGAGTGACTCACCCTAAACACGAGTTGGATAAAACCTACAGAGCCCTTGTAAAGGGCGTGCTTTCAAAGGAAAAACTGGCGAAGCTCAGAAACGGAGTAGACATAGGAGGCTTTGTCACATCCAAAGCCAAGGTTCAGATAATAAAGGCTTCAAAAGGCTCTACATTAGTCGAAATTTCCATACATGAAGGGAAAAACCGTCAGGTAAGAAAGATGTTTGCCGCTGTGGGAAATCCTGTCCAGAGCTTGGAGCGCATATCCATAGGCAAGATAAGGCTGGGACATCTTAAAGAAGGTCATTACAGGAAACTTTCACGAGAAGAAGTGGAATATCTGAAAAATTGCTGATTGAAAACTTTGCTGTGCATATGATGCTGTCTCCCGAGAGTAGCAGCGGCCAGCTGTCAGCGGGGCATCAATTGCTATTCGAGCAGCCATAATGCCGCATTTTATGAAAAATATGAAGTTTACGGCAATTTGGGCGGTCATTGGACCTTCGAAATGCCGGAATTGAAAGAAAAAATGACTTTTACGGCATTTTTAAGGCCATTAGGGCTCATATACTGCCGTAATCAGAGTAATTTTCAAAATTTACGGCAATTTGACCGGTCATAAGAGGTCAAAAATAACCGTACTTGAAAGAAAATTTAATATTCACGGCATTTTGAAATCACAAAGTAGCAGCTGCCATGCAGCTGCTTTTTAATTTATTGGAAATGAAAACAAAATAATTGCGGGGTCATGGTAAGGCTGATCCCGCAATTATTTTAAAGATGTATTAGTAATTACCTTGTACGCTGAATTATAGCAAAGTGTTTTGGCTTGACGAACATCGCCTCTGGCTTCGCTGTCGGGCAGCTCGCCAATCGCTGACCGCTCTGCCGCGCCGTCGACTCTTAGCTGCTCGCCGGGCTTGCGCCCGTCTCGCAGAGAGTCTTGGCGAGTGAAACACATCGCCTCTGGCTTCGCTGTCAGGCAGCTCGCCAATCGCCGTGTTGTTTCACTATTTTCTCTTTGCTTCTTTTGGTGTTACGCAAGTTCCGGTTGCTCTTGCAACAACGATAGGTTCTTCTAAGAAGTCTGCAGCGGAAGCGCTGATGTCAGGTCTTGCTGCAACAACTTTTCTTGCTTCGAATTTCATTTTTCTGGAAGTGTTTCCTACGCTTGTAATTTCACCGTAAGCTTCAATGTAGTCACCTGCATATGTAGGAGCTAAAAATTCTACATTGTCATATGCGCAGAACAGACCTTCATCGCCGTCCATTTTAATCAGCAGCTCAGTAGCAACGTCTCCGAAAAGGTGAACCATGTGAGCTCCGTCTACAAGATTTCCACCATAATGAGCATCCTTAGCGGACATTCTTAATCTCAGGGTTGAAGTAATTTTTTCTTCCATTTTCTTTTTCTCCTTTTTACGTAAAAAATGTAGAACCAACATGTTGGTTTGAATTCACGAAATATTATCTTGCAAAATGCGTGCCAATGCGTTATCATTGAAAATACCAAGAAAGTGAACCGAATTAGGTTCACAGGGATAAGGAGTGAACACAAAATGTCGATGACTTATGGTATAAAACGTGTCCTTGAACCTCAGCACGTACTTCCCACCTCAGCATGGAAGTTGGATAACAGTAGAAATATATATCCCGATGAGATGAGGGTATCAATAAAAAGAATTCACCTTGAAGGAACGGGATTTAAACAGATCTGCACAGAATCCAACAACGATGAAAAAAAGATAAAACAAAATATTACGGATATGGTCATAATGAGAGGAAAGCTGCACAATCCCGTTACAGATACAGGAGGCCTTGTAATGGGAACGGTGGAAGAAATAGGCAAAGAGTATGAAAACCGGCTGAATTTAAAGGTAGGAGACTTAGTGATTTGTAACGCTTCTGCGGCATCCCTGCCCATGTATATTGAAGAGATAACCTCACTGCATAGAGCTTTTAACCAGATTGAGGCCAAAGGATATGTCATAGTTCATAACCTGATTCCCGTAGTCAAGGCGCCCGATGACGTTCCTCTTGACATGCTGATGTTTGCCTTTGACCAGTCAGGAACGCTCTACAAATTGAGCACACTTATAGGAGAAAAGAAAAAATTTTTGGTAGTAGGAAACAGCATGCTGACTAATTTGCTGTACGGTTACGTTATCAGAAGAACTGCGGGAGAAGACTGTGAAATCACTTGCCTGTTGGATAAAAGAACCAATATGAGGCTCGCCGGTCGAGGTATAGATAATCTTATAGCGAAAGTTTTCGATGAAGTTAGCTTTCTCAATATTTTAAGACCTGTTGAATGCGTAAAAAAGATTGATGCCGAATCCTTATTTGACCTTTCCATTAACTGCGCAGAAATACCGGGAGCAGAAACCATCAATATTCTTGCCACCAAACCTGGAGGAACGGTGCTGTTTGCCAACCTGATAAATAACCTGAATATAGCGCTGTACATTACCGAATCCATATCCAAAAGCCTTAACGTAAACGGCGCAGAAGGGTATTTGGAAGAATACGATAAATTTGATGTGGAAGTAGTCAGAGAAATAGCGCCTTACATTGAAGATGCGCAATTTATGGAAGCTCCCGACACAGAACCTGACGATACAGAAGAAAATCCATATACAAAAGCCATTCTCGAAAAGTCCTTGGTGGAAGACTTCGTATACAGAAGCAAAGCCATGGTGAAAGTCCTTGAAGATATGACAAAGGTGTCCAGATATGACTGTAACGTAATCATATTCGGGGATACCGGTGTCGGTAAAGAAAAGGCAGCCAATATAATACAAAAAAACAGCGCCAGAAAGATGCAGCCTTTTGTTAAAATAAATTGCGGAGCCATATCTCCGACGCTTATAGAATCCGAGTTTTTCGGGTATGAAAAGGGAGCTTTTACCGGAGCCAGTGCAAGCGGAAAAAAGGGCTATTTTGAACTTGCCAATAACGGAGTGATTTTTCTGGACGAGATAGGAGAACTGCCTCTGGAAATGCAGGCAAAACTGCTCCGGGTAATCCAAGACGGGGAGTTTTACAGAGTGGGCGGAATTTCGCCGATAAAGACCAATGTGAGGATTATCTCTGCCACTAACAGAGACCTTGAAAAATATGTAGAAGAAGGGAAATTCAGGAGGGATTTGTATTATCGTTTAAACGTTATTCCGATAAGGATACCTAACCTTGCCGAAAGACCCGACGATATTCCGGTTCTGATAAACCACTTTCTGGCTAAATACGGTGAAAAATTCGGCATAAAGAGAGGAATCGAGGAAAGTGCAGTGGAATACCTTAAACAGCAGAATTGGCCGGGCAATATAAGAGAACTGGAAAACACGGTGCAGAGGCTTATGATAGCTGCCAAGGGAGAAGATATAACCTTGATGGACGTCATGAGAGAAACTCATGCAGAAGCCTTTGATATGAACGTTTCCGAGGATATTGAAGAGGAAAAATTTCAGGAGATAAATTTGCAGTCGGCTGTAGATGAGTATGAAAAAGGACTTATCAAATATGCATGTGAAAAATACGGGTCTACACGCAAGGCTGCAAAAGCTATAGGAATCAGTCAGACACAGCTTGTCAGAAAAAAGAAAAAGTACGAATTATAGGTTGTGAAACCAATAATAAGCAATGCGAACCGATTTATGTTCGCATTGTTTTGCTATGAAACAAAAACGGTTCAAAAATGGAAAATCATGACAACCAATAATTTGCACTTTCTTTAACGAAATGGCATGAAATGCAACTGCGCAGAGAGTTACAACATTTGCATATGTTGTTGGCATAAATTTTGCTTTTTATATATGTGGCTAAGAATTGAAAGAAAGAGAGAAAAGAGAGAATGGAATTCAGAAAAGGGGACATTTACGGAACCCACAGGGTAATTGAACCAAAGGGAGTTCTTCCACAGCCCGCAGAAATTGTGGATAATAATATGGAGATATTTGACAACGAGGTGCTCATCGATGTTCATACTCTAAACATAGACTCTGCGTCGTTTACAGAAATTGAAAAAAGAGCGGGAGGAGATGTAGAAGAAATTAAAAAAATCATCCTTCATATTGTAGAAACGACAGGAAAGCACAAAAATCCATGGACCGGCTCCGGCGGTATGCTCATAGGAAAAGTTGCACAAGTAGGACCTAATTATGTAGGGGACCTGAAAAAGGGAGACAAAATCGCAACTCTCGTATCGTTGTCACTGACACCGCTCAGAATAGATGAAATCACAGAAATAAGACCTGAGATAGACCAGATTGATATTAAAGGACAGGCAATCCTGTTCCAGAGCGGAATTTATGCAAAACTTCCAAAAGATATACCTCAGACTCTGGCATTATCGGTGCTGGACGTAGCAGGCGCTCCTGCGCAGACTGCAAAGATCTGCAAACCGGGAGACACCGTAGTTGTATTGGGCGGCGGCGGAAAATCCGGAATACTTTGTTGCTGGCAGGCTAAAAAGCAGGTAGGCATAAACGGAACCGTAATATGTGTTGACGGATTTAAAAAATCCATAAACAGAGCCATGTCGGTGAGCGTGGCAGACGAATACGCAGTAGTAAACGCTACGGACGCCATGGCAATGTATGAAGAAATATACGAAATGACTGACGGAAAAATGGCTGATGTTGTAATCAACGTAGTAAACATTCCAAATACGGAAATGGCGTCGATTATGGCAGCTAAAGACAACGGACTGGTTTACTTCTTCTCAATGGCAACAAGCTTTACCAAGGCAGCTCTGGGTGCAGAGGGCGTAGGCAAAGATGTAAATATGTTGATAGGAAACGGATATACAAAAGGACATGCCAACGTAGCTTTGCAGATTTTGAGAGAGGATGAAAGAATAAGAAACCTGTTTGCACAGCTTTATGCATAATTGTATTATGTATTCATAATTTTATTTCAAGTTTTTATAGCAATATATCGTGAACTGATATATAATTAACATGACAACTTATGCTTGAATTTTTTTCGAGTATAAAAATATAAAAAACATTTTTCTAGGAGGAAATTAAAAATGAAAAAAGGAAGCCCTTACGGTACACACCGTGTAATCTCCCCAAAAGGAGTTTTACCACAGCCAGCAGATGTTATTGATAACACTATGGAAATTTACGATAACGAAGTACTCATCGACGTTCAGACTTTAAACGTTGACTCCGCTTCTTTCACAGAAATCGTTAGAAGATCATGTGATGGCAAGAAGCCGGCAGACATTGAGAACTCCCCTGAAGATCAGGAAAAAGTTAAAAAGACAATGATGGATATCGTAGCAAAAGCTGGCAAACACAAAAACCCATGGACCGGTTCCGGCGGAATGTTACTTGGAACAGTTAAGGAAATCGGACCTGCTTACGTAGGAGATTTAAAGGTTGGCGATAAGATTGCTACATTAGTATCACTGTCACTGACTCCTCTGAAAATTGACGAAATCCTTGAGATGAGACCATCAATCGACCAGGTTGACATCAAAGGTCAGGCAATCTTATTCCAGAGCGGTATCTATGGAATTATTCCTGATGATATGCCGGAAGGTCTTGCATTATCAGCATTAGACGTAGCAGGAGCTCCTGCACAGGCTGCTAAATTATGCCAGTCAGGTCAGAAGATCCTCGTTATCGGTGGCGGCGGAAAATCCGGACTTCTCTGCTTATACGAAGCAAAGAAGAGAGCTGGCGTTACAGGCTTAGTAGTTTGCGCTGCTGGTTCACAGAAATCAGAAGACAGAGCAAGAGATCTTGATTTAGCTGACGAATACTTCCACATGGACGCTACAGATGCAGTTGGAATGTACAACAAAGCTATGGAATTAACTAACGGAGAATTATTCGACGTAGTAATCAACTGTGTAAACATTGAAAATACAGAAATGGCTTCAATCCTTTCATGTAAAGATGACGGAACCGTTTACTTCTTCTCAATGGCAACAAGCTTCACTAAGGCAGCACTTGGTGCAGAAGGTGTTGGTAAAGACGTTAACATGATCGTTGGTAACGGATACACTAAGGGCCACGCTGCAATCACTCTGCAGTGCTTAAGAGAACACGCAGGCCTCAGAAAGTTATTTGAAGAAATGTACGCATAGTACATAAAAAAGAAATTTAAGGAGATTTAATATGGCTGTTAGAAATTGGAAAGACATTCCTTTGTTCAAGGATGTTACAGATGAACAGTGGAACGACTGGCATTGGCAGGTTGAACACAGACTGTCAACAGTAGAAGAAATTGCTCAGGTTGTAAACTTGACAGAGCAGGAAAGAGCCGACATCGAAAAGGTTATCGGCGGATTCAGAGTAGGAATCACTCCTTACTATGCTTCCATTATGGATCCTGATGATCCGAGAGATCCGGTTAGAATGCAGGCAGTTCCAACATTGGCAGAAATGCACAGATCAGAAGCTGATGACCTTGACCCTCTTCATGAGGACGCAGATTCACCGGCTCCGGGACTTACCCACAGATACCCTGACAGAGTTCTCTTCCTGATTACAGACCAGTGCTCAATGTACTGCAGACACTGCACAAGAAGAAGACTTGCAGGTGAAACCGACGGTGCAAGATCAAGAGAAGATATCGATGCATGTATCGAATATATCAGAAAGACTCCTCAGGTTAGAGACGTACTGCTGTCAGGCGGAGACTGCCTCTTAGTAGAGGACGATACTCTTGAATACATCATCAGCGAACTGAGAAAGATTGACCACGTAGAAATCGTAAGACTTGGTTCAAGAACTCCTGTCGTTATGCCTATGAGAATAACCGACAAGCTGTGCGACATGCTCAAGAAGTATCACCCAATCTGGCTGAACACTCACTTCAATCATCCTAAGGAAATGACTCCGGATGCAATGGAAGCTGTAAGAAAACTTGCTGACGCAGGTATTCCTCTTGGAAACCAGTCAGTACTCTTAAGAGGTGTTAACGATTGTAAGCACATCATGAGAGAATTGGTACAGGTTCTGGTTAAGAACAGAGTAAGACCTTACTACATCTACATCTGCGACCTTTCAATGGGTATCGAACACTTCAGAACACCTGTTTCAAAGGGTATCGAAATCATCGAAGGTCTGAGAGGACATACTTCAGGATACGCTGTTCCTACTTTCGTAGTAGACGCTCCTGGCGGCGGCGGAAAGACTCCTGTAATGCCTCAGTACATAATTTCCCAGACTCCTCACAAGGTAATTCTGAGAAACTACGAAGGCGTTATCACAACTTATACAGAACCTTCATTGCCTGATCTTCCTTGCACTTGCGATTACTGCACAGGCAAGAAGACTTACAAGTATCAGGGCGTTTCAGCTCTGGGCGAAGGTCCTGAAATCAAGTACATGGAGCCAAGCAATCTGGCAAGACACGAAAGAAACAAACACTAATCTTTCAAATCTGAAAACAAAAAAACTGTCTATAGGGAGACCTTCGGGTCCCCCTATAGATGCGAAATAAGGATATAATAATGGGGCTTATTTACGATTTATCAACTAAATATAAGACCATTTCCATTGTGGGAATGGCAAAAAATGCCGGCAAGACCACAGCCCTCAATTATCTCATAGAAGAGGCCATCGACGAAGGCATGACTTTGGGGGTAACCTCGACAGGCAGAGATGGCGAAACGCAGGATTTGGTAACGGGCACAGAAAAACCCAGAGTTTATCTGGAAGAGAACATGCTCGTAGCCGTACCGTCACTTTTATACGACCTTGCAGATGCAGGATTGGAAGTGCTGAAAAAAACAAATTATTCTACGGCGATAGGAGCCCTGCTCATATGCAGGGTAAGAGAATCGGGCTATGTGCAGGTTGCAGGTCCCGTTATAAACGCCGAACAGAAGCTTCTGTGCCAGGAAATGCTTGACCTTGGCAGCGATTTGATTTTAATTGACGGAGCTATCGACAGAAAAACCATAGCATCACCGGAAACATCCGATGCAATTATATTATCCACGGGAGCCGTTCTTTCAAGAAAGCTTAACAAGGTTGTGGAAGAAACGGCACACATCGTGAATTTATACAGAACGCCTGAACTTGAAGAAGGCGTTATAAGAGATGCAATAGAAAGCAATAACTTTGACGATAAGATTATGCTCGTAAACGGCGAAGGCAAAGTAAAAAAGCTCGACCTGGCGACAGGTCTGGGAGCTGCAAAGGAAATCAACGGAGCCATTGACGAGGATACTAAATATATATATATTCCGGGCGCTTTTACCAACAGCGTTATTTCTGATATAAGCCTTAAAAATTTAAAGAAGGTTCAGTTTGTGCTTAAAGACCCGACTAAGATATTTATAAACGCTATGGACTGGGGAGTTTTCAGAAAGAAAGGCTTCCGTGTCAGTGTATTGAAAAATATCGAGATTGCGGCTATCACCGTAAATCCGTGGGCCCCGGCAGGATACACATTTGATAACAGATTTCTTCTTGCCGAGATGCAAAAGGCAATTCCGGATATTCCTATAGTAGATGTAAGGATGTAGTTATGAAACAGGGAAAAAACAGGAGACTGGCAAATATCAAGACCAGAAGAGAGACGGGCCTTGATTATGTGATGTTTAATCTTGACTTGAACACTCCTTTCGGAAAAAAACAGCTTAAAGAAATCAGACCCTACTACCCGGGTGAAGAAGAAGAACTTCGCAGCGAGCTGGAACGCGTAGGACAGATGATTGAGTTTGTAAAGCAAAATAAAACTCTTACCGACAAGATTCAGGAAGTTTTTATGGAGATAAAGGATCCTTCCCTGACTGTTCAAAGGAGCGGAAGCACCATCCTCTCCACGGTGGAGCTTTACGAAGTCAAATCCTTGCTTTTACAGATGAGACAGCTGCGCAAGCTCACCATAGAACATGATATAGGAGACTATAAGGGCACCCATTGCGTCTTTGAATGTAAGATGGAGGGTCAAACCCAAAGCGAAGAAGAAAAAGCAGCTTTCCGGGCCGATGAAGATGCGCCGGCAGTGAATACCGTGCCGGAGGAATATTTTCTTGATGACACAGAAGACCTGCTTGATGAGCTTGACCCGAGAGGCGACCGCTTAAACACCTTTTACATTTATAACGAATTCAGTGAACTTCTCGGAGCGTACCGCACCAAAAAGCGTGAGTATGAACTGCTGATAAGAAAAGAGCAAAAGCAAACGAGAGAAGAATTAAGGCGTAAACATGGCGTTCATCTTACTCCTAAATTCGATATTGTAGTTGCAAGGTCGCATCCGGACTTTGAAAAGATTCAAAGCCTTGAGGAGCTGGAGGTTGTAGACCAGGACTACATGAGCGTGACCATGCAGCTTAAGCCTACCGAAAAAATCTACGACTATGTTAATGAAGTAGAAAAGATAAATGCCGACATTGAAGAAGAAGAAGAGAGAATAAGAAGCGATCTTTCCAAAAAAATATCGGCTAAAGCGGACGTAATTCTGCAAAACTGCGAAAAAATGGGAGCGCTGGATTTGGCTCTTGCGAGAGCTATCTATTCAATCAAGCACGACCTTATAAAACCTGAAATTGTCGACGAACATATAGTTGAGTTTGTAGACGGAAGAAACCTTCAGGTTGAGGATATTATAAAATCCAAGGGTAAGGAATACTGCCCTGTCTCAATCTCATTAAAGGACGGAGTGACACTCATTACGGGAGCCAATATGGGAGGCAAAACCATTTCCCTCAAACTGGCAGGTCAGATTCCGATTTTGGCGCAGTACGGATTTTTCGTACCGGCAGCATCTGCCAAGGTGGGACTTTCCAATTATATGCAGATTCTCATAGGAGATTCTCAGTCTGTGGAAAGAGGCTTATCAAGCTTCGGCTCCGAAATGGAAGAACTGAAAGAAATTTTGGACCGCGGGCAGGACAGAAGCCTGATATTGGTAGACGAAATAGCCTCCGGAACCAATCCTACAGAGGGAACCGCACTGACCAAGAGCTTGGTGGATTACTTAATCAAAAAACCGTATATTTCCCTGATTACGACCCACTTTGAGTCTGTAACCGAGCATGAAGATATTGTAAATATGCAGGTGAGAGGACTTGCCGACTGCAACTTTACTTTACTTAACAGCGAGATACAGCACGCAAACCGTCGTGACAGGATAAATATAATATCAAAATACATGGATTACCGTCTGTGTAGAGTAGACAATAAAGCACAAGTACCTAAGGACGCTCTGAGCATAGCTGCTATGTTAGGAATTGACAAGGCAATTATAGACGGAGCAAAAAAATATATCAGATAAGGAGAAAAAGGATGAAAAGCAAATTAAACCTTGACCCAAAAGTTGTTGACAGCGCTCGCCAGCATGCGGCAAACATTGCTCACGACATGCAGGAATTTATTGAGCGCCATACCACAGTATCAACAGAGAGAACAATCGTGAGACTTTTGGGCGTTGACGGTGTTGACGATGTTGACACTCCGCTTCCAAACGTAGTAGTGGACCAGCTCAAAGAAGCAGGTGCGCTGCCTACAGGAGCAGCTTACTGGATTGGAAATGCCATAGTTCAGACCGGTAAAACACCGCAGGAAATCGCAGAGGAAATGGCAGCAGGAAAGTTGGATATTACAAAGCTTCCTACATGCTCACAGGAAGAAGCTGCTGAAGCTCTGAAACCTGCAATCAAGGCTACTTTTGAAAGAATCGACATGCAGAAGGCAAAACGTAAAGAGTACCTTGAAACTATCGGCGAAGGTCCGGAACCTTACATCTATGTAATCGTAGCTACAGGTAATATCTACGAGGACGTTGTTCAGGCTCAGGCAGCTGCAAGACAGGGAGCTGACGTAATCGCAGTAATCAGAACAACTGCTCAGTCACTTCTCGACTACGTTCCTTACGGACCTACTACAGAAGGATTCGGCGGCACATACGCTACTCAGGAAAACTTCAGAATCATGAGAAAAGCTCTTGATGAAGTAGGCGAAGAAGTAGGAAGATACATAAGACTGTGTAACTATTCATCCGGAATGTGTATGCCTGAAATCGCTGCAATGGGAGCTCTCGAAAGACTTGACGTTATGCTTAACGACGCTATCTACGGAATCCTGTTCAGAGACATCAATATGCAGAGAACTCTGGTTGACCAGTTCATGTCCAGAGTTATCATAGGATACTGCGGTATCATCTTTAACTCAGGTGAAGATAACTACCTGACAACAGATGACGCTATAGAATCCGCACACACCGTAACTGCTTCACAGTTCATCAATGAACAGTTCGCAGTACTGGCCAACATCCCTGAAGAACAGATGGGACTTGGACACGCTTTCGAAATGGACCCATCCACAGAGGACGGATTCCTTCTTGAACTGTCACAGGCTATCATGGCAAGAGAAATCTTCCCTAAGGCAAGATTAAAATACATGCCGCCTACAAAGTTCATGACAGGAAACATCTTCAGAGGACATCTGCAGGATGCACTGTTCAACCTTGTAACCGTTTGGTCAAACCAGTCAATATTGCTGACAGGAATGCTTACGGAAGCTATTCATACTCCTCATATGCAGGATAGATACCTTGCAATCGAAAATGCAAAATATATCTTCAACAACTGCAGACACATCGGAGATGAAGTTGAATTTAAGAAAGACGGTATCGTTCAGAAGCGTGCTCAGGAAGTTCTGAAAAAGGCTGACGCTCTTTTGGCAGATGTTGAGAAGGAAGGATTGTTCTCAACTATCGAACAGGGCAAGTTCGGCGGCGTAAAACGTCCGTTTGACGGTGGACACGGTCTTGAAGGCGTTTGCACTAAGGGTGAAAATTACTTCAATCCGTTCATCCCATTGTTTATGGATCATGAGTAAGGAGGTAGTTAGCAATGACAGATAACAAGACAGCAACTGTACAGGTTGATTTAACTTGCGTTAAGCCTTATGGTGACGCATTAAATGACGGTAAGGTTGAAATGGCGTTCACTCTTCCGGTACCTTACGGCGAAGAAGCAGAAGAATGTGCAAAACAATATGCTAAGAAAATGGGTTTTGAAGAACCAAACGTAACATACTACTGTGAACTTACTCCGGGATACACTTTCTTTGTTGTATACGGAGCAGCTCAGGTAACTATAGACTATACTGCAATTAAAGTACCTAAAGTAGAAGGTACTGTTATGGACCGTGTAGAGTGCGGCGACTGGATCGGCGAAAACGTAGGAAGAGACATTACAGTAGTAGGCGCTTCCATTGAATCTGACGCTCATACCGTAGGTATTGACGCTATCATTCAGATGAAGGGCTTCCACGGTCACTTCGGTCTTGAAAGATTCAAGAACGTAGTACCTTACAACATGGGTTCGCAGGTTCCTTGTGAAGCTTTAATAGCAAAAGCCAAAGAAGTAAACGCAGACGCTATTCTGGTTTCCCAGACTGTAACTCAGAAAGATATTCATATCAAGCAGCTGACCAAGATGGTAGAACTCCTTGAAGCAGAAGGTCTCCGTGACAAGGTTATCCTGACTTGCGGCGGCCCTAGAATTTCTCACGAGCTTGCTCAGGAATTGGGCTACGACGCAGGTTTCGGTCCTGGAAAGTATGCTGAGCACGTTATGTCCTACATAATGCAGGAAGTTGTTAAGAGAGGCTGGCAGAAAAAGCCTAATATCGAAGACAGATAGCCAAAATCAGTGTACCGCAAAAGCGGTATGCGTGAAATAATATAGAAAGGTGAAGAAACGACATGATTAACAAAATTATGACTGCTGACGAAGCAGTTGCAGGCGTAAAAGACGGTATGACCATCATGGTCGGCGGATTCCTGGCAACAGGTTCTCCTGAGGTTCTTATGGATGCGCTTGTAAGAAAAGGTGTAAAACATCTTACAGTAATCGCAAATGACGGTGGACTTGATGCAGGTCAGCCGGCAGGCGAATTTGCAGGAAAGACTGCAAGAGGTGTTGGCAAGCTTCTGGAAAACCACATGGTTGACCATCTTATAGCTTCCCACATAGGTGTTAACCCTAAGATTAACGAACAGATTGCAGAGGGAACTCTGAAATATACTTTGGTGCCACAGGGTACTTTAGCAGAAAAGATTAGAGCAGCAGCTTACGGCCTCGGCGGAGTTCTGACTCCTACAGGCGTTGCTACTCCAATGGAAACAGAACCTGATGAACTGGGCAGAACAAAGAAGGTTATGGAAATCGAAGGCAAGAAGTACTTATTTGAAATGCCTTTGTATGCAGACTATGCTTTCATCAGACCTACAGTTGCTGACAAATTCGGTAACTTCTACTGCGCTAAGGCTACAAAGAACTTCAACTACGTTATGGCAGGAGCTGCAAAGCACACTGTTATCGCACCTGAGAAGATTGTGGAAATCGGCGAAATCGACCCTGACTACTTTGCAGTTGCAGGTGTTCTGGTAGAATCTATTGCGGAAGGAGAAAAGAGATGGCAGATTTAAAACAGAGAATTGCGAAGAGATGCGCAAAAGAATTTAAAGACGGCGATTTCATCAACCTGGGAATAGGTCTTCCTACAATGGTTGCAGATTACCTTCCTGAAGACATCATGGTTACATGCCATTCAGAAAACGGATTTGCTGGAATCGATACAGTAGCAGACGCTTCCAACCTGGACGTTGATATTATCAACTCCGGCGGAACTTATGTTACAGCAGTGCCAAGAGCAAAATTCTTTGACACAGCAGAGTCATTTGGTCTCGTAAGAGGCGGACACGTAAGAGCTACAGTACTGGGCGCTATGGAAGTTGCTGAAAACGGCGACTTGGCAAACTGGATTGTACCTGGCAAGAAAGTTGCAGGTATGGGCGGCGCTATGGACCTGTGCGCAGGATGTCCTGAAGTTATTATCGTAATGCTTCACACTCAGAAAGGAAATCATAAAATCTTAAAGAAATGTACTCTTCCGCTGACAGCAGAAAAGTGCGTATCCAAGATTATCACTGAGATGGGCGTTATGGAAGTAAGAGAAGACGGAATCTGGGTTGTTGAACTTCACCCTGATTACACTAAGGAAGACATTCAGGCTGCAACAGGCTGTGAGCTTCACTTCGATCCTGACATGAAGGCAATGGAAGAAGAATAATATCTTATTAAACGTTTTAAACGCTGAGGAGCCTCCCGCAAGGGAGGCTCTTTATGTTGTGCGGGTGGGCTTATGTTGCATTGTTTAGGGATAGCACCGTGTCGAGAAGCTTTTTTGCCGCCAGCACATCAATGGAACCGTCTACGGTGTCCATGGTTATCATCAGCTTATCAGGCATAGTTATGCCGTTGTTGCAGTAAAGTGCAAACCTTTTTACGGCTCCGGTCCTGTAATCTTCATTGGCTATCATGCCCATGTGTTCCCAATATACTTTGCCTTTGCCGGAAGTAAATATGGTAAAGTCAGGATGCACTATGGCGGGAGAACCGTTATCGTACAATGTCAACGGTAACTCATACCGGAAAGAAATATTTTCCGCATGCAGGATTTCCGCAATCAGCGCCTCTGACTTGGAGCGAACTTGCAAACCAAAAGATGTTCTGTGCAGCAATTTGCCGGAATCATTATGGATTATTACAGGCTGAGGCAGATTATCGAGACGATATGTCTTGGGAAGAGAATTGTTGATGGCCGCATAATCATAAGGTTTATATGAGCTTATGATTTTCTGCTGCAACCTGACATTCCTCTCAAGGGTACGAATTGCAGCTTGCATAAAATGCCTGGTTTTTATATCGTGTATGAGAGCCTGGTCCTTGACGGAAAGACACTTGCGCTTCTTGCCTTTGCACAAATAGTAGATTATATTGTTGCCCTTGCGCTGGCTTACCATATTGTAGTCCGGCAGTTTCAAGAGCTGCTCTTTATACTTGTCAAGCAGATGCTGCTGAGTCTCAATGTCTGATTTGGTTATTTCATAGTAATTCATATCCCAATTATAGCATATATGGAAAATTATGTAAATGTATATTTGGAAAATAATGTAAGCATGTATACCGATTTGGGAATTTCTTCTACAAAGTATACAAAAAGTCAAAATAAGTATACCTCAGGTATACCTATACGGCAAAACGGTATACAAAGTATACCGTTTTCTCTCAAAAGTATAATATCTTAAAATTATAATAAAGCGGCGCTACAGCGGCTTCACATCGTAACCGCAGAACCTTATGGCGGCTTTTGCCAGCTCGCAGGTCGGGTCTATGGTAGGCGGCAGCGGGTTTAGAGGTGGGCCTGCCTGCAAGTCTGGCAGTGAGTCCGGCAGCGAACTCAGCGGAGAGCCCGGCGCCGAGCTTAGGGCGGAGCTGAAAGCTATGGGAAGTTCGGTGCAGCCGAGAATGTAGTAATCAGCGCCTCGGCACCTCATTGAGTCGATGACGTTCATCAGCGCATTGCGGTAACTTGCCGGAGGCTGTCCTGCCTTGACACCGCCGTATATTACGTCCATAAGCAGGGAGAGCTCGTGAGCATCAGGCTCCAAGAAATCCACACCCTTCGCTGATAATGCCTCCTGATATATCCTTGATTTGACCGTTCCTTCCGTGGCAAGTATGGCAGCGGTGCTGCCGGGAAAGTCGCAGGCACAAGCCAAAGCCGTAGCATCTATCATGCTTATAAAGGGCAGCGACGTTCGCTTCACAAGCTCCGGCAGGAAGTAATGAGCCGTGTTGCAAGGCATTATTATGCAGTCTGCGCCAATGGATTCAAGCTTTGCCAATGAATCCGACATGGCAGGAACCGGGTTTTGGCCGCCATGAAGTATGGCGGCAGTCCTGTCCGGTATAGACGAGTTGTTGTCTATAAAAATGCGAATGTGTTCCCTGTCATTGGAAGCGTCGGTAAGAGTAACTATCTTATTGAATAAGTCCGATGTGGCAAGAGAACCCATACCGCCTATTATTCCTATACTTTTTTTCATCTGATTGTATCTCCTCTATTGAATGTTATGAAGCACCGAAAGGCCTTTTTCCGTAATATGAGAGCCACCCCTTCCGACGCCGACCTCTATGAGGCCGAGCCTTTTTAACTCTGTCAGATATTTTTTCAGCACGCCCTCACCTATGTCGATGTTCATATCCTGAAGCCGGCAGCGTATGGAACCTCTCCCGATGCCCGTTGACAGGCTGGAATTTTGGGATATTACCTTTAAAATGGCCCTGACTATATAGATGTTCTCCTGAACGTGACCTTCCTTTAGAACATTCGTGTCATCAGATGAAGGCTCCGATGTATCAATTTTGGAGAAAGAAGCGTGGCTGAGGGATTCCGGCAGATGCCCCATGGTGTTGTAATAAGAGGCGACGTTTTCCAGTTCTCTGACGTTTCCCGGCCAGCAATAGTTTAAGAGAGTATTCTGTTCATAAGGCTTAAGGTCATAATATTTTTTGCCTAAGAAAACCTTTAGCAGCGGCAGAATGTCATCACGGCGCTGCTTGAGCGGCGCAATGTTCAAAGGAATTACATTGAGCCTGTAAAATAAATCGTTTCTGAAACGCCCCTCCCTAATGCGAAGCTCAAGGTCCGCATTGGTGGCTGCGATTACACGTGCGTTGGTGCTTATGATTTTATCACTTCCCACACGCATTATCTCCTTTTCCTGAAGAACTCTGAGAAGTCTTGTCTGCAAATTCGGTGAGATGTCACCTATTTCATCCAGGAAGATGGTGCCGTGCTGAGCCTGCTCAAACAGACCCACTTTGCCCGCCTTGCGTGCTCCGGTGAAAGCGCCGCTTTCATAGCCGAAAAGTTCGCTTTCAAGCAAACTCTCCGGAATTGCAGCACAATTTACCGCTATAAAAGGATGATTGCGTCTTGAAGAATAGTTGTGTATGGATTGAGCCAGAAGCTCCTTGCCTGTGCCGCTGTCTCCTCTGATAAGAATGGTATAATCCGAAAGTGCTGCTTTTTTTGCAATGCTTATACATTGCTTCATGGATTCGGACTCGTGAATAATATCATTAAAAGTGTATTTTGCGCAGAAACCTTTTTGCTTGAGCTGAAGGCTCAGGCTGTTTTCCTTTTCTCTCAAGTCGGCTTCGTTTTGGAATGTCAGGCAGCATCCTAAGGTTTCATCAAGCAAAGAAATCTGGGATTTTTCAAGTAGATAATTTATGTCATTGAAAGTTATGATTTTGCTGTTGGTA
The DNA here is from genome assembly GCA_021769295.1 of Bacillota bacterium. Taxonomy (GTDB): domain Bacteria; phylum Bacillota; class Clostridia; order Peptostreptococcales; family Anaerovoracaceae; genus Fimisoma. The sequence goes on along the minus strand of JAETTD010000014.1, from coordinate 41,834 downwards.
GGAGTGGTGGTGTCAGGCGGGAAGGCAGACGAAACCGCATCGCAAGAAAAGACTTCTCCGTTATTTTTTTGGAAAATATTATAAGCCTTTTCGTTTATGTAATGTATGATGTTTTTGTTATCCAAAAGCACTATGGCTTTCGACGATTGGTCAACGACGCTGGTGAGCATCTGTTCTATCAAAAAGTGACTCAGATAGCTATTGATATAGTTGGCGTCGGTGTTCATAGTTTCTTTGACCTTATGGAGCAGATTGCTCTGAACAGGAGAAGTCTCCAGCCCCAAGATGACCATCAGCTTGTGAAATGTCTCAAAACTCACTTCACGGTTGCGGATGTTATGTATATTCCGTATATGTTTAGGCACAAAAGCCTCGGAATGACAAGTGACGATTGCAGTATCTATATAATCATAAGCGCCTGCTTTTGCCAAAGATTCTTCATATGGAATCAGCTTTATGTGGCCGATGCCAAGTTCATAAATCATATACATGGTCTGCAGAACGCTTTCCTTTGAATCGTTTACCACCAGTACTGTGGTGCCGGGAGGTATTTTCAATACGGACTCGAGGTATTTTTGCTTAATGTTTCTGGTGATGACCACCACTTTGGAAAAATCCTCAACATGGTTGACCATATAGCGGAGCATTTCTTCATAACAAATCATGTATGCATCGGCGCTTATAACCTCATCATCATCCATTTCGTCGAGATAGTAGTTGGTTATGTTGATATAATCTCCCAGTACGCTGTAAAAATTATTTTCTATGTATTGAATTGCATGAGGATTTTCTCTGTTTCTGTAGAAAATTGCAACTTGCTTCATAAGAGCACCTCCTCGTTCTTACTTTTTTCACTGTAACATTGAGGAGAGTTTGTTGTCAAGGGCGATTTATGGCACGAAAGTTGCAAATTTTAAATAATAAAAAGATATTCACATCATTTAGAGGAGGAACTGATATGAAAAAAACAGCAGTAGTAACAGGTGCAGCCACAGGGATAGGACAGGCTATAGCCCTCGAACTGGCAAAAGAAGGTTATCAGGTTTATGCAGGAGCGAGAAGCCTTGAAAGAATTGAAGAAACTCTGGAAAAGGGAAAGGCTTACGGCATAAAACCTTTGATTATGGATGTGAGAAATCTTCAATCCATAGAGCAAGCTATGGAATTGCCCGAAAAAATTGACTGTCTTGTAAACAATGCAGGGCTTAGCATAAAAAACAAGCCCGTAGATGAAATTACCAGGGATGATTGGGACGCAATCCTTGAAACCAATGCAAGAGGATACTTTTTCGTCATGAAAAATGCCATAAAAAAGATGGACAGAGGAGCAAGCATCGTAAACATATCGTCAGGCGCAGCTAAGACCGGAGGAGATTTTGTATCAATTCCGTATTCGGTGTCCAAGGGTGCAATAAATTCCCTTACCATATCGATGGCGAGAGTTCTTGCGCCGGAGGGTATAAGGGTAAACGCTGTTTCTCCGGGATTTGTAGACACAGACATGCTCAAACTCAACGGAAAGCCTAATGATTATTACGGCGGTGTCATTCCTCTCGGAAAGCTGGGACAACCTATAGATATAGCCAACATGGTTCTGTATCTGCTTTCCGATAAGGCAGAGTTTATGACGGGTCAGATAATAGAAGTAAATGGCGGCGATATAATGGGATAAATAGGATAAAATGGGACAAAATGTCCAAATAATCCGATTATTGTGCTGAAAATCCTGTTAAATCAAATTAAAGTTAAGTATATTTCAAGAAAAAACATTTTGGCACAAAAATTGCGTTACTAACAGGTAACCAAAGAAAAAGAGCATGTTGCTCGTAAAACAGGAGGAAAAAATGGCAACGAAAGAAAAAACAAGAGTGCCAGACATAACATTCGGAAAAGCGTTGTTATGTATTATCGGACTAATCATAGTGTTAGCATTGGGATTTGCATTTATAGGATTTGATACTAAAGTGACATTCTTAATGGCTTCAATCGTTGTAGGCGTATTTTTGGTTGTTTACGGCTACAAAGTTGATCAAGTTATCGCATGGTATGCAGATGGATGCAGAGGAGCCATAGACGTTATACTTATACTTATGAGTGTAGGTACTGTAATCGGTACATGGATGGCTTCAGGAACCGTACCTACAATTATGTACTACGGACTAAAAATGCTGACTCCTACATCCTTCATCCTTCTCGGATTTATTCTGTGTTGTATAGTTTCGTTCTTCGTAGGAAGTTCGTACTCAACACTTGCAACCCTCGGTGTTGCATTTATCGGTATAGGAACCGGACTTGGAATGAATCTTGGCCTCGTAGGAGGAATGGTAGTATCCGGCGCACTGTTCGGAGACAAGATGTCACCGTTCTCAGATACCACCAACTTGGCTCCGGCTGTTTCGGGAACTACGGTATATAAGCACATAGGTTCCATGCTTTATACGGTTATACCTGCAACCATAATAACCATGATTTTATACGCTGTTTTGAGCATGGGAACCGATACAAGCGGTGCAGATATGCACATGGCAAAGGAAATGATGGAAGGAATCGCCGCTAACTTTAACGTTACTCCTGTACTCTTCATAGTGCCTATATTTGTACTTACATTGGCATTGTTCAAAGTGCCTCCTGTAATAGCCATGTTGGCAAGTTCATTGCTTGCAATCATAATGGGCGTTATCACTCAGGGAGGACATGTAGGCGTTATGGCTTTGATTGACTCCGTGGGTATAGGATTCTCAATTGATACGGGAGTTGCGGATTTGGATAGACTTCTTAACAGAGGCGGAATCGCTTCCATGATGGAAGTAGTAGCATGGACACTGCTCACATTGGGCATGGGCCACTGCCTGAAAGAATCGGGAATCCTCAACGCATTCCTGCAGAAGCTTCTGGTTATCATCAAAAAGCCAAGAGATCTGGTTATCTCAACACTGTTACTCTCACTGGCAACTGCATGTCTGACAGCATCTCAGTATCTGGCAATCATGCTGCCTGGTATGCTGATGAAAGACCAGTACACCAAATTCAAATTGGATAAAAAGGTACTTTCAAGAACTCTGGAAGACGGCGGAACAATGTTCTCCTTCATGATACCTTGGGATACAGCAGGTATATACACAGCTTCTGTTCTTGGAATTTCAACATTGACATATGCGCCTTATGCTTTCCTTTTGATTCTGTGTCCTGTAATTGCAGCAGTATATGCTTGCATAGGATTTGCACAGTTCAAAGACAATGGCGAGGAAGAAGCAATAGAAGGTGAAGTTGCAGAAAAATAAAGGGTTTAATTTAGGAGGTAGAAATGCAAAAAGTAGGAAAGGTTGATTTACCTGAAGGTAAAAAAATTGCTTTAAATCTGGGGTTCGATTTTGACTCTTCATCGGTATGGATGGAATCCTTCGGAAAAACATCACAAGTTTATACATCCAGAGGCGAATACGGCGCCGAAGTGGGCGTTCCGAGAATCCTCAATCTGCTGGATAAATACGAACTGAAATCGACGTTCTTTATTCCGGGACATACAGCCGATACTTATCCTGATATCTGTAAGGAAATCGTAGCCAGAGGACATGAGGTAGCTCACCACGGATATGTGCACGAAGACCCTACGGATTTGCCTATCGAGGAAGAAGAAGCCATTTTTGTAAAAGGCCTTGAAGCATTGGATAGAATCGGAGTAAAACCTGTAGGATATCGTTCTCCGGGATTCGATTTCAGTCCAAATACCATAGGCTTGCTTGAAAAATACAATATTAAGTACGACAGCAGCTTAATGGGACAGGATTTTTATCCTTACCGTCCTGCTCCGTGCAAAGTAAATTTTGACAAAGGAAATGAATTCGGAGAGCCGGCTGCTTTTACGGAAATGCCTGTATCATGGTACATGGATGATTTTCCGCATTCTGAGTTTATAATGACGAGAACCGGAATGAAGCCGCAAAGCCAGACCTTTGAAATATGGAAAGGCACCTTCGACTACGGCGTTGCCAATACCGAAAACGGAATGCTCAATGTGGCTATGCATCCACAGGTAATAGGCAGACCGCATAATATAGCGATGCTGGAAGAATTCATCAAACATGTCATAGCATGCGGAGCATGGATTGCACCATTTGTGGAAATAGTAGACAGAATCAAATTTTAAAATGATTGTTGCGTAAGAGGCCAAAGAAGCCTCTTACGCAATTATGGAGGCTATTGTGGACAAAATATTTTATAACGGAAAAATCTATGCGATAGATGAAAAAGAAAGCCAATATACGGCAATGGGAATTGACGGGGGAAAGATAACTTTTTTAGGCAGTGACGAAGAAGCGCAAAACATTGAAGCAACAGAAAGAACAGACCTTAAAGGAAAAACCGTGCTTCCCGGATTTGTGGATTCTCACCTTCACATGCTGAATTATGCATTTGTAAAACAGTCCTATGCAATGCATGACGCAGGCTCTATAAATGAAATAATAGAGACAGGAAAAGCCCGCCTCGAAAAGATGGAGGATGAAGAAAGCTGGATCTATGGAAGAGGCTGGAACGAGCAGAATTTTACAGACGAAAAGAGAGTTCTTACAAGATACGATTTAGATAAAATTTCAACGGAAAGGCCGATATTGTTTATCCGTGTATGCGGTCACCAGGCAGCGGTCAATACCAAGGCAATGAAAATAGTTATGGGGCTTGAAGACACCAAGAACTATATTGAACAGATAGATGAAGAAAACGGAATACTGACAGAGGCATCCGTAAAGCTTTGTTACAATGCGATGAAAGAGCCTTCTTTGAAGCAGATAAAAGATTTTATACTCTTTGCACAAAAAGATTTGAACGCCCATGGCATTACGGGGGTGGAAAGCGATAATTTCTTATCCCTGCCGGGAAGAAACAGCGAGAGAATAATCAAAGCTTATACTGAACTTGAAGAAGAAGGAAAACTGACGGTTCGTGTTCGTGAACAAGCTTCATTTACCGCTTTTGAACATATGAAGGAGTTTATCGACAGAGGACACAGAACAGGAGACGGTGGTGAATATTACACAATCGGCCCTGTAAAACTCTATGAAGACGGTTCTTTGGGAGCAAAAACCGCATTGATGAATGAGCCGTATTTAGGTGAAGAAACCTGCGGCGTTTTGGTTCACGACATAGAAGATACGGATAGGCTTGTGGATTATGCATATAAAAACGATATGCAGATAATATACCATGCCATAGGCGATAAAGCTGCGGATATCGTCATGGATGCGTATAAGAAAGCCATTGATAAATACGGCGATAAAAAGCTGCGCCTTTCCATAAATCATCTGCAGGTTGCAAGCAAGGATATATTGGACAGAATGAAAGAAAACAATATTCTTGCATATATACAGCCCGTATTCGTGGCCAGCGATAAGGAAGTGATAACCAAGCTCATGGGAGAAGAGGTGGCGTCACGCTCATATCTGTGGAAGACGATGCATGACAAAGGTCTTATGTGTTGCGGCGGCTCCGACTCTCCGGTTGAAAGCTTTGATATTTTGGAAAACATTCAGATTGCCGTTACCCGTGACGCTCTTGGCGAAAATACGGAAGGATGGCATCCGGAAGAAAAGCTTACGGTGCTTGAAGCAGTGAAGCTGTTTACCGTAAACAACGCTTACGGAGGTTTTAACGAAGACAGAAGAGGCAGCCTTGAAATAGGCAAGGATGCCGATATTACCATATTAACGGAGGATATTTTCTCTACCTGTCCTCATGATATTTCAAAGATAAAAGTAGCAAAAACCATAGTTGCAGGCAGAGAAGTGTACAGTGCGTAGATATGAAAGAGAAAAGAACGTTTAAGATTGCAGTAATCCCCGGTGACGGAGTAGGCTCTGAAGTTTCCGCCGAGGGAGTAAAAGCTTTGAAGGCCATAGCCCATGCGGATGACTCGTTGGATTTTGAATTTACATATTTCCCATGGGGATGCGATTATTATTTAAAAACAGGAAAAATGATGGATGAAGACGGCCTTGACAGGCTGTCTTCTCACGATGCAATCCTTTTGGGAGCGGTCGGGGACCCTAAGGTTCCAGACCATATTTCCCTTTGGGGGCTCTTGCTTAAAATAAGAAAGGGCTTCGACCAATATGTCAACCTGAGACCTGTAAAGCTTTTAAAAGGGGCACCTTGCCCGATTAAAGTGGACGCAGACAGCGATATTGACATGATTTTCGTGCGTGAAAACAGCGAAGGCGAATATTCGGGCCGGGGAAGGTGGATTGATAAAGGCAAGCCAAGTGAAACCGCCATTCAGGAGGACGTGTTCTCACGCAGGGGCTGCGAGAGAATAATGGCATACGCCTATGAGCTTGCGTCCAGAGAAGGGAAAACTTTAACAAGCATTACAAAGAGCAATGCAATGAATTATTCCATGGTTTTCTGGGACGAAATTTTTAAGGAAACGGGATTAAAGTATCCGCAGGTAAAGACAGGTTCATGTCTGGTGGATGCCGCTTCCATGTTTATGGTGAAAAATCCAAAGAGGTTTCAGGTTGTGGTAACCTCCAATCTTTTCGGAGACATCCTTACGGATTTGGGAGCCGCCATTGCAGGAGGAATGGGCCTTGCGGCGGGAGCAAACCTTAATCCGGAGAAAAAATATCCGTCTATGTTTGAGCCCATACATGGTTCGGCGCCTGATATTGCCGGCCAGAACAAAGCAAATCCTCTGGCCACGATTTGGGCGGTCAGCCAGATGATGGATTTCTTCGGAAATGAAAAGTGGGCAAAGAGGCTCATAGAAATCATAGAGGAAGTTTTATGCGAGAAGAAGGCTTTGACGCCGGATATGGGCGGATGTGCAACCACATCCGAGGTCGGAGATGAAGTAGCAAGGAGAATTATTGAGGGACGTTGATTATGACAATAGTAAAATTGGAATTGTTCAATTTGCTCCTTAATCCTTTTATGCTGATGTTTATAACCATTATAACGGGCTTGCTTTTCGGAAAGATAAAGTTCGGAAAATTCAGCTTCGGAAGTTCGGGAGCATTATTTTCGGGTCTTGCCATAGGCTGGCTTGCATACAGCTTTGCCGAGAAAATTTATTATGCCGGAGACAGCAAGGCTGCGGGAATGAAGGCAGCTATACAGATTATCGAAGATAACGGCGGTAAGGTAGTCAATTCGTACTTTTTTACGACAGCTCTGATTATCTTCGTGGCATCCATAGGACTTTTGGCTGCCAAAGACTTGGGCGTGGTAATAAAAAAATACGGAGGAAAGTTTATCGTACTGGCAATATTGATAACTTTTGTAGGAGCCAGCGCAACCTATGCGTGCACTGCTTTTTGCAAAGATACCAACGCCTATGCCGTTACAGGCGTTTACACAGGTGCGATGACCAGTTCGCCGGGATTGGCTTCGGCGCTGGAAACCGCCAATACTCATGCCACCGAGTTTTCGGCTGATTACGGGAACAGAACCGATGAAGAAAAGGAAAGCATTCTCGATGTTTTAAGGCTCAATGAAAAATACAAAGATTTGACTTTGGAAAACACTCCCGAGCTGACCGCAGAAATGCGCAAGGATTATATCAATCAGGCTACGGGACAGGTAGGTATCGGCTCAGCCGTAGGTTATCCTTTTGGCGTAATAGTGGTGATCTTGGCGGTAAACTTCCTGGACGTTATATTTAAGTTTGACGTGGAAGAAGAAAGAAAAAGATACAAACACGAAATGCAAGAAGCTCATACCACGCTGGATGTGAGAAAAGTTCCTACAAAGCCTTTTAGCATAATTTCCTTCGTAGCAGTGTGTCTTGCAGGTTACTTAATCGGTTCAATAAAAATATATATGGGACCTCTTGGGTATATAAGCCTCGAATCCACGGGAGGCGTTCTAATCAGCGCCCTTTTGCTTGGATACATAGGAAAGATAGGCCCGCTGCATTTCAGAATGGATGAAAAGACCCTTACGGTTATAAGGGAGTTGTCGCTGAGCTTTTTCTTATCTGTAGTGGGATTGAATTACGGCTACGGTGCGGTGGCAGCGGTAATAGGCTCCGGACCCATTCTGGCTGTCGTAAGCCTCATCGTCGGCTTTATAGCTATAATGGTCGGCTTCCTGGTTGGAAGATATGTTTTTAAGCTGAACTGGATAATCCTCTCAGGCGCAATCTGCGGCGGAATGACGTCCACTCCCGGTTTAGGAGCGGCGGCAGAGGCGGTGGGAAGCGACGACCCCGGCGCAGGATACGGCGCAACTTATCCTTTTGCATTGTTGGGAATGGTTATTTTTTCCATTATTTTGAACAAGCTGCCGATGCTGTAAGAAATTTTGGAGAAGTACGGAAATAAATACAATATCACATTTTTCACGTTTTTTCTTCATAAAAACGACAAAAAACGACACGGGAAAAGCCCTGTAACCATTGAAAATGCTCGTTTCCTTTGACTTTTTGACCTTGATATGATAAAATCAACGGGTCACAAAGAATAGGAGGGCTTATGATAGATAAACCTAAAGGTAAGACCGAGATTCTTGTTGATAGATTTCTTGAATGGTTTAAAAACCAAGCTGAACAAATTGGCAGAAAGACCGCAGGTCACAGAAATACTGTCATAACATTCAAAGGAAGACATCCGAGAATCGCCAGAACTATCGTGGTTACAGGTTTGACTTTAGCAGTCGGCTTAGTCATAGTAGGATTTGCGACACCTAAAACAGTTACAGTAAATATAGATGATTCAGTCGAAATTACTACTAAAGAGTACAAAACCACAAGTAAGAGAGTAGACAGCTTCATTGAAAACCACGAGATTGATTACGTCTACGGAGAAGACATCATAGATGTGGAACTTTACACCGGTATTTCCAATGATATGGAGATAAATATTCAAAAAGCCGTTCAGATACCGGTTACGGCTGACGGAGAGACAACCGTGGTAACTACGCTTCCTATTAAGGTGGAAGACCTTTTGGAAGAGATGAACATTAAAGTAGGAGAAGAGGACATCGTTGAACCGGAAGCGGGGCATGTGCTTCGAAAGGGTGATGAACTCCGTGTAAAACGTGTGACGACGGAGTATGTTACCGAAGAAATCCAAGTACCGTATGCGACAATCTATACCAACGATTACAGCATGGCAATAGGCAAAACCCAAGTTGTTCAGGAGGGCAATACAGGCCTTGAGAAAAAAACTTATCTGGTAACGCTTATTGACGGCGAAGAAGCAGAAAGAACTCTGTATGAAAGCGAATCCCTTCAGGAAAAGCAAAACAGGGTTATAGCAATAGGAATGAATGTTACGCAGGGAACGCCGGCAGGATTGCAGTATAAGACTAAAATCAGCGGCGTAAGAGCGGTTTCGTATCACTTCCCGGGCAGCCCGAAAGGCGCATACGGCTTGCCGTGCACCTACGGAACCTGCGCCGTGGATAAGAGCGTCATACCTCTCGGTTCCCTTCTTTATATCGAAGGGTACGGTTATGCCATAGCCAACGATGTGGGAGGCAGCATAACAGGCAACACGGTGGACTTATATATGGAAGACATAAGTCAGTGCAGCAAATGGGGCGCACGAACCGTCAACGTATATGTAATAAGTTAAGAATAAAGTGGGGACTGTGCGACAGCCCCCACTTTTTTTAGTGATTAGGTGGGTATGGCAGTAGGATTATTCTTAGCATTCTAAACTGCCGGTATTAAAGCAAATTTCTGCATTTACGGCAGTTTTGCTGCCTTCGAGGCCCATAAAATGCCGGAATTAAGCAAATTTTAGACTTTTACGGCAGTTTAACTGCTTTTGGAGCCTATAAACTGCCGGAATCAAGCAAATTTTCGGCTTTTACGGCAGTCTGACCACCCTCGAGGCCCACAAAATGCCGCAACGAAAACATTTTTCCAAATTTGCGGCAGTCAGGGACTTCAAGGGGAAAGACAGCCATCTTTTATTTATTTAACCTTTGGAAGATTTCTTATATATGACTGAAGCTCTTCATCAGAAGGGATGTAGTCGTCCATTTGACCGTCATGGTATTTTTCATATGCCACCATGTCAAAGTAACCCGTTCCGGTGAGGCCGAAAAGAATCGTCTTTTCTTCGCCGGTTTCTTTGCACTTCATTGCTTCATCTATTGCCACACGGATAGCGTGAGCGCTTTCAGGAGCAGGAAGAATGCCCTCAACCCTTGCAAACTGTTAGGCAGCGTCGAACACTTCTGTCTGCTTTACGGAAGTTGCTTCCATAAAGCCGTCATCATAAAGCTTGGATAAAATGGAACTCATTCCGTGGTAGCGAAGACCTCCGGCATGATTAGCCGACGGAATAAAGTCACTGCCCAGGGTATACATCTTTGCCAGCGGGCATACCATGCCCGTATCGCAAAAGTCATAAGCATAGACACCTCTCGTAAAGCTTGGGCAGGATGCAGGTTCTACTGCAATGATGCGATAATCAGCTTCATTGCGGAGCTTCTGTCCCATAAACGGAGCGATTAGGCCTCCGAGATTGGAGCCGCCTCCGGCGCTGCCGACGATGATGTCGGGCTTTATACCGTATTTATCGAGAGCTGCTTTGGTCTCCAAGCCGATTATGGACTGGTGCAGCAATACCTGATTAAGCACGCTTCCGAGAACATAGCGATAACCCTCGTTTGTAACGGCCTTTTCTACGGCTTCCGAAATGGCACAGCCCAGGCTTCCGGTAGTTCCGGGGTGTTCTGCAAGGATTTTCTTGCCCACTTCCGTCTCCATAGAAGGGGAAGGGGTGACAGATGCGCCGTAAGTGCGCATAACTTCACGTCTGAAAGGTTTCTGCTCGTATGAGCATTTTACCATGTATACTTTGCAATCAAGGTCAAAGTATGAGCACGCCATGGAAAGGGCTGTGCCCCACTGGCCGGCTCCCGTTTCGGTAGTAACTCCTTTTAAACCCTGCTGTTTTGCGTAATAGGCCTGAGCTATGGCAGAATTCAGCTTGTGACTTCCGCTGGTGTTGTTACCCTCAAATTTGTAATAAATCTTTGCCGGAGTTTGGAGCTTTTCCTCAAGGCAATAAGCGCGAACAAGAGGAGAAGGACGGTACATTTTATAAAATTCTCTGATAGCTTCCGGAATCTCAATGTATGGGGTGTCATTGTCAAGCTCTTGCTTAACAAGCTCTGAGCAGAATACGCCTTCCAGTTCCTCAGCTGTCATAGGCTCATGGGTTCCCGGATTGAGAAGCGGCGCCGGTTTGTCCTTCATGTCGGCACGGAGATTGTACCAAGCTTTTGGCATTTCGTTTTCGCTCAGATATATCTTGTATGGGATTTTTTCGTTTTTCATGGCAGTTACCTCCTAAATCATATAATTGAGAGGACTTGAGAAACGAAAAACCTGTCCCCTCAGAAACGATCTGCTGGGACAGGAATAAATACAATAATCCTGCGGTGCCACCCGGCTTGACGCATGGTTAGATGCGCCCACTTTACACGTACTGACATACGCGTGACTTTGTTTACGGAGGGTCGTACTCCGTCGCACATACTCTAAAATTGAAATTTTATTTCTGCTTGCCCTCAGAAGTCCATTCGGTTTCATGTTTTTCGCCGCAATCTCACCACCGTGCGGCTCTCTGTGGAAAAAGAGGTGAAACTTACTTACTCTTCATCAACGGTTTAGCTCATTATACATTATCGCTTTAACGTTGTCAAGCGATAAATAGATAAAATTTTAATCACGCAGGTGCTTTTCTATTAAATCTATAAATACAGGGACGTATTCATATTTTGAAAATATGGCTCGTGCCAGTGTTTTGTTTCCGCCGCCCTTCCCTCCGTATATGGAAGCATTGTCTTTGACCAGTTTTCCGCAGTCTATATGACCGTCGGAGCATATGAAAACCGTGCAGGACGGCTTGTGTATCAAAAATAATACTTTCGGAACAGAGGATGAAACCTCTCGTGCGACAGCTGTCAAATCATCAGCCGTGAGCAGCTCATATTCACGCACAGGCAGAGAAGCAGAGCCGCTTGACAGCAGTTCTTCGAGGCTTTTAGCCTCCCGCCGGATAATTTCCTTTTTTAACAGGTAGAGCTGAGTTCTGGCGCTACGGTTTTTTTCCTGCTGGGACTTATACTTGTCCAGCAGGTCATCGGTTCCCGCTGACAAGCTGTTTTCAAGGGTGGTGAGAATATCATACTGGCTGCGGTAACGCTCCAGAGCTCTCTTGCCTGCTTCGAAATATATTCTGAACATGCCCTTGTTGCTTTCCACTTTATAAATTTTGATGAGGCCCACCTGACCGGCGGTGGAAGGGTGGGTTCCACAGCAGGCTACGCAGTCGGAAGGATTGTCTACAGAGCCGACGCATACTATGGTGATGTCTTCTTCTATGGCGAGAGCTTTTCTCAGCGGAAGATTTTCAGCTTCGCTTTTTTTGTCAAAATGGCGTGTGATAACGGGGAGGTTCTGCCATATGACCTTGTTGGCTTCAAGTTCGGCTTTCTTTGCCATATCCCATGTAACTGCAGTAAAATCAGGGTTTTCTTCGAGGCTTATATCTATGGTCATGTATTGGTCACCCATATGAAAACCTCTGTTAACCCCGCCGAATTCTCTGTAAAAAATGCCGCTTAAAATATGCTCTCCGCAGTGCCGCTGCATATTGTCAAAGCGGCGCTCCCAATCAATGGTCAGGGTAACTTCATCGCCTGCTTGCAGTTCGGTTGGAGAGCAGTCCACCTGATGATATATTTCATCTTCACGCTCGTAGACATCCGTAACATCAAAACTGTTTATTTTGCCTGTGTCACAGCTCTGGCCTCCGCCCGTAGGGAAAAAGATTGTTTCTGCAAGAGTGATGAGAGTTTTGCCGCCGTATTCCGTAATTGAAGTAACTGTTGAAACGGTTTCTTTTAAATATACGTCCTTTTGGAAAAGTCTGATTGTTTTCATGATTTTAATCTCCTTCTATATGTAAAGAGTATAGCATAATTTTCTGAGGATTCAAAATATATGTGTCGGATAAGGCATATATTTGTATTCCGGAGGTGAATTATGAAATTAAGAATTTCGGCATGCGCAGCGTTTGCCTTGAGTTTGCTTTTTTGTTGTGTTGTAATGTGGAGCGACTGTTTCTTTGGAAGGGCAGAGGAAACGGTTGCGGAGGAAAAAAGCCTGCCCGTCATAATTATCGACCCGGGTCACGGGGGAATGGACGGAGGAGCTTCAGCGGCGGACGGAACGGCGGAAAAGGATATAAATTTACAGATTGGACTGAAACTTCAGGAGATAATGATGCAGTATCCTGTAGAAGTCATCATGACGAGGACAGATGACAGCGCTCTGGCCGGCGGTGAAGGCAGCATAAAGAGCATGAAACGGCAGGATTTGAAAAACAGAAAAAAACTTATAGACGAAAGCAATCCGGTTATTGCGGTATCCATACATCTCAACAGTTTTCCCGAGGATGCATCAGTATACGGAGCGCAGGTTTTTTATCCAAAGGAGAGCATAAAAAGAACGGATGGTCTTGCAGACGAACAAGGGGCAAAGGCATTTGCGGAAAACATTCAAAAGTCCTTGGAAAACAACATTTCGGACGGTAGAGAACGGGCAGCAATGACCAAAAATGACATCCTCCTTTTCAGAAATCCAACATGCCCAATGGTGCTGGTCGAATGCGGATTTTTGTCGAATCCTGACGAAGCGCAGAAGCTAAAAACCCCTGAATATCAAGAAGAATTGGCATCGGCAATTTGGCAGGGAATAAATGAAAATTTATGCTTGGAAAAGCTCGAAAAAACAGAAATAATAGACAGCGAAAAAAAGAACAAATAATTCCTTAAACATGCCTCAAAAATCTGTGGATAACTTCCTCTTGACAAGTGAAATTCACCCTGTAACATGTTGAAAAATACACGTTTTAAGATATTAAAGTTATCCACAGGGATATGTGAGTTAAATTGTATACGATTTTGGAGTGCGCTGTGGATAAAAGCCGAAAGCATTGGAAAATAAAGGTCTTATTGATGTTGAAAAGTGTTTGCCGCTGTTGCGAACAACAGTTGACATAAAACGACAATATGCTACAATATATGAAAAGTTATTTTGGATTAAAGATTGAAAGGAGAAACGAGATGATGCCCTCTTATGGATACTACTACGGATACTTTAATCAGGCAACTATTTTTATAATAGTAATTTTGGTTGCAATCATATTAGGCGCAGTTTTTTATTTTACGTTTTTGAACAAAAAGAATGAGGGAAAGTTCACGGGAGCAAAAGAAAAAATATACAATTTTTTCAATTTTAACAGGTTCTACGTGGAGGATGTTCTCAAGTTCCTCTATGTAATATCGGCAGCCGTGATTACTGCGGTGGGAATCGTGCAGCTGTTCAGCGGCATATCGGGAATTCTCGTGATAATCATAGGCAACGTAGCCCTGAGGATTTCTTATGAGTTGATAATGATGTTTATAATTCTTTGCAGAAAAACGGTTTCTGTTGATAAAAAATTGGACAAGATTACTGAATTTTACGGAGATGATTTTGATGAAGGAGAATGCTGCTGCGAAAAAGATGATTGCGCAGACTGTGAAGAAGGCGCATGCGAAAGTTGCTGCCAAGAAGACGGAAAAGAAGAAATAAACGCTTCTGAAAGATAAGCGCCATGCATATTAAAGCCATGGCGGCAGAATATATAATATAAAAAAGAGGAGGCAAAATTTTTTGCCTCCCTTTAGGTAAAAAATTTTGCCTCACGGTTAAGCATATATAAAGTCTTGCTTGCCGTTTTTTTATTCTTTAGGCGGGGTTGCGATGGTGGCTACAAAGTCCTCAAAATCATCAAAGGCGCTGTTTATAAAATCAAAAAGTACAGGTTCTTTGAACTCGTATTTTGAAATAGGAACTACAAAAGGAGCCATAGGTGACTCCGCCAAGTCCGCTTCCAATCTTCTGATATCCTCCAGACTGTAAGAGGCCAGTATTATTTGATTGTCTTCAATCAGATAATAGATACCCAGAACATCATCGTTAAGCAAATAGGTTGAATTTTTGACATGATTATTGTGCGGCTGGAAAATCATAAACAGTCTGCCGTTTTCATGCTCCGTAATCATTGCTTTTGAATTCAAGACAGTGGTGCCCCTTGTAAACGGAGGGGAGGACGGTACCAAATCGACGACCGTTATGAACTCCGCCCGTGACGTCATCATGGATGCTTCTACAGGGGAAACCTGAAAAGTGGAAATTTTCTCATATTTTACAACTTTGAGATGATCAAGGGTAACCTGCGTTATCAGCAGAAAATACTTTCCGCTGTATTCTATCAGCGATTCGCACATGTAGGCTTTAAAAGTGTCAAAAGTTCCGAAAGCCTTGTCATCGTCGGTTATGTGATAATCGGTATTGGTGCCGCTTATTGCATCAGGGGACTCTTCTATGACGTTTCTAAGCAGAGTAGCTCCTTTATGCTCGGAAAATATGTCAGTTCTGACATATCCCTTAGTCAGAAATTTGGCAGCGCCAAAATCTCTGCTGAAGCAGCGCATGAGAAAATAGTTTATCACTTGGTAAGGCGAATCCAAAACGGGACACTGTTTGCACATGAGCACGTAATTTTCGGCATCCGTCAGTCTGATGCGTGGGCTTAGCATAAATTTATATTCTTCAAGACCGTCAGGCAGCGGCAGCTTGCTGCGCAGATTCAAATCAACATAGCTTTGCAGCATATATTTTGCCTCGTTTTCCGAGATGCTTATCTTTTTGCCTCCAAGACCACCCAAAAGACAGTTTTCAATATCGATGATTTCGTTGATTTCCTGAGAATCTCCGTTGCCGAGAACACTTCTGTAAGTATCGAATCCCGATTCTTCCGCATCAAAGTAGAAAAACTGGTGCAGATGAGTTAAATGGCAGTTCTCAGGAAGCCGCCAGTGAACATACATGCCGACCACTCCCATTAGCCTCGTATCCGTTATGCTGGCAGACACGAACTCTTTGCGGCTGTCATCTATGGTTTCTGACAAGCCTCCGCTTATGACTTTAAATTTTGGTTTTTTATCATTCTCTGACAAATTGCTTACCTCTTATAAAAGTTTATTATAACCAGTATACATTATTTTTTCGAAAAAACAATAAATTATTGCCTTTTAGATTGACTTTGAAGTGAAAAGGGATATAATTATATATGCAAGCAAGATATTAAAAAGAACAGAAAATCCTTATTAAGAGTGGCTGAGGGAATAGGCCCAAAGACGCCCGGCAACCTAGGTGCGTAAAAGCATAAAAGGTGCTAAATCCTACAGAATCAAATGTTCTGAAAGATGAGGAAACCATTGTTTTGAATGCAGACCTCTCTTTCCGAAAAGAGAGGTTTTTTGGTATCACGATAAGGATTGAGAAATGAAAGGGAGGAACACGTTATGAAAAGACTATTTACATCAGAGTCAGTTACCGAAGGCCATCCTGATAAGCTTTGCGACCAGATTTCAGATGCGATACTGGACGCAATCTTTGAAAAGGACCCGTATGGCCGAGTTGCCGCAGAAACCACCACTACTACGGGATACGCAATGGTAATGGGCGAAATCAGCACAAGCTGCTATGTTGATATACCTAAACTGGTGCGCCAGGTGATTTTGGACGTAGGTTATGACAGAAGCGACTATGGATTTGACGGAAACACCTGCGCAGTGCTTTCGGCTATCGATGAACAGTCGGGAGATATTGCCATGGGAGTTGACAAGGCGCTGGAATATAAAGAAGGTACTTTAAACGATCAGATTGATACCATAGGCGCAGGAGACCAGGGCATAATGTTCGGCTTTGCCTGCAATGAGACTCCTGAACTTATGCCGATGCCTATAGCCCTCGCTCACAAGCTGGCCATGAAGCTTACAGAAGTTAGAAAGAACGGAACGCTCAAATATTTAAGACCTGACGGAAAGACACAGGTTACCGTTGAGTACGACGGAGACAAGGTTAAGAGAGTGGACACCGTTTTGATTTCGACACAGCATGACCCGGAAGCAACTCAGGAACAGATAAGAGCCGACTTGATAGAGCATGTTATCAAGCCTGTTGTTCCGGCAGAGCTTTTGGATGAGGAAACGAAATATTTTGTAAATCCTACAGGCAGATTCGTCATAGGAGGACCTCACGGAGATTCGGGACTTACGGGAAGAAAAATCATCGTAGATACTTACGGCGGTTATGCTCGTCACGGCGGCGGCGCATTTTCGGGAAAAGACCCTACAAAAGTTGACAGAAGCGCAACCTATGCTGCAAGATATGCAGCTAAGAATGTGGTTGCGGCAGGACTTGCAGACAAGTGTGAGATTCAGCTCGCTTATGCCATAGGTGTTGCAAAACCGGTATCTATTTTGGTAGATACCTTCGGAACCGGCAAAATCGACGACGAAAAGATTGCCGAACTTGTGGAAAAGAACTTCGACCTTCGCCCTGCGGCAATTATCAGGGATTTGAACCTGAGAAGACCTATTTACAGACAGACTGCCGCTTACGGACACTTTGGCAGAACCGATATTGACCTTCCATGGGAACACACGGACAAGGCAGAAGCCCTGAAAGAACAGGCAGGATTATAGAATAAGATGAAAACATAGCGCCCCTGAAGCCTTTGGAAAGGCTTCAGGGGCGCTTTATTGTATGAGGGGCTTCGCACCGGAAGCGAAGCCCCGCCGAGTATACCTTTTGAGCCCATCTTTGGTACAAAGTATACGAAACCTTCCAAAAGGCATACCTGAGGTATACATATGAGCAAAAACCGGGTACAAAGTACCCGAAAATCACGAAATATGTATACCAATCTTTTATGAGCAACACAAGAGCCTTAAGTATTATGTATACTTACGTTAGTTTATTGACAAACATATGCGGGGGGGGGTATTGTATAGCCATAACATGTAAATAGTCTCTTTGTCGAAACGCCGAGAAAAAATGAAATTTTTTTCGTATAAAACATGGCTGCCTAATTGTACATGCATTATATAATAAAACAGCCAAAAAGGTATCGAGACTAAAACCGGTTATAGACTCAGAAAGAAAAGAAAGGTGAAGACTATGAAGAAAAGAAAGGGATTAGTATGTCTCCTGCTTTGTATGTGCTTAGTCGTAAGCGGATTCAGCTTTGCATTCGCAGAAACGGATTCCGATGTGGCGTATATGCAGACAGCAGTAGAGAAGTTGGGCGATCGCATTGACGGTCAGGACATGTTTGACTATTTGTCATATGTTTATCTCGGCTGGCGTACTACAGGCGGAAGATGGCAGAATCAGGTTATTGACAGTTTTGTGCACGAGCAGCTTGTTGAAGCCGGATACACCGATGCAGGTTCCGGATTTACAGATCAGCAGCACAAGAGCAGCAATGACAAGAGCAGTGCCACCGATGACGATTATGCATGGCTTACATACTTCAATGATGTTAGTTCAATGGTTTGGGACCCTGAATACGCAAAACTTGAAGTATCTGTAGAAGGCGATTTCGACGGAAAAGATGAGTTGATTAAGAGAGTAAATGTTGAGTCGGCAGCTTTTAACCCGACAACCGATACTTATCTTAATTACTACGGCATGGACAGCATCAAAGACATGTGGAAATGGATAACACAGAAAGATGCTTCCGGTAACCGTGTAAACGTATTAAACGGAGAAGAAGCAAAACTGAACCAGAGAGTACACCTTGCATGGAACAGCTGCTTTACCGAACCGGCAGGAACCAAACCTGCTGACGCAGTAGGAGTAACAGGTGAGGCCGTATATATCGGAACTACCAACGGCACAACCTGCAGCGAAGTTGCAGACCTGGCAACATTAAGAGGCAAAGTGCTGCTTTCCGATTCGTCTCTGAGCAGAACATTCACCTTTGCTCAGAATGTCGGAGCGGTTGCAGTAATGTCCAAGTCCAGCTTGAACAACTACAGCACTCCGAAGGATGAGAACGGAAACATCATAGCTCCGTTTGACAAGTCCGCAAGATATGCTTCAGGCGCATCTCTGGGAACTACAAGCGCACAGACCGCTACCGGAAATCCGATAGTTGAATGGCAGTTCTCCAACGACCAGTACAATGCACTTAAAGAACTTCTGCAAAAAGCAGAAAAGCCTGTAATGGTTAAAAGCGTAAGCATCGGCGATACTTATGCCATGAACAACAACAAATACGGCAGCAAGGGTCAGGCTATAGCCATAGCAGAAATCAAAGGTTCAACTAAACCGGACGAGAGAGTATTCCTCTGTGCACACGTTCAGGAGCCAAGCTCCAACGATAACGCTACAGGAGTTGCAACTCTCCTTGGCATGGCAACCGAGATGAAGAAAATGATAGACGACGGAACTCTTGAGAGACCTGAAAGAACTATCACCTTCATGTGGGGCGATGAAATGCAGATGGCTACATGCTACATGAACAGCCACTCTGAAGAAAAAGGAAAAATTGTTGCGGTTCTTGACCTGGATATGACAGGTGAAGATCCTGACAAGACAGGCGGAGTTATGAGAATCGAAAAGACTCCTGACCCGTCAGCAGTTTACAACTATACTTTGGACACTCTTCCTTGGGAAGACGGAAGTGCGTATGATGATACATTCAAAGATACCGACGGCAACTTCGTAAGACTGCCTGATTCTCATACCCTGTGGGGCGCAGGTTCCATCAACGGAATGTTCCAGGAAGGCTTCTATCTCAATGATTTGTACATGTATGCAACTCAGACTGTAATTGCTCACCATGACAATACATTCCGTGTAGACGTTTGCCCTTATGAAGGCGGAAGTGACCACTCAAGATTCCTAGCACAGAATATTCCGGCTCTTCTGACATGGCACTTTACGGATTATACTTATCATACTTCCGTAGATACGCTGGCAATGTCGAGCGCAAGCGAAATGGAAAACGTAGGAATCACTTCTCTCGGAGCAGCATTGATGATGGCAAACACTACCGATGATAACGAAGCCCTCGCAGAGGAAATGCTTACAGAGGTTAGAAACGCTGCGTTCGTAAGATTTGATAAGGAACAGCAGAACACTCTGAATCATCAGGTTTATGCTAAAGGAAACGGCGTAGATTATGCAGAAGCTCTTGCAAATGAAAAAGAAGTTCTGAAAGCATGGCACGACTGGTATCAGGAAGCCCTGTTATCTGTTGAAAACAACTTAATGGAAAGTCCTTCAGCAGAGTATAAGGCTCTCCGCAACCAGTATCAGCTTGAGCTTGAGCTCAGATACGACCAGGCAGTTAAGTTTGCAGAAGAAATGATAGCTGAAGAACCTGCTCATACCGATGTTGTGAAGGTACCTGCAAAAGAAGCTACTGCTGAAGCAGACGGCAACATAGAATACTGGTACTGCCAGTACTGCGGTAAGTACTACGCAGATGAAGAGCTGACTCAGGAAATCACTCTTGCAGATACCGTTGTAAAATTCGTTCCTGATGACCAGAAAACGGATGACGGTAACGCTACCGGAACAGGAACGGGAACCGATGCCCCTAAGACAGGCGATAACAGCAGCTTGGCATTGTTCTTGCTGATACTGCTGGCATCCGGCACCACTGCAGTTGCAGCAGTTAAAAGAAGAAAAGAATAAACATTCAAATGTGTGATTGTTGAATTGTAAGGTATTAAAGGGATGCTTCAAGGGCTTGAAGCATCCCTGTTTTTTATATAAAAAGAGGCTGTCACGCAGCCGTCTGAATTATAAAGTGCCGCAAATTTAAGAAAATCTCTCATTTGCGGCACTTTTGCTATCTTATTTCCCGCCAAAATGCCGGAAACTAACAAAAATTTTAAATTTACGGCAGTTTTACCCCTCCTACGGCTTATAAAATGCCGTATTTAAAAGAAATTGCGAGTTTTACGGCAATTTGAGCCTTATCACCGCTGTCAAAATGCCGCAATTCAAAGAAAATTTAAGATTTACGGCAGTCTCGCCGCTTGCTGCCCGATAGACAGCCAACCTGCAGCCAATCCGCCGCCGGCCAACCCTGCTTAAATCTTTTAAAACATTAAGTTTTGGATTATTTGGTAAAAACCTGTTTTAAATACAGAATAGTGAGAATGGCGCAGAGTGTACCACCTATCATAGGAAAAGAAGAGCCCTCTTTGGCGACGCCCAAAAATTTCATGCTGAAGCAGCATATTGATATTATAGCAAAGACAACAGCTCTGAATATATTTAGATTTCTTTCTCTCATAAATAGTACCTCCTAAATGCGGCTCTTGCTGTCTTCCATAACGGCTACGGAAGCGCTGGCGCCGATTCTGTCAGCTCCTGCCTTAATCATGGCCATAACGGTGTCATAATCCCTGATGCCGCCGCTGGCTTTAACCTGCAGTCTGTCTCCTACGACTTCTCTCATGAGAGCCACATCCTCCACCGTAGCTCCGCCGGTTGAAAAGCCGGTAGACGTTTTTACAAAGGCAGCTCCGGCAATTTCCGAAAGCTGGCAGGCGAGACGCTTTTCCTCATCATCGAGAAGGCATGTTTCTATAATTACTTTGACGATTGAGTCGTATTTTGCAGCAGCTTTTACAACTTCCTTTATATCTTTGAGGACATAATCTTCTCCGCCTTCTTTCAGCGCTCCTATATTTATTACCATATCTATTTCGGAGGCTCCGTCCTTGCAGGCTTCTTCTGTCTCAAAGACTTTTGTTGCAGTGGTGCATGCTCCGAGAGGAAAGCCTACGACTGCTGCGATTTTAACGTCGGAACCTTTAAGTTGCTCGCTGCATTGAGCCACGTTGCATGAGTTGACGCACACGGAATAGAAATCATACTCGAGAGCTTCCTTGCAAAGCGTATCTATCTGCGCTGTAGAAGCGTCAGCCTTCAGCAGTGTGTGGTCAAAATATTTATTTAACGGTTTTGATAAATTCATAATTTTACCTCCGATGTTACGGCCTACGTACCATGATTTTGAAGTTACGCTGTAACAGTATCTCAATAAATTATTGCAAGATATTTGCCCTTCTGAAAAGCGGCTATAAGCTCCGATGAAATTGCGAACTTTTGCAGTAGGAATTAAAATCTGTTTGAGCCTCCGATTTCGAAGCTATGAGGAGGCGAGTTATTTTAATTCCCTGCAAAAGGAGCGATGAATCGCAGAGTTTATCCGCTTTGAATGAGTGGCAAATAGCTTGTAATAATTTATTATAGCATGATTGATTTCTTATTGCAACGATAGGGTTTTTTGCATATAATAATGTGGTAAAGAGAGGTAATTATGGGGAAGGCAGAAAGATACAGCAAAAAATTGGAAAATTTGAGATGGTTTTGGTTTATACCGTCAGCGCTTATGTATGCGGCAACGCAGATACCTTTTGGTAAGGGAGCCGCTTTGGCGCTGAGTGCAGTCTTCGGCATTGCATTTTATTTTATTTGCAGCAGGGGAAGGATGCGTGTGATATGCGAGGACATAGTCAGAGACGTTGCGCAGACCCTTGAACGTCTGGGACAAAATGAAAACGTGTTTGAAGTTAAAAGCATGAGCTTTGGAATCGTCGTAAGAGTGTATATGGTAAAGGCGAGACAAGGAGGTCCCGATTGTACCAAGGCCATTCTTGACAGGCTCAGCAAAGGTTGGTATAAAAAATTTATCTGGATTACCCAGGTTGTGGACATAGACGGAGAGAAAGATATTAAGGAAGCGCAAAAAGCACTCGACCAATCGCTTTTAGACGATATAAACGAAAGAAAGAGAGATAAATGAAAAAGGTTTTAGTTATAGACGGCCAGGGTGGTCTTCTGGGAAAGCAGATGGTGGAGGCTGTAAGGAAACTGATTCCGGAAGCTGAAATTACAGCGGTGGGAACCAATACCATGGCTACAGCCAACATGCTGAAGGCCGGAGCCGATAACGGCGCCACGGGCGAAAATGCGGTGATTGTCGGAGCCAGAAGAGCAGACATAATAGTCGGCCCCATAGGCATAGCCATAGCCGATTCTCTGCTCGGAGAGATAACACCTGAAATGGCGGTAGCCGTAGGCCAAAGTGAAGCAAAAAAAATCTTGATTCCTGTGAATAAATGTAATAATATAATAATAGGTGTGGGAGATAAATCCACATCGGAACTTATTGCAGAAGCAATCAGAATGATTAAAGAAATCAGCAGAAGCTGATTTGGAGTTACCAGAAGGTACAGACATTCCGGAACGGAAGGGCTGTATCTTTTATTTTTTGGAAAATATAAAGGAGAACGTGACAATGACCAATGAAAAACACAATCTGAAAGATTTGACTCTTGCGGCGCTGTGCCTTGCAATCGCATTGCTTTTGCCGTTTTTAACCGGGCAGATTCAGACCATAGGGAATATGCTGTGCCCAATGCATATTCCGGTGCTGCTTTGCGCTTACATATGCGGCTTCAAGTGGGCCGCAGCAGTGGGTTTCATTGCGCCCTTCCTGAGATACGCATTGTTCGGGATGCCGCCTATTATGCCCATGGGCGTGTCTATGGCCTTTGAACTGATGACCTATGGACTTGTAGCAGGAATTTTATATGCGAAACTTTCAAAGAAAACCGTGAACATTTATGTTTCGCTCATCATATCAATGATAGCGGGAAGAATCGTATGGGGAATAGCAAGGCTCATCATTGCAGGGGTAACTCAGACTCAATTCACTTGGGAGCTGTTTATAAGCGGAGCGCTGCTTACTGCCGTTCCGGGAATCATCTTACATATCATACTGATTCCAATCATTGTAATAGCTTTAAAAAAGGCAAAACTCATATCTTAAACAATTTAAAACGAAATGGTTGGCAAAAAGCCGGCCATTTTTTGTTTATGGGGGACAAAGCTGTTGAAAAAACTTGGGTTTTGTAATATAATTAAGACTTAATTACATAAGATTTTTTGAGAGGAAGGAACGCCTGAAATGGGTATAAAAGTTGCAAAATTCGGAGGCTCTTCTGTTGCAGACGGAATTCAGCTTACTAAAACCAAACAAATTATAGACCATGATCCGGACAGAAAATATATAGTGGTTTCTGCGCCGGGCAAGAGATATGAAGGTGACAATAAAATTACGGACCTTTTATATCTGTGTAAAACACATATAGACCACAATCTGCCTTATGACCAGATTTTTCAGGTTGTGGCAGACAGATACATGGCAGTGGAACTGAATTTGGGAATCGATGTAGATTTGCCTAAATATTTAGATGAAATAAGAGCCAATTTAAGAAAAAATCCAAGTGCGGATTATGTGGCATCAAGAGGAGAATATCTCAACGCAATATTGGTTGCGGCCTTTTTGGGATATGATTTTGTTGATACCGCAGGACTTATAAAATTTGACCATAAGGGAAAAATTCTCATTGATGAGACTGACAAAGCCCTTAGAGAAGAACTGTCAAAGCACGAAAGGGCAGTATTGCCGGGATTTTACGGTTCTACTCCGGACGGAAATATTAAGACTTTTTCAAGGGGTGGTTCCGACATAACCGGAGCGCTGGTGGCAAGAGCCATAAACGCAGATATATACGAAAACTGGACCGATGTTTCGGGATTTCTAATGGCAGACCCGAGAATCGTAAAGAACCCTAAGCAGATAGAAAGCATTTCATATAAAGAACTGAGGGAACTTTCATACATGGGCGCAAGCGTGCTGCACGAGGATGCCATATATCCTGCCAGAATGGCAAATGTGCCTATAAATATAAGAAATACCAATAAGCCTAAAGACCCGGGCACGATGATAACTGCTGAGGATTGCGCTCAAGCAGGACAGAATAATGACAGAATAATAACCGGAATCGCAGGAAGCAAGGACTTTACGGTAGTTGCCCTGTACAAAAATATGATGAGCAGTGAAAGAGGATTTGTAAGAAGAATTCTGGGAATCCTCGATGACTTTGACATAAACTTTGAACACCTGCCGAGCGGTATCGATACGGTTTCGGTAGTTATGTCAAATAAGGCATTGGGCGACAGACTGGATGAAGTTATAGAAGCATTCCGCCAGAGGCTTCAGCCTGACAGCATAGATGTATTTGAGAATATGGCGCTTATTGCTACGGTAGGTCATAGAATGTCATACAGACCGGGCGTGTCTGCAAAGCTGTTTAAGGCTTTGGGCGACGCCAAGGTAAATATTCGTATGATAGACCAAGGCTCAAGTGAAATGAACATTATTGTGGGTGTTGAAAATAAGGACTTTGAAAAGGCAATAAAAGCGATCTACAACACCTTTGTGGAGGAGGAATAGATTGTGAGAAAGTTGGTAACCATCAGCAGAGAATACGGAAGCGGCGGAAGAATCATCGGAAAGCTTCTGGCAGATAAACTTAATGTGCCGTTTTATGATAAAGAAATAATAGATATGGCAGTGGAAGAAAGCGGTTTTTCGAGAGAGATGATTGAGAGCGCAGAACTTAAAGCGAAGAACAGTTTTGCCTATAATCTTGCTTCTGCGTTGAATTTTAATGAGGGAATAGGCGCAAGCCCGCTGTCCGTCAACGAAAAATTGTTTTTAGCCCAGTTTCAGGTGATAAAGGAGATAGGCGAAAAGGGAGAAGGAGTAATAGTAGGAAGATGTGCAGACTATGTGCTTAAAGATATGCCCGAAGCTACAAATGTGTTTATTCACGCTGAAATGGAAGACAGAGTCAAGAGAGCCGTGGAAAAATATGGAGACGACCCGGATAAGATTAAAACCCTCATTGCAACATACGACAAGGCAAGACAGAACTATTACAATTACCACACTTGTCAGAAGTGGGGTGAATATAAAAATTACAACTTGTCTATAAACACCAGCAGAATCACGGAAGAAGAAGCCGCTGATTTGATTTTAACTTATGTGGAGAGAAGAAAATAGATGAAACCGGGAATAGAAAAAGGCAGAGAGCCGCAAATAAGCGCAAAAGACGTGGGAACATCGCTCCTGAAAATCATGGGAGTGGGCTTGGCAGCAGGTGTGGCTCTTGTTGCCGCTACGGATAAAATAATGAAAAAAGTCACATCTTCAAAGAAGGACGAAGAATAGGAAAGGAAGCTTTGAAATGACAGATAAAAAGGGAACTTATTACATTACAACACCGATTTATTATCCAAGTTCAAACCTGCATATAGGACACACCTATTGCACCGTTATGGCGGACGCCATGGCAAGGTTTAAGAGACTGTGCGGTTATGACGTGCATTTTCTTACAGGTACGGATGAGCACGGTCAGAAGATTGAAACTCTTGCAGAGGCAAAGGGCGTTACGCCGCAGGCCTATGTTGACGAAGTGGTTGACGGTATAAAGAAGCTTTGGAAAACCATGGAAATCTCTTATGATGACTTTATCAGAACCACTGAACCTCGTCATGTGGAGAGAGTGCAGAAGATTTTCATGAAGATGTATGAAAACGGAGACATATACAAAGGCGAATACGAGGGCCTTTACTGCACTCCGTGCGAATCTTTCTGGACTGAGAGTCAGCTTGTGAACGGCTGCTGCCCTGACTGCGGAAGACCTGTTCAGGCGGCCAAAGAAGAAGCCTATTTCTTTAAGCTTTCAAAATATGCCGACAAACTTCTGGACTTGTTTAAGACAAACCCTGAATTTTTGCAGCCTGAAAGCAGAAGGAACGAGATGATTTCATTCATAAATCAGGGACTTGATGACCTCTGCATATCAAGGTCGACTTTTGACTGGGGAATTCCTGTTCCTATCGACGAAAAACATGTTATCTACGTATGGCTTGACGCCCTTACAAACTATATAACCGCTCTGGGTTATCCGGATGAGCCGGAGCTTTATGAAAAATACTGGCCTGCCAATGTACACCTTGTAGGTAAAGAAATAGTAAGATTCCATTCGATAATATGGCCGGCAATGCTTATGAGCGCAGGCATTCCTCTGCCTAAGCAGGTTCTGGGCCACGGCTGGCTTCTTCTCGGAGGAGAAAAGGTTTCCAAGTCCAAAGCCGCCAAAGGAAACGACGTGGTAGACCCGGTTATCCTTATCGAAAGATACGGAATAGACGCTTTAAAATACTTCCTGCTCAGAGAATATACCTTTGGTCAGGACGGAGTATTTACCAATGAGGTAATGCTTAAACGAATGAATTACGACCTGGCAAACGATCTGGGCAACCTGATTTCGAGAACTGTATCCATGATAGAAAAGTATTGCGGCGGAACCGTTCCTGCGGCAACGACTTCAGATGCTATAGATGAGGACTTAAAGGCAATAGCCATAGGGGCTGCATCCAAAGTCGAAGAACAGATGGACAAGTTTGCCTTCAATATGGCTCTTGAAGAAATCTGGATAGTGGTAAGACGTGCCAACAAGTATATCGACGAAAAGACTCCTTGGATTTTGGCGAAGGATTCTGACAGGAAGGCGGAGCTGGATACGGTAATGCACAACCTGGCGGAAGCTATAAGGATCATATCCGTATTGATTTATCCGTTTATGCACACCACTTCCAAAGAAATAAGAAAACAGATGGGACTGTGGTATGCAGACCCTGAATGGGAGGATGCCTTTACTTTTGAAGCCATGGGCGGCGAACAGGTTAAGAAAGGCAATGCCATATTCCCGAGAATAGACATCGAGAAGGAACTGGAGGAACTTTCCAAGCTTGGTGCCCCTAAGAAACCTGAAAACATTCCTCTGGAGCTTAAGCCTGAAATAACCTACGATGACTTCGATAAGATAGATTTTAGAGTAGGCCTTATAACCAAAGCCGAAAAACATCCTAAAGCCGATAAGCTGCTTGTTTTCCAGGTTAAAATGGGAACGGAGACAAGACAGGTAATCAGCGGCGTTGCCGAGGATTTCAAGCCTGAGGAAATGGTTGGACAGAAAGTAATCGTGGTTGCCAACTTAAAGCCTCGTCAGCTGCGTGGCATGGAATCAAAGGGTATGCTTCTGTTTGCGGAAAACGGCAAACGCTGCGAAATCGTTACCACTACAGCGCCTGACGGAGAAGTGGTAAGTTAGGGGTATGAAAATGTTATTTGATTCACACGCACATATAAATAACGATACCTACACACAAGAAGAACGAGAAGCCTTGATAAGTGAAATCGAGGCTTCTGATTTATCTTATGTTATGGATATTGGTTTCGATTTGGAGAGCTCTTTAAGGGCGGCAGAGGATGCGAAACGGCTGCCGTGGTGCTATGCGGCCGTAGGTGTGCATCCCCACGATACAAAGACCATGGATGATGAAATGCTGGGCCGTATAAGGGCTTTGGCAGGTAAGGAAAAGGTCATGGCTATCGGAGAAATCGGACTTGATTTTTACTATAATCATTCCGATGAGCAGACTCAGGAATATTGGTTCA
This sequence comes from Bacillota bacterium, assembly GCA_021769295.1. Taxonomy (GTDB): domain Bacteria; phylum Bacillota; class Clostridia; order Peptostreptococcales; family Anaerovoracaceae; genus Fimisoma. The sequence goes on along the minus strand of JAETTD010000014.1, from coordinate 13,572 downwards.
GAAAGCAGATACAGCTGGCCAATGAGCTTAAAATGCCCATAGTTATCCATTCGAGGGAAGCTGACCAGAAAACCATGGATATACTAAAAGAAGAGGGAGCTTTTTCAGATGAAAGGTGCGGCTGGTTTCCGAAGCGCACGGGGGCAGACGGCAAAGAAGAGAAGGACGCACGTGTGCTGCTCCATTGCTTCAGCGGCAGCCGTGAACTTGGGCAGCAGTATATTAAGCTGGGAGCGACTTTGTCCGTTGCTGGACCGGTAACTTATAAAAACAACCGAAAGACCGTGGAAGTGGTGGAGGCCATTCCCATAGAGTATCTGCTGGTAGAGACGGATTCGCCTTATCTCACCCCTGTTCCTTTCAGAGGAAAGCCCAATAAGTCGCCTTATGTGGAATATACCACAAGGAAGGTGGCTGAAATCAAGGGTATCGAATATGAGGAGGCGGCCCGCAAAACGCTGGAGAATGCCAAGGTGTTTTTCGGTATAAAATAATTGATAATTGCTGATTGATGCGCCTCCTTTCGACAGAATAAGCGCCTGATTTGTGGTAATATTTCAGGCATGAAAGGGAAAAGAACAGAGAAAACAGAAAAGATAGCAAAGATAACGAGAGGCCGCTTTATGGTATCGGCCGCCGCCGCAGGCGCCAGCGGCGACGCCGCTGTCACCTGCGGGCTGCCTGATGGCAGCCTGGCCTTCATCCTGTCGGACGGTATGGGTAAAGGGATGAAGGCGGCGGCAGAAAGCCGTGCTGTTATTGCCAAGCTCAGAAAGCTTTTGAAGGTAGGAATGCCTGTAGCCAAAGCCATTAAATCCGTCAATAAGTACATGATTGAGCAGAGCAAAGGAGAGGAAATCTTTGCTACCGTCGATTTGACGATTATAGATAAAAAGAACGGGAAAGCTAAGTTTTATAAAATGGGTGCTGCAACCTCTTTCCTCGTGAGAGAGGGAGGTGTAAAACGGATTGAGCAGCCTGCTTTGCCGGTAGGTATGATTCCGAGGCTTAAACTGACCCATGTATCAGCCAAACTGATGCCCGGTGATGTGATTATAATGGTTTCGGACGGCATAACGGAGGCAGACAGAGATGATTTATCAGCCGGTTGGCTCGAAGCCTATTTGGCAGCCAATACAATAAATGTCGGACCGAGAATACTGGCAGAAGAAATTGTTACGGCAGCACAGTTGCGATATAAAGGCCGGGAGGCTGATGACTTGACGGCGGTGGTGGCGATAATAGAGTGAGCGGTTCTTATGCAAGGTTCTCGCTTTGTCCTCAGTCTGCCTTAACCAGCAACGGCTCATTGGCTGTATCGGCAGGGAATTAAAATAACTCGCCTCCCATCATGCAAAGAAGGGAGGCTCAGACAGATTTTAATTCCAACTGCCGCTACGCCCAATTTCGCCGACTGTTTATAGGCAGCCTGCGGAGAAGCTCGCATCTTGCATAGAATCGCTCCGGATAAGCCAGCGGCTCAACGGTTCCACCGGCAGGGAATTAAAATAACTCGCCTTCCCAAAAAGCAGGAAAGAAGGCTCGGACAGATTTTAATTCCTGCTGCCGCTGTATCCGACTTCGCCGGCTGTTTAAAGACAGGCTGCGGAGAGGTTCGCACCTTGCACACAATCGCTCCCGACACAATAAGTAATTACAAGAAATTTGTATTCTCATTTGAGGTGTTTTAAGGGATTTAATAACTGTTATATTTTGTATTGAGTTATATTGTTTTGTTCCTTATTGTGACGGCTGATAAAGGAAAGAAAAGGAGACAACTATGGCATTCTGGAATAGATTATATGAGAAGGCAAAAGAACGTAATACGTTGTCACAACCGATACAGGATAATTCTGAAAAGGGATACCGTCCATATTTTTCGTTATTGACGGATGAGGAACGAGTTCGTGCCATAAAAAGTATTAGTCCGATTACGGAAACAGGACAAATAACAGATATTCAGCTTGCCTATGGTGTCAGGGTGGAAAATCAACAACTGGTGCTTATCAATTATCGGGTAATTACTGAAAAGATTCAGGAAACAGGAAAAATGCTCTACCACAGACATTTTATCATTTTGTATGGTGAACGCTACTGCAATGCACATTATACCAGTGACAATGAGCGGGAAGCGGGAGAATTGATTTATTTTGTTCCTGAGATATTTACAAAAGACGCATATACAGAAAAACTATATGCAGAACCGTTAAGGGCGGCTATGAGTTTTTATCGTCTTTGGCCAATGCATAAAGCTTTTGAAAATGCGTGTAAGGAAAAACAGGGTGTTGATGTGTCACTCATCATAAAAGCCACTCGAATAATGCTGCATGAAGACTTAGAAAAATATGTGAAAGAACAAAAGCTTGTAAACATGTTACCGCAATCCAAGGCAGTATCTCAGCCGCAGACATCTACAGAAAAGCCGGTTCAAAAGCCTGTACGTAAGGGCCCTGATATTGTAGCACAGTTAAACAGAGAAAAAGAATATGTATTAGCTTTATGTGATCGTTTGGAAGCTAAGTATGGAAAAGCAGAATTTGGAGCTCCTGCTACTGAGAATGTAATTACTCAGTGGGAGGAAGCAAATCAGATTACCATACCGGAGGATTTAAAGGAGTGGCTTAAGTTTTCGGGAGAAAGTAAATTAAAAGGCATTCCTTTGGAATTTTACCCGATTGCACAGTTTAGGAAAGAGCAGGATTATGTAGCAATTGGAAGAAGGGAAAATACAGATATTGGGTTCCTGATAGAAAACGGCAGATACATAGGTATCGAGGATGGTAACAGAAAAAATTTAGGTCAGATGGAAACGATTCTTCGCTTTTGGGGTTATGATGCCAAAGAATTATTTGCCGAGGAAGAATTGGAAAAGCTTCGACCGATTATAGAAGAATATACGCTTAAAATGGAGCAGGCGGAGCAAAAGGCAAAAGTTTCATCAAGCATTAAGGACACTATGGAATATTTCTTTGCAAAACATACCATAGGTTATTTGAAAAAATGGCGTACATACCCGAAATGCCCTGTAAGGAGAGATGTTGTTAATTGTGGACTTGTAATTTCAGAGCCGGATAGAGAAGGGTATTATCAGTGGAAACCAGTGGAGGTTACCACACATGTTGATTTCAAAAGCATGGAATCAAAGCTTGGTTTCAGCATACATCAGGATATAAAAGATTTTGTGACCAGCTATTATTATTTTATGCTTGGTGCGGATATTGGGAATGCAGATATCAATATCTATCCATTTCTGCCTACAACGAATGTCGAAAAATATATTCTTGACAGTTTTGAAAAAGAGAGCTATGCGGGAGATTATGAATTTATTTTGAATGGCCAATTCTTTCAGCTTGGCGGTGGGTGTATAGGCGGAGATGATTCATTTATCATAGAGGTTAATAATAAGACCGGTGAGGTGCTGGCGGTAGAGTATATGGATAAACGGCATATCAAAATTGCGGATTCTCTGTATGATTTATTTATGAAGGCTATACCGGAATGGTATGAAGAGTAAATTGATTAACATAAGATAAACGAAATACACAGAGTGCAAATCGAAGATTTGTGCGATGAGGGTATTTCGCTCTGTGAGGCAGGGAATTAAAATAACTCGACTCCCATCATGCAAAGAAGGGAGGCTCGGACAGTTGAAAAATATGGTGTAAATTATGAAAAACAAGACATTGCAAATTATCAGGAAACATAATCTGCTGCAAAAGAATATGCATATTATAATAGGGCTTTCGGGAGGCCCTGATTCGGTGTGCCTTTTTGATATACTGCAAAGACTTTCGGATGAAATGGAATGGCAGCTTCATGCGGTGCACGTCAATCATATGCTAAGGCCGGGAGATGCGGACGAGGACCAGCGGTATGTGGAAAACCTCTGCAAAGAAGCGGGTGTTCCGTGTTATGTGTTTAAGGCGGATTGCAGACGCATTGCGGAAGAAGAGAACATGACTTCGGAGGAAGCCGGACGCAAGGTGCGGTATGAGGCTTTTTCAGATACCGCCATGAGGCTTTATGACCAGGGTTTCGGAATACCGAAAGAAAAGATAGCCATAGCCCTTGCTCATAACGCCAATGACCAATGCGAGACTATTCTCTTCAGAATTTTAAGAGGCAGCGGAACCGACGGCTTGGCAGGAATTCCATATAAGAGATATGACAATAACGGCATTGCCATAGTGAGACCTATACTTGATTTGAGAAGAGAAGAAATAGAAAGATATTGCGAAGAAAGAGGTTTAGCTCCTTGCATAGACCATACAAACAGTGAAAACCTTTATACGAGAAATAAAATACGCAACATGCTGATTCCGTATATTGAACAAAATTTCAACGAAAATATAATAGAAACGGTAAACAGGCTGGGGAAAATTGCATCGGAAGACAGGGATTTTCTCAACAGAGAGGCGGAAAAAGAGTATGACCGTGCTCTTTGCAAATCGGGACACGGTTTGGACTGCAAACATTTACGGCGCCTTCACAAAGCTATCAGGCTGAGAGTGTATACTCATGGTCTGGAGAAGATAGGGCTGACACAGAACATTACCTTTGCCCATGCCGAGGCCATTGATTCGTTGCTTTTCTCTGACAGTCCTTCGGCCATGTGCAACCTGACCCAAGGATTTTATGCAAAGCGTGAATATGATAACTTGGTATTCTGCCATAAGGCTGACGATGAAGAAGATGACAGGGCGGACTGGCGGCTGCTTGAAATGGGCAGCAAAGCCTTTGAGGACTACAGGACGGAGGCTGACAGCGCCGGCAGGATATACGGAGCTTTCAGCGGCGTTAAGGCGGATGAGCTTCAACTGAGAACACGAAAAGACGGAGATATAATCAGGTTTAAGAGCGGAACAAAGAAGCTACAGGACTTTTTTGTGGATGAAAAGGTTCCTAAGCTTTCCAGAGATAAAATTTTGGTTTTGGCAAAGGGCAGAGAAGTGCTCTGGGTACTGCCTTCAGCGTATTTTTCAAGAGAAGTGACACGCCGAAAAGGCAGGTTTTCCGCAAATTTCAAGGCCTTGCCCGATGAGGGTGGCACCATAATAGTCCTTGAAAAATTGTGATTTATATGATAAAATACATCCAAATATTTGTAGATAGAAACAGACTTGTGAAAGGGGAAAAACGTGAAAAGATTCGCAAAAAATATTGCTGTGTATGTAATACTTTTCCTTGTGGTATTGGGGGTGGCAACTGCATACAAGGGAATGGATAAAGATAAGGTAGAGATTAAGGAAGTCCCTTTGTCTCAATTTGTTCAATATCTTCAAGATGAAGAAATCAAAGAAATAAATGTAACGGATACAAAACTTACCGGTAAAATCAGCGACAAAAAAGTGGTATACACTTATGTGAATTCCGTAGTGGAACTGAGCATAATAAACGAACAATATCTGTTCCCTCAGATGCAGGAAGGAAAGATAAAATACGAGAGCGATGCGCCAAACAATACAGGCTCTGTAATTTTGGGCTTGTTGCCTACGCTGTTTGCGGCAGGCGCATTGATTTTCCTGATTTACTTTATGATGAATCAGGGAGGAAACGGCAAAGCCTTCCAGTTTGCCAAGTCCCGTGCAAAAATGGTCAAGGGCGGAGAGAAAAAGGTTACCTTTGCAGACGTGGCCGGACTGGACGAGGAGAAGCAGGAACTTGAAGAGGTCGTTGACTTCCTTAAATATCCGAGAAAATACAAGGATTTGGGCGCAAGAATTCCTAAGGGAATTTTGCTTGTAGGCCCTCCGGGAACAGGTAAAACGTATATTTCAAAAGCGGCCGCAGGAGAAGCGGGAGTGCCTTTCTTCACCATAAGCGGCTCGGACTTTGTTGAAATGTTTGTCGGCGTGGGAGCTTCCCGTGTAAGAGATTTATTTGATCAGGCAAAGAAAAATTCCCCTTGTATAGTGTTCATAGATGAAATCGACGCCGTAGGACGTAAAAGAGGGGCCGGAATAGGCGGAGGCCATGATGAAAGAGAACAGACCCTTAACCAGCTGCTGGTTGAGATGGACGGTTTTGCGGAGAATTCAGGCATAATAATTCTTGCTGCTACCAACAGACCTGATATACTTGACCCGGCGCTTTTGAGACCCGGAAGATTTGACAGGCAGATTGTTATCGGCGCCCCTGACATAAAGGGAAGAGAAGAAATTTTCAAAATTCACAGTAAAAACAAGCCACTTGCGGACGATGTTACTCCTGCTGTGCTGGCAAGAAGAACACCGGGATTTACTCCGGCTGATATAGAAAATCTGCTCAATGAGGCAGCTTTGATTACGGCGAGAAGAAACGGTCGCTTTATAAGAATGGAAGAGATAGAAGAAGCCATTACCAAGGTAATCGCAGGCCCGGAAAAGAAGAGCAGGGTGATAAGCCAGAAGGAGAGAAAGCTGACCGCATACCATGAAGCAGGTCATGCAGTTGTGGCAAGATGTATACCTGATAGCGATCCGGTTCACCAGGTTACCATAATTCCGAGAGGAAGAGCCGGCGGATTTACCATGACCTTGCCTAAGGAAGATAAGAGTTATGAGACCAGAAACAGCATGAAAAATGCCATAATACACCTTCTTGGAGGTCGTGTGGCGGAGGCTCTGACTTTGGACGACATCAGTACGGGCGCCAGCAACGACATAATGCGTGCTACCGAGGTCGCACGTGATATGGTGACCAAATACGGTTTCAGCGATAGGATAGGACCTGTAAATTACAGCAATTCAGAAGAAGTATTCCTCGGAAACGATTTTACGACCCACAAGAACTATTCGGATCAGGTAGCTCGTGAAATTGACGAAGAAGTTAAGAGAATAATAGACGAAGCTTATGCAGAAGCAGAAAGGCTGCTTAAAGAAAATATGGAAACCCTCACAAGAGTTGCAGAGGCGTTGCTTCTGGTGGAAACCATTGACGGAGAGCAGTTTGAAGACCTGTTTACAGGCAAATATTCTGCAGAGGGTTTGGCTGAAAAGATTAAGGTTGATATTGAAGCCAAGAAGGCAAGAGATAATGAAGAAGCAGCCGAAAACGAGAGACTTCGCAGAGAAGAAGAGGAGCGCCTGAAAGAAGAATTGGAAAAATACGATACCAATTATCTTGAGGATGACGACTCTCCAGAAGAGGATCAGGAAGTGAAATAATATGAGATTGACAGTTAGAGATTGCCTGCAACTGGATGTATTTAGACAGTGTGTGGTGGTTGCAGGAGAGAAAAATCTCGATAATCGTGTGAAAAATGTTTCCGTTATGGATGCGGTTAATGAAGAAGAGGCGGTTTTATACAGCGCCAAACCTGAAGAACTGATTTTAACCACATTTTCAGGCATGAGAAATGATTTTCAGATGCAGTGCAATACCATAAAAGCGCTGGCAAAAGGAAAAGTTGCCGGAATTGTGGTATTTCAGCGGGAACCTTTTTCAGAAGGACACAATTATAAAGAGGTAATAAATACGGCGGAAGATGCCGGTATCCCTCTTGTAATACTGGTAAACGGTAAAAATATCGGTTATTCGGATGTAATTATAGAAGTAATGGAAAAATTGCTGTATGGCAACAACTTTAAGAACAGCCTTATAAACAATACAATTTTCCATTTGCTGAATTTTGAAAAGCATAACAGCTTTCAGCAGGCTCTCAGAGAAGCAGCCGTAAGCAATGATTTTCAGGTTGTTTTGCTCAGCGAAGAGTTTAACCCGATAATGGCTGTTGAAACCAGGTATAAGACCACTATTGACGAGGCAATAAGAAGGGGAAGAGAAACAGCCCTTAACTCAGGCCACGTCTACAGTCTTGTGGACATTGACGGGGTGCTGACCTATTGGGGAACCACATCCATAAATAACGAAAAGTATTATCTGCTGATTGTTGACAACGAAGACAATTACTCATCAGGAGAAATTACAAAACTGGCGGAAATTATCGAACTTGCCATAGGCATGTGGAAGTTTAAGCCTGAAAGGGATGCGAAGACCGAGTTCGTTCAGGCGCTGATGCGTGGAAACAGGAGCCTCGCTTACTCCCTGAAAGACGAGGTAGGAATCAAGCCTCAGGATTTGGTTTCAGTCTTTTATGCCAGGGGCTTAAGCAAGTCACAAAGCGAAAAGATAATAGACGATTATAAGAAAAAGGATTTCCTCAACATCATAAAAATCAATGAAGAGGATGAAATTTACGGAGTTGTTTTCCGTGGAAGAAATATCGAACCCAGCGGAGAAATCAATGATAAAGCCATGTGTAAACAGCTCTTTGACGAACTTAAAGAAGAAAAGCAGGGCAAGATTTTCCATGTGACGGGCATTGACGATATAGAAAGCGCAGGAGACGGCTTCCATATAATCAATGAAACGTGCGACTTTGTGGAATACATCTTCCCTTATAAGAGAGTATTTACCAAGTATGAGATGGCCTTGGCCAGTAACTGCATGAATCTGCAAGTGCAGGGGGGATATCAGAAGAAAAACTATACGGAATTGTTGACTTCTTTCAGAAAAGAAGGAGATAATAAAGCAAAACAGCTTTTGGATACTCTTGAAACTTTTGTACTGGACGCAGGCATGAACAGCAGCAAAACCGCTGAATTTATGGGAATACATACAAACACCGTTCAATACAGACTGAAAAAAATCAATGAAGTTTTGGGAGTGGAAATCACAGGAAACCGTGTAATTCCCGGACTGACCATAGCGCTGGCGCTTCAGAGACTTGAAGCGGCAAGTAAATAAGAATAACAGGGGATTATCATGAAAACTTTGCGGATAGGCAACTTAATATTGGATAATCCCTTTTTTCTTGCTCCTCTTGCGGGCATCACCGATGCACCCATGAGACGCATATGCAGGAAACAAGGGGCCGCTTTAACTTTCAGCGAAATGATCAGCGGCAAAGGACTGTGGTACAAAGACAAAAACACCGGCAAGCTGCTTTACACATACGAAGATGAAAGACCGGTTGCTTTTCAGATTTTCGGCCATGAGCCGGAGGTCATGGCGTTTACAGCAAGAGAACTTGAAAAATACCCGGGAGCTGCGATAGATATAAATATGGGCTGTCCCGTACCTAAGATAGTGAAAAACGGAGAAGGCTCGGCGCTGCTTAAAGACCCGGACTTGGTGTATGATATTGTGTCTGCTGTGGTGAAGAACACGACAAAGCCGGTTACGGCAAAGATAAGGGCGGGCTGGGATTCTAATTCAATCAATGCCGTGGAAATCGCTCATGCCGTATCTGCGGCAGGTGCTTCTGCAATCACCGTCCACGGACGAACCAGAGAGCAGTACTACAGTGGCAAAGCGGACTGGAATATTATAGCTGCGGTTAAACGAGCCGTGGATATACCGGTCATAGGCAACGGAGATGTGACCGACGGCCGGTCTGCCATTGCAATTATGGAGCAGACGGGCTGCGATTTTGTAATGATAGGAAGGGGCGCTTTAGGAAATCCGTGGATTTTCAGAGAGGCGCTGGCCGCATGGCGGGGCGAAGAACCGCCTGCAAAGCCTACCGTAGAGGATAAAAAGGGCATGATGCTTTGTCATCTTCAGGATTTGGCTGACCTTAAAGGAGAGTATGCCGCCGTGCGTGAAATGAGAAAGCATGTGGGCTGGTATTTAAAGGGGGTTCACGGAGCTGCGGCTTTCAGGGGACGGGTAAATCAAATAACTGATATTTATGAGCTGAAAAAAGCCATAGAAAGCATATAGGAGGTAGACAGTATGAAGTACAACTTTGACGAAATCATTGAGAGACGAAACACCAATGCACTTAACACCGATGGATTTCGTGGGTATATTTTTCACGCAGGCCCTGAAAAAGTTTTCCCTTTCAAAGATGAAGAATTTATTCGCATGTGGGTAGCCGATATGGAATTTGCAACACCGCCTGAAATCCGTGATGCAATGAAAGCCCGAATAGATAAAAAAATATTCGGCTACAGCGGAATATACAATTCAGAGTACTATGAAATCTTTTCAAAATGGTGCAAAGATATGTATGACTGGGAATTCCCGGAAGAAGAACTGAAAACTTCTGCAGGAATTATTACTGCGCTCTACCAGCTTACTGAGGACTTGGTAGGCCCTGACGGCAAGTTCCTTACCATGGCTCCTGCCTACGGATATTTCTTGCATTCAGCAGAATACAATGATGTAGAACTCGTCACTTCAAACCTGAAAAACGATAACGGATACTTTACCATTGATTTTGACGACCTCGAAGAAAAGGCCAAGGACTCTGACATCAAGATGCTAATGTGGTGCAATCCTCACAATCCTACGGGCCGTGTATGGACTGAGGAAGAGCTTAAACGAGTAGCCGAAATCGTAGAGAAAAACGACCTTTGGATAATTTCCGACGAAATCCACTGCGATTTGTTGAGACAGGGCTTAAAGCACACACCTATGGCTAAAATCATGCCGGATTACAACAAGCTGATAACCTGCATGTCTGCCAGCAAGACCTTCAATATGGCAGGTTTGATGCATTCAAATATTATAATAAGAGACAAGGCTCTGAGAGAGCACTTTGTGGCAAGGGACAAGCTTCTCGCTTCCGTAAACCCTGTGTCTATCGAAGCCCACAAAGCTGCATACCAGAAAGGCGGCCAGTGGCTTGCAGAGTTAAAGGAGTATCTGGACGGAAACTTCAAGTTCATGAAAGAATATTTGGACACCAACGTTCCGGGAGTGGTATGCTACATTCCTGAGGCTACATATCTGGCGTGGGTTGACATGAGAAACGCTTTGCCTGACGTAGAGGACTTGTGCGGATTCTTTGCCAACGAGGCCGGTGTGCTGCTTGAAGGCGGCGATGCACTGTTCGTAGGCAACGCAGAAGGCTTTATACGCCTCAATCTGGCTATGCCTCGCGCCCTGATAGAGGAAGGATTAAAGCGTATGGCAGAAGCAATCGCAAAACATAAAGGAGAAAAGTAATGGAAATCAGAAAAGCAACCATAGATGATTTAAAAGCAATCGCAGCAGTGGAAGAAGTTTGTTTTCCTGCAGCAGAGGCTGCAAGCGAAGAATCGCTGAGAAAGCGCCTGTCCGTATTTGCCGACTACTTCTGGCTCTTGTTTGACGGCGATAAACTGGTAGGTTTCGTAAACGGCATGGTAACCGACGAGCCCGATTTGGCCGATGAAATGTACGACGACGCGTCCATGCACAATCCTAACGGCAAGTGGCAGATGATATTCGGCGTGGACACCATTCCCGAATACCGCAAGCAAGGCTGCGCAGAAAGAGTGCTGAAGCAGGTAATCGCAGACGCAAAGGCCCAAGGCCGGGAAGGCCTCGTCCTCACCTGCAAAGACAGGCTGATACACTACTACGCAAAGTTCGGCTTCGTAAACGAAGGCATTTCAAAGTCAGTCCATGGCAACGTAACATGGTACCAGATGAGATTGAAATTTTAATGTGATAATCGATCGGCGACCGGCCAAGGCGGGGCGAAGCCCCACCTTGGTCGGTTTTTTATGGGCTCAAACCCATGGGCTGCAGCACACGGGTAACACGTTTTGGTGAATTCACGAAATAATGTTAAGGCTTGCCGGAACTATGGTAGCTGAGCTACAACGATTCTGTGAATTTGAGCAATTATGTTAAGGTTTTCTGAGATGGTGTCGCCGGCGCTACAACGATTCGGTGAATTTGTGCAATTATGTTAAGGTTTTCTGAAATGGTGTCGCCAGCGCTACAACGATTCGGCGATTTCACGCAATAATGTTATGGGAAAGCCAAAATCATGTTATCACTGCAACCATGACTTTGTGAATTCACGAAAAAACGTTAAAGCCCACTGGACTTATGGTGGCTGAGCAAACACGATTCAGTGAATTCACGCAATTATGTTATCGGTTTGCCGAATATTGGTTATCTAAGTTAACACGTTTTTGTGAATTCACGAAAAAACGTTATCCTCTTCACGTATTTTGGTTATTGCGGTTCTAATATGAAATTATGTATTGTATCATAAAACATAAACATGTTTGACCGTTTTTATGATACAATAATAAATCATTGTAAGTTCTTTGTATCACCTTCGGCGCAGATAAGCTCTGCAACTCACTGCTCCCTTTGCATGTAATTAAAATAACTCGCTTCCCATAGGGTGGAGTAGGAAGGCTCAAACATATTTTAATTCCGGCTGCAAAGGCGCGCAATTTTATCGGAGCTTATAGAGGCTATTAGGGTGAGCAAAGCCTTTACAGTAAATTTACAGTTTCCACAGGAAAAACAAAATTCATGGATGGAGGATTGCCAAGTGGATAAATTGAAGTGTTTATCAGGAGCAACATTAAAGCATATAGCGTTGATTACGATGCTTATCGATCACACCAACAAAGCGGTATTATTTCAATATCTGCTTATGGATAACCCGCCTGCTATTGTAGTATGGCTTAGTGAGGCTTTTGATATTTTAGGTAGAATCGCTTTTCCGATTTTCGCTTTCCTATTAGTGGAAGGATTTTATCACACACGAAGCAAATCAAAGTATTTAAGAAACCTGTTGGTTTTTGCAGTTATTTCAGAAATTCCGTTTAATATGTATACAAGCGCGGAGCTTTTTGCCGCTTGGCATCAGAATATCTTTTTCACCCTTGCCATTGGCCTCTGTGTGATTTGGGGAATTGATGCTTTGAAAGAAAGAAAAGCCAAATGGCAATTACCGGCAATCGGCATAGTTATCTTGGGATGCCTTGCCGCCACCCTTGGTGAAGTGGATTATTCTTACCAGGGCGTATTGGTGATTACATTATTTTACTTATTCCGTGATAATATGTTAAAGTCCTTAATTGCCTTTATTCCTTTACTGAGAACACCTTGGGCGATTTTAGGATTTGCAACAACGAATCTTTACAACGGAGAGAGAGGAAAGCAATTTAAGTGGCTCAACTATTGGTTCTATCCTGCTCACTTGCTGATCTTGGGCTTAATAAGGATATATTATTTCCATGGGTAAAAAATATGCTTTCAGGATGTCGTCCGATTGCAGGACAATGCCGAAATGCAAAAAAGTTTAAATAAATCAGAATCCGCCAACAGAGAGTTACATAATGCCTGACAGTCCAACGCCGAAATGTATCGGCGTTGGCTTTTTTTCGGTTAGGAACAAAATTGGCCTACAGTTTTAAGGTTTTTTGTAGGCCAATTTCAGGGTGAGAAGCTCAAAAAGCCAACAAAGGCCCCGGAATCCTCTCGAAATTTACAGTTATTGGAATAAATGTTGGCTATTTGAGCAGTTCCATTGCAAAAAGCCAACGCTACAGCTCAGGCCCCAGCACGGAAAATGCGGCGACGTGGCAATGCCGCAACATGTTGGAATTTCAACAATTAAGTGGTACAATTACTATATAAAAAGTTACAAAGTTAAAGAGTAACAATAATTGATGACGAAACGATGAGTAGGAACGAAAAGTGACAAGAAAGTTACAATGAATTTCACTAATCCATAACGCCCCCAACAAAAGAGAGCCCCTATCGAGGCTCTCCGAATTCCTATAAATATTGAATTATCAACAGCAAGTGCTTGAGATTTCCGTAGGAAATCGCAAGGGTTTCGACCTTGCA
>JAETTD010000002.1 GCA_021769295.1 Bacillota bacterium | reverse complement strand
TGAAAGTGGAATGGCTCAACAAATGCTACAAAACCAAGGAAGAAGCCATCAGTGATATATATGAATACATTTGGGCTTACTACAATCGTTGCAGACTTCATTCTACAAATGGCTATGTTGCTCCTGAACAATACTATTCCGGAAAGGCGATTGCTTAGAGCAATTACCATATATCCAGTGTTTGTGCACCCCGTGTCCGGAAAATGGGGTCCACATTAGTCTGAGCAATTCGTATAAGACCTGAGCAGTCCGGGCAAGACCCGAACCGGCAGTCGCCGACATTAACCTCTGATTTCGTCTATTCCTCTGTTGGCGAGGGCGTCCGCCAAGTTGTTCATCTGTGTTACATAGATAAAATCTTCATATGAAAATTGCGAGCCGTTCCACTGCAAAAATTTTTCATAGTGCTTTTCAAGGGTGTCGCTTTGGGGAAGGGCGCCGGCAGCCGTCTTAGGCAGTTTTACGTGACCCTTTACACGAAAGAAGCTGACGTCATGTTTTCTTACCAGTGATAAAAGTTCTTTCCAAAGTTCCTGGTTTTCCACAGATTTTCGTGCGGCGTTGCGCCACTTATTCTGCTCCCATGATTCATACCATTTCTCACGGAAACAATTGGCTACATATGCGCTGTCGGAAAATACATGGATTACAAGACCGTCACGTTTCAATGCTTTAAAGGCGCTGATAACGGCCGTAAGTTCCATGCGGTTATTGGTGGTGTTAGCTTCGCCGCCCCACATTTCCTTCCTGTGCTCACCCAACTCAAGAATGCAGCCCCAGCCGCCGATATTAGTGCTTTCCTGGTTGCCGGAACATGCTCCGTCGGTATAAATTCTTAAAATATTCATGGAATCTTATTTCCCCCTCGTGTAAATATGCATTATATATTATGTCTTATTTTAGATGATTTTACAATAAAAAAGTGGTATAATTTATATACACAGTTAAGCAATAGGAGAATTTGACAATGAATTTAGGATTTTGTCCCTTGGCAAGCAGCAGTTCGGGCAACTGCTATCTGGTTAAAAGCGATAAGACAAACATATTGGTAGATATAGGAATAAGCGGCCGAAAGATCATGGAAAACTTAGAAATATTAGAGATAAGACCGTACACCATAAACGGCGTCGTATTGACTCATGAACATGGAGACCATGTAAGATCCATAGGCCCGATTCTGCATCGCTCTCCCAATGCAAGAGTTTTTGCAACTTCCGGAACTGTAGAGAGAATGGAGGAAAAAGCCGCTCCGATACCCGATAAAAACCTGGTTATAATACAAAAGGGCGACAAATTTATGCTGGGAGATATAGAAGTAGGAGCTTTTGAAGTTTCCCATGATGCGGCAGAGCCCATAGGGTATTATTTTAAAAGAAACGATAAGAAGATAGCCATAGTGACCGATACGGGGAAAGTTACGGAAGAAATAGAAGATGCGATAAAAGATGCGGATATTCTGGTAATAGAGGCAAACCATGAGGTCAACATACTGCTTTACGGAAGCTATCCCTACAATGTAAAATACAGAATTATGAGCGAAAAAGGTCACCTGTCCAATGAAACGGCAGGCGAATGTATATGCAGATTTCTTAAAGACCGGCAGAAACCGCAGGCGCCTTATGTATTTTTGGCTCATTTGAGCAAAGAAAACAACACACCTCAGCAAGCCTTTCTTACCGTAAGAAACATTCTCGAAGAAGAAGATTTCTATGTGGGACGGCATTTGAAGCTGGAAGTTATTCAGCAAAAAGAGATGGGCGACATGGTAATGATTTAAGGAGATAAAATGCGGATACATATTATATGCATAGGCAAACTGAAAGAAAGATATTGGTCCGACGCCGTTTCGGAATATCAGAAACGCCTTTCCAAATATTGCGATTTGGAGATTACGGAAGTGAAAGAAGCGAGACTTCCCGATAAGGCGTCACCTGCTCAGGAGACAGCCGTCATTGAGGAGGAAGGACGCTCCATACTGAAGCACATAAAAGACGGAAGCTATGTCATAAGCCTTGAAATACAGGGGAAAAACCTCTCATCCGAGGAACTTGCAGCCAAAATCGA
The DNA here is from genome assembly GCA_021769295.1 of Bacillota bacterium. Classification (GTDB taxonomy): domain Bacteria; phylum Bacillota; class Clostridia; order Peptostreptococcales; family Anaerovoracaceae; genus Fimisoma. The sequence goes on along the minus strand of JAETTD010000002.1, from coordinate 260,685 downwards.
GAGCATTCCTCTGGCAGGAAAAAGTCATATAACTTTCATAATAGGCGGAAGTCTTGGACTGAGCAAAGAAGTGAGCAAACGTGCCGATTTTAAGCTGTCCTTTTCGAAGATGACCTTTCCTCATCAGATGATGAGGGTCATACTGCTGGAGCAGATTTACAGAGCCTTTAAAATAATAAAAAACGAAACTTATCATAAGTGAAAAATAGCCTCGACCTTGAGTTCGGGGCTTTTGCTATTTTTGGCTGCTTTATTATAACCGGCGGACGCTCATCGACAAAATTAGTGCATCTTCGACCTTATCTCTCAAAGACAGGCAAGGGGATAAGTAGTATAATGGTTTTGTTGAAACAAAAGAGGAGGGGGATTTAAGTGGAGATTATATTTAACGTGATGGGCAATACCCTGATTGCGGAGCTTTTGGGAGAACTTGATCATCATGCTGCAGACAGCGTAAGGCAGCGGATAGACAGTGCCCTTGACAATTACAGAGCGCAAAACCTCGTATTTGATTTTAATAAAGTGACATTTATGGACAGCTCCGGCATAGGTATGATATTGGGAAGATACAGAAAAATGGGTGAAAAAGACAACAATATGGCAATAGTAGGCTGCTCCAAGCCAATAAGAAACATTTTGAATATGGCAGGAGTTTTTTCAATCATAGATTACTACAATACGGCAGAAGAAGCTGTCGAAGTTTTCGATAGAAAGGAAGTTTCATAATGGGAAAAGAGTTAAAGGTTCAGCTGGAAGGAATCCTTGAAAATCAGGGATTGGCAAGAGCTATAGCCGCTGCATACGTTTCACAGGCAGACCCTACCGTAGAAGAGCTTACGGAAGTCAAAACAGCAGTATCCGAAGCTTTCAGCAATGCCGCCATACACGGATACGGCATGAAAGGAGGCACAGTAAATATGGAATTTGCTTTTACATCCAAGGATACGGTAATGATTAAAATTATGGATAAAGGCGTGGGCATAGAAAATATAGCCATGGCCATGGAACCGCTTTATACGACGGATACAGGCCAAAATCGCTCGGGTATGGGTTTTACGGTAATGGAAAGTTTTATGGACAGAATAAAAGTCGACTCCAAGCCGGGAGAAGGAACCGCCGTTACAATGATAAAGAAGCTGGATACATACTATGGAATCTAAATTGGAGCAGATAGTCGCAGAAAACACAGGACTTGTCAAGTCGGTGGCACTGCGGCTTTCTTATGTTTACGGAGAAGAAACGGAAGATCTTATACAGATAGGCTATATAGGTCTTATAAAAGCGGCGGAGCGTTTTGAGCCTGAAAGAGGCTTGAAATTTTCCACCTATGCGGTTCCGATGATAGCAGGAGAAATACGCTCCCAGCTTCGGGACAGAGGCGCCATAAAAATGAGCAGAAGTATCAAGTCAGACATAGCGGTCGTGCGGCGGGCAGAAGCAGAATTTGCGGCAGAAACGGGCAGGTCGCCTAAATTGAGCGAGCTGGCTCAAAAAACAGGATTGACCCCTGAGAGAGTCACACAGGCGCTGCAAGCGGCAGATGCGGTGAAAAGTTTTGAAGATTATGAAAAAGCAGACCTTGCTGCCGATGAAGAAGAACGCAATGTGATGAAGATGGACATAGCAGCCGGCATCGAGAGCCTTGAGCTTAAGGAAAGACAAGTTGTGGTGCTGAGATATTACAGAGATATGACTCAATCAAAAGTCGCCGAAATTTTGGGCATATCTCAGGTGCAGGTATGCAGACTGGAGAAAAAAGCGCTGAAAAATATGGCAAAAAAGGTGAATTTTTGACAAGTTAAAAACAAGACAAAAATTACCTTCATAAAATTTCGACTTTTTTCTGCATTTCATGCAAATTCTTGTTGCGTTTTTAACAAAAAAGTGGTTTAATGAATATGTATGCATGTTATATCTGTAATATGAAATAACAAGTTAAAAATACGGATACTGTCCCATAGCGGACCCGTTATTAATAATTTAAGGAGGCATTTAAATGAACTTTCAACTAACGAAGGAACAGGAATTCGTAAGAAAAATGGTAAGAGAATTTGCCACTAACGAAGTTGAACCGTTAGCTGCAGACATCGACAAGGAACACAGATTCCCTGTAGAGACTGTTGAAAAAATGGCTAAGTATGGCATGTTAGGCGTACCGTTCCCTACTGAATACGGCGGAGCAGGCGGAGACCACATCTCATACGCAATCACAGTAGAAGAATTATCAAGAGTTTGCGCTTCAACAGGCGTAATCTGCTCAGCGCACACTTCACTTTGCTGCTGGCCAATCTTCAACTGGGGAAATGAAGACCAGAAGAAAAAATATCTGCCGGATTTATTAAGCGGTAAGAAATTAGGCGCTTTCGGTCTGACTGAACCAAATGCAGGTACAGATGCAAGCGGACAGCAGACAAAAGCAGAGCTGGTTGACGGCAAGTGGATTCTCAACGGAGCTAAGGTATTCATCACCAACGGTGGATATGCTGACGTATTCGTAGTAATGGCTATGACTGACAAGAAAAAAGGAAACCACGGAATTTCTGCTTTCATCGTAGAAAAGGGAGACGAAGGATTCTCAATCGGTAAGACAGAAGACAAGATGGGTATCTGTGCATCTTCAACTACAGAACTTATTTTCCAGAACTGTGTAATTCCTGAAGACAGACTTTTAGGTCAGGTTGGCGACGGTTTCAAGGTTGCTATGTCAACTCTGGACGGCGGACGTATCGGTATCGCTTCCCAGGCACTGGGTATCGCACAGGGCGCATTCGATGTAACTGTTGAATACATGAACGCAAGAAAGCAGTTCGGCAAGAAGCTGTCCCAGATGCAGGCACTGCAGTTCCAGATGGCTGACCTCAAGACTAAGATTGAGGCTGCAAGACTGCTGGTTTACAGAGCTGCCGACATGAAGGATAAGCACATGAACTACGGCGAAGCTGCTGCTATGGCTAAGCTGTTCGCTGCAGAAACCGCTATGGAAGTTACCACCAAGTGCGTACAGTACCACGGCGGATACGGATACACTAAGGATTATCCGGTAGAAAGAATGATGAGAGATGCTAAGATTACTGAAATCTACGAAGGAACTTCCGAAGTTCAGAGAATGGTAATCGCCGGCAAAACTTTCAAGAAATAAGGTAGGAGGAGAATAGATATGGCATTTAAGATTATCGTTTGCGCAAAGCAGGTTCCTGATACAAACGTTATCAAAATTAACCCTAAAACAGGAACATTGATCAGAGACGGCGTTCCATCAATCCTTAACCATGATGACGCTAACGCTCTGGAAGAAGCATTAAAGATTAAAGATAAACACCCTGATACAACTATTACAGTAATCTCCATGGGACCTCCTCAGGCAAGCGACTTACTGTTCGAATGTATCGCAAAGGGAGCTGACGAAGGTATTCTGGTATCCGACAGAGCAGTCGGCGGTTCAGATACTTGGGCAACTTCAAACACTCTTGAAGCTGCAATCAAGAAATGGGAAAAAGAAAACGGCCCTGCAGACCTGATCTTCGCAGGACGTCAGGCTATCGACGGAGATACCGCTCAGGTTGGTCCTCAGATCGCAGAAAAGTTAGACCTGCCTCAGGTTACATACGTTGAAGAATTTGAAATCGCAGACAACATGAAGGACATCACAGTTAAGAGACAGATGGAAGACGGTTATGAACTGATCGCAATCCAGACTCCTTGCATGCTTACTGCAATCAAAGAGCTGAACGAACCAAGATACATGAACATGGCAGGTATCTTCGGCGCTAAGGATATCAAAGTTTGGAACGCTAAGGACATCGAAGTTGATTTGACTAAGGTTGGTCTTGAAGCTTCCCCTACAAACGTATTCAGATCCTTTACACCGGCTCCGAAGGCTCCGGGTCAGGTAGTTGCCGGAGATTCCGAAAACGAACAGGCAAAGAACCTGCTGATCCAGCTTAAGGGTAAGCACATAATCTAATTTAGGAGGAGGAATAACAATGGCTGTTGAAATTTTAAAAGATAAATGTATTGGCTGCGGACAGTGCTTTAAATCATGTCCATATGACGCCTTTGAATTTGAAGCTTATGACGGAAATAAGCTTGGTAAGGTTGCTAAGATCAACGCTAAGTGCTCATCCTGTAACCAGTGCTTAACTGCATGTAAGTTCGGCGCTATTCAGGAAGTAAAGCAGGAAGCTAAAGTTGACTTATCAGCTTACAAGCACATCTGGGTATTTGCAGAACAGAGACAGGGCAAGATCCAGAATGTAGCTTTGGAACTGCTGGGAGAAGGTAAGAAACTGGCAAAGGATATAAGTGAAGATACTCAGATTTGCGCAGTTCTCATCGGTAACAACATCGACCACCTGGCACAGGAATGTTTCGAATACGGAGCTGAAAAGGTTTACCTGGTTCAGGATCCGTTACTTGAAAACTTCACAACTGACGGTTACACCAAAGTTATGAAGCAGTTAATCGATGAATATAAGCCTGAAATCGTTCTGTACGGCGCAACTCACATCGGCCGTGACTTTGCACCTCGTATCGCTGCAAGATGCAACACAGGTCTGACTGCTGACTGTACTCACCTGGACGTTAAGGTTTCCAAGTACATCGAATTTGCAAAAGCTAACACTACTTTGGATACTTCCACACTGGACCCTAACGATACTGACACAGGTATCAAGCAGACTCGTCCTGCATTCGGCGGTAACCTGATGGCTACCATCATCTGCCCTAAGACAAGACCTCAGATGTCAACTGTACGTCCTGGCGTAATGCAGAAACAGGAAAGAGAAGTTGGAGCTAAGGGTGAAATCGTAAATGTTAAACCTGAAATCTCCAAAGAAGATATCAGAATCGAAATCAAGGACATCGTTAAATCCATGAAGGAAATGGTATCCCTGACTGACGCTAAGATCATCTGCTCCGGCGGACGTGGTCTTGGAGACGCTTCCGGATTTGAACTGATCAAGCAGTTCGCTGACAAGGTTGGCGGAGTTGTAGGTTCATCACGTGCTGCAGTAGATGCTGGCTGGATTGATCACTCACACCAGGTAGGACAGACAGGAACAACCGTTAAGCCTGAAATTTACTTCGCTTGCGGTATTTCCGGAGCTATTCAGCACTTAGCTGGTATGCAGACTTCAAACTGCATCGTAGCTATCAATAAGGATCCTGACGCTCCTATCATGGAAGTAGCTGACTACGCAATCGTAGGAGACCTGTACAAGGTAATCCCTGAAATCATCGCTGAATGGGATAACGCAGAAGCTCTTTACGACGCAACTACTAAATAAGATAAAAAAGACTTTAAACGAAAGCCCGAATTCGAGTTCGAATTCGGGCTTTTATCGTAGGGTGATTTCGGGAGTGGTGTTAAATGTTGGCGGGATTTTAAAAAATCAAGAATCTGCCAACATAGGTTTACGTAGTACAGGCTCGCTCAGCGGTGCGATAAGCCAGCGTTGGCTTTTTTCCGGTGAAATGCAAATTTGGCCTACAGTTTTGCCGTTTTTTGTAGGCCAAAGTCGGGAGTGCTTCTCAAAAAGCCAACGAAACCGTAAAAAGCCTCGGGAATTTACAGTTATTGGAATAATTGTTGGCTGTTTTGCATTGGAGAGGGAAAATAGCCAACGGCTCCTCGGTGGTAGGCCCAACCGCCCGGCAGCGAACTACCGAGAATCATTGTCTCTGTCCTTATCATGCTTTTTTAGAGCGATGCGAACCGCTAAGTAGACTATTCCTCCTGTGATGAGAACCCATAGGAGAAAAGAGAACAATAGTGCCAGTATATCCATTACAACCAGTCTCCTCTCCAAGATTGAACCACTTTTACTTGTTTATCAACGGTATCTATTTCGGAGTATTTTATATAATTATACATCTTGAAACTTTTTTGATATTGTAATATAGAAGCGGATCCATTGAGAGTAAAAATACAATTTGCAGAGACGGTTTCACCTACGCTGGCATATCTTTTTGGTTCATATATTGTGCCATGGGAAACATTAATAACTCCGGAGCCTCTTCCCCATGCTTCAACATATCTGGGGCTTATGCCACTGGAACTTAGCGTATAGTGGTTACATATATTTAAGTCGAAACTTGCAACAGCAAGAAAGCCCTCAAATGTGGATGTGAATTTTCTGTCTCCATAATCTTTCCATAAGGTTTGAACTCCGGGAGTACTCGCACAAGGAGAATAATTTACAGAAGGATAACAGATATCTATTTTCAGATAACAATTATCTCCTAAATTAATAGTTTGACTTTTTAATATTGATGAATTTTGAATCAGATGAAGTTCTAATATATTAAATTTTTCGTCTAAAAATTTTTTTATAACAACAGGATTGGTTTTTTCTACTAATAATTTTATTTCGGGAGATTCAGGAGTTAATTTGGCGTTTGTAGTATATAATCGGTTTATTTCTTCTTTAAAGTCATTCAAAGTATCAATTTTTGAATTTTGTACGTATGCAACAGAGGAACTGATTTGAGTAGGGATGAGTAATATGCAAAAGATTAAAATTAATATAAATTTTCTTTTCATTGTTGCTCTCCTTCCAAATTAACATAATATTACGTTTGCTTTATAAAATATTTAAATCATGGAATTCACCTCCTGAACAAAGATTTACAATATCTTGTCAATATTTTAACATAGAATACAGATGATGTAAATGATTCTTATGGGAAGCAAATGAAAATATAAACGTGAAATTTAAAGCATAAAGTATTTATGTAACCCGCTAAGAAACAATCAAGGTTTGCCAAATCCCATTGAAATGGGCAAAAAATGAAATTATAATCAGGCTCTAAGGACACGGGTCTCGAATAAGCTATTTCAAAGGGAGGTAATTTCATGGAAAATTACGGATTTTTGGTAAGCATTGCAATTATAATACTTTCCACTAAGCTTCTGGGGGATTTGACTAAAAAAGTAAGCATGCCGCAAGTGGTGGGCGCACTGCTGGCGGGAGTTTTGATAGGGCCTACGGGATTTGGAATAATAGCCAATACGGATTTTATAGCCTGTACTGCCGAGATCGGCGTAATATTGCTGATGTTTTTGGCGGGCCTTGATACGGATATTGACGAGATAAAAAAGAACAGCGTTGCCTGCATGGTTATTGCAAGCGTGGGAGTGATAGTACCGCTGATAGGAGGTACGGCGTGCTATTATTTTTATTTTGAACCGGGTGCTGACAGCTTCGATGAAATATTGAGAGCGGTATTCGTAGGCGTTGTACTTACGGCCACGTCGGTGAGCATAACCGTGGAGGCGCTGCGTGAAATGGGTAAGCTGGAAGGCAAGGTTGGCAGTGCAATCCTCGGCGCTGCGGTAATAGATGATATTATAGGAATAATAGTTCTTACGGTGGTGTCCAGCCTTAAAAACAGCGACGTTTCAATCGGAGTGGTTATACTGAAAGTAGCCGCATACATTCTCGTCATGGCAGCATTGGGATTTTTGATGAACAAGTATAAAAAAATCATAGATGCAAACCTAAAAAAGCAGAGAATAACCACCTTCGTAATGGCGGGATGTTTGCTTATAGCTTTTGCTTCCGAGGAGTTTTTCGGAGTTGCGGATATTACGGGAGCGTATATTTTGGGATTGTTTTTATCAAAACACGAGATAAAACAGGAAGTTGCAAGAAAGATAAGCGTGCCGTCATATCTGTTCTTCTCGCCGGTTTTCTTTGCCAGCGTGGGGCTTAAAGTGGAACTTGAAGGGCTTACCGGAAGCATGCTTATATTTTCACTATTGCTGCTGACCGTGGCGATAATAACAAAAGTTATGGGCTGTGGGCTGGGAGCCAAAATATGCGGTTTCACCAACAAAGAAGCCATTCAGGTTGGGGCAGGTATGATTTCAAGAGGCGAAGTGGCATTGATAGTGGCGCAGAAAGGATATGCCATGGGGCTTATGAGCGCAGCACTGCTGCCGCCTGTAGTTCTTGTGGTAATTGCAACTACCATAATAACTCCGGTAATACTGAAAAAGATAATGTGAGCCGGCTTAAAGATCAACTAAAAAAGGGGCTGTGCGTGCAGCCCCCTTAATGATTTTTTACTTTTCAAATGCTCTGTGTCTTATGATTCTCGAATCATAGAAGATTAGCGAAGGAACGCTGTCTCCCTCGACTTCTATGAGGACGTATCCGTAATCGCCCTTTACTGCGCTTGCGGATTTTTTTATCTTCAAATCACCGCCGGCAAGAAGCTCTTTGATTTCATCTTCCGATATGCCCTTTGTCAGGAAAGACAGTCTGATTCCTTTTTCAAGAGGACCAAGATCCACGGCAGGGAAGTTTACGGAATTTTTTATGTTGCCGTTTTCAAAGTAGTCCATAATCTGACGAACCGCCATGGTAGCGCAGTTGTCTTCGGCCTCTGCAGTGGAAGCGCCCAAGTGCGGCAGCAGGATTACATTGTCTCTGCCTACGAGGGCATCGTTAGGAAAATCCGTAACATAACCCGAAATTTTGCCTGTTTCGAGGGCTACGAGCAAATCCACATCGTTGACAAGCTTATCTCTCGAAAAGTTGAGAAGAACAGCCGATTCTTTCATGTGTGCAAACAAGTCTTTGTTGAACATGCCCTTGGTGCTGTCGGTGGCAGGAACATGAATGGTTACATAGTCGCACTGAGGCAGCATTTCTTCAAGGGAGGAATATACGGTTGTTTCTTCGCAGCCGGAAGTGTAATAAGGGTCATAGCCGAGGATCTTCATGCCGAGAGCATTTGCCGAAGCTGCAACCTTTCTTCCGATTGCGCCAAGACCTACCACGCCGAGGGTTTTGCCTGCGATTTCAGTTCCGGCGAACTGTGATTTGCCTTTTTCAACAGCAGCGCTTACGTTCTCGGAAAGGGATGCCGCCCATGTGAGAGCCTTAGGGATGTTTCTTGCCGAAAGGAAAAGACCTGCCATAACCAGTTCTTTGACAGCGTTGGCATTGGCGCCCGGAGTATTGAAGACAACTATGCCTTTTTCAGCACATTTGTCAAGTGGGATGTTATTGACCCCTGCGCCGGCACGGGCTATTGCAAGAAGCTCATCCGAAAAATCCATGGAATGCATATCCTGGCTTCTTACCAGTATTCCGTCAGCTTCTTCAATCTTATCGGTGATAATATATTGTTCATCAAGGCAGGCGAGGCCTACTTTTGAGATCTTGTTTAACGTTGATATCTTGTACATATTTCCTCCTCAAATTAGAATTTTGACTTTATATGTATAGTATATCACTTTACTCGGGCGAGGTAAAGTGATACAATATATATAAAATTTTTAAAAATTCGGAGGTTCACATGACTAAATATAACAGAGTTTACAATTTTTCGGCAGGTCCGTCTATGTTACCGCTGCCGGTATTGGAAAAAGTAAAAGAGGATTTGCTCAATTATCAGGGAAGCGGTCAGTCGGTTATGGAAATGAGCCACCGTTCGGATGCTTTTAAGAAGATAATCAAAGAAGCGGAGGAAGATTTGAGGGAACTGATGAGTATCCCGGATAACTACAAGGTTCTCTTTGTACAGGGAGGAGGAACTCTCCAGTTCTCGATGATACCGTTCAACTTGCTCAGAAACAGCAAAAAGGCAGATTATGCCCTTACGGGAACATGGGCAAAGAAAGCTTACAAAGAAGCATGCAAATTCGGCGACATAAAAGTGCTGGCTTCTTCAGAAGAAGATACTTTTACATGGGTACCTAAATTCGGAAAGGAAGATGTTCGTCCGGATGCAGACTATGTATACATAACCACCAATAACACCATTTACGGAACGGCGTACAATTATGTGCCTGAAACGGGAGACGTTCCTCTTGTGGCAGACATGTCATCAAATATACTTTCAGAGCCCGTTGACGTAAGCAAGTTCGGAATCATCTGGGCGGGAGCGCAGAAAAACGTAGGCCCTGCCGGAGTTACCATAGTCATTATACGTGAAGACTTGCTGGGATTTGCAGGAGCCGAAGTCCCTACATATCTGGACTATAAGATTCATGCAGATAACGATTCAATGTATAACACGCCGCCTTGCTTTGCTATTTACGTGGCAGGAGAAGTGTTCAAACATATCAAGGAAACCGGCGGACTTGAAGCAATGCAGAAACGCAACAGAGAAAAGGCCGCAAAACTTTACGACTATATAGATTCAAGCGATTTGTACAAGAGCCCTGTGGCAAAAGAAGACCGCTCAATGATGAACGTGGTTTTCGTTACGGGAGATGCGGCTCTCGATAAGAAGTTTGTGGCAGAAGCAAAGGAAGCAGGCCTTGTAAACCTGTCGGGACATCGCTCCATAGGAGGAATGAGAGCCAGCATATATAACGCAATGCCTATGGAAGGAATAGATACCCTTATCAAATTTATGAAGAAATTCGAAAGCGAAAACAAATAACAGTAAATCAAAAGGAGAGAGTTTATGAAATATCTGATCGCCGTGCCGGACGGTGCGGGTGACGACCCTATTGACAGTTTGGGCGGAAAAACACCACTCGAAGTTGCAAACTTGCCATGCATAAATGAGCTCGCTTCAAAAGGAGAGATAGGCACCTGCCGTACCGTGCCGGAGGGAATAAGCCCCGGAAGCGATTCGGCAAATTTATCCGTAATGGGATATGACCCGAGAGTTTATCTTACTGGGCGTTCATCCCTTGAAACCGCGTCTATCGGAGTGGATATGAAGGATACGGATATATCTTTCAGAGTTAATTTTATAACCGTTGAGCCTGATGAATCGGGCAATTACGAGAATTTTACAATAAAGGATCACGCTGCGGGGGATATAACCACTGAAGAGTCCGATGAATTGATGAAATGTCTCAAAGATGAATTCGAAACCGAAAAGCTTCATCTGTACACCGGAACCCAATACAGACACTGTATGATTTTAAACGAAGGCAAGACAGAATGCACCTTCGTGCCGCCCCATGACATTTTAGACAGAAAGGCAGGCGAATATCTGCCAAAGGGTAAAGACTGCGAACTTTTCGTAAATATGACGAAAAGAAGTTACGAACTGTTTAAAGATCATCCTGTAAACAAAGCCCGCATGGCAAAGGGACTTAACCCCGCCAACAGCATTTGGATATGGGGAATGGGAACAAAACCGAAGCTTCCCGATTTTAACGAAAAATATGGTGTCAGGGGCAGCGTAATTTCGGCGGTGGATTTGATTAAAGGAATCGGAATCTTTGCGGGGCTTGAGATAATCAAGGTCGAAGGAGCGACAGGAAGCATCGATACCGACTTTGAAGGAAAAGCGGCCGCCGCCGTTGACGCCTACAAACGAGGCCAAGACTTTGTTTACCTTCATATGGAAGGCACCGATGAGTGCTCACATCAGGGAAATCTGGAAAAGAAGATAAGGTGTGCCGAATATATCGACCAAAGAGCCATAAGGCCGGTAATAGAGTATTTGAGAGGAACAGGCGAAAGATTCAGAGTGCTGGTCGTTCCGGACCACAGAACACCTATAGCAATCAGAACCCACAGCTCGGACCCCGTACCTTTTGTCATATATGACAGCGCCGATGAAAAACCTGAAGACCATTTGAAGCAGTTTAATGAAAAATCTGCCGCAGCAGCCGGAATGCATTTTAAAAACGGGTACGAAATGACGGATTACTTCTTCAAAAAAACGACAGATACTCAGGAGTTATGATGAGAAATTTAAAGAACAAGATTGTCACCATGGCTTTATTGGTGTTCATGCTTTCCTTTTCGATTATGCCTGCCTGTGCCGAAAACACTGCGCCGGAGATAACAGCATCTTCGGCCATAGTGTATTGTGGCGATACAGGCGAAGTTATCATGGAAAAAAATGCAGACGAAAAGATGGAGCCTGCCAGCATGACAAAACTGATGACCTGCCTTCTGGCGGCGGAGAATCTGGACCTCGACCAGGTTATTGAAGTCCCTGCCGAAGTCACTTCAATACCGCCGACCAAAGCGTATTTACGGGCCGGCGAAAAGATTACCGTAGAAGAACTGATGTATGCCGCCCTTTTAAGTTCAGCCAATGATGCGGCAGCCGTCCTTGCCATAGCGGCAGGCGGCTCTGTGGAGAACTTTGCTGTAATGATGAACGAGAAAGCGGCCAGCCTTGGCTGCACAGATACAAATTTCACCAACCCAAGCGGGTTGTCCGATGAAAACCAGTATTCTACCGCGAGAGACATGGCAATAATCGCCCGGGAAGCTTTGGGCAATGAGACAGTCAGAAAAATTTCGGGCACTGCCGAGCACACCATACCCGAAACCAACGCATATAAAGCTCGTGAGCTGCATAATTTCAATATGTTTTTATACGGAGGAGAGCACAACCTTGAGGGAGAAACCCTTGCCGTAGAAAAATATGAAGGAGTGTTCGGAGGAAAGACCGGAAGCCTGAGCAAAGAGTATTGCACCATGGTTACGGGACTTGACTGTGACGGCTTGGAAATATATACGGTGGTTATGGGAACCACCATGAAAACACGTTTTGCCGATATGAAGGCGCTGATGGACTACGGCCAAGCAAATATTTCCAAATATGCGGCTTTTGAGAAAGGAGCCGATTTCGGAAAGGCAAAACTGACCGGCGGAGCTACAAACAAGGTGAAGGCCATAGCAGCCGAAGCAGGCTATGTAAATTTGCCGGAGGGAGCTTCAGCTTCTCTTGTTACCACAAAATGCATATATGCAGACAGCCTTTTCGCCCCCATTGAAAAAGGACAAAAAGTGGGAGTGGTGGAAATCTATATAGCGGATGACTTGTACAGAACCGTGGATTTGGTTGCGGCGGAGCCGGTGGAAAAAGGCTGGTTTCTGTCGGATTTTGGAATAACCAATATGCAGACGATAATCATAGGTCTCGTTCTCTTTGCAATAATCGTTTTTATATTGACCATATTGATTCTGAGGATGAAAAACAAGAGAAAACGTGCCCAAAGGCGCAGGGAAAAGCTTATGGAAGAAGCAAGAAGGCGGCTTGAGCGTGAAGAAGATTTAAAGAGAAGGAATTGGCCTTACTGAAATGTTTGATATTAAAGAGAATTTAAAAAAACTCCCGGATACTCCGGGAGTTTATATGCATAAAGACAGGCTCGGCCAGGTAATTTATGTCGGAAAGGCTATTTCGCTGCGAAACAGGGTAAGGCAGTATTTTCAGAGCTCTGCCAACCAGAATCCCAAAGTCAGGGCTATGGTAGCCAACATTTCGGAGTTTGAATATATAACGTGTCAGACGGAAATGGAAGCTCTGATTTTGGAGTGCAATCTCATAAAGAAATATGCGCCTAAGTATAACGTCTTGCTTAGGGATGACAAAACCTATCCATATATAAAAGTTACGGTCAAAGAGGAATTTCCGAGAATAGTAAAGACGAGGATAGTAAAAAAAGACGGAAGCAAGTATTTCGGTCCATACAGCGATGCGGGAGCCGTAAATGATATAATAGAACTTTTAAATAAGATATATAAGCTGAAAAGATGCCCGGCTCTCAAATTTCCCGAGGGGCAGAGACCGTGCCTCAACTATCATATAGAGGATTGCAGAGGCGTATGCACGGGAAAGGTAAACCGGGAAGAATACATGGAATGCATAGACAGCATCATCGAATTTTTAGGAGGAAAGCAAAAGAAGATTCTGGACTATTTGAATAAAGCCATGTCGGAAGCTGCGGAGCAAATGCGGTTTGAAGATGCCGCCGTGTTCAGAGATAATATCGCCGCCGTAAAAACCCTCAACGAAACTCAGCGAGTGACCATGACAGGAGGCAAAGACCTGGATATAGTAATTCCCGTGGGAAAGGGAGAACACGCCTCGATAGTGTTGTTCCCCGTAAGAGACGGAAAGCTGAGCGGCAGAGAAACCTTTGCCATGAGAGCGGAAGGAGAGGATGATTACTACAGCCTTGTGGGCGAATTTATAAAGCAGTATTACAGCCAGTGGTCCACCATACCTCCCGAGCTTATAGTACCAAAGCCTCTCAAAGATGCGGAAATTATTGAAGAGTATCTTAAAAGCCTTAAAGAAGGAAGAAAGGTGCACATATTCGTACCTCAGCGAGGCCCAAAGAAAGCCCTGCTGGATATGGCAAAAAAAGATACCGAAGAGATGAGCAAGACCATTGAAGAAAAGATAAGCAGCGCAAAGGAAAAGGAAAGGGATCTTGTCAGCAGAATTTCGGGCATCTTGGGCAGCGATAAAGACTATTACAGAATTGAGTCCTACGATATTTCAAACACCAACGGAGTTGACACCGTCGGCGCCATGGTGGTCTTCGGCAATCTAAAACCTATTAAAAAAGCTTACAGGCGGTTTAAGATAAAAACCGTTGACGGCCCCGACGACTACGGAAGCCTGCAGGAAATGCTCTACAGGAGATTTAAGCGGGCTGAAGCGGGTGACCCGGGATTTTCCACCTTGCCGGATTTGATTCTTATGGACGGCGGCATAGGGCAGGTGACGTCGGCAGAAAAGGTTTTAAAAGCCATGAAGCTTTCCATACCGGTGCTGGGCATGGCAAAGGATGACAGCCACAGGACCAGAGCGTTGGTAAACGGCTCCGGACAGGAATTTGTACTTTCACAGGACCCGGTGCTGTTTAAATATTGCGGCAGGATTCAGGAGGAAGTCCACCGTTTTGCCATAGAGTATCACAGGAGCCTGCATAACCGCAATTCCATAGGTTCCGCCCTCGACAATATAAAGGGAATAGGCCCTGCAAAGAGAAACGCTCTGCTAAGCCATTTCAAGTCGATAGAAGATATAAAAAGCGCATCATTGCAGGAACTCATGGAAGTGCACGGTATAACTGAAAAAAATGCAAAGGCAATAAAGGAATATTTTGGTTGATTAAAATGCCAAGGTTATGATATAGTAAACATATAAAAGAGATTGTTAATTTCTGTTTAGTGGAGGAATAAATATGGCAGAAGAAAAAAAGACGCCTGAAATCGAAGAGGCTGATTTTATCACCCTTGAATTTGATGACGGTGTGGAAGTTGAATGCGAAATCATGGGAGTTTTCGACTACGGAGACAAGGAATATATAGCCTTGATTCCTAACGATGACACTGACGACGTATATATCTACGGTTACAAAGAAGTCGGCGAAGATGAATTTGAACTGGTTGATATAGACGACGATGCAGAGTTCGAAAAAGTAGTGGCCGAATTTGACAAGATTATGGACGAAGCTTAGAATTTGTACGAAAATACCCCGTAATGTGCGGGGTATTGCTTTGCCCGCATATATTACTCGGAGGTTATACATGAAAAAATACGACATCATAATAGCAGGAGCCGGAGCCAGCGGCGTATTTATGGCATATGAGCTTACCAAACTTGACTGCAATGCCAAAGTATTGATGATAGACAAAGGTGCGCCTTTGGAAAAGAGAATGTGCCCCATTAAGAGAGGCGTTACCCCCACATGCGTTAAGTGCAGCCCGTGTCATATAATGAACGGATACGGCGGAGCGGGAACCCTTTCCGACGGCAAATACAATATCACCACCCAGTTCGGCGGCGATTTGCACAAATATGTGGGAACCGAGCAGGCAATGGAACTTATGGAATATGTGGACAGCGTTTTATGCAGCATGGGAGGCAAGGACGCAAAACTTTACACCACAGACGCCAAGCTTAAAACGGAAGCCCTCCATTATGACCTTCACTTGCTTGAAGCAAAAGTCAGACATCTCGGTACTGACAGAAATGTGGAAATCTTAGGGAGAATTTTCGAATACATTTCAAAGCATATAGAAACGGAATTTTATACTACCCTTGAAAAGGTGGAAAGACTGGATGACGGAGGTTTCAAAGTAATTACAAGCAAAGGCGACGAATACCTTTGCAAGGATCTGATTCTTGCCGCAGGCCGCTCGGGTTCCAAGTGGATAAGTTCTGTCTGCGATGAGCTGGGCATAAAACAAAAGAAAAACAGGGTGGATATAGGAGTCCGTGTGGAACTTCCTGCGGAGATATTCAAACACATAACCGATGAGGTGTACGAAAGCAAAATCGTATATCAGACGGATAAGTACAACGACCTTGTGAGAACTTTCTGCATGAACCCTTACGGAGAAGTGGTTTCAGAGAACACCAACGGAATAGTGACGGTAAACGGACACAGCTATGCAGACCCTGCTCTCAGAACTGAAAACACCAATTTCGCCCTGCTGGTTTCCAACACCTTTACGGAGCCTTTTGAGGACAGCAACGAGTACGGCGAATCCATTGCAAGACTTTCCAACATGCTTGGAGGCGGAGTGCTTCTGCAAAGATTCGGAGATCTTGTAAAGGGCAGAAGGTCAAGCAAAAAGCGCATGGAAAAATGCTTTACAAGACCTACTCTGAAAGCCACTCCGGGAGATTTGAGCCTTGTCATTCCAAAGCGGCAGCTTGACGACATTATTGAAATGATCTATGCTTTGGATAAGATTGCTCCCGGAACAGCCAACGAGGACACCCTCTTGTACGGTGTGGAAGTTAAATTCTACAACATGAAAGTTGATGTTGACAGCAATCTTGAGACGTCCGTTCCCGGCTTATATGCCCTGGGCGACGGCTCGGGAGTAACCCATTCCCTGTCGCAGGCATCTGCCAGCGGCGTGTACGTTGCGAGAATTCTCAATGAAAAGTACAGATAATACCGGTAACACGGACAATATGCATAATACGGAGGAAAAGCCATGAGTGAAAACTATAAATTTTTTCAGAACAAAAAGTGCGAATACTTCCCTTGCCATAAGATGAAGGATGAGGAGCATTTCAACTGCCTGTTCTGCTACTGCCCGTTGTACGCTTTGGGCGACAAGTGCGGCGGCAACTTTAAATATTTGGACGGAGGAATCAAGGACTGCTCAAACTGCCTGATTCCACACAGCCCGAAAGGCTATGACTATATAATTTCAAAGTACAGCGAAATATTGGAACTGGCAAAGAAGAAATGATGAACAAAAGCCTCCCCGCAGCCTGCTGCGGGGAGGCTTTTGTTCGGTTCTGTGTCAGCGGTTCTGTGTCAAATGTTGGCAGAATTTTTAATAAGTAAGAAGCTGCCAACAAAATCTCGTAAATCACAGTGAAGAACCGTGCCGAAACATGTCGATGTTGCCACTTTTTAGAAATTAACGAAATCTGCCAACATATGTTTGCAGAACACCTGTCAGCCTCGTGTCGAAATATGACAGCGTTGGTTTTTTTTCGGTGCGGCAAAAAACTGGCCTACAGTTTTGCTGTTTTTTGTAGGCCAAATTCAGAGGTAACTCTTAAAAAGCCAGCAAAAGCCCCGGAACTCTGCCAAGATTTACAGTTATTGGAATAAACGTTGGCTTTTTTAGCGGTTGCCTCGCAAAAAGCCAACGTGCAAAGCCGCCCCTCTCGGTGCAGGCGGCAATTAAGAGTATGAGCTGCCGCCGGGAAATGTACGCAGCTCATAGCTATGCTATGGTATACTTATTTCGGATTTTCGTATACTTTGTACCAAGGTTTTGTCTAAAAGGTATACCGATGCTGACATGATTCAGTGAATTCACGCAATAATGTTAGAGAAAAGGCAAAACGTCGTAGCGGCGCTACAATGTTTTTGTGAATTCATGAAATAATGTTAAGGTTTACTGGAATCGTGTCATCAGAGCTACAACGATTCGGTGAATTCACGTAATAATGTCAAGAATTGCCGAAAACGTGTCAGAATCAGCCCAGCCGCATCGGCAGGTCCATGCATGTACCCGCCCGACCCCACCGTCAACCTCCGCAGAAAAACTTCCGCAATTATTCATCAAAACAAGCTTTCCTTCATAGTCTGATTAGATAGAGTTTAAGAGGAAAGGAGAAATTGCAGTGTTTTTGATAATTGTCGGAACAGGCGCCATGGGAAAAATATTGAGACAGTGTGCGGAAGCAGACGAAACTTTTGACAGGATAGAATCGGTGGAGCCCCTTGAAAAAAACTGGCCTCGTGAAAAGGCAGATTTAATCATAGATTTCAGTCACCCTAAGGCCATAAAAGATATATATGAATATTGCAGGGACAGGGGAGGAAACATACCGGTAGTTATAGGCACTACAGGACAGACCAATGAGGAAGAAGAGATAATAAAGCTTCTGATGAAAATTTGCCCCGTGGACAGAAAGACCAACTTTTCAAGGGGAATTTCGGCATTGAACGAACTTGCCGCAGCAGCCCAAAGGCTGCTTTGCGGCTGCGATATAGGCGTAGAGGAAATACATCACAACAAGAAGATAGACGCTCCAAGCGGTACGGCAAAGACCATTTGCGCCAATTTGGGACTGGACGATGATGAAGCGGTCAGCCTGAGGCTCGGAACGGTTTTCGGTCAGCATAAAGTTTATTTTGCCCTTGAAGACGAAGTGGTTGAAATCACCCATACGGCTTATTCCAAGAAAATATTTGCCAGAGGAGCTATAGAAGCCGGTAAAAAAATGATAAGAAATTGACTAAACCGAAAAAATATGCTAAAACATAAAGAAATTGAAAATTTTTTTATGGAGAACGACATGGAGATAGAATTAAAGTTTTTAGTTGAAGAACCTATCGCGCGAGAAAAAATTTTAAAGGATAAGCACCTTGAAGAGATTAAAGATGAGGGAAGCGAAGAGACGATAGAGATGAAAGCCACCTATCTTGACACGGAGGATTTGGACCTTTGCAAAAATGAAATGGCTTTTAGGATAAGGTTCGAAAACGAAGTGCCGGTGGCCACCCTGAAGTGGGGCAACGAAACGCAAGGGAGCCTTCACACCAGAGGCGAGCTTAACGTGTATGTAGACGAAGACTACGTTAGGAACCCCAAGCTGAATATCTTTAAGGGAAGCGAAATATATGAGCAGATAGAAATTACGGCAGGAGATAAACCTTTAAAGCCTATCATGGAAGTAAACTGTGAGAGAAAGCAGCTGATGGTGGATACGGGACTTTCCATATGCGCCGTTTCGCTGGACATCGGGGAGATAGTAACGGAAAAAGGCACTGCGCCTGTCTCCGAGCTGGAGGTAGAGCTTTATTCAGGCGATAAGGACGATATGATAGCTCTGGGCAGGGAGCTGGCCTCAAAATATAACCTTAAAGAAGGGTCAAAGAGCAAGTTTCAGGTGGGAATGGAGCTGCTGGGCCTGTAATCAGCCTGATAAATTAAATAAAATTTATTATTTTTACAAAAAATACAACAGTTTTTCACAAATGTGTTGTATTTTTTTTGAAATTTAATATTTATTTGTTAAAATTGCCCTTTTTCCTTTACTTTAAGGCGAAATAGAGGTATAATATTATGCAATTGTCCGTGAGTTTTACGGGATTTAGGAGGATGGAATTTAATGAAAGCAACATTTATTTCAAGAGAAAAGAACGATGTTAAATTTACAATGGAATTTGCAGCAGAGGAGTTTGAAGCAGCACAGGTAAAGGCTTATCAGCAGAATAAAGATAAGTTTCAGGTGGACGGATTCAGAAAAGGTAAGGCTCCGAGAAGCATTATAGAAAAACGTTACGGAGAGGGAATCTTCTTTGAAGATGCTATCGACGAACTTTTCAGAGAAAATTACGGCAAGGCTCTTGCAGAACTTGAACTCGAAGTTATAGACAGCCCGGCCGCTGAATTCAGCAAGATTGCAAAGGGAGAAGGATTTACCGTAACCATTACCGTAGCTTGCTATCCTATAGTTGAAGTTAAAGACTACAAAGGCGTAGAGATAGAAAAGGTAGTACAGGAAGTAAAAGAAGAAGACGTGGATAATGAACTGAAGTCCATTCAGAAGAGAAACGCAAGAATGATTATCGCCGAAAGACCTGCAAAGGAAGGCGATACGGTTCTGTTCGATTATTCCGGCTTTGTAGGCGACGAGCAGTTTGAAGGCGGCACTGCCGAGAATCAGGAACTTAAACTTGGCTCAGGCATGTTTATACCGGGCTTTGAAGAACAGCTTGTAGGCGCAACTCCGGGAGAAAAGAAAGACGTAACCGTTACTTTCCCTGAAGACTATCATGCCGAAAACCTTGCAGGAAAAGAAGCCGTATTCCACTGCCTTGTACACGAAATAAAAGAAGAGCAGCTTCCTGAACTTGACGATGAACTCGCAAAAGATGTGAGCGAATATGACACTTTGGAAGAATTAAAAAACGCAACAAGGGAAAGACTAGAAAAGTATGCTAAAGCAGGAGCAGAAACAAAGATGCAGGATGCAGCTCTGGCAAAAGTAGTCGAAGCCAACGAAATCGAAATTCCGGCTGTCATGATTGAAGATGAAATGGACAGAATGTCACAGGAACTTGACCAGCAGCTTCGTTATCAGGGACTCTCATTAGGTCAGTATCTCGAATTTACAGGCAAGGATATGGCCGGATTCAGAGAAGAATTAAAACCTGATGCAGAAAGACAGGTTAAGACAAGAATGATACTTAACGGAATAGCAGAAGCAGAAAAGATTGAAGTTTCACAGGAAGAAATGGAAGAAGAACTGAAAGTTATGGCTATTCAGTATCAGACTACCGCAGATAAGCTTAAAGAGATGATAGGCGTTGAAAACCTGACATTCCTGCAGAAAGACTTAAAAGTTAAAAAGGCTATTCAGTTTATCTATGAAAATGCAGTAATAAAATAAGATAAACAGGCGAAGAAGGGGGTATAAAAATGGCTTTGGTACCATATGTAATTGAACAGACTGCCAGAGGAGAAAGGTCATATGACATTTATTCGAGGCTTTTAAAGGACAGAATCATATTTCTCGGCGAGGAGATTGACGACCATGTGGCAAGCATAGTGGTTGCGCAGCTTTTGTTTTTGGAAGCAGAAGATCCGGATAAGGACATCTGCATTTACATCAACAGCCCGGGAGGTTCTGTTACGGCGGGCATGGCCATTTACGATACTATGCAGTATATCAAGCCTGATGTATCTACGATTTGCGTAGGCCTTGCGGCAAGCATGGGGGCTTTCCTGCTTTCATCGGGAGCAAAGGGCAAGAGAATGGCCCTTCCAAATGCGGAAATTATGATTCATCAGCCTCTGGGCGGGGTAAAAGGTCAGGCAGAAGATATAAAGATTCACGCTGACTGGATACTGAAAACCAGAGAGAAACTCAACAGGATAATGTCCGAAAATACGGGACAGGATTTTGAAAAGGTTTCAAAAGACACAGACAGGGATAACTTCATGAGCGCCGACGAAGCTTGCGCTTACGGGCTTATAGACAAGGTTATTACGTCAAGATAATTAGGGGGAAATGTTTAGAATATGAGCAAATATGATGAAAACAAACAGCTCAGATGCTCCTTCTGCGGTAAACCTCAAAGTCAGGTAGTTCGCCTGGTAGCGGGACCGGGAGTCTATATCTGTGACGAGTGTATCCACATATGTCTGGATATCCTCAACGAAGGTATCGAGAGCGAAGAAAGCTCTGCGGATACGGCACAGTCATATAAGCTCCCTAAACCCAAGGAGATTACCGAAGTTCTGTCAGATTATGTAATAGAGCAGGACAGAGCAAAGAAGTCATTGGCGGTAGCTGTATATAACCATTACAAAAGAATTAACGGAAAAAAACTTGCAGAAGACGACGATGTGGAACTCCAGAAGAGCAACATCGTGATGATAGGCCCTACAGGCTCGGGAAAAACCCTGCTGGCTCAGACGCTGGCAAAGATTCTCGACGTTCCTTTCGCCATAGCCGATGCTACGGCGCTGACAGAGGCGGGATATGTGGGCGAGGATGTGGAAAACATCCTGCTTAAGCTTTTGCAGGCAGCAGATTATGATGTGGAAAAAGCGCAAAAGGGTATAATCTATGTAGACGAAATAGACAAGATTGCGAGAAAGTCCGACAATCCTTCGATTACAAGGGATGTAAGCGGCGAAGGTGTGCAGCAGGCTCTTCTCAAGATACTTGAAGGCACCGTTGCCAACGTGCCGCCTCAGGGAGGCAGAAAACATCCTCATCAGGAATTCATACAGTTCGATACGACCAACGTGCTTTTCATCTGCGGCGGCGCCTTTGACGGTCTGGAAAAGATTATCAAGCGCAGAATGGGCGATAAGGTCATAGGATTTAACTCGCCGATAAATACGGAAAAGGCAGAGGACGACAAGTTGCTGGCAAAGGTTCAGCCGGAAGATTTGCTTAAGTTCGGATTGATACCTGAATTTATAGGACGTCTGCCGGTTATAGTAACCCTTGACGAGCTTTCGGAAGACGCTCTGGTAAGGATAATCAAGGAACCTAAGAATGCGCTCCTTAAGCAGTATAAAAAACTGCTCTCAATAGACGGAGTAGAGCTTGAAATGGACGAAGAGGCCATAAGAGCGGTAGCAAAGCAGGCAATCGAAAGAAAGACCGGAGCAAGAGGACTGAGAAGCATTATGGAGGGAACCATGACTGAAATAATGTATGAAATCCCTTCGAGAGATGATGTTGAAAAATGCATTATCACCAAAGAAACCATTGAACTTAAAGGCAGACCGAAGCTTATTCTGACTTCGGGCAGAGAATTAAAAGACCAAGAAGCAACCGCTTCATGATAAGGCGACTTCGGTCGCCTTATTTTCTAAGATAAAGAAAGGGGGAGTAGCTTTGAACACGACGGAAAACGAAGTTATGCAAAACGACCGGGAAGAAATTCTGACAATGCCATGCATACCTTTGAGGGGGCTGTTGGTATTTCCCAATACGGTTTTGCACTTTGATGTGGGCAGAGAAAAATCCATTAAGGCTCTTGAAGCCGCAATGAATAAGGACAAGATACTCTTTGTATCCTCTCAGAAAGACGAAAACATACTGATTCCCACAAGGGAAGATTATTATACAATAGGAACCGTAGTTAAAATAAAGCAGATGCTTAAGATACAGGGCGACACCATAAGAGTTTTGGTAGAAGGTCTTTACAGAGCATCCATAAAAGAAGTCGTATCGGAAGAGCCTTTTATTTCGGTCGCTGTAGATAAGGTGGAAAGCATTCCCATGAACGGGGACGACATCGAAACCAAGGCGATGATAAGGGTGCTTCTCAACACCTTTGACGAATATATAGAGCTCAGCCCTTCGGTGAAAAACGATATGTACGACCTTTCGGTGGTAATCGACGACGCCGATGTGCTTTCAGATACCATAGCGGTTCAGCTGGATGTGGATATAGCCAAAAAACAGAGGGTTTTGGAAGCCTTTGTTGTAAGAGAAAGGCTGAACATCCTGAACGGAATTATCTTCGAGGAAAACCAGATTCTGCGCCTTGAGCACAAGCTCAGCGAGCAGGTTCAGGAGAACGTAAAGCAGAATCAGAAGGAATATTATCTCCGGGAGCAGATGAAGGCAATTCAAAATGAACTGGGCTTCGGAGAAGACGCTGTCAGCGAGGCAAAGGAGTGGCTCGACAAGCTTGAGAAGCTCAACCTCGACAGCAAGACGGAAGATAAGGTAAAAAAGGAAATAAACAAGTTTACAAAGATGATACCGTCCTCAGCGGAAAGCGGAGTTATAAGAAACTATGTGGAGACCATTCTTTCCCTTCCGTGGAACAAGTCGTCAAAGACCAATTCGGATTTGAAAAAAGCCGAAAAGATTTTGAACGAGGATCATTACGGCCTTGAAAAGGTCAAGGAAAGAATCTTGGAATACCTGGCTGTCATTCATCTTTCAAAGGCTATCAAGGGACCTATCATATGTCTGGTGGGACCTCCGGGAGTGGGCAAGACTTCGATTGCACGATCCATTGCACGTTCGACAGGCAGAGAGTTTGTAAGAATGTCTCTCGGCGGAGTAAGAGATGAAGCTGAAATCCGGGGTCACAGAAGAACTTATATAGGCGCGATTCCGGGACGTGTTATAAGCGCAATTAAAGATGCGGGAACGGATAACCCGGTATTTCTGTTTGATGAGGTGGATAAGATAGGCTCTGATTTTAAAGGAGACCCGGCGTCCGCCCTTCTGGAAGTTCTTGACCCGGAGCAGAACAAAGAGTTTACGGACCACTTCCTGGAAGTGCCTTTTGACTTGTCAAAGGTTATGTTCATAACCACCGCCAATACGACGGCGACCATTCCGAGACCGCTTCTTGACAGAATGGAGGTCATAGAAGTTTCGGGCTATACGGAGGAAGAAAAGGTTAAGATAGCCCAGAAATATCTGGTTCCTAAGCAGATGAAGGCTCACGGCCTCAAAAAGAAGAACTTTGCCATAAGCGAAAAGGCTCTAAGAGATTTGATAAACTTCTACACAAGAGAATCGGGAGTAAGAAACTTAGAGCGTGAGATAGGAAGTCTCTGCCGCAAGGTGGCGCGTAAGATAGTGGCAAAGAAGGCTCAGAGCTACAGGATAACCCCTGCAAGCCTGGAAAGTTATCTGGGAAAACACAGATACAGATACGATACCGTAACGGCGGAAAGCGAAGTGGGAGTAACCACAGGAATGGCGTGGACTCAGGTCGGCGGAGATACTCTCTTTATAGAGACGGCCTTGGTTCCGGGCACCGGCAAGATAGAGCTTACCGGACAGCTGGGAGACGTTATGCAGGAATCGGCGAGAACAGCCATAACATATATACGCTCCATAGCGGAAGAGTATGATATAGAGGAAGATTTTTATAAGAAGTACGACCTTCACGTCCATGTACCTGAAGGAGCTGTTCCAAAGGACGGTCCGTCGGCAGGTGTGACCATGTTCACCTCTGTGATGTCGACCCTTACCGGAATTCCCGTTAAAAAGGATGTGGCCATGACGGGCGAAATCACCCTCAGGGGAAAGGTTCTTCCTGTCGGAGGAATCAAGGAAAAGGTGTTGGCCGCTCACAGAGCCGGAATAAAGACCATATTGCTTCCTGCCGAAAACAAGGCGGACATAGATGATATTCCTCAGACAGTAAGGAGGCAGCTCGACTTTGTGTTGCTTGAAAAAGCTAAAGAAGCATTAAAATATGCACTGGAAGAAAGCAAAGGTTTGTAGTATGATAGTAAAAGAAGCACAGCTTGAGGCAGTTGCGGTAAGAGCCAATCAGTACCCTGAGGACACAATGCCGGAAATTGCCTTTGCAGGGCGTTCAAATGTGGGAAAGTCTTCTCTCTTGAATTTGCTGACAGGCAGAAAAAGTCTGGCGCGTGTATCGGGAAGCCCGGGAAAGACGAGGACCATAAACTTTTACAGAATCAATGACTCTTTTAGAATAGTTGATTTGCCGGGATACGGATATGCAAAGGTTTCAAAGGAAATGAGCAAAGACTGGGGCCCTATGATGGAAGAGTATTTCCAGATAAGAAGCGGCCTCAGAAAAGTCGTTCAGCTTGTGGATATACGCCACGCTCCGTCAGCCCAGGACATACAGATGTACCAATATCTGAAACATTACGGGCTGGACGGCATAGTCGTTGCCACCAAAGCCGACAAGGTTTCACGCAATGAAATGCAAAAATGTATAAGCGTGATACGGCGTACTCTCGATTTGGACCGGGACGATGTTGTAATACCCGTGTCTGCACTGAAGCGCACAGGCCAGGATAAACTGCTTGAGCAGATGGATAAAATTTTGGAGGAATAATGCAATTTATAAGCTTCAGAGTGCTGTCAAGCCGCATTAAAGCGATTTCAGCCATGATGAAAGACAAGGCCGTCCCCAAGAGAAAAAAACTTTTGGTGATACTCGGCATAGTTTACTTGTTTCTGCCGGTGGACTTGATACCTCCGGTGTTGTTCCCCTTTGGATTTTTAGATGACCTGGTTTTGTGGATATGGATAATATGGCATTTGAAAGACACCTTGGATCAATACTGGGTCAACGACAAGGAACAGGACTTTTCAAAGGAATTCAACAAGAAAGATATAATAGAAGGAGTAGAATTTACCGTAGAGCAGGAGGAAGAAAAAGATGAGCGATAAAATGGGAACGGTCCTTTTTACTGAAGAACAGATAAGAGCAAGAGCTGCTGAAATAGGTGCGCAGATATCGAAAGATTATGAGGGAGAGGGAGTTTATCTCATAGGCACTTTGAGAGGCGCCGTAGTGTGGATGGCAGATATCATGAAAAACATTACATGTGATGCAGAGATTGATTTTGTAACGGCCTCAAGTTATGGCTCGGGAACCACCTCCAGCGGTGTCGTAAAGGTCAAAAAGGATTTGGATGGCGACATCTACGGCAAAAATGTTATAATCATAGAAGACATTATAGATACAGGAACTACTCTGAAGTTTTTAAAGGGATATCTGGCAGACAGAAATCCCAAGAGCATAAAGATATGCACCCTTTTGGACAAACCGTCCAGAAGAGTGGTGGACATTGAGGCGGATTATGTGGGCTTTTCCATAGACAACCTGTTTGTAATCGGATACGGGCTGGACTATGACCAGAAGTACAGAAACCTGCCTTATGTCAGCTACCTTGAGGGTTAATAAAAAAGTTTTTAATTTTATAAAAAGGAGATACATATAAAATGGCTTATGAAGTAAAAATCGGTTTATCAAACAAACACCTTCACTTAAGTGAAGAACATATCGAAGCACTGTTCGGCAAAGGACACAAGCTTACTCCTACAAAGGATTTGGTTCAGCCGGGTCAGTTCGCTTGCGAAGAAAAGGTTGATATAGTAGGACCTAAGAACACATTAAAGGGAATAAGAGTTCTCGGACCTGCAAGAAAAGAAACTCAGGTTGAACTTGCCATGACAGATGCAAGAACCATCGGAATCAAGGCACCTATAAGAGAATCAGGCAAGCTTGAGGGAACTCCGGGCTGCAAAATCGTAGGACCTTGCGGAGAAATCGAAATCGACCACGGTGTAATCGTAGCGCTGAGACACGTTCATCTCAATGACGAGCAGGCTGCAGAGGCAGGCGTTAAAGACGGCGAAATGGTAAGCATCAAAATCGAAGGCGAGAGAGGCCTCATATTCGATAACGTTCTCGTAAGAGCAGGCGCAAAACACGAAAGAGAAGTTCATCTGGATACAGATGAAGGAAATGCAGCAGGCTGCGGTCCTGATGCAGTTTGCACAATTATAAAATAGGACAGAAAAATAATTTCATTATTGAAAGGGCTGTTGCACAGCCGACTGAAAAGGCGGGCGAAATAATGCCGCCGCAACCGCCTGAATTGTAAAGTGCCGCAGAAGGGAGATTTTCTTCTATCTGCGGTACTTTTGCTTCTTGTTGACTGGCGAAAATGCCGGTAACTAAGAAAAATTTCAAATTTACGGCAGTTTTATCCTTTCTACAGCTTATAAAATGCCGCAAATGAAATAAATTGCGAACTTTACGGCAATTTGAGCCCTATAATCGCTGTAAAAATGCCGCAATCCAAAGGAAAATTAGGATTTACGGCAGCCCCTCCTTTTTTTGAAAAAGAACAGTTGGCAAGGAAAGGGAAGGAGATTATAATAATAGCAGTATAAATTATGCTACCAAGACCAAAGAAGGCGAGAGAAGAATATGGAAAATATTATTGAAATCAATCACCTATCCAAAGCATTTGGAGAAGTAAAAGCGGTGCGGGACCTGAGCTTCAGGGTAAAAGAAGGAGAGCTTTTTGCTTTCCTTGGAGTCAACGGAGCAGGCAAATCCACCACTATCAACATTATGTGCGGCCAACTTGCCAAAGATGAAGGAAGTGTTTACATATGCGGAATGAATCCGGACAGGGATGCAGATGAAGTAAAACGAAATCTGGGCGTGGTGTTTCAGAATTCCGTTTTGGATAAAAGCCTGACCGTCAGAGACAATCTTATCAGCAGGGCGGCGCTTTACGGCATTGCCGGAAATGAGCTGGAAAAACGCCTTACAGAACTGGATAGGCTTTTGGATTTTCGGGATTTGATGAAACGCCCCGTCGGAAAGCTTTCCGGCGGACAGCGCCGAAGAATAGACATCGTGAGAGCATTGATTCACAGCCCTAAGATACTCATACTCGACGAGCCCACCACAGGGCTTGATCCACAGACAAGAAAACTCCTCTGGGATGCAATTTCCATGATGCGAAAGGAGCAGCATATGACGGTATTCCTTACCACCCATTATATGGAGGAGGCCGCAGATGCGGACTTTGTGGTTATACTGGACAGCGGAAAGATTGCGGCAGAGGGAACGCCTCTTACATTAAAAAACAACTACACAGGCGACTTTATTACTCTCTATGGAGTAAATGAAGAAAAGATCAAGGCGCTGGGCTGCCCTTATGTGCCGATTCGTGATGCGTATAGGATATCAGTGCCTGATACGGGAGCGGCGACAAAGCTGATTGTGGAAAATCCTGAACTGTTCCGGGATTACGAGATAACCAAAGGCAAAATGGACGACGTATTTCTTGCGGCAACAGGTAAAAAACTGACGGGAGGTATGGAAAGATGAGAGAGCTTGGAGCACTGGTAAAGCGAAATACCAAGTTATATTTTAAAGACAAGGGAATGTTTTTCACTTCTCTGATTACGCCTTTGATTCTGCTTGTCCTCTATGCCACCTTTCTCAGAAAAGTATATGAAGATAGCTTTCACGCTGCTTTGGAATCAGCAGGAGCTTCGGTTTCAGATGAGCTCATAGGCGGCTGCGTAGGCGGAGAGCTGGTATCTTCACTTTTGGCGGTATGCTGTGTCACGGTAGCCTTTTGTTCCAATTTTCTCATGGTGCAGGATAAGGTCACAGGAGCAAAAAACGATCTGTCCATGGCTCCCGTGGGACGGGGAACGCTGGCTCTCGGCTACTATGTTGCCAACCTTCTGTCCACGCTGCTCGTATGTCTTGGAGCAGCGGCGGTATGTCTTCTGTATCTTTCAAAAACCGGCTGGTATCTGACAGGAACGGATATAGCGCTGACTTTGCTGGATATACTTCTTCTGGTGCTGTTCGGTTCAGCTTTGTCCAGCATTATCAACTTTTTCCTGTCCAGTCAGGGACAAATATCGGCGGTAGGGACGATAATCAGCGCCGGCTACGGCTTTATATGCGGAGCATACATGCCTATCTCAAACTTTTCCGAAGGACTTCAAAAGGCGGTATCCTTCCTGCCGGGTACATACGGCACTTCTCTTTTGAGAAATCATCTGCTCAGAGGAGTTTTTGAGGAAATGGATGAACAGGGATTTCCTGAGCAGGTGGTAGAAGCCGTCAGAGACAGCGTGGACTGCAATCTTTATTTCTTTGACAGCAAGGTAGAAATCGGCAGCATGTATATTGTGCTTATTGTATCAATTGTCGTATTGATTGCTGCATATATTATGCTTAATCTGATGACAGGCAAGAAAAGAAGATAGCAGGCTTAAGTAAAAAGAGAGGTATAACAGTGAAATACGAATGGAGAAAACAGGAAAAAGATATATACGGAGCAAAACCGGTTCCTTGCGTCATTGACGTTCCCGAGCAGAAATATATTACGATTTCCGGCGAAGGCGACCCTAACGGCGAAATTTTTTCACAAAAGGTTTCGGCTCTGTTTTCTGTCGCTTATAACATAAAGATGCTGTTCAAGGCAACAGACGGAGAGGATAAGCCTGTAGAGGATTATACCGTATATCCACTGGAAGGCATATGGAACAAATCGGTTGAAGGAGATGAGCTGGTAAAGGAGGAACTGCAATATCTCATCATGATACGGCAGCCGGATTTCATCAATGATAAGATGTTTGCTGCCGGTCTTAAGCGGGCGGAGAAGAAAAAGCCGTCTCCGTATCTTTCGGATATTTCGTTCGAGTGCATTGAGGACGGCAAATGCCTTCAGATACTGCATAAAGGTTCTTATGATGACGAGCCTGCATCTTTTGAGGCCATGAACAAATACTGTCTGGAGAACGGATTTAAGCGCGCCGCAAAGGAACATCGTGAAATCTATCTCAGCAATCCGAGCCGCACAGATAAAAACAAGCTAAAGACGATTTTACGATATAAAATTGTTGATGAAAAGGAAGATAAATAAGCTCCGGCAGAAAGGAAAAGAAAATGCACTTGGTGAAAGCGAAAGGAATATTGTCATCCAAAAACGGAATGAATCTGTACCGTGGATGCTCTCACGGGTGCATTTATTGCGACTCCAGAAGCAAGTGCTACCATATGGAGCACCCCTTCGAAGACATTGAAGTCAAAGAAAACGCCATTGAACTGCTGGAACATGCCCTAACCCATAAAAGAAAAAAATGTATGATAGGTACAGGCTCCATGACTGACCCGTACATTCCTCTTGAAATGGAGCTGGGATATGTCAGGAAAGCTTTACAATTGATATATAAGAACGGATTCGGATTTACGGTCATCACAAAGTCGGATAGAATTTTGCGGGATTTGGATTTGTTGCAAAAGATAAACCAAAAGACAAAATGCGTTGTGCAAATGACGCTAACCACCTATGATGAAGAGCTGTGCAGAAAGATTGAGCCCAACGTGTGTACTACGAGGGAACGTTTTGAGGTGCTTAAAAAGCTTCGCGATGCAGGTATTCCCACCGTCGTGTGGCTGACTCCCATTCTGCCATTTATCAACGATACGGAAGAAAATATCTGCGGCATTTTGGATATGTGTGCCGAGGCGAAGGTATATGGAATTATATGTTTCGGCATGGGACTGACCCTGCGTGAGGGAAGCAGGGAGTATTTTTATGAGCAGCTGGATTGCCGCTTTCCCAATCTGAAAGAAAAATATATATGTACCTACGGAAATCGCTATATTCTTGAGAGCCCCAACAACAAAAGCCTGATGAAAATCTTCAGGCAAAGATGCGAGGCCGGAGGTATAATACACGATAACGACCGGATATTCAGCTACCTACGTGATTTTGAAGAAAAGGAAACCGATAAGCAGCTGAGCTTTTGGGATTGAAAAAATTCCATATAAAGAAATTTAAAAGAACCTGTTGACAGCGGGTTCTTTTTATGATATTGTCTTAGGTGCATAAGACAATAAACAAAAGTCAAAAGCAATAAAAATCAAAAGGGGTATTATTTACGGAAAGGAGGTACTTGCGTATGGAGTGGAATCTCGATGACAGCAGATCTATCTGGCCTCAGCTGCGGGAACAGATAATGCGGGCAATAGTCGCAGGGGAATATAAACCAGGAGATGCTTTTCCTACTGTAAGAGATTTGGCGCAAGATGCAGGGGTTAATCGCAACACTATGCAAAGGGCAATGGCAGAGCTGGAAGGGGACGGCTTGCTCATTACCAACAGAACGTCGGGTAGAAAAGTTACCGACGACCAAAAGCTGATTTTAAAAATCAAAGAGGAATTGGCACAGAAAAACATCGAAAACTTTATCGATGAAATGCAGTCGCTGGGATACACGGCAGAGGAAGCTGTAAAAATGGCTGAAAGGGTGACTGAAAAGAAAGGGGTTAATGATAAATGAATACAAATACATTGGTAGAATGCAAAAACCTGACCAAGGCCTTCGGGGGAAAAAGAGCTTTGGATGAAGTCAATCTGCAAGTAGGAAGGGGAAAGGTGGTAGGCCTTCTGGGCCCCAACGGAAGCGGAAAGACAACGCTGATAAAGATTCTCAACGGATTGATTATGCCTTCTTACGGAGAAGTTTTTGTTGACGGAAGCAGGCCGGGTCCCTATACCAAGTCCGTCATAAGCTATCTTCCCGATAAGACATATTTTGCGGACTGGATGAAAGTAAAAGATATTTTCGATTTGTTTGAGGACTTTTATAAGGATTTTAACAGAGAAAAGGCAGAGGACATGTGCGCTGCTCTTGGAATCAATCCGAAGGACAGAATTAAGAGCATGTCCAAAGGAACAAAAGAAAAGGTTCAGCTCATACTGGTTATGAGCAGAGAAGCCCAGCTGTACCTCCTTGACGAGCCCATTGCAGGAGTAGA
This sequence comes from Bacillota bacterium, assembly GCA_021769295.1. GTDB lineage: Bacteria > Bacillota > Clostridia > Peptostreptococcales > Anaerovoracaceae > Fimisoma. The sequence goes on along the minus strand of JAETTD010000002.1, from coordinate 228,896 downwards.
CCCGGCAGCCAGGGATTACATCCTTTCAACGATAATAAACAACTACAACGAAGAAGGAACAGTGCTTATTTCGACTCACCTTATTTCGGATATTGAGAGGGTACTTGACGAAGTCATATTCCTGAGAAACGGCCAGATAATAAGACACGAGTCGGTGGACGGTATAAAAGAAAAAGAGGGTAAATCAATAGACGACGTATTCAAGGATACCTTTAAACTTGTACCTTATATGGGATACGGATATGAGAACGAGGCAAAGAAGGGGGAATGTTCAAGTGACAGGTAAACTGATTAAATTCGAGTTTAAGTCGATTATAAAACAAATAGGCGCAATCTGGGCAGCAGTGCCTGTAGTTGCCGTATTCTGCTGCATTATCGACTATGTGTTTAACAACACCGATTTTGCACGCAATAATATGCATTCCATAGGCTCAATACTTCAAACAATTTCGGGAATTTTATATGTGACTGTCTTTGTGGTGCTGATAGCGGTTACCATACTCATAATATTGCAGAGATTTTACAAAGGATTGCTGAAGGACGAAGGATACCTGATGCACACCCTGCCTGTAAAACCTTGGCAGCTTATCACATCAAAAGGGGTGGTAGCATTTGTGGTGACTGTTGTGAGCGGCATCGTAGCTTTTTTATCCATAATGATACTGGTGGGAATCGGAACGTTGCCTGAGATTTTCTCAGCATTGGCAGATGCCATAAGAGCTCTTAATCAGGTTCCGGAATATTATCTGTATGTGTTCGAAGTTATACTTCTGATTGTTCTGTCCATTTTTAAGAGCATATACCAGCTCTATGCAAGCATGTCAATAGGGCAGCTGTCAAATACACATAAAGTATTGTTTTCGGTACTGTCGTATATGGGAATAAGCTTCGTTTTAACAACTTTGCTTGTGATAATCATGACAGTTCTGGATAGTGCAGTAGGCTATGGCATAGCGGAGATGTTCAGCAACATGGAAGTCTTTTGGGGAGGGCAGCTGATAATCATTGCAGCTATAGTTGTCACCGCAGTGCAGCTGATTGCTTTTCATGTAATTTCGGAAAGATTGCTGAGCAGAAAGCTGAATCTTGAATAGAAGCTTAAAAAGGCGCCTGTACAGGGTAAACACCTGCACGGCGCTTTTTTTATTGTGATTTTACGCCAACACGGCCCAATTCCCATGCACACTATTTGCAGTCGGTGAATATAATGAGAGTATTCTTCATTATTAAGTCGGGAAATAAAGATGAATTATTACTCCAAACAAATAAATAAGGCTTTTGAGAACGCCAAAGTTATAAGCACTGAAAAATATCCGCAAATAGCATTTTTCAGCGATTGCCACAGAGGAAGCGGAACTTGGAATGACAGTTTTCTGCACAACAAGACATTGTATCAGGCAGCGTTGGAATATTACTGGGAAAGGAACTTTGCCTATGTTGAAATAGGCGACGGTGACGAACTTTGGGAGAATCGGTGTTTTAACGATATATATGAGATTCACAGCGATGTTTTTAAACGACTGGAACGTTTCGGAACTTCGGAAAGGCTTTTTATGCTGTTTGGAAATCACGATAAGGTAAAAGCCACGAGAGGATTTTGTACGTCGGGGAACTTTTTTTCTCCGCCGTATTATGAGTCGCTTATAATAAAAACGCCGGATAAAAATAAAGACTTATATCTGATACACGGGCATCAGGCGGACCTTCTCAATGACCGGCTTTGGCCTTTGGCCCGCTGGATGGTACGCTATCTGTGGAAACCTCTTGAACTTGCAGGATTTAAAGACCCCACCAGTGCCGCACGAAATTATAAAAAAAGCAATAAGGTAGAGCAGCGACTTATAAACTGGGCGCAGCAAAATAACCAAAACATCATGGCAGGCCATACTCACAGGCCTGCCATGGCGCTTAAAGGAAATATAGAATATATGAATACGGGCTCGGCCATACATCCCAACGGCGTTACCTGCATTGAACTTGTCTGTGGAAAGCTGAATCTGGTAAAATGGACTACTTGCGTGGATGAAAACAGGAGGCTGTATGTTTGCCGGCAGGAGATAGAAGAAGCGCGGATTTTTTGATTGACTTTTCATAAAAAGAGGGTATAATAGGAAAGGTGAAATTGAGAAAAAATCCCATATTTGAGCAAATGCTCAACTGTTTAAGAGGAAACAATTTATGGCGACATATAAGACAGAGCAGAAAAAAGCTCTGATAGATTTTTTGACAAAAAACAGCAGAAGAACCTTTACCATAGAAGAAATATGCCGTGAAATGGAAGCAGACCCGGAGTATGTTCTTCCTCCGGGACGCAGCACCGTATACAGGCTGATTCCCAAGCTGATTGAGGATAACGTGGTAAAGCGGTTTTATCGTGGGACAAGCAGGAAAACGGTTTATCAAATCGTCGGAGGAGAAGACTGCATCGGTCATATGCATTTAAAATGCACGACATGCGGCAGGATTTTTCATATGAGTACCGGAATATCCCAAGAACTGAGCAAGAAGATTGCCGAGTGGGACGACTTTATGGTAGATGCAGGTCAGACCATGATTTTCGGAATTTGCAAAGAATGCATGAAAGGAGAACAGATATGAAAAATTCTTTAGAGAAAATCATGATTGCGGTTATGCTGCTCTTTGCGGTATTCTGTTTTGCCGCCTGTGCCCCAAAGGAAACCGTACAGGAAGAAAAGCCCACAGTGGTTTGCAGCGGATTTGCTCAATATGATTGGGTATGCAATATAATAGGTGATGAAGCAGATCGGTGGAACATAGTGCGTATAAACAAAAACGGCACGGATATGCACAGCTACCAGCCTACGGCGGAAGATGCAGTCACCGTTACCCGGTGCGATTTGATAGTATATACGGGAGGCATATCGGAAGAGTGGATTGAAGATATGATAAATCAGAGCGGAGATTTTAAGGGGATAAAATATTCACTTATGTCTCACGGCGATGTCAAATTCGTCGATGACGAAAGTCACGAAAATCATTCTCACGATGAGGCGGATGAGCATATCTGGCTTTCACCTAAAGAAGCTATGACATTTTGCACGGAGATAACTGAAATACTGTCGGAAATAGATTCAGAAAACAGCGGCAAATATGATGAAAACTGCAAAAAATATGTGGGCGAGCTAAAAGAAATAGATTCCCGCTATCAGGAAACCGTAGCGGAAGCTTCAAAGAACACGGTGATAGTCGCTGACAGATTTCCGTTCAGATACTTGTTTGAAGATTATGGGCTGACATATTTTGCAGCCTTTCCGGGATGCTCTGCCGAAACGGAGGCAAGCTTTGAAACCGTAGCATTCTTGGCCGGCAAGCTAAATGAGCGGGATTTAAAAGCGCTTATCATTACGGAAGATGATAATAAATCCATAGCGCAGACCGTGATAGACAGTTCTCAAAGAAAGGACGCAGAGATACTGGTTATGGATTCCATGCAATCGGTGGATTCAAAAGATACGGAAAAAAGCTACATCGAAATAATGAAGGCAAACTTGCAGACGCTTGAGAAAGCGTTGAATTAGGGAGAAACCATGGCACAGATTTTATGCAGCAATGTAACCGTAGGATATGAAGACGGGGCAGTTGCAAAAAATATAAATTTTCAATTAGATGCAGGAGACTACCTGTGCATTTTAGGGAACAACGGCTCCGGCAAAACAACTCTGATGCGTACCATACTGGGACTTATAAAACCCTTAAGCGGACAGATAAGTTTTGACACCGCAGGGGCAGCGGGCCAAATAGGGTATCTGCCTCAGCAGACCCCGGTTCAGAAAGATTTTCCCGCATCAGCGGAGGAAATAGTGATTTCCGGATTCCTGAGCAAGTGCGGAAAAGCTTCTTTTTATAAAAGACATCACAAGGAAGAAGCGCTGGACAATATGAGGCGGCTCGGCATTGAAAATTTGGCTCATAAATCATACAAAACTCTTTCGGGAGGACAGCAGCAGAGAGTTCTCCTTGCGAGAGCCTTGTGTGCCGCAAAGACCATGCTCCTGTTGGATGAGCCAACAGCAGGGCTGGATTCAGATTCGACAGCAGAAATGTATAATTACATCGAAACTCTCAATAAAGAGGGTATGACCATAATAATGATTTCCCATGATATGGATGCTGCGTTAAAATATGCAAGTCACATTTTGGACTTCGGAAGGGACGGAATTTCTTTCATGACGAAAGAAGAATATATGAAAGGGCATAGAAATGAATAATCTGCTGATACAGTTAAGTGAATATCTGTCGTATCCATTTGTAAGATATGCCTTTGCGGCAGGAATACTGGTGTCCCTCTGCTCTTCTTTGCTTGGAGTAATATTGGTACTTAAGAGATATTCCTTTATAGGCGACGGATTGTCCCATGTGGCTTTCGGAGCAATGGCCGTTGCAGCGGTTTTAAGTGTGACGGATGAGATGCTTGTGGTTATGCCTGTCACCGTAATCTGCGCCGTTTTTTTGCTTAAGAGAGGGCAGAATGCCGGCGTAAAGGGAGATGCCGCTCTTGCCATGATTTCGGTAGGCGCAATGGCGATAGGATATTTACTGTTGAACATGTTTTCTTCATCTGCAAATATTTCGGGAGATGTATGCAGCACTTTGTTCGGTTCCACCTCCATATTGACCCTCAAAAGTTCTGACGTGGCAGTGTGCGCAGTAATGTCGGCAGTTGTAATAGCGGTCTTTGTTTTTTTGTATAATAAGATATTTGCCGTAACTTTTGATGAAACCTTTGCAAAGGCTATCGGTGTAAATACCGAGTTTTATAATCTGCTTATTGCATTGATTACGGCTGTTATCATAGTGCTTGCCATGAATCTGGTGGGCGCCCTTCTGACTTCTGCGCTGATAGTATTCCCTGCGTTATCGTCGATGAGAGTCTTTAACAGTTTTAAAAAGGTTATGATATGCTCGGGCGTAATTTCTGTCATAGCCGCCTTTGCAGGAATAAGCTTATCGATTTTAATTTCCGCCCCTGTGGGAGCTACGGTGGTGGTAATCAATATGGTTATATTTGCAGGCTTTTCGATATTTAAGAGGTTTGCGTGATTGCTTTTCTGATGCTTTGGATGCTCTCTGTGCCGCCGGACTGCCGTAAATTCTGAATATTTCTTTGATTACGGCAGTATTGTCGCTCGGAAGACCTCCGAATTGCCGTAAATCTTGGATTTTTATTGAAATGCGGCATTTTTACTGCTTAAATAGCCTCTAAACTGCCGTAAACACGGAAATTTTCTTTATTTGCGGCATTTTGACCGTTTTGGCAGCCGCCGGACTGCCGTAAACTGCAAAATTTTCTTCTTTTCCGGCAGTCCGTACAGCGTTACCGATAATAAAAAAGCCGTCGCATCAGCGACGGCTTCTTCAATTCCGTTAATTCCAGTAATCCGTATTTTCTACACCGATGTCAGAAGCTTTGAATTCCAAAGGCTCTCCGGCATCTTTTTTCTTGCAGTAATCCTTGAGCGCTTTAAATGCGGTGCCGCCGAGGATTATACATACAGGAACGTTTATAAGAGCCATGAAGCCCATAAGTACGTCCGCCGTATCCCATGCAAGTCCTGCACTGAACTGAGCACCCACAAAGATAACCACAACTGCCAGAAGTCTGTAGAAGAACATAAACGGCTTGTTGTTTAAGGCATCCTTATAAAGATAGCTTATGTTCATTTCAGCATAATAGTAGTTACCCACCAGAGTTGTGTATGCAAAGAGCACCAGAGCGATAGTGATGAAATATCCGCCGAAAGCTCCGAAGTTGGCGCCCAGAGAATCCTGAATATAAGCTCCGTTCATGGTATTTCCGTTTGCATCCACATAAGCCGAAGAATCAACGCCGCTGCAAAGAATCATAAATGCAGTTGCTGAGCAGATGAGCAGCGTATCTATAAAGACCGAAAGCATCTGCACCAGACCCTGTTTGACAGGGTGAGAAACGTCTGCCGAAGCCGCTGCATTCGGAGCCGAACCTATACCTGCTTCGTTGGAGTAAAGACCACGCTTGATTCCGTTCATTATAACCGCTCCGAATACGCCTCCCGTTACGGAAGAAAAGCTGAAAGCATTTGAGAAGATGCTTCCGATTACTCCCGGAAGAGAAGTGATGTTCATCAGTACTACGATGAGAGCCACTGCTATATATGCCAAAGCCATAATAGGGACAAGCACCTGAGTTGCTTTAGAAATACGTTTGCCTCCTCCGAAGATAACTACGGCAGCCAGCACGGATACAACGCCGCCTACTATGAGAGCATAGTTATCTGACGGGATGTATGATTTCAGGAAGTCAGCCATGTTGAAAGATGCGAGAGCATTGAATCCTCCCATGTATGTAAGTATAAGGAATAGAGCAAATACTCCACCCAGCGCAGGCGCTTTTAAAGCCTGTTTGATGTAATAAGCAGGGCCGCCGTAGGAGCCGTCGGCACCTTTTTTCTTATATATCTGAGCCAAAGTGGACTCTACAAAGGCTGAAGCGCCTCCGAGAAAAGCGATGAGCCACATCCAGAAAACAGCACCCGGACCACCTGCAATGATTGCGCCGGTTACGCCTACTATATTGCCTGTTCCTACTCGTGATGCCGTAGAAACCATTAGAGCCTGAAAAGAGGAAATAGAATCCTTATCTTTTTTTGGCTCCGTTATTACTTTAATAGACTCTTTGAACAAGCGAAGCTGTACAAATTTGGTTCTGCATGAGAAATACAAACCGGCGGCTATTAGGAGAGCTATGAGAATATAGCCATACAAATAGCCGCTGATACTACTGATAATACCTGCGATAAAATCCATAAAATTATTCTCCTTTGTGTTATAACTTGTGTTTTCACTCTGTTAATATTTTATTATGAAAAACACTAAAAATCAAGGGTAAGATTTAATAAGTGAAAGTGATAAAAGAGTGGAGTGAAACCGAAGCATTTTAAGGCAGCGCAGGTATTGCCAATACCAATGTAGTGGGTGAAGAATACAAAAAAATATCTGCCGCCGCTGCCATGTGGTTGGTGTTTATAGGGATGTTGGACATATGGGAACAATATAAATATTTGATTTTATTTAACATTTACGTTAATCCATGGTACTTTCGAATCAAAGACAAGTTGTAAAATCAGTAAATAGGCATTTTCATGTGATTTGCGAATGGCGGTAATGAAAATGAAAGAAGTATTCCGCACCAAAATTTCCTTGACATTTTCCTATGGGCAAAGTACAATAATACAGTACAATTTCAATATAAACAGACGTTGAAGGAACCAGTAGCCGGGTCTAATAATCCTTACAGAGAGCCGCCTCAAGGATGAGAGGGCGGTGGTGAAACCCCAAGCGAATATCACTCCGGAGTCTGATCACTTTAATGAGAGGCCATATCCTGCGAGGAGATTTTCAGGTGTATTTAACCGGCAAAATCGAATCGAAAGGCGTTGGCAACTAGGGTGGTACCGCGGTTAAGATTTAATCGTCCCTAATCGATATAACTATCGCTTAGGGATTTTTTATGACCTGAACCGATTTTATGACCTAACCCGATTTTCGAAGAAAATCGTAGGTAGGTCAAACGCCAAGGATTCCCAAGAGCGCGAAAACGCGATTGGCAAGAAACCGGCGGCGCGGCAGAAACCCGATTTTCGAAGAAAATCGCGAGGTAGGTCAAAGGACTTCCCCCTGAGCAAAGAGAGGAGACAAAAGCAGATGTTCAAAAAACTATCAGAAAAACCTGTTGCGGAAGTGCAAAACGAACAGGTTGAAAAATGGAAAGAGGAGAACCTTCTGAAAAAATGTGTGGAGGCAAGAGAAGGAGCAACTCCTTTCGTATTTTATGAAGGACCTCCGACTGCCAACGGAAAACCGGGCATACATCACGTCATGGCAAGAACCCTTAAAGATTCCGTTTGCCGTTACAAGACCATGCAGGGCTATCAGGTAAACAGAAAAGCCGGCTGGGACACTCATGGACTGCCTGTAGAAATCGAAGTGGAAAAGCAGCTCAACATGTCAGGCAAACAGGATATAGAAAAATACGGAATTAAGGAATTCAACCAGAAATGCCGCGAGTCCGTATTCACATATACGGGAATGTGGAGAGAAATGTCAGAGAGAATGGGATACCTTGTAGACCTGGATAACCCTTACGTTACTCTCGAAAACGATTATATAGAGACAGGCTGGTGGATACTGAAGAAATTCTTCGATGAAGGACTAATCTACGAAGGTCATAAGATTCTTCCTTACTGCCCACGCTGCGGAACGGGACTTGCTTCCCACGAAGTGGCACAGGGATACAAAATGGTCAAGGTAAACACTCTGACCGTTAAATTCAAGAGAACAGACGCAGAAAACGAATATTTCCTGGCATGGACCACAACCCCTTGGACTCTTGCAGCCAATACGGTGCTTACCGTAGGACCTGACATCGACTACGTAAAAGTTAAGATGCTGGAAGGCGACGACGAGGGAAACATCTTCTACGTTGCAAAATCACTGGCAGACAAGGTTCTTGGAGCAGGCAAATACCAGGTAATCGACGAGATGAAAGGTAAAGACCTTGAATACATCGAATACGAACAGCTCATGCCTTTCGTAAAGGCAGACAAAAAAGCTTTCTTTGTAACCTGCATGGACTACGTTTCAACTGAAGACGGTACCGGAATCGTTCATACGGCTCCTGCCTTTGGTGAAGACGACTATCAGTGCGGCCGCAAATACAATCTGCCTGTACTTCAACCTGTAGACGAAAGAGGCTGCTACACGGAAACTCCGTGGAAAGGCCACTTCGTAATGGAAGAAGGACTTGACGTTGAAATAATCAAATACCTGGGCAAGGACAACAAGATATTTGCAAAAGAAAAGCTGGAGCACAACTATCCGCACTGCTGGAGATGCGGAACTCCTCTCGTATACTATGCAAAGCCGTCATGGTATATAGAGATGAGCAAGCTCAAAGACCAGCTTGTAGCCAATAACAACACTGTAAACTGGTTCCCTGATTACGTGGGAGAAAAGAGATTCGGCAACTGGCTGGCAGAAGTTAAAGACTGGGCAATTTCCCGCTCAAGATACTGGGGAACTCCTATACCTATCTGGAGATGCGAATGTGGTCATCTGGAATGTGTAGGTTCGAGAGAAGAGCTGGTTGAAAAGGCCATTGAACCGATAGACAGCTCTATAGAACTGCACAGACCTTATGTGGATGATGTTCATATCAAGTGCCCTCACTGCGGCAAGCCTATGACAAGGATAAGCGAAGTTATGGACTGCTGGTTTGACTCCGGCGCTATGCCGTTTGCTCAGTGGCACTATCCGTTTGAAAACAAAGAAGAAGTTGAAACCAAGCTTTTCCCTGCTGACTTTATCTGCGAAGGCATAGACCAGACTAGAGGATGGTTCTATTCCCTCATGGCCATTGCAACATTCATAATGGGCAAGTCGCCTTACAAAAATGTTTTGGTTAACGACCTGATTCTTGATAAAGACGGCAAGAAGATGTCCAAATCGAGAGGAAACACCGTTTCTCCGTTTGAACTTTTCGATAAATACGGAGCTGACGCCACAAGGTGGTATCTGCTCAGCGTTTCACCGGCATGGACTCCTACCAAGTTTGATGAGGACGGTCTGATTGACGTAGTAAGCAAGTTCTTCGGAACTCTGAAAAACGTGTATAACTTCTTCGTACTGTATTCAAATCAGGACGAGATAGACCCGGCAGGACTGAATGTGGATTACAAATCAAGGCCTGAGCTGGACAGATGGATTTTGAGCAAATACAATCAGCTTATAGCAGACGTTACTGAATATATGGATCAGTATGACCACATGAAAACAGTAAGAGCAATAAACGAATTTGTAAACGAAGACCTGTCCAACTGGTATATCCGCCGTGCAAGAAGAAGATTCTATGCAGAAGAAATGACAGAAGACAAGAAGAGCGTTTATGCTACCACTTACGAAGTTCTTGTAGGCGTGGCAAAGATGATAGCACCTATTGCTCCGTTCATTTCCGATGAAATATATGTAAACCTTACAGGCGAAGAAACTGTTCATACAGCTTATTTCCCTAAGGCAGATATGAGCCTTGTGGATAAAAGCGTAGAAGAGAGAATGGATCTTGTCAGAGCCCTTGTTACCCTTGGAAGAGGAACGAGAGAAAAAGAGAAGATTAAGGTAAGACAGCCTCTCAGCGAAGTCATGGTTGACGGAAAGTACAAAGAACTGATAAGCGATTTGGCTCCGCTGATTTTGGAAGAACTCAACGTAAAAGAAGTGGTATTTGAGAATAACCTTGACAAGTTTATGAACTTCTCTCTTAAGCCTAACTTTAAAACGGCGGGACCTGTTTTGGGCGCAAAGATTAAGGCCTTCGGCGCAGCGCTGGCAGCAGCAGAGCCGGGAGAATTTATAGCCGGACTTGAAGCAGAGGGCAAAGCGGTTCTTGAACTGAATGGCGAAGCGACGGAAATAACCAAGGATATGGTTGATATAAGGATAAGCGCTAAAGAAGGCTTTGCCGTGGCCATGGAAAACAACGTATTCACCATTCTTGACACGACTCTCACCGATGAACTCATCGACGAGGGACTTGCCAGAGAGCTTGTATCCAAGGTACAGCAGCTTCGCAAACAGAAAGCCTTTGAGATGATGGACAACATCGACATCATGGTAGATGCCGATGACGCAGTGAAGAATGCCGTTACAAAGCACAGAGAGTACATCATGAAAGAAACTCTTGCATTGAGCCTTGATTTCGGCGAAGCAAAAGACACTTATGACTTAAACGGACATAAGACAGGCATTGCAGTTGAAAGAAAATAATATAATAAAAGCGGTATCGTATTCCGGTACCGCTTTTATGTTGCATAATATGCTTTGTTTGTTGTATTTTGCATTGATTTGGTGTATCATATATATGTATAGGCTTAATTATGAGGAGGAGCAGGGTGCGAAAGTTTAATTTCTTTTGTTCACTTTTGATTGTGTTATCCTTGGCGGTGTTTATCGTAACTTTGGCACAAAATATTACGGTAAGAACGTCTTCGACATATACTTTTTATTTTAACGATACGAGAGTCGTGGACAGAATTGCATCGGGATATACCAATTCTGAAATGTCCGATGAAATATGCGGTTTTATGAACTCTTGGAGACCGAAAGAGTTTCAGATAAAAGAAGACACGGGTTATGACCTGGAGGGAATCTTTGATAAAGCCGACAGCGACAATATGCTTGCTGCCAAGAAAGCAGCGGACATAAGCTTTTTGTTATGCATTGTAAGCGGAATCATAACCGTTTCCATATATGTATATTTTCTTAAAAATGATTTTAAACTGGTGTTGAGAAAACGCCTCAAGGCGACATCGGCGCTGACAGCTGTTTTTTTAATCGCAGAAGTGGCGCTGATTCATACCGGAAGAGGCCTTTCGTGGCTTAAATCAGCAGTTGGAATCGGCCCGCTCGATGAGCATTCGGCCTTAAACATACTTCTGGGAGGGGATTTTATAGGAATGGCAGGAAACTTTCTGCTTGCCTATACCCTGATAATTTCTTTGGCGGTTGTATATCTGACTCTGGTGCTGACCAAACCGCCGAGGATTTTTCATTAAAAAGGAGAATTTATGATTTTTGTACATTTAGCAGAGGGATTTGAAGAAATCGAAGCAGTTACCGTAGTTGATATACTGCGGAGAGCGGGACTTGAGGCATGTTTTGTTTCCGTAGATGAAACATCCACGGTTAAAGGCGCTCACGGAGTGGATATAAAAGCCGATTATATGTTTAAAGATGCCGACTATTCTGCGTGTGATATGATAGTTCTTCCGGGAGGACTGCCTGGCGCCCACAATCTCAGAGACCATGAGGGACTGAGAAAAGAAATTTCGAAATTTCACAAAGAAGGCAAAGGCCTTGCCGCAATATGCGCAGCGCCTCTTGTTTTCGGAGACTTGGGAATTTTAAAAGGAAGAAAGGCTACAATATATCCCGGAATGGAAGAAGAGCTTAAAGGTGCAGAATATATACCTTTCCCCGTAGTCAGGGATACCAACATCATCACTTCGCAGGGCCCTGCCACGGCGATGAGGTTTGCGCTTGCCATAGTTGAATTTTTTAAGGGGGAAGAGGCAAAAGAGAAACTTTCTCAGGATTTGCTGATGATATGATGGACTTTAAAACGGATTTGCATATACACTCATGGTATTCGGACGGGACAATGAGCCCCAAAGAGTTGGTTGAAAAGTATACCGCAGAGGGCTATGACGTCATATCCGTAACGGATCACGAGGTTACGGACGGAATACAGGAAGCCATAGATGCGGGAAAAGAAAAAAACCTTAGGGTTATTACCGGAATTGAAATTGCCACAAAGCATGAAGGCAGAGAACTTCATATATTGGGATACTACTTTGATGCAAAAAATAAAGAACTGTGCGACGAACTTAAAAAGCTGGCAGAAATACGTAAGATAAGAAACAAAAAAATGCTGGAAACTCTTCGCAACATGGGTTATGATATTACGGAGGAAGATTTGCTCCAAAGAGAGGGGCAGTCTTACATAGGCAAGCCTAACTTTGCCCGAGCTTTGGTAAAAAAAGGTTATATCGGAGAGGTTTCGGAAGCTTTTGAACCGGGCAGATTCCTTGAATCGGAGAAGATAAAAAGCGTGGAAAGGGAAAAGCCGCAAACATCGGATATAATAAGGATTATAAGGGATGCCGGCGGAATACCGGTGCTGGCCCACCCTTATAAAATCAAAGGTCTCGGAGAGAGAGGCAGCAAAGAATTCAAAGCGGCCTTTGAAAAACTTTTAAAAGAGCTAAAAGCTGTCGGACTGAAAGGTCTTGAGTGCATATACCCCAAACATACTCATGAAGAAGAGATGTTTTTTATAGCCACAGCGGCAAAGTATCATATGCACATTACGGAAGGTTCCGATTTTCACGGGAACAGATAGACAGTTTATATAAGACAATAAAAAAACACGATGCAGAGGAGATTGAGACGCGTTTAAAGACAAAGGGAAACCTTTGTTTTTGGCGTGTTTTTGTTTGCAAAAAAACAGGAGGATTTTACAGAATGTACAAAGCAGCGATTATCGGAGCAGGCGTCGTTGGAGGAATGACAGCGAGAAGGCTGTCTGCCTATGACATGAGCATCGCCATTTTGGAAAAAGAGGCGGACGTGGCAATGGGCCAGTCCAAAGCCAACAGCGGAATAGTCCATGCCGGCTTTGACCCAAAGCCGGGAAGCCTCAAGGCTGTCTTAAATGTAGAGGGAAACAGACTTATGGAAAAAACCTGCGCGGAACTGGGTGTAGGTTACAGAAAAAACGGCGCCTTGATAGTAGCCTTTAACGATGAAGATATGAAAAACCTCGGAATTTTATATGAGCGAGGCGCGGAAAACGGTGTTGAGGGTCTGAAACTTCTTGACGGAGACCAGGCAAGAAAAATGGAAAAAAATCTGTCAAAATCCGTGAGGGGAGCCTTATATGCGCCAACAAGCGGAGTAGTCTGCCCTTATGAGTTGACCATAGAGGCCGTTGGAAACGCTATGGATAACGGAGCGGAATTATACAGAAATTTCAAAGTATGCGATATAAAAAAAGAGGCTCATGGGTTTATCATAGAAGCCGAAGACGGGAGAATCATAGAATCCGAATATGTGATAAACTGCGCCGGAATTTATTCTGATAAAATCGCTTCCATGGTGGGTGACGACTCTTTTACCGTCACGCCGAGAGCAGGTGAGTACATGCTTTTGGATAAAGAGGCCGGATATTTGACCGACGCGACAATTTTTAAAGTTCCAGACCATATGGGAAAGGGCGTTTTGGCAACAAAGACTGTGGACGGGAATATATTGCTGGGACCCACTTCCGTGGACAGAGAAGATAAAGAAGACTGCAAGGTTACGGCAGGAGGCCTCGCTGTAGTTAAGGAAAAAGAAATGCGCTTCTTCGATGAAGTGCCTTTTGATAAGGTAATCACTCAGTTTACAGGGTTGAGGGCTCACGGAGATAAGGGCGATTTTATCATCAACAGTCCCGTTAAAGGTTTTATCAACGCGGCGGGCATAGAATCTCCGGGACTGACATCGGCGCCGGCAATCGCCGTGAAGATTGAGAAGCTGCTCTTGGAGAGCGGAATGCACGTCAGTCTTAAAGAAAATTATAATCCTTGCCGCAAGAAAAGAGTTGTTTTCAGCCGGTGCAGCCCGGAGGAAAAAAACCGACTGATAAAAGAAAATTCCGACTACGGTCAGATTATATGCAGATGTGAGGAAGTTACAAAAGCCGAAATTTTAGACGCCATAAGGACAAACCCGGGAGCCGTTGACGTGGATGGAATAAAGCGCCGAACGAGAAGCGGTATGGGAAGATGTCAGGGAGGCTTTTGTATGCCCGGCGTACTTGAAATATTGGCGGAAGAACTGAAAAAGGCTCCTGAAGAAATAACCAAAAAAGGCGGGGATTCCAAAATCCTTTTCGGCAGACTAAAGGCAGGTGAGAAGAAATGAAAAATGCACAGGTAGTCATAATCGGCGGCGGACCGGCAGGTATGAGCGCAGCAGTGGCAGCTAAAGAAGCGGGAGCTGAAAGAGTAATGGTTATAGAGCGTGACAGCAGCTTGGGAGGCATCTTGCAGCAGTGTATCCACAACGGGTTCGGACTTCACAAATTCGGAGAAGAACTGACCGGCCCCGAGTATGCGGAGCGTTATGAAAAGCTGGTTAGCGACGCGGGAATAGAATTTCTCACCGATACCATGGTTACGGATTTGAGCCGGGACAGAGTTGTGACCTGTGTGAACGGCAACGGCTGTATGCAGATTAAGGCAGATGCCGTGGTCCTTGCCATGGGATGCAGAGAAAGGCCGAGAGGCGCCCTGAACGTACCGGGAGAAAGACCGGCAGGAGTCATTACCGCAGGAACCGCCCAGAAGTTTGTAAACATGAAAGGCTATTTGCCGGGAAAGAAGATAGTCATCCTCGGTTCGGGCGACATAGGGCTTATCATGGCTCGCCGAATGACCCTGGAGGGTGTGGAAGTCAAAGCCGTATGTGAGATAATGGAAGATTCGGGAGGACTTACGAGAAACATAGTTCAATGTCTCAGAGATTTTGAAATACCTCTTAAGCTTCATCATACGGTGACCGAGATTCACGGAAAGGAAAGGGTGGAAGGAGTTACCGTAACGGAAGTGGATGACAAGCTGAATCCTGTCAGGGGAACGGAAGAATATATATCCTGCGATACTCTCATGCTTTCCGTCGGCCTGATACCTGAGAACGAGCTGAGCAAGAAAGCGGAAATAAAAATGGACTTAAAGACAAAAGGCCCCGTTATCGGTGAATTTAAGCAGACAGAAGTTCCCGGCATATTTGCCTGCGGCAATGTGGTTAAAGTACACGAGTTGGTGGATTTTGTGTCAGACGAAGGGGAAATCGCAGGAAGAAACGCAGCCCGTTTTGCGCTGGGCAAGGATTTGGAAGCCGGAGAGAAGGGCAAAAAGCACGTTACGGAGAAAAAAGGAGTAAAAAATCTTGCGCCGGAAGGAGAGCCTGTGGTAATCTGCACCGTATGCCCCGTAGGCTGCAAAATAACCGTAACGTCTCCGGAAAAAGAGGGAGAAGAATTTAAAACAGAAGGCAATACATGCAGCCGGGGAAGAGCGTATGCCATAAAGGAAGTCACTTCTCCGGAGAGAACGCTGACCACAGTTATGCGGTGCGGGGACGGAACCATGGTGCCGGTTAAAACAGACCGGCCGATTCCGAAAGACAAGATATTCGAATGCATGAAAATAATAAATGAAAAAACCTTGATGTTGCCAATTAAGCTTGGAGATATTATAATAGAAAAGATAGGAGAAACGGAAGCAAACGTCGTTTGCAGCAAGTCCCTTTCATAAAAAATAGACGGGAGATGATGGAGAATGTCTGTATTTAGGAGCAGAAGAGTTGCTGCTGCCGTAAGAACCAGGGAGGATTTTGCCCTTGCCCTGAAATCAAAAGTCGATGTAATCTTCTTGTTGTATTCCAATATACTCACCATGAAGACTTACGTTAACAAGTGTCACGAAGCGGGAAAGAAGATATTTATACACATGGATTTTGCCGAGGGTATCGGCAAAGACAGGGCGGGACTTGAATTCTTAAAGGAAATGAATGTGGACGGAATCCTCACAACCAAGACCAACATGATAAGACCGGCGAAAGATTTGGGACTTATAACAGTGCAGAGATTTTTCATCGTAGATTCTCATTCGGTGGATACCGCTGTCGAGTCAATAAGAATTGCAAAACCGGATGTGGTTGAAATAATGCCGGGAGTGGTCAGCAAAAAAATAAAAGAATTTTCACAGAGAGTCTCCATGGACATATTGGCAGGAGGCCTTGTGGAATTTAAAGAAGACGTGGATGCGGCAATCGAAGCGGGAGCAACTGCCGTTTCAACTGCGGACAGAGAATTGTGGAATTACAGATAAATATTATAGGAAAGTAGGTAAAATATGAAGATTAAATTTTGCGGAGCTTCAATGGGAGTTACAGGTTCATGTCACCTGATTACTACGGACAAACATCAGATTTTACTGGACTGCGGACAGTTTCAGGGCGGAAAGGCAATGGAGGCTATGAACAGCGAGCCATTTCCCTTTGAGCCCGAAAATGTCGAATGCGTAATTTTGAGCCATGCTCACATAGACCACTGCGGACGACTGCCGCTTTTGGTAAAGAGGGGCTTTAAAGGCAATATCTACTGTACGGACGCTACGGCCGATTTGCTTGATGTAATGCTCAAAGACAGCGCATACATACACGAAAAGGATGCCGAATGGCAGAGCAAAAAAAATGCGAGAACAGGCAAACCTCCTGTGGAGCCTCTTTACACCATAAAAGATTCGGAAAACGCCCTTAAACTGGTAAAACCCGTTCTTTACGACCAGCTTCTTGAAATCAATCCGGATATGAAGATAGTGTTCAACGATGCGGGACATATTTTAGGTTCGGCTGTTACGGAACTTTGGGTAACCGAGGGTGAAACCACATCCAAGATAGTATTTTCCGGAGATTTGGGAGTGACTGACAGACCTATTCTTCGTGATCCTACAAAGATAAAGAAGGCCGATTACGTCATCATGGAAACCACCTACGGAAACCGCCTTCATCCGGCAAATTCCACAAGTATAGACGAGCTTATAAAGATTACTC
The DNA here is from genome assembly GCA_021769295.1 of Bacillota bacterium. Classification (GTDB taxonomy): domain Bacteria; phylum Bacillota; class Clostridia; order Peptostreptococcales; family Anaerovoracaceae; genus Fimisoma. The sequence continues at coordinate 211,685 of JAETTD010000002.1, read as the reverse complement.
TTGATACCATAAAGAGGGGCGGAAGCGTAATTATACCGTCCTTTGCCGTAGGCAGAACTCAGGAACTCATATATCAGTTCAATATGTTCTACGAGCAGCACTCAGAGTACCAGAAACAATTGGAAAATGTCAACGTTTATATCGACAGTCCTATGGCAACCACTGCCACCGAAGTATTCAAAAAGAACGCTCAGGTTTTTGATGAGGAGACAAAGTCGTATATATTGAGCGGTGACAATCCGCTGGATTTTAAAAATTTAAAATTTACGAGAAACACTGCCGATTCGCAGATGCTCAACAACGACAAGTCGCCTAAGATAATAATTTCGGCCAGCGGAATGTGCGAGGCGGGAAGAATACGCCATCACTTGAAACACAATCTGTGGGACAGCCGCAACAGCATAATCTTCGTTGGATATCAGGCAGAGGGCACTTTGGGCAGACAGCTTGTGGAAGGTGCCAAAGAGGTAAAGCTTTTCGGTGAAACCATAATGGTCGGAGCCCAGATACATAATCTCGAAGGCTTCTCGGGTCATGCCGACCAAAAAGGACTGCTGGACTGGCTGGGAGGTTTTCAGGTTAAGCCTAAGCAGATATTCCTCGTACACGGTGAACTGGATTCAAAGAAGGACTTTGCGGAAATAATAAAAGCCCAATTCGGATATGAGCCGGTGGTTATAACAGAAAATTCGGAGTTTGAACTTGAAACCGGTACGCTTTTAAGCAAAGAAGAGGTAATCTTAGATGCCATGGATGAGGAAGATATAGCCGAGCTGAAAGAAAAAATACGGGATATCAAGCTTGAAATCAACAGTATTCTTACAGGCACGGAGGGTATCATAGAAAATAAGATTTCACCTGAAAAATTGCAGCAGATTAACAACATTATTTTGGAACTCGAAAAAGCTTCGGTCAATCTGGGCTCTTCCATTACGGCAGAAGACAGAGATACAAGACCTCTAAGCGAGCAGAAGGAGAAGTAGCAGTGGACAAGGTAATCGTAATAGGAATTGCCGGAGGAACCGGTTCAGGCAAGAGCACCATGATACGAAAAATCAAAAAAGAGTTTAACGACGAAATAACCATACTAAGCCATGACTTTTATTATAAGCGTCATGACGATATGACTTTTGAAGAAAGAAAAAAACTCAATTACGACCACCCCAACGCTTTTGACACCGATTTGATGATAAGTCACATAAGAAAGCTTAAACAATGGAAGCCGATAAAAAGACCTGTTTACGATTTTACCATACATAATCGTGTAGATAAGACGGTGACCGTAAAACCCGCCAAGGTCATAGTAGTAGAGGGAATACTGATATTTGAAAACAAGGAACTCATCGACCTGTGCGATATAAAGGTTTTCATAGACACGGACGCAGACGTGAGGATAATCAGAAGAATTTTGCGTGACGTCCGTGAACGTGGCAGAACCCTCGATTCTGTGGTAAGCCAGTACCTGACCACGGTTAAGCCCATGCATGAACAGTTCGTTGAACCCAGCAAAAAATATGCGGACATAATAGTTCCGGAGGGAGGATACAACGTGGTAGCCCTCGAAATGCTCAACGAAAGAATTCATGCCCTGCTGAAATAATGAACAGCGCAAGCGGCCATATCCCCCAAACGGGGATATGGCCGCTTTTTCGTGGATTTATATGAAATGTTGGGGCAGGCGAAAATTGGACTCTATGCCAAACGTTGGCAGATTTTCGAATAACCCGGAAGCTGACAACAAAATTCAATGTGACGCATGGGATTCCTGTGTTGAAAAATGTCAATGTTGTCGCTTTTTAGGAATTGGCAAAATCTGCCAACGTTTTTTCACCAAAACTGTTGGCAGATTTTCGGGTTTCAGCTGTGACGACAACATATGGAAAAATTTGGAGCGAAACCCGAAAGAGAATTTACAGTTATAGTAAATTATGTTGCCATAATCCTTAAAAAATGAAAATATGCCAACATGGATTTACATAATAGTTACTCACTTAATTCTGCGACGGAATTGAGTTGGCTTTTTTTCGAGGAGACAAAAAATTGGACTACGGTTTTAAGTTTTTTTGTAAGCCAACTTCAGAGGGAGAAGCTCAAAAAGCCAACGTTGTAGTTGAGGCCCTTCGCACCTTCATGTCTTGCCACACTTCCGGAAGTCTCGCACCGCACCTCTGATAGTCTCGTAATATAGCTGTAACATGCTTTACGATGTCTCATCCCTGTTAACCAGCATCCGAAAAACCATAACATAATTGCACGAAATCGGCAAAACGTTGTAGCTGCGGCAACATGCATTCGTCAAACCAGAACATAATTGCGTGAAATCGCAGAAACGTTGTAGCGCCGGCACCACAAATTTAGAAAACCAGAACATAATTGCGCAAAATCAGCAAAACGTTGTAGCACCAGCGATGCGGCGCCACGCAATACAATACCAAATTTTTACATTTTAATATTCGATTTGCCACGGTGTGTAAAAATCATGTTGAACTTTGTCATAACCATGTGATACACCCAAAGTACAGAGACAAAATTAAAACTAAGGAGAGCAATTATGAAAGAATACCAACAAAGAAGGATGAAGGAGTTTCTGCTGCCCGAAGCAGTATACAGGCAGGCTCTTTGGGCTGCAAAGGACCTGCCGAGGCTTAAGGAATTGCTGAACTCAAAATTGCAGAATGATAGTTATTTACCGGGGCAAAGCTTTTGCGAAAAGACATCACCCTCAAATTATTACAGCGATTTTACAGGAAAGAAAGCCGGAGAGATAGCAAATCTCGCAATGAGAATAGAAAGCATAGAGTCAGCGCTTTTTACCATACCTGAAAAATACAGAGAAGGAATGCAGAACAAGCTGTTTTACGGCAGAGAATTCGGTGACGATTTTCACCCCAATACATGGAAAAAGTGGCAGCAGGTCTATATTTACAACGTGGCGGTAAACCTGGGCATATATTGATAGGGCTTGAGGGTCGAATTTTGTCGAAAAAATTCTCAGAGAAAAATTGAAAGTGTACTGAAAGCAATGTCATGAGGTGGTAATATATTACTGTAAAAATATTACATAAAATATTGAAAAGGAGGCGAAATTTGAACAGGAGAATAATAGGCTTTGCCATAATTACCGCTACGATGATTACCATAGGTATCTGGGAATTTTGGGGCAGAGAAAATATCGCATATCAGTCGGTGCTTGTTCTTAAAGACGATTTGCCGGAGAACACAATAATAACGGAAGAAAACTTCAAGGTTAAAAAGTTAGAGTCTCCGTCAGCTGATGCTTTAAAACCGAAGGACAAGGATAAACTGGTAGGGTGCGAAACTTCTCAATATGTTGCTGCGGGAACGGAATTAAGGAAAGAATATTTTGCTCAATCAAAGTTTATCATTGGAGGAGAGACAGGAAAAGAACTGATGTCGCTACCCGCCGAATGGCTGTTATCCTTTCCGCAAACTTTGAGGCGTGGCGATGAAATCACCCTGTATAACGGCCAGGTAAAGATTATTGAAGCTGTGGTCGCCCATATAAGAGACGGCAGCAATCAGGAAGTCATATCTTCGGATAAAGAAAGATACGACTCATCTTCAACCGTGAATTACATTGAGATAATAGCGGAAACAGGGGAGCTTGTTGAACTTGCAAGGCTTGCAGAAGAGGGCAATCGCTTTACACTGCTCAGCAGACAATAGGAGGTGTGGATGAATCAATACGAGAGTTTTAACGGCTTTTTCAGTTTGTGTAAGAATATTGAGGATATATTTGAAAGGGAATGGAGAGGGGCAGAAGAATGGGAAAAGCAGAACAGGCTTGAGAGAGAAAAAAGAGCTATCATGGGATATGAGGAGGAGATGAATTTCTATAAAGACAAGATAGACAGAATATTGAAGAATACGCCTGCTATGGGCGATGTTTTATGTCCTCCCTGGTATAAAAGCTTATCGGAGGGTATATTTGCGGAACTTTACGGGTTAGCCGGTCTTTCTCCCTGGGTCTATGACGAAACGGAAGAATATAAAAACTCATCCTCGGCAAAACTTATAGGTGACAGACTTTATTGCCTTATAGACGGCAAAGCCCGGCTCCAGCCTCAAAGAATTTACCGGCAAAGAAGAGAGCAACTTAAAAGAGCTCTTTTGCTTGCAACACCCAAAGAGAGGATAGAAAAGGGCTTTCACGAAGTATATCTTCGCAACGGAATAAGGATTACCATTTATTCGGGAGACAAGACCAAGCCGGGACAGGACGTTATGGTTTTCAGAAAATATGTGCTCAAAGAGCTTACTTTTGAAAAGCTGGCGGAGATGCAGACTATCCCGCCGGATTCCGTAGAGCTTTTTAAAACCATGGTAAAACTTGGGTTTAACGTTTTGTTCAGCGGGCAGGTGAGAGCCGGTAAAACGGCATTTATGCAGAGCTGGCAGAGATATGAGGATGTAACCCTTGAAGGAATGGCCATTGCAACAGATCCTGAAACCCCGTGGCATGTGCTTATGCCGGAGGCGCCGATTATGCAGATTATAGCTGACGGCAAGGAACTGGAAATCGTTTCAAAATCTTTGCTCAGAGGTGATAATGATTATGTTTTGTTGGAGGAAATGAGGGATGCCGACGCATTCAGACTGGCGATAGACATAACATCGGCAGGCACAATGAGAAGCAAGGCGACAATACATGCGGGCAACTCGGAGGATATACCATATAAGATGGCCGCAGCTGTAACAGCCAAATACGGGGGAGACTTTAAGAGTATCATTGCTCAGATTTTCAGAAATTTCAATTATGTGTTTGAATTTTATCAAGTTCCTGAAAACAGAGCAAAAAAGAGATTGAAGAGCATCAGCGAGTATCGATACGATGCGGGAAAAGACATGGTTTCAATACATTGCATTTGTAAATTTGACGAAGAAGAAAAAAAGTGGCGTTGGAAACATGATATAGGAAAGGATAAAAGAGAAATGGGTAAAATGCAGCCTGAAGAATTCAAAAATATGGATAATATGCTTAAACTTTTGGCAAAGAGAAATCCTATAATGGAAAATACCGTTATTTATCCAAGGTATTATATAAAATCGGGAGATGAAAGAAATGGCAGTTGAGATTATTCTTATAAGCCTGCTGCTCCTTGGGATTGTAGTGTTGTACATGTCCGATATAAGGTTTGCGTGTAACGCTGCGGGGCAGAGAATAAAACTGTCGTTAAACGGCTTTAAAGGGGAAGATATTGACCAAAGCGAATATGGCGAGGGTGAAGCAGGGCTTAACGAAAGTATCCGGCGGCTTTTGCAGATTACATTTAACATCGGACACCCAAGAGCGGTGGCTGCGTTCTGGATTGTTTCCCTGATTCCGCCCTTAATTCTTTTTATGGCTGTAAAGGGAAGGGCTTCGGGATTGCCTGTAATAGGTATGTGCGTGTTTACTGCGGCGTTGCCTTCATTATTGATGCTTGGCAGGCTGCAAACCCTTAGGATAAGCAGCTCAAGGGAGGGCAAAATACTCCTGACGGAGCTCATAGACAACTACAAAATCAATTATTTCAATATGCAGCAGGCTGTGGAAATAACGGCCGCAAATATAGAGGAAGCACCTAATTGCAGGAGGCTTCTTTTTAATTTGTCAAAGGGCTTGAACCGGGCCTCGGGTAGCAGAGAAATCAAGGCTTTGCTCAATGATTTTAAATTTTCAATAGGCACGTCGTGGGCTTCGGTGCTGGCGGACAATATGTATTTTGCGCTGTCATCAGGCATAAAGGTTCATTCTGCTATGGAGGATTTACTTAAAACGGTGGCTAAGGCAGAAGAAGTTGAAGAACGCGCAAACCGGGAAAACAATGAGGCAGGCTTGATTTTAAAATATCTCGCTCCGATATGCTATCTGCTCACTGTCATAGGCGGCATCAGATATTTCGGACTTACGGCAGAAAAGTTTATTACATATCAGTTTAATACTGCGGCAGGGCTGGGGTGGTTTATAACGTCAGTGTTTACGTACGCCGCAGGTATAGTGGCAAAACGGTTTCTTACAAGAAACAAGCTTGATTTATAGAGGTGACGGAATGGATGAAAAGTTTGTTTACATGATATTTATGAGCTTTTACATATTTGGTGCATACAAGATTTACGGAGAACAGCTGCACAATTTCTTTCCTATGGAAGCCATATCAGAGGCTTTAAATAAAATAAGTAAAAAAGCGGGTGAAAGGCTGATAAGAAAAAACAAGACTTATCATGACAGAGAGCTGTTCAGCAGCAGCGTCATATTGAAAAATTTGGCTTTGGTAAGGCAAGAGACGCCTCTGTCAGCAGATTATATATATGAAAATCTAATGGAAAACAGCAATCTGCTAAAGCCCATGTACAGTGAAATTCTGACTTTGTATAGGAACGGAAGAGATGAGGAGGCCTTTAAGATTCCCGCTGCCGTTATAGGAACAAAAGCGGCAAGGCATTTCGGGACGATACTTTCAAAGCTGGATAAACTCAATCCTGCTGAACTGACTATGCAAATGGAAATTTTTCAAAACACGATGACGGAAAGCCGCATGACCTATGCCGTTAAACGAACGCAGAGAAACAGTGTGATAGTTACTTCTCTGGCTGCTGTATCCGTGTTTGCGCTGCTTATAAACTTTGCGGTAGTAGTGGTGTTTATGGATGCAATAAATATTTTGAATAATGTATTTATTTAGGAAAGGGGAGAAAAATGAAAAATCTCATAATTATAATCGGCACGATTTTACTTGGAGTGATAATTGTCAATACGTTGGTACTTGGAGATGAAGATTCGCTCAAAAGCTCCGCAGAAGAAATAATGGAAAAAGGAACGGGAACTATAACATCCTCCCTTGATTTTGACAGCATGGTTTCCGGAGGATAGAGATGAAAAATCTTATAATCATAATAGGAACCGCAATATTGGGAGCTTTTATATTTAACATGATGGTGGGCGATGGGGACAACAGCCTAAGAAGCATTTCCCGGGAAGTAATGATGAAAACCATAGAGCTTTATGAGACGGAAGGAGGATAAAATGAAGGACTTGATTACAACCATGGCGGCAATTTCAATCATGATGATTTTTATATTGCAATTTTCGGTAAATCAGGCGCTTATAAGCCGGATAACGGCCTCTGACAGGGCGGTTAACGCCTATAAGCTCACTTTGCAGGACAAAGGCGATAAAGCTGATAATGCGGGAGACACTCTGGCAGAAAATATTTCCCGTATATTAGGCTGCGAAAAGAGCGAGGTGAAGATAATAGAGAGCGAAGAAAGCTATGAAGTGAGAGCACCGATAAAAAATGTGATAGCATGCGGCAGCCTGCTTGGAATTTCTCAGGATGAAAACAGGACAGAGTATGTTGTTAAAGGGAGGATACCATGAAAAACCTGATTATAACCACAGGGCTCGTAATTTTAATGAGTATGCTGAACGGTTTTCAGCTCCAATGCCTAAGTATGATGAGATAAACACTGATTTATAAAGGAGGAAAAGTGAAGAAAAAATTTTTATCAAAACTAAATGCAGTTATATTGACGGCTTTGCTCGTACTTACGTCTGCCATGCCGTCATTTGCTGCCGAAACGACCATTGAGTTGATAACATTGTATGGATTTTCAAATTATCATAACGTGTCGGACTGGGGAATTATTCCCAATGCCAATATTACAATGTTTAAAGTAAACGGAAAGACTGCTTTTTGCACCCAGTCGGGAAGAGGCGTGAGAGACAAAGAAGGAAACCCGTACGTTCCCGGACAGGGTAGCGTTGTGGGAGATTATACGGCGAGTGCGGTTACTCAGGATAATTCCATGCAGGCAAAGATAGCTTATTTGGGATATTACTGCAAGAATGCCCCAACAGATAAGGACTATGCCTTTACTCAGATGTTCATATGGCAAAGCCTGCCTTCATCATATAAGACCGCCAACGGTATGACAGGCGGCGTATATAATTCATATTTTAATGATGCATCTATAAGAGAAGAATATGAAGAGTGGAAAGCCTTGGTGCAGGATAAGCTGAATAAATGGGATACAGCGCCGAGTTTTGATTCAATGCTGCTAAGAATTGATGCAGGTGCGACGGTAACTCTTGACGATACTAACGGTGTGCTGGCTGATTATCCTGCTTTTGCCTGTTTTAAAAACGGCATTACCGTCGTACATCAGAAGGGAGACAACTTCTTAATCGTGACTGCAGAAGCCGATTGTTCGAATAAAACCGTAATAATGACCGAAGATGATATAAAAGATGCGGGAGGAGAAAAGTACGGAGACGCAGAGAGGGTGAACTATGTGTACAATTCGGAGGGCAGCCAGGATATAACCGTATACGGAAATGTGCTCAGCCCCTTGGGACTGTCTTTAAAATTTGATGTTAAGGCTGTTAAGGGGAAAATTGCCATAGAAAAAGCCAAATCTCCCGATGCTTCTTCCGATACCGCAGAGCCGGAACAGGGAGCTGAATTTGAAGTTTACCTTAAATCCGCCGGAAGTTATGAAAAAGCTTCAAAAGAGAATAGAGACATTATCATTACGGACGCAGCAGGTAAGGCTATGACAAAAGAGCTTCCCCATGGTACATATACGGTAATTCAGACCAAAGGGGCAGAAGGGCATAAATTGGCAAAAGCATTTGATGTTACCATAGGTAATGACGAGCATGACAAGGTATACACGTATAAAATAAGCAATGAAACGATGCAGAGCAAAATCAAGATAGTAAAGACAGATGCCGAAACCAGAAAGACCATACCGAGAGCAGGTGTAGAATATGAGCTTATCAACTTAACCACCGGGAAAAGAATCGCCGGAATGCCGCCAAAAGGATATTTTGTAACAGACAAAGACGGTATAATAAATTTACCTGAACCTTTGTTTTATGGAGATTATCGTTTGATTGAGATTACTGCTCCGGAAGGATATGTGCTGGCAAATCCCATTGATTTTAAAGTGGACGGAAGCCAAAAAACGCTGACCGTCAGCCAGGGGGATCATGCACAAAAGGGCGTGATAAGAATAAAGAAAACGGGCAGTATATTGAGCAGCGTAAAAGAAAAAGACGGCATGTACATTCCCGTATATAAAGACAGCGGACTTTCCGGAATCAAATTTGAAATATATGCTTCCGAGGATATTGAAACTGCTGACGGCACTGTCAGAGCAAAAAAGGGCGAGCTTGTCGATACAGTAACAACAGATGAAGGGGGAAGCGCACAGTCCATACCGTTGTATATAGGAAGCTATCAAGTTAGAGAGATTCAAGGGCAAGACGGTTTTGTGATTGATGACAAGCCGTATAAAGCGGATATTAAGTATGCAGGGCAGGCGGTAGAAGTTACGGCAGTCGATATAAGTCTTAAGAATGTGAGACAAAAGGCATATATAGACTTTTTTAAATGTCTTGAGAATGATAAGCTGTTTGGAATTTACGCAGAAGATTTTTATAAAGCTGTCAAGTTCGGCTTGTTTGCATCTCAGGAAATAACGGCGGCGGACGGCAGCGTAATTCCTAAAGACGGCTTGCTCGAAATCACAGGAATAGAAAAAGAGGGTGACAAATATTATGGAAAGTTCACAATAGATATTCCCAATGGGGAATATTACGTAAAAGAAGTAAAATCCGATAAGCATTATATTTCAGATGAAACCCGATATCCTGTAAGTTTCAATTACGATGACAAGTCCGGAGAGATTGTAAATATTACTTTAAATGACGGAAAACCGATTGAAAATAAGATAATAAGGGGAAGCATTTCAGGATTAAAGGTAAACGCAGAAGGGGAGCCTCTTGAGGGAGCAGTTATAGGACTCTTTAAAGAAAATGAGGAAATCTTCCAAAGGGAAAATGCGATTTTAACTGATATATCCAGTGAAAAAGGAAAATTCGAGTTTAAAGACGTTGCTTATGGCAATTATATCGTGCGGGAGATAGAAGCGGCAGAAGGGTATGTGCTTGCGGATGAAGAAATTCCTGTTTTTATTGGCGAAAATCAAGCTGAAATAAATATCTCCATAATAAATGAAAAGGTTCCCAAGACAGGAGATAAAGCTGATCTTAATTTTTGGATTATAACAAATTTTGTAGCAACCTTGACAATATTTTTCATATATTGTAAAATACTTCGATATAAAAGGGAGTAACTGGCATCGCAAGATGTGATATCCAGCGTCAGTACGATTAAAATTTTTAATCCGCCGATATCTTAAATAGTAAGACTTTTATCGTATATAATAATGTTTATATGGTAGGAGTCTTTTTTTGTTGACTTCCGACCGGAAAGGAAAGAGAGCAATGCAATATTACTTAAAGTCCATGGAAGAAACCATGGCTGAGGTGAGAAGCACCACCAATGGTCTTGCACAATCACAGGCAGAGGAACGTCTGCAGCAATACGGAAAAAATAAATTGGAGGAGCCTCCTAAATACTCTCTGCTGAAGAAGTTTATCATGCAGTTTGCAGACCCTATGATTATCATTCTTATAGTAGCTGCATGTATTTCAGGAGTGACATCATTCTATGCCAATGAGAGTTTTGCCGATGTAATAATTATAATGGCTGTAGTCATAATAAACGCTGTCCTTGGAGTATTTCAGGAAAGCAAGGCGGAAAAGGCGATAGAAGCTCTTCAGGAAATGGCGGCAGCCACAAGCAAGGTGTACAGAGACGGGAGGCTTGTTACCGTAAAGAGCGAAGAACTGGTAAAGGGCGACATTATAGTTCTTGAGGCAGGAGATGCGGTTCCTGCTGACGGAAGAATAATTCAGTGCGCCAGCATGAAAGTGGAAGAAGCGGCTTTGACAGGAGAAAGCGTGCCGGTAGACAAGACGGATGAAAAATTAAGCCTGAACGGTGAAAAAGAAATCTCTCTTGGAGACAGAAAAAACATGATATATATGGGCAGTACGGTCGTTTACGGTCATGGTATGGCTGTTGTATGCGATACGGGAATGCATACGGAAATGGGTAAAATTGCCGATGCATTGGCTCAAGCCAAAGAAGGAAAAACTCCGCTTCAGATAAAGCTCGCTCAGTTAAGCAAGATTTTAACGGTTCTCGTGCTTGCAATTTGCGTTGTTATATTTGGAGTAAGCCTGCTTAGAGCGGACAATATAAACGGAGAAGTTGTGCTTGACATGTTTATGATTGCTGTGAGTCTTGCTGTTGCAGCAATACCAGAGGGGCTTGCTGCTGTGGTTACCATAGTTCTTTCCATAGGTGTAACAAATATGAGTAAGCGCAATGCAATAATACGAAAGCTTACGGCTGTGGAAACCTTAGGATGTGCTCAGATTATATGTTCTGATAAAACAGGCACTTTGACGCAAAACAGAATGACGGTAGTTCAGCATTACGGAGATGATGAGATGCTGCTTGCACAGGCTATGGCTTTGTGCTGCGATGCAATTATAGAAGAGGGTGATGACACGGCGACGGGAGAGCCTACCGAATGCGCTCTCGTGAATTACGCTGCAAAGCTGGGAATAGATAAGAAAGCAACGGAGCAGAAGCTGCCGAGGGTAAAGGAAGTTCCATTTGACAGCGGCAGAAAGATGATGAGCACCTTGCATAAGGACAGAGAAACAGGCGAAATCATTCAATATACCAAGGGCGCACCGGATGAAGTGCTTAAAAAATGCACGAAGATACTGGATAAGGGAAAAATCAGGGATATTACCGATGAAGATAAAAAAGCTGTTTTGGCCGCTAATAAGGAAATGGCAGATGAAGCTCTCAGAGTGTTAATGGCTTCATTTACGGTATATGACGAGATTCCTCGGGAAGTTGCATCTACCGCAGTGGAAAAGGATTTGTGCTTTATAGGTCTTGTAGGTATGATTGACCCGGTGAGACCGGAAGTAAAAGCTGCCATAGAAGAGTGCAATCATGCAGGTATAACTCCTGTAATGATTACCGGAGACCACGTTGATACCGCAGCCGCAATCGGCAGGGAACTTGGTATTTTAAACGGCGACAGACGAGCCATTACGGGAGCAATGCTCAATGAAATGGACGACGATACCTTTGAAAGGGAAATAGAACATATAGGAGTTTATGCTCGTGTGCAGCCTGAGCATAAAGTTCGGATTGTAAACATGTGGAAGAAAAAGGGGTACGTTACCGCAATGACCGGAGACGGAGTAAACGATGCTCCAAGCATAAAATCCGCAGATATAGGTGTCGGCATGGGAATAACGGGAACTGATGTCACAAAGAACGTAGCAGATATGGTTCTTGCGGATGATAACTTTGCTACCATTGTAGGAGCTGTTGCTGAAGGAAGACGTATATATGACAATATACGAAAAGCCATTCAGTTCTTGCTTGCTTCAAATATGAGTGAAGTTATAAGCATATTTGCAGCTACCATGCTGGGATTTACAATTTTGCATCCGGTTCATCTTCTTTGGATAAATCTGGTTACAGACTGTTTCCCGGCCTTGGCTTTAGGCGTTGAAAAACCGGAAGCTGACATCATGAATCGCAGCCCGAGAAAGACAAGCGACGGCATATTTGCCGGAGGATTAGGCGTGGATATGATATATCAGGGTGCAGCTCTTGCCTTGCTGACACTGGTTGCATATTTTGTAGGACATTATATTGAAGCAGGTGTGTGGGAAATAGCCACAAGCCCTGACGGAACAACCATGGCATTTCTGACCCTGTCAATGTCGGAAATTTTCCATAGCTTCAATATGCGTTCGCAAAGAGAAAGCCTGTTTAAGATAAGAAATATAAATCCGGCTCTTACATGGGCGGGAATTGCAAGTTTGATATGTACGACGGCGGTTATATATATTCCGTTCCTGAGCAATGCATTTGAATTTGAACATATAAGTTTAATGGAATATGCAGTCGCATTGGGATTGGCATTTTTAATCATACCGATTGTGGAAACGGTAAAATTTTTCCAGAGGAAGAAGCATAAGTAAGTCTTATCTTGTAGATTTGCTTAACATACGACTTTTCCTGTGGTATAATAAATGATTGTTGACATAGGTAAGCATTCATTGTATTTTTGAAGAAAGGTTTTTAAGAATGGGGATTGTCGTAGGTATTGATATAGGTGGAAGCACTACAAAGATTGCAGGGTTTAAGGAAAGCAGAATGCTTATGCCGGTTCAAATATCGGCTGATAACGCCATTGCTTCGCTCTTTGGCGCTTTCGGAAAGTTTTTGTATGATAATAATTTGGAGCTATCCGATATAGAGCAGGTTAATCTTACGGGAGTCGGATGCAGCAGTATAAACCAACGTATATACGGATTACCGACTTATAAGGTAGACGAATTTTCCGCCAATGGTATCGGGGGAGGCTACTTTGCCGGAAACAAGGAAGAATTTATAGTGGTAAGCATGGGCACGGGCACTTCCTTTGTAGAGGTAAGAAACGGCATTCCAAGGCATCTTGGAGGTATAGGTATCGGAGGAGGCACCATTACGGGCCTCTCAAAGCTGATGCTTAATACCAATGATTTTTCTAAGATAAGGGAACTCGCTTCCGCAGGAAGAGTGGGAAATATTGATTTAAGGATAGGAGATATTTCTGAAAAGCCGCTTCCGGGTCTCGACTTGGAAATAACCGCTTCAAATTTCGGAAAAGCATCCTCAAGGGCTAACTGTGAGGATAAGGCAGCAGGAATAGTGCACATGGTAATAGAGACAATATGCCAGACTGCCGTGCTGATTTCAAACGGAACAAATATAAATGATTTTGTTTTAATAGGAAATTTAATTAACTTCCCGGAATGCCCTAATGTATGTGAGATGATTAAAACCATGTATCCCGACAGCAACTTCATAATTCCGGAAGACGGAGAATACGGTACTGCCATCGGGACTGCATTGGCTGACAAATGTTGCCTCAGGCCCGTATAAGCAAAGAACCTTATGTCGAATAATAAAAATATATACAAGTTAATAAACTTTGGGGCGGCTCTTGCAGCGACGGTTATGATTATTTCTGTTTCAGTGACTTTGACTGTTTTGACCCGGCCCATTTACTATTTGGATATAAAATATCTCAATATACCGCAGATGTCAGGAATTTCGGCGGAGGCCTGCCGCTTAAACTACGATACGCTTATTGACTATAATTTACTGGGAGGTACTCGGGAACTCATATTTCCGACCCTTCCGATGTCAGAAGAAGGCAGAATACACTTCGAAGAAGTCAGGGATATTTTCACATCCATGCAGATGATATGCATCGCAGGTATTATCGTTTTAATGGTTTGGATATTATATGTCAAAAGAAAAAACTTAGAAGACTATAACCACACCGCATGGATGAGAATGACGGGCATTGTGACCGTAACGGTGGCGGCGGCTGTCGCAGTAGCGATTGCAATAGACTGGCAGTGGGCATTTACTGTCATGCATAAGATGTTTTTCAACAATGACTATTGGATATTTGACCCGGTTTCTGACCCGGTGATAAGGATTTTGCCGGATAAATTCTTCATGCATTGCGGAATATTTATAATCGTTCTTACGGTTATTCAAATCGCATCTTTGGAGTTGATATACAGGAGGATAAACAGATGCAGGAAGTGACATTTAAAAATTTGTTTTTTAGATTTTACGATAGAAAGATATGCGACGGAACCATTACTTTTTCACAGCTTGGAATCAGCAAATCGGATTTTACCAAATTATGCGTCGAAGATAATTTCGTATTTGACGAGGAGACCTTGATAAGGATATGCAAGATTATGAAGCTGACAGAGGATGAGGAAGCCGAACTTCTTGATATTGCTGAGAAGGAAAGAAAAGATATTCAGGCATAAAAACAGGATGCATCAGAATCGTATTAAGCAGATTCTGATACATCCTTTTTTCGTGAGTTTCTATACGTTAAACAGGAAGTGCATTACGTCACCGTCTTTGACAACGTAGTCTTTTCCCTCAGAGCGTATTAGACCCTTTTCTTTTGCGGTAGCAAGGTTTCCGCCGCATTCTATCAGCTTATCGTAAGCTATTGTCTCTGCGCGAATGAAACCTTTTTCAAAATCGGAATGTATCTTTCCTGCGGCGCCGGGCGCTTTTGTACCGCGTTTAACGGTCCATGCTCTGACTTCCGGTTCACCGGCAGTTAAGAATGAGATTAAATCCAAAAGCGAATAAGAAGCCTTAATGAGTTTATCAAGGCCGGATTCTCCTATTCCGAGTTCCTGAAGGAAGAGGGTTCGTTCTTCATCATCAAGCTCTGCAACTTCAGCTTCAATTTCGGCGCATATTACTGTGACCTCTGCGTTTTCCGAGGAGGCAATCTCTCTTACTCGCTTGACGTAATCATTATCCTCTGATGCCACTTCGTCATCGGAAACATTTGCAACGTATATTATAGGTTTATAAGAAAGCAAATCGAGGGTCTTTACAAATGCTGCTTCTTCATCTTCCAATTCCATAGCTCTTGCATTTTTTCCTTCGCCGAGCCAAGCGTAAATTCTATTGAGGAGGTCAAGCTCTCCTTGCATTTTCTTGTCAGCTTTTGCGGCTTTCGCAGTGCGCTGGATGCGTCTTTCCAGAATTTCCATGTCCGAAAGCAGTAACTCGGTATTTATCGTTTCAATATCGGAAGCAGGGTCGATGTGTCCGTCAACATGAACTATATTGTCATTTTCAAAGCATCTTACCACATGCACTATGGCGTCAACTTCACGAATATGCCCTAAAAACTTGTTACCCAGGCCCTCTCCTTTGGAAGCACCTTTTACAAGGCCGGCTATATCACAAAATTCAATAGTAGTGTATATGGTTTTTTTTGAATTATACATTTCGTGCAGAACCTTAAGACGCTCGTCAGGAACGGTGACTACTCCTATATTCGGTTCAATGGTGCAGAAGGGGTAATTGGCGGCTTCGGCTCCCGCCTTGGTAATTGCATTAAACAAAGTGCTTTTGCCAACATTTGGCAATCCAACGATACCTAATCTCATTAAAAATCTCCTTTGTATTATTGAAGTTTTGTCATCTGTTTCTTTCTGAATATAAAGTAAAGTATTATGCAGCCTGCAATAAGGGCAAGGCTGATAACCTGAGCTTGGCGCAAAGGACCTACCATAAGGCTATCGGTTCTGAATCCTTCCACGACGAATCTTTCAGCCGAGTAAAGGATTCCGTATAAACATATGATTTGCCCGTTAAACTTTCTGTGATGGTTTGTCCAATACATAAGAAATATGAATAACAGAAAACACCAAATTGATTCATAGAGGAAAGTAGGGTGATAGCCCACTCCGTCTATAATCTGCGCCCATGGCAAATCCGTTTCTATACCGTGAGCTTCTTCGTTGAAAAAGTTTCCCCACCTGCCTATGGCCTGAGCCAAGGAAATGACAGGAGCGACCAAATCGGCCGCATTCAGGAAATCCACTTTATGTTTTTTACACACAAAATAGCTTACGATAAAACACAGAATCAATCCGCCGTGTATTGCAAGACCACCGTTTCTTATATTAAAAATTTCGGATAAATTATCCGCATATTTATCCCAGCTGAAAATTACATAGTAAAGACGTGCTCCTATCATAGCGAAAGGAATGATCCATATGGTAAGGGTCAGTATAAAATCAGGCGATATGTTAAACTTAGGCGCCCTGACATAAGTGATAATTACGGCAAGCATGAACGACGAGCCTATTAAAGCACCGTACCACATTATATCCACTCCGAATATGCTAAAAGCCACCGGATCAGGTGCTGTCATATTAAATTCTCCTTTTCTTTTATTTAAAACACCTTATTATTATACAAAAAAAACTACCAATTGTCATTAAAGTTTGATAGTATTTTTATATGAAATACGAAAAAATCATTAAAGGAAAGTTTATAGAAAGGCCAAACAGATTTGTTGCAATCGTTGAGACGGGTGGTAAAAAGGTCACAGCCCATGTAAAAAACACCGGAAGATGCAGAGAACTGCTTGTACCCGGAGCCACGGTATATCTTGAAGATTTTGAGGGCAGAATGGGGAGCAGAAAGCTGAAATATTCTCTGATAGGAGTAGAAAAGGGAAATATAACGGTCAATATGGATTCTCAGGCGCCCAATAAAATCATTAAAGAAAGTCTGGAATCGGGAAATCTGGTCTTGCGGGGAATGGAAAGCCTTGTGATGATAAAGCCTGAAGCTGTCTACGGAGAATCAAGGCTTGACTTTTATGTAAAGGATTGCAGGGGCCGGGAAGGGTATATTGAAGTGAAGGGAGTCACCTTGGAAACCTGCGGAAGAGCCATGTTCCCTGATGCACCTACGGAAAGAGGAATAAAGCACCTTCATGAGCTGCAGCATGCAGTTGCAGAGGGGAAAAAGGCTTTTATAATATTTGTGATTCAAATGAAGGGAGTTCTGTCTTTTGAGCCCAACGATGAGGGGCATAAGGCTTTTGGAGATGCATTGAGAGAGGCGGCACGCAATGGAGCCAATGTGCTTGCATATGATTGCATGGTAGGAGAAGATTTTATTTTGCTGGGCGAAGAGATTCGAACCTTAAATATATAAAAACGAGCAGGTAAAATTTTTTGCCTGCCATGAGGCAAAAAATTTTACCCCGCCGAATTGATATATATTTAAGTCGAGATTGTCCGCTTCGGATAAAGTTTAAGCTAATTTACAATAAAGCCCGCAATTAAAAAACATAGTGCTGAAGCTGCAGCAGCCAGAAGACCGAAAGGCGCTTGGGTAAGGGCATGGTCGAAATTGTTGCATCCTGTTGCCGATGAGGTTATGACCGTAGCATCGGAATAGAAGCATATATGTGAGCCGAATACGCCTGCGCTAAGTACGGCTGAAACAGCCAAGGTTATGTCTGCATTCAGTGCTTCTGCCAAAGGAATGACTATAGGTAGGGCAATTATATACATTCCCCAGTTAGTGCCCGTGATGAATTCGGTGACAGCAAGCGCCAGAAAAATCACGAGAGGCATAAACTGCGGCGTCATAATCTTTGTAGCTGACGTAATTACAAAATAAGTAAAATGAATCTGTTCGTTTACCTCTGCAAATAAAAATGCAAGAATCATTAAGAGCAGGGGCATCATCATGTTTTTAAGGCCTTCCAGGGCCACATCCGTAAATTCTTCGGCAGTCATAACGCCTTGCCACATATAAGAGACAAACATAAATGCCAAAGTCGAGAGGACACCCATTTGCATATTAAAGTTAAAGACTATGGTGGATGCAATCAGTACGGCTATCGGTATGAACAGGTTGGACATCTTTGGATTAGTGGGCACGATATTGTTTTTACCTGCTCTTATATCTATCTTTTCACTGCCCTCAGGCGCAAGCGGACCGCCTTGAGCTACCCTATGAAAAGCGTTTTTCATGGGGCCGAATACAGGTATAATTCCGATGATTACGAGAGGAACCATTATGGCAGCTATGATTCCGTAAAAGTTATACGGAATGGTCTTTATAAAATACAAAAGCCCTTCACCTGCGGGCGCCCATCCGTTGCTTTCAAGGATTCTTGAACAGAAGACTGCCCAAGTGGAGATGGGAATTATGACGCAAAAAGGTGCGGCAGTCGAGTCCACCACATAAGCAAGAAATTCTCTGGGAATTTTATGCTTGTCCGTCAGTGTTGTCATACATGAACCTACGGTAAGGGAATTAAGATAGTCATCTATGAATATTACAACTCCGAGAACCCACGTCCACATCAGAGAAGATTTCTCTGTTTTCGCCTTGGTGGCAATCCATTCGCCGAAAGCATAAGAACCGCCGGATTTTTCAATTAAGGCGATTATACTTCCCATTAGACCGCAAACAATTATGAGCCAAGCGATGTCTTCATTCATCATTACGCTTAAAAGTCCTTCGCTGAAGTTGGCGAAGGTATTGTTAAACCAAGAACCGTGGCCTGAAGAAGCCGGCCGTGAAACCATGATGAAACCGATAAGTGAAGCTAATATTAAAGCCTCAAGGATTCTTTGGGTTGCAAATATGTATATTATCAAAAAAATTGCCGGAGCCAGCGAGAACATACCGAAATCCGAAACGTTGTCAGGCAGTGTATTTGTTAAAAAAATCGTTACGCCAATGACTACTGCAATGATTAAAAGAGTTCGTCTTCCGTTAAAGCCGGTTTTCTCTCTGGCAAATATTTTGAACAATTATCATCTCTCCTTTCAAAAGTGACAAAATTTCACTAAATCAGCAAGGACAATTATAACAAAAATCTTTGCAATTTCAATAGGTTTTTAAGGTTTTACAATACATTTCACGAGTATAAAGGTTTAGGGTTTAAAAAAATCAGAAAAAGATGTATAATAGCGTTATAAATAAGATTGGAGTTAGACGGATATGGATTTAAACAAATTTTTCTATGATTTGGATGAACTTATAGGCAAAGGTATGAGTGAAAAAGCCATAATATTTGTTCAGAAATCTATGGAAGAAGCAGAAAAAGCAGACGATAAGAAATCATTGATTGCCATATATAATGAGGCGGGAAGCCTGTGCAGAGATTTTTCCAAGTACGAAGATGCGGAAAAGTACTATAAAAAAGCACTTTTTTTAATATCTGAACTCGGTGCTGAGGGAAGCGAAAGCCATGGAACCACTCTGATAAACTACGGTACCTGCCTCGGCAACTGGGGAAAGTATGACGAGGCCTCGGAGATGTTTGGAAAAGCGGTATCAGTGCTGTCGAATTTAGGCATGAGTAACGATTACAGAATGGCTGCTCTGTATAATAATTTGAGCTGGATAGCTCAGGAGAAGGGCGAACTGGAAGATTCGGGAGAATACCTCAATAAGGCGCTTTTTCTGCTGAAGGCGATACCCGACAGCGAAGGAGAGCAGGCAGCATCGTATACAAATCTGGCAAATCTGTACTGGGCTCAGGGCCTTTTGGAGGAAGCAAAGGTTACGCTTATAAAGGCCATAAATATATATAAAGACCAGACGTATTTAAGAAGTGAAGGAAGATATGCGGCAGCCATATCTGCCCTTGCAAATATCTATTTCAGCGAAGGCGATTATCAAAAATGCGCCGCTTTGTGTAAGGAAGCCATGAAAGAAATAGAAAACGAATTCGGGCAAAATGACGCATGGCAAGTCGTATCCGAAAACCTGGCAGAGGCGGAATTGAAAATGAAAGAAGGAACGTTAAAAAAATAAATAAAAATGTGTTGACATTCTTCCAACATTTTGGTAATATAACTCTTGCAGTGATTTTAAGTCACAAGTGTGGCGGTGTAGCTTAGTTGGCTAGAGCGTCCGGTTCATACCCGGAAGGTCGGTGGTTCGACTCCACTCGCCGCTACCATTTTTTATTAAAGTTTGCACGGGAGTTTAGCTCAGCTGGGAGAGCATCTGCCTTACAAGCAGGGGGTCACAGGTTCGAGCCCTGTAACTCCCACCATTTGCGGCCTGGTAGTTCAGTTGGTTAGAATGCCAGCCTGTCACGCTGGAGGTCGACGGTTCGAGCCCGTTCCAGGTCGCCAACTTTAATAAAAAGAGCAGGAAAGAGCATAATAACTAATGACAAATATGGTGGGTATCGTCAAGTGGTTAAGACCCAGGGTTGTGGCTCCTGTATACGTGGGTTCGAATCCCACTACCCACCCCATACAAATCGTTGGGGTATCGCCAAGTGGTAAGGCAACGGATTCTGATTCCGTCATCCGCAGGTTCGAATCCTGCTACCCTAGCCAATTTTAACCCGAAAGGGTTGCGGCGACATAGCCAAGTGGTAAGGCAGAGGTCTGCAAAACCTTTATTCCCCAGTTCAAATCTGGGTGTCGCCTCCAAATTTTGGGGAAATCCCAATCAGAGAAGTCAAGGTAGAATATACTTTGACTTCTTTTTCTTTTGCAATGAGACCTGTTGGATTGTCGCCAAAGGTTTTGACATTGCAGCATGTAAAGTTTATAATGAATGTGGATTTATGGAGGCATGCCCTCTGAAAAAAGTTGGGAGATTGGCCAATGAATATAAATTATGAGAACAACATCTATATAATAGACCGGAATTTTCGCCTTGTGGAATTTGACAAGGCTGTGGAAGATCTTCATCCGGGAATCAAGGTAGGCGATTTATGTTACAAAGCAATAATGAACCGGGACGTGCCGTGTGCCCATTGTCCCATCGCGGACTGTTCGGACAGCCCCTCCGCAGTGTATTATGATTCCATTTACAACGGATTTGTTGAGGCAGCTTTTTGCCAGCTGACCGGAGGCAAATTCTGCGTGACCCGCCATAAGGTTGGTGCGGAGAATGAGCACATGAAAAAACAGATAGAACGCTCCATAGGATTCTTTGATGCTTACAGCCACGTGTTTGTGTCCACCTATTATGTGGAGTTTTCATCAGGCACCTATTCGGTGTTTAACCGCGAAAGCTTTTTTGACGAGCGGTATAATAAGGACAACCAATGGAAACAGTTTGACGACTATATTCACAACTTTATCCACGAGGAAGACAAAGAAAAACTTTTTCAGGCCAGCCGCATTGAGACAATGCAGAGGCGGCTGAAAAAAGAAATCCGGTATTTTGTGGTGGTTCGGGAGATTTCCCCAAAGGGGATGCGGTGGCTGCGCTTTGAGGTAAATCGCGGTCTCGACGACGACCATGCAGCAGTCAGCTTTATGGATGTTTCCGAAGAGAAAGAAACGAAAATAAAACTGGAGAAGATGGACATCGTAGAAGCGCTCAGCCGCGATTATACGGAAATCACAGAAGTCAATTTAGAAGAAAACACATCCAGCGCTTTCAAATCGCGCGGAGAAATGATAGATGATGACCGCAGAAAAACTCATGCCTATGATGAGACCTGGGCATGGGTTATAGAAAAGTATATACATCCGGAGGATCGGGAAGCGGTTAAAGAAAAGGTATCTGCAGCAGCAATCGAACATGCCATGAAAGAAGCAAATGCGCTGGTGGTGCCTTTCAGGGCTACGCTTGATGACAAACCCCATAATTATCAGGTAAAGTTCGTAAAGTCAGGCAGAGGCAGCAGTCATTTCATAATGGGTATTCGCAATGCCGATGCGGAAGTCAAAGCAGAGGAAGCAAGGAGAAAGGTTCTTCAGGACGCACTGGCAGCAGCAGAACATGCAAATAAGACCAAGACCACATTCTTGAACAACATGTCCCACGACATAAGGACTCCGATGAATGCCATAATAGGTTTTACGGCCCTTGCGGCAGCGCACATTGACAATAAAAAGCAGGTAGAGGATTATCTGAGAAAGATATCAGTCTCCAGCGAACATCTGCTTTCCCTTATAAATGATGTTCTGGACATGAGCCGGATTGAAAGCGGCAAGGTTAAGATAGAAGAAAGGGAGACCCATTTGCCGGATGTACTCCACGATTTGAAAACCATAATTCAGGCAAATGTGCATGCAAAGCAGCTTGAACTCTACATAGATACTGTAGATGTGGTTCATGAGGACGTTATATGCGACAAGCTGAGGCTGAACCAGATTTTGCTGAATTTAGTCAGCAACGCAGTGAAGTTTACAAAGCCGGGCGGTATGCTCAGCATTCGGGTAATTGAAAAGGATGATGCGCCTAAAGGTTATGCCAGCTATATGTTCCGGGTAAAAGATTCCGGAATAGGCATGAGCAGTGAATTTCAGGAGCATATCTTTGAAGCCTTTACCCGCGAGCAAAGCTCCACCGTCAGCGGTATTCAGGGCACCGGTCTTGGTATGGCCATTACCAAAAACATAGTCGACATGATGGGCGGAACCATTTCCGTGGAAAGCGAGATTGGCAAAGGAACGGAGTTTACGGTCTGCCTGCAGTTTAGAATCAGCGAAAATTCCGCACGCTGTGATTACATACCGGAGCTTGCCGGGCTGCACGCCCTTGTCGCAGACGACGATTTCAACACATGTGCAAGCGTTACACGGATGCTTGGAAAAATAGGCATGCGAGCAGAGTGGACAACCTCCGGAAAGGAAGCTATAATCCGTACGCAGCTGGCCATTGAAAACAACGATGAATTCAGCGCCTATATAATAGACTGGATAATGCCGGACATGAACGGAATCGAAACCGTACGGCGTATAAGGGCGATAATAGGCGACAGCAAACCTATTATCATCATGACCGCCTATGACTGGACCGATATAGAAGAAGAGGCGCTGGCCGCAGGAGTTACAGCCTTTTGCTCAAAGCCGCTGTTCATGTCGGAACTTCGGGAGGCGCTTTTAAGACCTATCGAAGAGGAGAAAACAGAAGGAAGGCCGGCCGAGATTCAGGATGAGGCCTTTATAGGCAAAAAAATTCTCCTTGTGGAAGATAACGAGCTTAACCAAGAGATTGCAGCGACCATTTTGGAAGAACAGGGCTTCTCGGTGGAACTGGCAGAAGACGGAACCGTGGCTGTTGAGAAGATAGAAACGGCAGATGCGGACCACTATGATATAATCCTTATGGATATACAGATGCCGAAAATGGACGGTTACGAAGCAACACGCCGCATACGCGCATTGGAGGATAAAGCGAAAGCCAACATTCCGATTTATGCGATGACGGCCAACGCTTTTGAAGAGGACCGGCAAAAAACGCTTGATGCCGGCTTGAACGGCCATATTGCGAAACCTATCAACATTGCAAATCTAATGGCAGTTTTGAAAGGAGCATTGAAATGAGTGAATTTTTAGGGGCAGATAAAGTGATGAAAGGAAAAATTAAACATTTTCTGATCGGAAGTTTAGTCGGCGTGTGCGTCGTATGCATAGCAGCTTTTGCAGCCATGTCATTTTATCTTACCGATCAAAATGAGCAGGCTGTCACTCAGCTTGGCAATATATACATGTCTAATATAAATAACCGTATTTCTAAGCATTTCGATGCTATCAGCGACCAATGCCTGACTCCGATGACAACGTTTGCGGAAAACATTCCTCCGATGTGTGAAAGCGATAAGGAGGAATATTTCAGGTGGATGACATACTACGGACACAGCCGTGACTACGAGTCCGTAAGCTGGTGCGATGATAAAGGAAATCTTGAGACTATTTACGGAGATCCGCTTGAGTATTCCGGACCTGCAACATTTCTGGAAACGATGAAAAACGGTGAAGGCCGTGTTGCCGTCGGTTACAACGGCTCTGGCGAGCAGGTGGTGCTTATGTGCGCACCGGTAAAGCTCAGTATTCCCGGCATGGAAAACTGTGTAGCCATGATAGGTGAGCTGCCTATCAGCTATTTATCCAATATTTTATCCTTAGAGGAGGAAGACTCCCTGGTCTATTCATTTGTTGTACGCAAAGACGGTACATTTGTGGTGCGCAATTCCGCAGCTGTGCGTGACAACTATTTCGACAGGGTACAGGCTGTATATGAAGAAAGCAACGGTCAGACTCCGGAACAATATATTACCGAGTTCGAGGCTGCCATGCAGGCAGGCGATGATTATTCCACTATGGTTCAGATAAATGGCGTGCAGCAGCACATGTATGCATCCAGTTTGCCAAACAGCGTGTGGTATCTGGTAACGCTTATGCCTTACGGTGCGCTTAACGAATCGGTGGAGAGCCTTGGTACACGTTCCATTGCGGTTTCTGCAACGGTCTGCGGAGTCATATTGATTGCGCTGCTTGCCGTATTCCTGCGGTACTTCGCATTAAACCGGGCACAGGTAAAAGAATTGGAAGAGGCCAGGCATGTGGCGGAAGAGGCCAGAAAGGAAGCTGAAATTGCCAGCAAATCCAAGCCAGAGTTTCTGTCCAACATGAGCCACGACATCCGTACGCCTATGAATGCCATTGTGGGCATGACAGCCATTGCAACGGCGCACATGGACGACCCGCAGCAGGTGCGAAACTGCCTGAAAAAAATCACCATGTCCAGCCGGCATTTGCTGGGTCTCATTAACGATGTGCTGGATATGTCAAAGATTGAGAGCGGCAAAATGACCCTCAATGAGGAACTTATATCTCTGCGGGAGATTATGGAAAGCATTGTGAGCATCGTGCAGCCTCAGGTAAAGGCCAAACATCAGAAATTTAACATATCCATATTTAACATATTATCTGAAAACGTGCATTGCGACAGCGTGCGTCTCAACCAGGTGATGCTGAACCTGCTCTCCAATGCCATTAAGTTCACGCCGGAGAACGGTTCGATTGAAGTATCTCTTCACGAGGAAGCATCCCCTAAGGGAGAAGATTATGTTCGTCTCCTTATATGCGTGAAAGACAACGGTATCGGAATGTCGGAAGAATTCCGTCAGCACATTTTTGAATCCTTTGCGCGGGAGGATAACAAGCGCATCCACCGTACTGAGGGCACCGGCCTGGGTATGGCAATTACCAAGTATATCGTAGATGCCATGGAGGGCGAGATTACGGTAAAAAGTGAGCAAGGTGCAGGTACGGAATTTCAGGTGGTTCTGGATTTGCTTCGAGCAGAAGAACAGGTAGAGGATATGATTCTGCCTGACTGGATAATGCTGGTTGTGGACGATGACCGTCAGCTGTGTGAGAGCACAGTTGATTCCCTGCGCTCAATCGGTATACGGGCAGAGTGGGTATTGGACGGCGAAGACGCCGTAAAAATGGCTACTCGGCACCACAGAGAACACACGGATTATCATGTAATATTGATAGACTGGAAACTGCCGGATATGGACGGCATTGAGACAGCACGGGAGCTGCGCAGGCAGCTGGGAGATGACGTGCCGATTCTGCTCATGTCAGCATACGACTGGAGTGAAATCGAAGATGAAGCCCGGGCAGCAGGAATCAATGGATTCCTGATGAAACCGCTGTTCCGTTCCACGCTGTTCTATGGTCTGAAGCCGTATGCGGATGCTGAGTACACTCAGCCAGCTGAAGAAAAAGACACTCTTCAATTTTCCAACAGGCGCATATTGGTTGCAGAAGATAACGAGCTGAACTGGGAAATCGCCAATGAACTGCTTAAAGATATAGGCCTTGAGCTGGAGTGGGCAGAAAACGGCGAGGTATGTACCGAACTGTTCAGAAATTCCGAAATCGGATACTATGACGCTATTCTGATGGATATTAGAATGCCTATTATGAACGGCTATGAGGCCACCGATGCGATTCGGGCCATGGACAGGCCGGACGCCGGACTGCCTATCATTGCAATGACGGCAGATGCATATCATGACGATATTCAGAGGTGTCTTGACCATGGCATGAACGCCCATGTGGCAAAGCCGATTGACATAGATGAGGTTGCCCGTATTCTGAAAAAGTACATGAAGGAGTGATTGCCTTATAATTTAGACATATCGGAGAGGAAGAAAAATGGACACAACAATTTTGGCATGCGGTTCTCTGGCAGACTATGTAAATGCGGCGCAGGCAAAGCTGAAAACCTGCTATCCCGTTACATATCTTAACAAAGAATTTCACAAGGACCCAAAGCTTATGAAAGAGCACATCATACAGACCGTAAACAAAATGCCCGACAGCTTTGAGACGGTTTTGGTCGCCATGGGCTTCTGCGGAGGTTCCTGGGAAGGTCAGTCTTTTAATA
This sequence comes from Bacillota bacterium, assembly GCA_021769295.1. Classification (GTDB taxonomy): domain Bacteria; phylum Bacillota; class Clostridia; order Peptostreptococcales; family Anaerovoracaceae; genus Fimisoma. The sequence goes on along the minus strand of JAETTD010000002.1, from coordinate 185,205 downwards.
AAAGAGTAGTGATACCGAAAGTAGATGACTGTGTATCCCTTTTATTGCATAAGAACGACCGATACTGCCCCAATCTGAAGCAAAAGGGACACCTGTACATGAAGGATAAGAATCCTTATGGATTTTCCATGGAAAAAGCTTTTAATAAGTACACCGAGGGAATGGACGGAGATACAAAGGCAAAAATACGTAAGGCGTGGGTAGACAGCTACACGTGTGTAGATATAGTGGATACAGGCCTTTATGACTGCCATTCCGATGAATATGCGGCAGAAGCCATGCGAAATGCGGACTGGATAGAAGGAAAGGTGGAATTTGTAAAAGGCAGCAACCGTATAATCGAAAAACTCATATCAGGCAAGTGGGACGCTCAGTTTTTTGTAGCAGAGCCCGGCCACGTGATATGCCATGAAGATATTTTTGAGTGATGCGGATATAATCATCATTGACAACCATTACCAAGGGGTTGTAATATAAAAGTATAATTTAATATTATAAAGCAGAGCATTTCGGAAGCCGGTCAAAATCCGGCACTGTATCTCAGCAACCGTGTTATCTACGAAAGGATTGGCGCAGTGACGCAAAACCACTGAAGTGATATTTTATAAACTTCGGGAAGGTATCTCAGTAGGCTTTAAGGATTAAGTCGGTAGACCGTCTGCTTTATATTGTCAGGTAAGTTTTCTGAGGTGAAACTTATTATGAAATAGCTCTGTTTTCAAATAAAAGAGTAAAAGTCAACATCTAAAGCACCTCAGTCAAGGTGCTTTTGTTATTGGACATAAATTTTAAGAAAGATTATTCAGCTGATGAAAGAATACATTATTGTAAATGCAGCAGCTTTTCTTATCGGATTTGCGGCGGATTGTATTTTGGGTGACCCGAGAAATTTTCCTCATTCTGTAAACTTAATAGGAAACAGCATCAGAAGAGTTGAAAAAGCACTGCGAAAAATTTTTCCTGAGACAGAACGAGGAGAGCGGCAGGCCGGAGCGTGCCTCGTAGTTATTATGTGTGCATTATCTTTTGCAATACCGGTGGTAATTCTGCTTGTCGCCTTTAAGGTCAATATATGGCTTTGTATGCTCATCGAAGGTTTTATGATATGGCAGATAATAGCAGCAAAATCTTTAATGAAAGAAAGCAAAAAAGTATATTTCCCCCTTCAAGACAGAAATCTTGAGGAGGCAAGGATTGCCCTCTCCATGATAGTCGGAAGAGACACGGCAGAGCTCGACGAGACCGGAGTTACAAAAGCAGCAGTGGAAACCGTTGCCGAGAATACATCTGACGGTATAATAGCTCCCATGATATATATCTTTATAGGAGGAGCTCCTTTGGGATACCTATATAAAGCTATCAACACCATGGATTCCATAGTGGGATATAAAAATGAAAAATACCTTAACTTCGGAAGATGTGCAGCGCTGGTTGACGATGCTGCAAATTTTATACCTGCGAGAGTTTCGGCAATACTGATGATTGCTGCAAGCTGTTTCCTTAAATATGATGTAAAAAATGCGGTAAAAATTTTCAAACGTGACAGGCGAAAACATGCAAGTCCAAATTCTGCACATACGGAATCGGTATGTGCGGGAGCGCTTGATATAAGACTGGCGGGCGATGCAAAATATTTTGGAAAAATATATAAAAAGCAATATATCGGGGATGACATAAGACCCATTGAAGCTGAAGATATATTGCGCAGCCACAGGCTGATGTATGGAACTACCATTATCACTGTAGCAATATTATATCTGCTTTGGCTGGGAATATTACTATTTACATAGAAACGGTGAAATATGCTTATAAACGAAAAAAACCCACATGGAGGACAAATATATAACAAGGAAATAAAGGCAGACTTTTCTGTTAACGTCAATCCAAAAGGAACTCCTGAAAAAGTAGTTGAAGCAGCGGCAGAGGCTCTGCGTATGTCAGACCGATACCCCGATGCCGGCTGCAGAGATTTGATACAAGCTATATCAAAGAAAGACGGCGTACAAGCCAACAACATAATATGCGGCAACGGCGGCGCAGAGCTTATCTTTCAGGTGGCGGCGGCATTAAAGCCAAAGAAGGGACTTATAATAGAACCGACCTTTTGCGAATACAGGCAGAGCCTTGAAGCATCTGAATGCCAGATAAAAACATATCAGCTTACCAAAGAGACAGGCTTTGATGTAAATGCAGAAATTGAGCGGATAAGAGAGCAGATAGAAGAAGATACGGATGTGGTATTCGTCTGTAATCCCAACAACCCTACGGGGCTTTCCGTATCAGGAGAAAACATTGAAAAGCTTCTAAAAAGATGCAATGAGACAGGAACCATGCTGTTCATAGATGAAAGCTTCGGAGAGCTTACGGAAGGGTATGAAAAGTTTTCTGCCATAAAAAGGGTTGCGGAAAACAAGAATCTGTTTATTCTCAAATCCCTTACCAAGACTTACGCCATAGCGGGAATAAGGCTCGGTTACGGTCTGTGTTCAGATAAGGAGCTGCTGGAGAAAATGTGCAGGATGTCCCAATGCTGGAACGTTTCCCTGGTGGCTCAGAAAGCGGGTGAAGCCGCCCTCTCTTGCAGCAGTTATGTAGAAGATACCCTGATAGTTCTCAGAAATGAAAGAAAATATGTGACAGATGAGCTTAATAGGCTGGGAATAAGGACTTTTAGGGGAGAGGCCAATTATATGATGATATACTCGGAAAGTGACTTGTACGAGCTCCTTTTGAAAAAAGGAATTCTCATAAGATCCTGCGCCAACTTTAGGGGGCTGGGAAAAAATTATTTCAGAATCGCAATAAAAAATCATGTCAGCAATAAACTGCTGATAGATGCACTTGATGAAATTGACAAAGAGGGCAATTTATGCACAGGACAGGCATAGAAGATTATTACATAACCAAAAACAATAAAAAACTCAAGTACGGATATACTACCGGAACATGCGCTGCCGCCGCATCAAAGGCGGCGGCCATGGCTTTGGCTACGGGACAGCCGCTGCATACGGTGGAAATCGATACGCCAAAGGGGATACATCTTAATCTTGAGGTACAGTGCCGCATTTTAGATAAAGGCAGAGCGGAATGCACGGTAATCAAAGACAGTGGTGACGACCCTGATGTAACAGACGGAATGCCTGTGTGTTCTGTAGTTTCTTTGAGGCCGGACGGAGCAGTGACTCTTGACGGAGGCGAAGGAGTGGGAAGGGTGACAAGACCCGGCCTTGAACAGAGGATAGGAGAAGCAGCCATAAATAAGGTGCCGAGGCAAATGATTTTAAAGGAGCTCCGGGCTGTAAAAGATGATTTTGATATTAAAGAGGGCTTTCATGCAGAGATAGTATTGCCGATGGGAAGAGAACTTGCCAAAAAAACATTTAACCCGAGGCTGGGCATAGAGGGAGGTCTGTCGGTTTTGGGAACAAGCGGAATAGTAGAGCCCATGAGTGAGACCGCAATTATCGAGAGCATAAGGGTGGAGCTGAAACAAAAAAGAAGTCAGGGCAAAGAGTTTGTTATAATAACTCCCGGAAACTACGGAGCCGATTTTGTAAAAAAAATGATAGAACTTAACGATGATGATGTGGTCAAATGCAGCAATTATCTCGGCATAACCATAGATATTCTCAACGAACTGGAATTTAAGGAAGTGCTGTTCATATCTCATATAGGCAAGTTTATTAAAGTTGCGGGAGGAATAATGAATACCCATTCGAGGGAAGCAGACGGCAGAATGGAAATACTTGCGGCTAACAGCGCCCTTGCGGGTATGGAAAGAGACGGCGTAGCACAAATTATGTCATGCGTAAATACCGATGACGGGCTGGAAGTATTAAAATCATACGGCCTTTTGGAAAAGACCATGGAGATAATAGGAGAAAAAATAAATTTTTACATCAATAACCGTTCTTACGGAAAATTTAAAACGGGAGTCATAGTATTTTCAAACAGACATGGCATACTGTGCCAATGCGGAGATATTTTAAAGGAGAGAAAAAATGGTTAATTTTGTAGGAGCAGGAAGCGGCGCAGCAGACTTGATTACGGTCAGAGGAAAGGAACTGCTGGAAAAGGCGGATATAATCATATATGCAGGTTCACTGGTGAATCCCGAATTACTTGGGTATAAAAAGGCGGACTGCGAGGTTTACAACAGCGCAACCATGACTTTGGAAGAAGTAACGGAAGTTATGATAGAGGGAAGTTTAAGTAATAAAGAAATCGTAAGACTTCATACAGGAGACCCATGCGTATACGGAGCAATAAGAGAGCAAATGGACATATTGGATGAGAAAGGCATAGCTTATGATTATTGCCCCGGAGTCAGCTCTTTCTGCGGCGCAGCTTCTGCATTAAATCTGGAGTACACCCTGCCTGATGTTTCGCAGAGCGTTATAATCACCAGAATGGCCGGAAGGACGCCGGTTCCCGATAAAGAAAGCATACGTTCATTTGCGGCTCACAAGGCAACCATGGTTGTTTTTTTAAGCACAGGATTACTTGATGAGCTTTCCAGGGAACTTATCGCAGGGGGATATGAAGCCGATACTCCCGCAGCTATAGTTTACAAGGCAACATGGCCTGAGGAAAAATCTTTTGTGTGCACAGTAGGAACGCTGGCCCGGACTGCTGCCGAAAACAATATAACAAAGACTGCGCTGATGATAATCGGAGATGTTGTGTCTCACAGCAATTACAGGCGCTCGGATTTATATAACCCTAAGTTTACCACCGAGTTCAGAATGGCAAAGGAGGAGGCTTAGGCTGAGGAAATTATGGAGATAAGGCTTATTTCTTTTTCCGAAAAAGGATATGATACGGCTGCAAAAATATCATCGAGACTTTCACATTTACAGAAGAACAGGTATGATTGCATACCCTACGCCTTAGAAAAGTACGTTAAAGATGATAATGCAAGACCTCTTACATACGGTTTGGACGAATGGAGCAGAAAGGGTTTTGCTGAAGCAGATGCGCTTGTATTTGTGTGCGCCTGCGGCATAGCCGTGCGTGCTATTGCGCCTCATGTTAAAGATAAGACAAAAGACCCTGCTGTAATAGTGGTGGACGAGCTTGGACATCATGTCATACCCATACTTTCGGGACACCTTGGAGGAGCCAACATGCTGGCAGAAGAAATTGCGGAACTTATAGGCTCACAGGCAGTCATTACCACAGCCACGGATATAAATAAGAAATTTTCGGTAGACACCTTTGCAAAGAATAATGATTTGTATATAACGGATATGGTTAAGGCAAAGGAAATTTCGTCAGCGGTTCTTAAAGGTGAAAAGATAGGATTTATATGTGAGTACGACATAGAGGGCAATATTCCGGAAGAACTTGAATTGGCGGCTTCCGGAGCAGAGTACGATAAAAATATACGTATAGGAAACAGCTCGGAGGAGGACGGATATTTTCTTGATTTAATTCCCAAACAATACGCTTTGGGAATGGGATGCAGAAAAGGCAAGAGCTTTCAAGAGATAGAAGCCATGGCGCTCAAAGCTGCCGAAGATGCGGGAATAACCATGGACGATATATGTATTTTGGCTTCTATAGACTTGAAAAAAGATGAAACGGGATTTAGGGAACTTTGCAAAAAATATAGGATTAAAAGCAAGTTCTTTTCGGCAGAAGATCTTGCCGGGATTCCGGGCGAGTTTTCTTCTTCCGACTTTGTATCGGGAGTTACAGGAGTGGATAACGTATGCGAAAGAGCTGCGGTAGCAGCTTCGGACGGTTATCTGATATTATCAAAGCAAAGCGCAAAAGGAGTAACTGCGGCTATTGCAAAGAGAGACGAAAAGGAGTTGAAAATAAGATTTGAATAAGATTTATGTTGTGGGAATAGGCCCCGGTGAGTACGAACAGATGACCATTCGTGCAGAACGTGTATTGAGAGAATGCGACATTATAATAGGATATACGGTGTATGTGGATCTGGTAAAGGAACATTTTCCCGATAAGGAATTTATGACAACCCCTATGAGACAGGAGGAAAAACGTTGCCATATGGCTCTAAAACAGGCCGCTGCAGGAAAGACGGTTGCTATGATTTGCAGCGGAGATGCAGGCATATACGGTATGACCGGCCTCATATATGAGCTGAAAGACCGGTATCCGGGAGTGGAAGTGGAAAGCGTAAGCGGAGTTTCGGCAGTCATAAGCGGCGCAGGATTGCTCGGAGCCCCTCTGATTCATGATTTTGCGGTAATAAGCCTGAGCGATTTGCTTACTCCTTGGGAAAAGATAGAAAGACGTTTGCTTGCGGCAGCGGAATCAGATATGGTTATATGCCTTTATAATCCTTCCAGCATGAAAAGGAAGGATTATCTCAAAAGAGCATGCGATATTGTATTAAATCATAAATCTGCCAAAACGGTATGCGGAATTGCCCGAAATATAGGAAGAGAGGGCCAATCTTTCAGCATCTTGAACTTAGGTGAGCTTAGAGATACGGAAGTGGATATGTTCTCAACGGTATTTATAGGAAATGAGCAAACTGCGGTCATAGACGGCAGAATGGTAACACCGAGAGGGTACAGACATGGATAATATAATCGTCTTCGGAGGAACTCTGGAGGGAAGAAAGTTAGCGGAATATTACAGAGAAAAGAATATCGGACTGACGCTTTTTGTTGCAACCGAATACGGTGAAAGCCTTATAGAAGAGGGAGCTAATATAAAAGTACACAGCGGCCGTCTTGATTCCGGTCAAATGAAGAATTTTATAGAAACCAAAGGAGCAAAGACCGTAATAGATGCTACCCACCCCTATGCCAAAGAAGTGACAGCGAATATAAAAGAAGCCTGCAAGCAGATTGCAGGGGTCGAATACATAAGGGTGTTAAGGGAAAGCAGCAGCTTTAAAGATTCTCTGTGCAGATATTTTCCCGATATTGAAAGTGCCGTAAAGTATCTGAACCAGAGAGAAGGCAATATTCTGCTTACCACCGGCAGCAAGGAGCTGACTTCATATTCGGGCATTAAGGACAGGCAGGAAAGGGTCTTTGCAAGGGTGCTTCCTTTGCCGGAAGTGGCAGAGCAGGTGGCAAAGCTGGGGTACAGAGGAAAAAACCTGATATGTATGCAGGGACCTTTTTCCGAAGAACTCAATCTGGCAATGATTAAAATGCTGGACATCAGGTATCTCGTTACCAAGGATACCGGAGCAAAGGGAGGCTTTCCGGAAAAGGTTGGAGCTGCATCAAAGGCAGGAATCGAGACCATAATAATCGGAAGACCGGAAGAAGAATCGGGGATGAGCTTTGACCGATGTATCGAATATGTGAACGACCTGTATAAGCTGAAAAGCAAAAGGACGGTAACGATTTGCGGAATGGGTATGGGAGACGGCGAAACCATGACTGTGGCAGCAAAGAAGGCAATAGAAAATGCAGATGCCGTCATAGGAGCAAAACGGCTGCTGAACGCCTTTATATTTAAAAATAAGGAAAAGTTTGAAGAAATATCAACGCCGGATATAGTGGATATTATAAAAACCCATAAAGAATTTGACAGAATCGTCGTTGCAATGTCTGGGGATACGGGATTTTACAGCGGAACTTTAAAACTTTCGGAGGCGCTGGAAGGCAATAAAGATTTTGACGTGCAGGTTCTTTGCGGTATTTCATCGCCGGTGTATTTTTGTAACAGGATAGGGCGCCCGTGGCAGAATGTGAAAATGTACAGCGCCCACGGAAGGGATTGCAATTTCGTAAGCATAATAAAGAGAGAGTCCGAAACCTTCTTCCTCCTTGGAGGAAAAACGGGAGCGGCGGAATTTCTCAAAACGCTTTCAGATAACGGACTGGGATTTGTGACGGTATACATAGGCGAAAATCTGTCTTATGATACCGAAAAGATTACCAAAGGAACCCCGGAAAATTTAAAGGAGAAGGATTTTGAATCTCTCGCCGTAGCCCTTGTAATCAATGAAAAGGCATATGATTATGTAGTTACGCCGGGGATTCCGGATGAAAAGTTTATCAGAGGCGAGGTTCCTATGACCAAGGAAGAAGTCAGGGCCGTGAGCTTGTCCAAGCTTAGACTTACGAGAAACGCCGTAGTATATGATATAGGAGCAGGAACCGGTTCCGTATCTCTTGAATGTGCCATGCAGGCATACTGCGGCAAGGTATTTGCAATAGAAAAGAACGCCGAAGGCTGCGCTCTCATTGAAGAAAACAGCAAAGAAATGGGAATCACCAATCTTGAAGTAATATGTGGAACAGCGCCGGAGGCGCTAAATGATTTGCCCGTTCCTACACATGTTTTTATAGGCGGCAGCAGCGGAAATATGGACGAAATAATAAAAACGGTCCTTAAAAGGAACCCTGAGGTGAGGGTCGTAGTCAACACTATAACGCTGGAGTCTCTGGCAGAAGTGATAGGCATATTGAAAAATAACGGTATAGAAAATGCCGACATAGTCAATATAAACGTTTCAAAAAATAAGAGAGCAGGAAGATATAACCTTATGACTGCTCAAAACCCGGTATACGTTATATCCTTTACGGGAGGACGATGACATGAGCGACAGAGCCATAATGTTTGCAGCACCTTCGAGCGGCAGCGGCAAGACGTTGATAACTTGCGGCGTACTGCAAGCGCTGAAAAACAGAGGATTAAAAATAGCATCTTTTAAATGCGGTCCGGATTATATAGACCCCATGTTCCATAGGAGGGTAATAGGAGTGGAAGCTTCAAACATAGATTTGTTCTTCTGTGATGATGACACTGCAAGGTGTCTCTTTGAAGAAAACTCCCGGGGCAGCGATATTTCCGTAATAGAGGGGGTCATGGGATATTACGACGGGATGAGCGCAGCTTCATTAAAAGCATCGTCTTACGATGTTTCGAGAACGCTCGGAATTCCGGTAATACTGATAATAAATGCAAAAGGGCAGAGCCTTTCTTCTATGGCGGTTCTTAAGGGCATGTCAGAATTCAGGGCGGACAGCAATATTGCCGGGGTAATATTCAATAATATGTCGAAGCACGTTTATTGCGAGATAAAGGAAGAAGTGGAAAAGACGTTCAATATCAAAGCGCTGGGTTATTTGCCGAAGGTAAACGATTTGACTATTGAAAGCAGGCATCTTGGTCTCGTTACTCCCGGAGAGATAGAGGGACTGACCTGTAAGCTGAATAAGCTGGCACAGATTATTGAAGAAACTGTGGATATGGATGAGCTTATAGGTCTGGCATGCCGTTACAGGCATAAAGCGGCAAAATCTTTGCCTGTTGAAAGGACAGAAGAAAAACCCGTAATTGCCGTAGCGAGGGATGAAGCCTTCTGCTTTTATTATAAGGACAACCTGAATATACTAAAAAAAATGGGCGCGGTAATCAGAGAATTCTCGCCGATTCATGATGAGGCTATGCCCCCTGATGCAGACGCATTGATATTGGGAGGCGGGTACCCGGAACTTTATTGCCGTGAAATTTTCGGCAATTTGACTATGATAAATTCCATAAAAGAAGCTATAGACAGAAAAATCCCCTGCCTTGCCGAATGCGGCGGCTTTATGTTCCTTCATGACTGTATGGAAGATATGGAGGGTCTGAGCCATAGCGGGCTTGGCATAATAGAAGGCAAAGCTTACAGGACAGACAGGCTTAATCGCTTTGGATATATAACGCTTACTGCCAATTCGGACAGTTGGCTGATGAAAAAGGGAGAACAGATAAAAGCCCATGAGTTCCATTATTTTGACAGCGAAAATTGCGGAAACGAATTTACCGCAGTGAAGCCCGTGACCCAAAAGTCATGGCAATGCATAAACATAAAAGACAACGTAGCGGCGGGATTTCCGCATCTGTTCTACTGCTCAAATATGAGCGTGCCGCAGAATCTTATCAGAGCGGCGCTTGAATACAGAAAAAGCAGGAAGGAAAAATAAGAAATGGCAAAAGCTATCATGATACAAGGCACCATGTCCAACGCAGGCAAAAGCCTGATTACGGCCGGATTATGCAGGATATTTGCGCAGGACGGGTATAAGACTGCGCCCTTTAAATCTCAGAACATGGCCTTAAACTCATTTATAACGGAGGACGGTCTGGAAATGGGAAGGGCGCAGGTAATGCAGGCAGAAGCAGCAGGTATACGACCGTCGGTTCTGATGAATCCTATTTTGCTGAAACCCACCAACGATACGGGTTCCCAGGTAATCGTAAACGGTGAAGTTTTCGGCAACATGAGCGCAAGGGAATACTTTGAATTTAAGAAAAATTTAAAGCCCCATGTTATGAAAGCGTACAATCGTCTGGCAGAGGAATACGATATAATCGTAATTGAAGGAGCCGGCAGCCCGGCGGAGATAAATTTAAAGGCAGAAGATATTGTAAACATGGGAATGGCCAAAGCAGCCAAAGCCCCCGTTCTCTTGGTAGGAGACGTTGACAGAGGGGGAGTGTTTGCACAGCTTTACGGAACCGTGGCGCTTCTGGACGAAGGCGAACAGGCGATGGTTAAAGGTCTTATAATAAATAAATTCAGGGGCGATAAGAGCATACTTACTCCGGGCATAGAAAGCCTGGAAGATATGATAAATATACCGGTAGTAGGCGTTGCTCCTTATCTTAATATAGATGTGGATGATGAGGACAGCCTAAGCGAAAGATTGTGCAGCAACAACATCGACATGATAGATATTGCGGTTATAAGAGTTCCGAGATTGTCCAACTTTACGGATTTTAATATATTTGAGCGATTTGAGGGAGTGTCGGTAAGATATGTTTCGAGTGCAGAGCAGCTTCGCAGTCCCGATTTGATAATATTGCCGGGTACAAAGAATACTATGAAAGACTTGCTTTGGATGAGGCAAAACGGCATAGAGGCTGCAATATTGAAACATGCGGCAGCAGGCAAACCGGTGTTCGGAATCTGCGGCGGTTATCAGATGTTGGGAGAAAGCCTTGAGGATCCTGAAGGAGTTGAAGAGGGCGGTCAATTAAAAGGAATGGGATTGCTTCCTCTAAAGACGGTTTTTAAAAATGAAAAACGCAGAACCAGAGTGAAGGGTATATTTGAGAACTCTCTGAGAGACGGATATTTTTCTGCTTTAGCGGGAAGAGAGTTTGAAGGATATGAGATACACATGGGAGAAACTTCTATTGAATCCGCAAAGAAGTTAAACCCTCTTTGCAGTATAAAAACCTCAGAGGATGAAAGATATTCCGGTGACGGATATTATGTTGAAAACGTATACGGATGTTACATACACGGAATCTTTGAAACTCCAAAGGTAGCTGAGGCAATCATTGAAGAGATTGCTTCAAGAAAAGGTATGGAAGTTAAAAGCTTAGGCAACGTAAGCGCAGAAGAATACAAGAATATGCAGTACGATTTGCTGGCGGATGCTTTGCGTGAACACCTCGATATGGATAAGATTTATGAAATTTTGGAGGCAGGAATATGAAGGATATATTAAAAATAGCGCCTATGGAGATAGAAAAGAGAAGCTTTGAAATAATAACCGAAGAACTGGGAGACAGAATTCTTGACCCTGAAAAGGCGCCCATCATAAAGCGGGTTATTCATACGACTGCCGACTTTGAATATGCGGACAGCCTGTATTTTTCACCCGGCGTTGTGGAAAAGGCAAAGGATGCGCTTAGAAACGGAGCCCGTATATTTACGGATACTCAGATGGCGAAGGCCGGAATAAACAAGAGAACCCTCTCAAAACTTGCTGCAACGGTAGACTGCTACATTGCTGACGAAGACGTCATCGCTGCTGCCAAATCAGGCAATAGTACCCGTTCCGCTGCGGCTGTCGATAAAGCTTCAAGAGAAAAGGGAAATCTTATTTTTGCCATTGGCAATGCTCCCACAGCGCTCATAAGGCTGAGAGAACTTATGGATGAGGGGAAGATAATGCCGTCGTTGATAATAGGCGTACCCGTAGGTTTCGTAAATGTGGTGCCGGCAAAAGAGCTGATAATTGAATCGGGAGTCCCATGTATAGTGGCAAGGGGCAGAAAAGGCGGCAGCAATGTCGCTGCGGCCATAATAAATGCATTGCTCTATCAGATTGACGAAAGCCGCGGAGAGGGTAAGTAAAGAGTAAAATCATGTTGACAAAAAAGTGGGGCTAATGTAAGATATAAGCGTAAATCAATAAAAAAAATAAGACATCTCGGAAGCCGGTGTAAATCCGGCACTGTGTCTCAGCAACCGTGATATCATCGAAAGGACATGTGTTAAATCACAAGCCACTGAATTTTAAGTTTGGGAAGGCGTCCAAGTAGAGCAAATGATTAAGTCGGTAGACCTGTCTTTAATTTGTTCAAAAGCTTTCTGAGGTGAAGCTTGTGAAATGTTATTTGCAATGGTAATACTGCAATTTAATTTTATTTTTTTTAAAACACCTCAGGTCGAGGTGTTTTTTATTTTGAGTTGAGGTTGTAATTTCACTTAATAAAAGTGATTACATATAGTTTGTACAAACAGAAAATGCAGAATGGAAAGGAAGGAAAAAATGAAAAAACTGGGTAAAAAATTACTTGTCACAATGCTTGCGCTTGCAATGGTATTTGCATTAAGTGCAACTGCATTTGCGGAGGGAGAGGCTGCAACAGCCGTACCTGCTGACGGAACATACAAGATAACTGTAGAAACAGGAGAAAAGATGTTTAAAGTAGTTGATGCGTCACTTAAGGTTGAAAACGGAAAAATGACAGCGGTGCTGACTTTAAGCGGCACAGGATACGGATATTTATATGCCGGAGCTGTTAATGCCGATGATACGGACCCTTTGGAAGCCGTAGCGGAAGCTGACAGAATTCCGTATGTAGAAAACGAGGCGGGAAAATATACATATGAAGTTCCTGTAGATGCATTGGATAAGCCTCTTGATTTCGGCTCATTTTCAAATAAGAATCATGTGTGGTATGACCGCCATCTCACTTTTGATTCAAGCACGCTGATTCCTGCGGAAGACGGATATTATTCGATAACTGTAGAAACAGGGGAAAAGATGTTTAAAGTGGTTGATGCGCTGCTTAAGGTTGAAAACGGAAAAATGACGGCAGTGTTGACTTTGAGCGGCACAGGATACGGATATTTGTATGCCGGAGCCGTTAATGCCGATGATACCGATACTTTGGAAACCGTAGCGGAAGCCGACAGAATTCCGTATGTAGAAAACGAGGCAGGAAAATATACATATGAAGTTCCTGTAGCTTCTTTAAATACGGCGCTTGATTTCGGCTCATTTTCAAATAAGAATCATGTGTGGTATGACCGCCATTTGACTTTTAAAGCTGACACATTGGCATTTGTGAAGAACTTGGGTGATGAACCTGCAACCCAGGAGCCTGCACCTGCACCGTCTACCGGCGGCAATGACAATCAGAACGGAACACAGCCAACGGAAACTGCGGCAAAGGACGTACCAAAGACTTCCGATTCCTCTGCGTTGCCTGTTATGATAGCCCTCTTGATATTAAGCGGAGGAGCAGCAGTATCTTTAAAAAAGGGACAGCTTAGTTAGAAAGGAAAATGATGAAAAAGATATTTACCATTCTTCTGTCAGTTTTTATAATTATGGGAGCAACAGCCGCATCTTTTGCGGCTACTGCTGCCGACGGAACTTATTCGGTTTCTGCGACATTGAACGGAGGAACGGGAAAAGCAACCATAACTTCCGCCACATTGACCGTCTCAGGAGGTTCAATGAAAGCAAAAGTGGTTTGGTCAAGTTCCAACTATACGTGGATGAAGGTGGGCGGAGTTCAATATAACAATGAAAACAGTGGCGGAAATTCGACATTTACGATTCCTGTATCTGCATTGGATACGCCTATTCCCGTAAGTGCAGAGACAATCGCTATGAGCGAGCCTCATGTAATAGATTACACACTGACCTTCAGCTCGTCAGGGGTAACCATGAAGGAGAGCTCTTCGGCTCAAAGCGGAAAATCAGACAACCAAGGCAGATCCTCGGGAAGTTCAAAAACCTCAGGCGAAAATAAAAACCAGGCAGACGACAGCAATAACGATGAAGGTGAAGAGCCTGAAGAACAGGAATCTGCAGGCGATAGTGATACTATAACCGTTGAAAATGCATATAGCAAATCTACCAGCGTAAGCGCAGATATGCTCTCGGACTATGAAGGTAAAAAGATGAAATTATCTACCGTAAGAGGAGCAGTCACCTTTGACAAAGCAGCCACGGCGTACATAGCGCAGACTGCAAAGGGAGGAATAACTCTGACAATGGAGGACCTTTCTGAAGATGATGAATATAAAGAACTGGGTTATGATTTAGTGGTGGATTTGACTCTTAAAGATGAAGAAGGCAATGCGCTGTACGCTGAAGGTGAAAAGGGCAAAGCGACCGTTACTCTCAACTATGATAAAGATGTGGAAGAGGGAAGTGCGGTAAAGGTTTACAGGATAAACGGCGACTCAAAAGAAGAGATAGAAAGCTCATATGACGCAGAAGGAAAAACCGTAACATTTGAAACGGAACATTTTTCAGTTTATGCAGTTGCTCCGGAACATCAAGGCGGAGGAAGCGGCGCACTTGTGATTGTCGTTGCTGTGGCAGTAGTTGCTGTTGCTGCGGCAGCAGTGATTTTTGTCAATAAGAAGAAAAGGATGAAGTAGTTAAAGGAGATGCCATGAAATCAAAAAAATTCATTGGAGCTTTTCTTGTTGTTATAATTGCCGTGATCATGCTTACAGGCTGCAAAGCAGGAGATAACAAGTCAGAAGGCGAAGTGCCGAAAGTCGGAGACCTTAAATATGAAAGTACATTAGAGCTTAAATATGCAAAACAGTTTGAGGTTTATAACTATGAGGGCGGATATTCTTTTATACGGATAAAAGACAGTGCGGATTACCTGATAGTACCTGAGGGCGGAAAAATACCGGACGGGCTTGACGAAAACATAATAGTGCTGGAAAAGCCTTTGGATAATGTGTATATGGCTGCAACTTCGGCCATGGCGCTCGTAAATTCCATAGGCGGTCTCGATGATATAAAGTTTTCCTGTCTGGAGGCTGACGGGTGGTATGTTCAAGCTGCGGCAGACGCAATGAACAGCGGAAATCTGCTGTATGCCGGAAAGTACAGCGCGCCCGATTACGAAATGCTGGTAGGACAGAACTGCGATTTGGCCGTTGAATCCACAATGATTCTTCATAATCCGGAAGTCAAGGAAAAACTTGAGGAATTGGGAATCAAGGTTATGATAGAAAAATCAAGCTATGAGACCCACCCGCTTGCAAGAACCGAATGGGTAAAACTTTACGGAGTCCTTTTTGATAAGCAGGAAGAAGCAGAAGAAATATTTGAAAGAGAAGTGTCAATCATAAATGAACTGTCTGATTTGGAAAATACAGGCAAAACAGTTGCATTTTTCTATATAAATTCCAACGGCGGAGTGGTTACCAGAAAGTCCGACGATTATGTTGCGCAGATGATTGAAATTGCGGGAGGCAAGTACATATTCGAGAATCTCGGAGACCCGGAAAAGCTCACATCTACAGTAAATATGCAGATGGAAGAATTTTATGCTGCTGCAAGAGACGCAGATTATATTTTCTATAACAGCAGCATTGTCGCTGAGGTGGGCTCAATGGATGAACTTCTTGGTTTAAGTCCTGTTTTGGCTGATTTTAAGGCGGTTAAAAACGGAAACGTATGGTGCACGGGCAAAAATCTGTTCCAGGAAACGGATAGGCTCGGAAGCGTTATAAGGGACATGAACACAATTTTGACTACGGATGACGAAAACCTGGACGAACTTGATTATTTCTTTAAGGTAAAATAAATGGAAAATATGAACCTAAACAGGTCTGACAAATTAAAACGATATGCGAGATACAATGCGGTGTTCTTATTGTTGTTTGCAGCCTTTGTGCTGATAACCGTTTTGAACATAAATTCGGGCAGCGTCAATATATCTGTAAAAGAAATCGCAAGGATAATTTTTCTTCGAGAAGGGGATGAGATGTCATATAGCATAATCTGGAAAATAAGACTTCCAAGAATAGTGACATCTGCCTTGCTCGGAGGCGGACTTGCTCTGTCCGGATTTTTGCTACAGACCTTCTTCGGAAATCCTATAGCAGGCCCCTTTGTGCTTGGAATCTCATCAGGAGCAAAACTGGTGGTTGCCATAACCATGATAGTCCTGATTCAATATGTAAATTCCATATCCGCATTTGCTATG
Source organism: Bacillota bacterium (assembly GCA_021769295.1). Classification (GTDB taxonomy): domain Bacteria; phylum Bacillota; class Clostridia; order Peptostreptococcales; family Anaerovoracaceae; genus Fimisoma. Next base: position 169,008 of record JAETTD010000002.1, on the reverse strand, counting down.
GTTTGCGCAGCTTTTGCGGGTGCGCTCATATCAATGGGGTTTGTACTTTTGGCATCACGTCAGGTTCATCAGATGTCCATGCTCCTTGTTACGGGCATAATGATAAGTTATATCTGCTCAGCTATAACGGAGTTTCTCATTACCTTTGCAAAAGATACCGATATAGTAAATCTTCACAATTGGTCTCAGGGAAGCTTCTCAGGTATGGATTGGGATGATGTGTGGATGTGCTTCGTAATTATAATGATTACATTTGCCGCAACTTTTATGCTCGCAAAACCTATCGGAGCATATCAGCTCGGCGAATCTTACGCACAGAGTATGGGAGTCAATATAAAGAGATTCAGAGTTATACTGATTTTGTTATCCAGCCTTTTAGCCGGATGTGTTACTGCATTTGCAGGCCCGATTTCCTTTGTGGGCATCGCAGTACCCCATATAGTAAAGATTGCTTTAAAGACTGCCAAACCTATAGTTGTAATACCGGCAACTTTTATAGGAGGCGGAGTTTTCTGCATGTTTTGCGACTATATAGCCAGAACGGCCTTTTCGCCTACGGAGCTTAGCATAAGTACGGTGACTGCCATATTCGGAGCTCCTATAGTAATCGGAATGCTGCTTAAAAAGCAACAGAAATATTGACGGTAAGAAAAGATGAAGGAAATATATTTTAGAACAGGCGAACTTACGGTGGGATATAACGGCAAGGCGCTGATAAAAGATATCGAAATTAAAATCGAAAAGGGCGAGATTCTTACTCTCATAGGGCCTAACGGTTCAGGAAAATCGACCATACTTAAGAGTATCACCAAGCATCTGAAGACGATAAAAGGAGATTCTTTTATTGCAGATGCATCCATAGGCAGCATGACATATAAAGAGCTTTCAAAGCTGGTTGCGGTGGTTTTGACGGATAGGATAAGACCGGAGATGATGACCTGTCGTGATGTTGTGGCAACGGGAAGATATCCTTATACAGGCAGTTTGGGAATTTTGACAGAGGAGGATGAGTTAAAAGTAAGAGAATCCATGGAAAAGGTTCACGCCGTTGAAATTGCCGACAAGGATTTTGCTGCAATAAGCGACGGTCAGAAACAGAGAATACTTTTGGCTCGTGCCATATGCCAGGAACCTGAAATTATAGTATTGGATGAACCAACGTCATTTCTTGATATAAAGCATAAGCTTGAACTTCTCAGCATATTGCGTTCTATGGCAAAGGAAAAGGGCATAACGGTAATCATGTCCTTGCATGAGATTGACTTGGCCCAGAAGATTTCAGACAAGATAATGTGCGTAAACGGAGACCGAATAGAGCACTTCGGAACTCCCGATGAAATATTTAAAGATGATATAATTAAGCGCCTGTATGGGATAACAAAGGGTGTATATAACATAAATTTCGGCAGCGTGGAGTTGCCTAAGCCTGAGGGTGAGCCGCACGTGTTTATAATTTCTTCATGCGGCAGAGGAATAGATTTGTACAGGCGGTTTCAGAAAGAAAATATACCGTTCTATGCGGGAATTCTGTACAGTAACGATGTTGATTATGTAGTTGCAAAATCACTGGCCTCTCAGGTATTTGAAGAAAAGCCTTTCATGCATATAAGTGATGATGTATATGAGCAGGCAGTTACAGCCATGAAAAGTTGTGACAGAGTTATAAATGCGGGAGTCGAAATAGGAGAGTCCAATAAACGTATTGGGGATTTGTTATCCGTTGCGGAAAATTTGGGCATATTGGAAACCATATAACATGACAAGAGCATGGGTTTTAAAGACCCCATGCTCTTTTTACATTACTTGATTTTCATTGAATGTGCCATAGTAACTATATCTCCGACACCGTCCAAAACGACAGTAGGGCGATATGCATAGGTTTTCAGCGTATTCATAGTTGAAACACCCGAAAGAACCAGCACCGTGGACATGCCGCTTTCCAAGCCGGATATTACATCGGTATCCATTCGGTCGCCTACCATAACGGCATCTGCGGAATGGCAGTTCAGAAGCCGCAGCCCGGTGCGCATCATCAAAGGGTTAGGTTTGCCGCAAAAATATGCCTGAGTACCTGTAGCCATTTCGATAGGCGCAATCAGGGCGCGGCATGCCGGAGCGATGCCGTGTTCAATAGTACCTGCTACATCAGAGTTTGCTCCTATAAGCTTTGCTCCTGCCAGAACAAGGTTGGTTGCCTTTGTCAGTGTTTCCAGAGAGTAAGATTTTCCTTCTCCCACAACCACATAGTCCGGGTTTACGTCATTCATGGTGATGCCTGCATCATACAGCGCGTTGAGCAGACCGGCTTCACCAATGGCAAATACGGAGCATCCAGGCGCCTGCTCCTTAAGGAATGCGGCGGTTGCCAGTGCGCTGGTATAGAAATGTTCCTCAGGAACATCCAACCCCATGCGGGCAAGCTTTTGGTTCAGTTCTCTCGGTGTATAGCCGCTGTTGTTGGTCAGAAACAGGTATTCTTTCTTTTCTTCGTGGAGCCACTGAATAAATTCGGCTACACCCGGAAGGATAAGGTTTCCGTGATAAATTACACCGTCCATATCACAGATAAAACCTGTCTTTTCATTGAAATTTATTGTACTTTGATAATCCATTACAAAATATCTCCTTTCTTACTGTATTAGCGGCGCCGTTTATCCGCCGCTGCTTATTCTATCTTATTTTAAGTATAGCAGCCTGCATTCATATTTTCTATCAATAACATGTAAATTTTTTAACGCATTTTAAAACAGAAAATAAACGCCACAAAAGATAAACAAAAACCCTGCAACCATTGAAATTGCAAGGCCTTTCAAATGGTGGAGCATAGGGGGCTCGAACCCCTGACCTCTTGACTGCCAGTCAATAAGCAAATGGCTATTTTGTAGTGGTTTGGGGGATTTGTACCACACCTTGTACCACATCGCTATTTTTTAGCGCATTGCTGTTTATATAATTTTCTATCAGCGCTTCCGCATTGTTAAGCGCCACAGAATTGTTGTGACTGTATATTTCAGCGGTCACTTTTATGGAACTGTGTCCCATAAGTTTTTGTGCAATGCGTATGTCCACTCCTGCATTTTGTAAATCCGTGCAGTATGTATGCCTGTAATGATAGGGCTGCAATTCCGGGTCTATGGGGTAGGGCGGAATAAGCGTATTCCGGTATGTATGACATCCTGCGGTCAGTTGCATTTCCCTTAAAAAATTATTCCATAGACGGCGCTTCCTTGATTCATTAAGCGGCAATCCGGTTTGACTTGTAAAAATGTACTCAAATGCCGAAACTTTAGGGAGCCTCTCGAAAAGATAGGTAGGTAGTGGCACATATCGGTCAGCCGCCTTGCTCTTAGTGCCTCTTATATGCAGGCACAAGACACCGTCTTTTTTTACTATATCCCTCCCTTGCAGTTTATATATTTCCGATGGCCGTGCTCCGCAAAACAAAATAGTCAAAACAAACGGTCCGGCTCTATGGTACTCCGCAACTCTTAAGGTTATTTCACGTTCAAACTCCGTAATGGACCTGCGCTCTTTTTTTGTCCCTTTGGGCTTTTTTATATTTTTTAAAGGGTTTTCGTATAAAAGCTTGTTGTCTATTGCAGTCTCAAAAATAAACGACATGCATAGATAAACTTTGTCGATTAGAGATTGCGACCTGCACGACACATCGTTAATTATTTTCTGACAATGTATTGGTAAAACGCTCTCAAGCCTCAGCTTTCCGATTTCGGGCAAAACGTGGCGATTCATAATTGACTTAAACGATTTTTCCCATTTATCAGTGTTGCCTTGGCGATATGTCTCAATTGCTATTTCTACCCATTGCCCGACTTGCATTTTTTTATCGATGATAAACCGACCTTCTTCGAGTTCTTTCATCAGCAACGCCCTGTTTGCTGCTGCTTCTTCGGCTGTTTTGCCATAGACATATTTACGTTCGCCATTAAAAGTAAATGACCTTGTAACTGTACCTTGTCTTGCCATTTGTATCACTCCCTAATTTTAGGTATAAAAATACCCTTAATTTGACTTTTTAGGGCTGCTGTGATACAATCTACTTGCTTTTAAGCTTATAATTGGTTGCTCATGCAGCCCGACAAAATCGCTCCTGTTGCCGCAGGGGCGGTTTTGTTATTTAATTATAGATATTCTAATGACATTTTTTACATGGTTCGTAACCTGCACTTTGTGCATAATCTAATGTTACTTGCTGTGGGTTTTTCATATTACTGCATGAAGGGTTGCTGTGATATTTAGAACCACTATTAGGAATCCATACCATTTGTGTTTGTGCTGGTGGAGCTGTTACTTGCTGTTGTGTTTGCTGCTGAGATTGTTGTTGCTGGGCTTGCTGTTCAGCAGCCTCCTGCGCTTTCCGTTCTGCTGCTAATCTTTCTTGCTCTTTGGCGGCTTCTTCTGCTGCCTTTTGCCTTTGAGCTTCAGCTTCTTTATCCACAACCTTTATTGTTCTGCCGTTACTTTTAACATCAGAGCATGTAAAATATATATGTTCTGTACCCTCGCCACAAAAAGAGATAGTTGCAATACCGTTAGAATATTCCATTTTGGCTATGTTATTATCAGAAATGGCAATATCACTTATGTCGGCGTCTTCTGGGTCGACTGTTATATTCACTTTTGCCGTTTCATTTATATCAAAAGAAGTTTTGGGCCAATTGGCAGTTATGGATTCCACCTTTCCCGAGCCGAGATTTAGCAATGTCCCAATAAGAATCAGTGCAATAATGATGCCTGCAATGAGTTTTTTCTTGCTTTTCTTTGGCGGCGTTATTGAAGTGTTATTATCTGTTAAATCAGTGTAATTTGGCAAATCAGGAACTATTGAATCCTCATCGGATAAGCTTGCTTCTTTTTTGGTACCTATTTTCTTTGAATCTACATAGCTTAATCCTGTGCCGGGTATTCCAACTGTTGTTGTACGTGTGCCTTTAGAATTAACAGAATAGTGTGCGCCTTTAGTCCCGACAGTGACACCGACACTCTTTTTATTTAGGTTAAGTTTGACCCCTGGTGCGATTTTAATGCTACGACGAAATCTAACTGCCATAACCTTTCCTCCTTAAACTATCTTTTATGCTATATCTAAAAACCCGTAATGTTTCAGAGCCTCTCTGAGAAAAGCTTCGTCCACCTCAAGGTATTCAGCCATATTCAATACATCAACGTGTCTGCTTGTACCATTTTGTTGACGTCAACAAAATGGCTTCATATGGGAAATCAGGTTATACTTTTCTTCTGATTTCTACAACAACCCCTGCAATCTTTATAGGATTTTCTCCGTCGTTATAGTCGTAAATTTTAGGGTCATATACTGGATTTAAAGGTTGAAGGATTATGCAATCCTGTTTTTTTACAACCTTTTTAAGAGTTGCATCATATCCGTTTACATAAACTACACAGTCCTGTCCGCTCTCGCAATCTCCTTGTTTTCTAACGATGATAGAGTCTCCCTCTAAATACTTTGGATACATGGAATCGCCTTTAACTTTTAATCCAAAGTATTCCTTACCGCCGGAAAGCCAATCCATAGGAATGTCTTCCCAGTCAACTATGTCTTCTATGGCCTCAATGGGGACGCCAGCCGGAATGGAGCCGAGTACAGGGATACGGTTAGGATGGTTGGCAGAATAGTTGTCGTCATGTTCCTCGGTTAAATCGGAACGCTTTATATTAAAATATGTCGCCAACATATCAACCTTATCCATTCGCGGCAATCTTGTACCATTACACCAAGTTGAAATAGCAGATTTGTTTATCCCTAAATCATTTATTATGTCTACCTGGGATTTTCCATTTAGCTTCATATAATGTTTTAAGTTTTTCGAAAAAATATTTTTATAATAATCATCACTCATGGTTTTAACTCTCCTTGTGAGTAGATTATAAAACAAGAAGTAGAAAAAAACAATACAGAAAATAAAAAAAGTTTACAAAAAGTATTGACATCTACAAAAAGTAGAGTTATACTATAATCACAGAAAGGAGGTAAGCATGAAAGATGTTGAAAAACAACTAAAAAATCTCAACGAACAACTAAAAATGCTCATTGAGATTTTGGCAGAGCTACTGCAAAAGCTCTAATGATAGGGAGGCTACTCCCCTCCCTATCATCAACATCTTAACATGATTATCTATATATTTCAACATATTTTTAATGAAAGGAGTGAATCCATTGGAAAAACTACAAATAAGCTTAAAAGCTGCCAGAGTAAACGCTAATCTTACACAAGAAGAAGTTGCTGCCGAAATGGGTGTAACAAAGCAAACCATTATAAATTGGGAAAAGGGGAAAGTCGTTCCGGGAATACCAGAAATGGAAAAAATGTCGCGTCTCTATAATATAGGGCAGGATTATATTTTTTTACCTTGCTACTCTACAAATAGTAGATAAAGCGTTATTAAAAATTAACTTTCGCTACGCTATACGCAACATAACGCTTCTATGGGGTACGTCGTCACTTTGGCGGTTTCAGATTCCGACAGATGTCTTAAAAGCTGATGACTTGTAAGGAGCAACTGATACGGTGAAGCATTTTTACGAGTGCTGTCTCGAGATTTTATACGTGTATCCTCACGGTAACGCCGTACCAATAGACTACCATAACAGGAAATTTTTTTCAATATTTCGGTAAACGGAAGGAGAAAATCGAAAGAGAGAAGAAAGGGGAAATAAGTGAATCAAGTACAATTCGACCTTAAATCCAAAAAGCTTAAATTGAACGGCGCAGATATAGAATGTTTAAAATCGTATCACATACGCTCGTTGGATGAATCGGAGGTGGTAGAACTAACTCTAACCCTTGATGCGGAAATTGTCAATCATAATAAGAACGAAGCAGCGAAGAAATGACATTTGCAGCGATGGACTTTAGAACATCTAACGAGGATGAGCCGATTTTTTGGGATATTTCTTTTACCTTCACCCAGTTAGAGTCATTTCTAATGTTGGAAAGAAACTCATGTCCTGCTGGTAAAAGGTATTTGATAGCAAATCCACCGTCGTAATACCAAGACATTACAGAAATAAGTCCAGATAGTTCTGCTTGTTTTGCATGGTATGAAATTTCATCAAAAGAATAATCCGATAAAACATCAGGGACATTGCAGTAGTTAATTGATAATGGAGCTTTTAGAGAAGTTCCGTTTTCAACACATAATAATATATCTCTGATACAGTCTGGATTTAATTTCAAAACATTCACCGTCCTTTCAACAGTATATTACCAAAGAATATCAGAAAGGACAAGAAGGGAGGTTAAGAAATGACAAAAACTGAAGTAGCAGAGGACATAAAGAGGTCACTGAAAAAAGAAGGAGAAATAGAACCCAGTCTGATTTCGAGGAAACAGTTGGCCCAATATATGGGTGAAGATGTAACTACGGTAGACAGAAAAATGCGAGGACTGCCACGGATATGCAAAAAGTTTTTTATCCCGGAAGTGGCGGAGAGACTTATAGAGTTAAGGAGGTGATTGAATGAAAAAGAAAATACGCCCGGACAAAATCCTATTTTGGATATTGATTTTTACGATAGCGACAGTATTCGTCATGATAGCTTTTAAACCCCTGGCGGAAGCTGAGGCAGAAGCAACTGTTTCCATTCCGGAAAGGGTTGAGCCGATATACGATGTGCCGCTTGAACCGAAACTGCAAGCCTACATAAAAGAGCTATGCGATAACTACAATGTGGACATGTCACTGGTAATTGCTATCATCGGTCAGGAATCAAACTACAACCCGGCAATGGTCGGGGATAACGGCAACAGCATCGGGCTGATGCAGATACAGCCGCAGCACCACCAAACCAGAATGGACAGACTTGGAGTGACCGATTTATTAGACCCATACCAGAATGTCACTGTAGGAATCAACCTGCTGGCCGAGCTGTTGGCAGAAGAAAAAGGCTTTGAGTGGGCGGTGACAGCTTACAATGCCGGAACTAATGCGGCGGATTACAACCAAACTATAGGAATAACAAATGAGTATGCAGAGAGTGTGCTGATGCTGAGAGAGGAGATAAAAAATGATTAAAAGTAACGACGGAAGGGTGGAAGCTAATGGAACATGGACTGAGATTAGAGCAAATTTATCTATGCTTTTAATTGTGCTTCACCGATGGGAACCTGCTATCGTGGAAGATTCGCTCAAAATGTACGAAGCCCTGAAAGGGAAAACAGATGAGGAGATAGGAAAATACTTGTCATCTGCACAGTCTGACGAAATACTTGAAGGCAAGAAATGACCAATAAAAAAATGCCTGCCAGAGCCGAAGCTCAGACGGCAGACACAAATCTACAACAACAGTATAACCCTAAGGGAGGAGAAAGTCAAATGAGAACTAAAGAAGAAATCTGTAACGAAATTGCAAAAGTGAAAACAGCCAAAAGGAATGCTGAAAGGAAGAATAGACGCTGCATCAGCCGCCTTGAAGAGCTTGAGGCTGAATTAAAGGAGGCAGAGCAAAATGAAAATCAAATTTGAAATCGAGAAGGAGACAAAAGGTGCAGTCAGGTATAAAGAGATAGGAGAAGACCCTGTTATTGGAACTTTGTACATACGAAAGAGCCACCTTAAGGAACTTGGAATTGAAGAAGCAAAAGTTATAGTTGTAGAAGTAAGGAGAGAAAAAGATGAAAGTGATAATTGAACTTGACGCTATGGAGCTAAAGAAAAGCATAGAAACCGGAGGGCTTTTAAGATTTATGGAATCCGTATCCGGCGAAGATAAGGTTTCAAAAGATGAGAACATCGATGCAGTTGTTACGGAAGTAACCGCAAAGCCGATTGAATGTCAAGCTGTCCCGGTAGCAGAGGCACAGCTGGCAGAACAGCCCGTGTCTGTACCAGTCAATGAGCCCCCTGCATGTGCACCGGTCAAAGCTCCAGTATCAGCCAAAGAATACACCCGTGACGAACTTGCGGTAGCTGCTATGGGCCTTATGGAGAAGGGTATGCAGATGCAACTGCAGCAGCTGTTGTCAATGTACAATGTAGCATCTTTACCTGATTTGCCAAAAGAAAAGTATGGGGATTTTGCTACTAAGCTAAGAGAAATGGGGGCAAACATATGACAGACCATAGCTCAAGGAGCCATGCGGTTTTAAGTGCCTCCGGAGCCCATAGATGGATGACCTGCACCGCAAGTGCATTGCTTGAACAGCAATTCCCGGATACGACATCGGATGCAGCTAAGGAAGGAACCCTTGCCCATGAGCTTGCAGAAATTAAGCTTAGACACTATTTCTTCACCTTAGACTTCACAAAAAGAAAATTGAATGCAGCAGTGAAAAAGCTTAAGGAGGACAGCTACTGGAATAGCGAGATGGACGGGTATACAGATGATTATCTCGACTATATCAAAGAAAATGCACTGGCTTTTAGTTCAAAGCCATTCGTATCAATAGAAAAGCGGGTTGACCTTAGTACATGGATTCCGGACGGATTTGGAACTGCTGATTGCATCATGCTTTCAGGAAACACTCTCAGCGTTGTGGATTTTAAATATGGCAAGGGTGTGCCGATAACAGCAGAAAAAAATCCGCAGATGATGATTTACGCACTTGGGGCATGGGCAGAGTACAAATTTCTTTACCCGATTGAGCATGTACATCTGGCGATAGTACAGCCAAGGATATCATCCGAGGTATCGGAATGGGCGTGTACCATAGATGAATTATTGGAGTTTGGAGAACAGGTAAAGGCCAAAGCGCGTGAAGCGCTTACAGAAGAGAGTGTATTCACTCCAAGCGAAGATGCCTGTAGATTTTGCAGAGCTCGTACAGTTTGCAGGGCACGAGCTGATAAAAACACGAAGTTCGGAGCATTTACAGCCACAGACCCGAAAATCTTAAGCAATACTGAAATAGGAAAGTACCTTGCCTTAGGTGAAGATGTGGCAAGGTGGCTTAAAGAACTGCAAGACTATGCGTTGAGCAAATGCCTTGCAGGTGAAAAAATCGCAGGATATAAGGCTGTAGAGGGACGCGGAAGCAGAGACTGGGTTGATGTGGATAAAGCTCTATCAGCAATTAAGGAAAGCGGGGTCCCTGAGGAACTGCTATACGAGAGAAAACCGCTCAGCTTAGCTCAAATTGAAAAGCTTATGGGCAAAAAGGAATTTGAGAGCTGTGTTGGGGATATGGTGATAAAGAATCCGGGCAAGCCGGCACTTGTAAAATCGAGCGACAAAAGACAGGCTATAACTACTAAAATTACCGCCAAAATGGCATTTAATGAGGAGGAATAAAAATGAATAACATAATGAACGTAACAACCGGTAAAGTGAGATTATCCTTTGTGCATCTGTTTAAACCCTATGCGTTTCAAGCAGGGCAGGAGGAAAAGTTTTCGGCTACGATACTTGTGCCAAAGACGGACGCCGATACTATGAATCGAATAAATGCAGCAATCGAAGCGGCAAAGCAAAAAGGAATAAGCGAAAAATGGGGAGGTGTAGTTCCTCCGATTGTACCAACCCCAATATATGATGGGGACGGAGTGAGGCCGTCAGACGGTATGCCGTTTGGCCCTGAGTGTAAAGGATGCTGGGTGTTTACCGCAAGCGCAAAGGCAGATTACCCACCGGAAATAGTGGACGTGCAAGGTAATCCGATAATAAACCAATCAGAAATATACAGCGGCATATATGGGCGTGTAAACGTAACTTTTTTCCCTTATGCATTCGGTGGAAAGAAAGGTATAGGATGCGGACTTGGACCGGTTCAAAAACTTGCAGACGGAGAAGCTCTTGGCGGAGGTTCACTATCCGCAGCGCAGGCTTTCGGCACTCCCCAGCATAGTCAGAATATCGACCCTATTACCGGCGAGATAAGATAACATGGAACTCGTACTTAATGGGATTCACCACCTTAGCATAGATATAGAGACCAAAAGCAGCATCGATATAAAAAAAGCAGGAGCATATAGATACGCACAGTCGGAGGATTTTGAAATCCTCCTTCTGGCATATCAGTGGGACGATATGTACACAGAAGTTGTTGACGTTGCATCCGGAGAAGTTATTCCCGGATGGCTGGTGCAGGCGCTAAAAGATGAGCGAGTGATTAAACACGCGTACAACGCCGCCTTTGAATGGTACTGCCTTAATCAGGCTGGTTTTCATACCCCAATAAATCAGTGGAAATGCACAATGATACATGCTATGTATCTCGGCTACCCTGCAGGGCTTGACGCCGTAGGAAAGGCTATCGGGCTTCCGCAGGACAGGCAGAAACTGTCTGCCGGAAAGGCACTGATAAAATATTTCTGCACTCCTTGCAAGCCGACTAAGAGTAACGGTGGCAGAACGTGGAACCTTCCGCATCATGCTCCGGAAAAATGGGAGCTGTTCAAGGAGTATAACAGGCAGGATGTAATAGCCGAAAAAGCTATTCTCAAGCGGATTGATAAATTCCCTATGCTAAAAGAGGAAGAAAAACTTTGGCAAATGGACGTCATGATGAATGCATATGGGGTGAAGGCAGACAGAAAGTTGATAGAGGGAGCGCTCAACATCAATTTAAAAAGCAGCACTGCCCTATACATAGAAGCTGCTAATATTACAAATCTCGATAACCCAAATAGCACTTCACAGCTTCTGCCTTGGCTGTCTAAAGAAATAGGAAAAGAAATTCCGAATCTGCAAAAGGCTACCGTAGAGGAACTACTTAAAGAGGAGCTGCCGCAGAAGGCAAGAAGAACACTTGAGATAAGGCAGCAAATGGGTAAAACATCCGTGAAAAAATACACCACGATGCAAACCGCCATATGTGAAGATGACAGGATACGTGGGCTTATGCAGTTTTACGGGGCAAACAGAACAGGACGCTGGGCAGGAAGACTCGTACAGATGCAGAATTTGCCTCGTAATTATATAGCGTCTTTAGATTTTGCCCGTAAGACAGTAACGGCCGGAAATTATGAAGGATTGAAGCTCATATACGGAAATGTGCCTGATACGCTATCGCAGCTCATCAGAACGGCGTTTATTCCTTCAAAGGGACATAAATTCGTAGTTGCGGACTTTTCGGCCATAGAAGCGAGGGTAATAGCTTGGCTTGCGGGGGAAACATGGGTAAATGATGTATTTGCTACACACGGGAAAATTTACGAAGCGACAGCCTCGCAGATGTTTCATGTGCCTATTGAAGCAATACAAAAAGGAAAACCCGAATATGCACTCAGACAAAAAGGAAAAGTTGCAACACTTGCACTTGGGTATCAGGGAGGGACTGCTGCCCTTATAGCAATGGGAGCGTTGCAGATGGGGCTTTCCGAAGAAGAACTTCCGGATATCGTATCAAGGTGGCGTCAGGCGAACCCTCATATATGTGCTTTATGGCATGCGGTAGAGGATGCGGCAATCTCGGTTATGCAAACGGCATATCCAAGGACAGTTCGGGGAATAGAATTTGCGATTGAAGGTGATGTAGCGACAGGGCAGGCATTTTTCACAGTGAAGCTGCCATCAGGGAGAAAGCTATACTACCCGAAACCATTTTTAAAAGAAAACCGTTTTGGCAAAATGGCACTGCACTACTGGGGAGTGGGAACCAATAAAAAATGGGAAGCCGACAGTACCTACGGAGGAAAACTTACCGAAAATATAGTGCAGGCCATCGCGCGTGACTGTTTAGCGGTAACATTAAAAAGAATAAATGATAGAGGGCTTAAAGTAGTCTTCCACGTACATGATGAGGTGATTATAGATGCACCGACGGACGTTAAGGTCGAAGATATATGTAACATTATGGCAGAACCTATAAAGTGGGCGCCTGGGCTTATACTTAAAGGCGCAGGTTTTGAAAGCGACTATTATATGAAAGATTAGGGCAGAAGATATGCAAAACAATAAGGGTTTATTGATATGTACGGCGGGAAGTCGTAAGGCAAGCAGTTGGCCAAGATGTAATATCTTATGGTCAGAATTTGTTGAGCGGATAAAAAATCCCGTAAGAAGTACCGAAACAATAGCTGAATACCTTAGCTATCCGAAAGGAAAGCAGGACGAACTCAAAGATGTTGGCGGCTTCGTGGGAGGTGTATTTACCAGCGACAGAAGAAAAGCGTCACTTGTTGAGAGCAGGGACCTTATAACGCTTGATCTTGATAATATCCCTACGGGAAAAACGGGCGATATAATAAAGCGCATCGGCGGCCTTGGATGCAATGCGGCCATCTATAGCACCCGAAAGCATACGGGATACGCACCGAGGCTAAGGGTAATAATCCCCCTCGACAAGTCCGCAGCGCCCGACCAATATGAGCCGGCAGCGAGGAAAATCGCTCAGTTGATAGGGATAGAGTTTTGTGACCCGACAACCTTTGAAGCATCAAGGCTGATGTACTGGCCAAGCTGCAGCAGAGACAGCGAATTTGTATTTGAATTATTCGACATGCCGTTTTGCAGCTTGGAAGGACTGCTTGGCATGTATGACGATTGGAAAGATATTACGACTTGGCCGCAGGTTCCGGGAATCGAAGCCATAGAGAGAAGAAGGGTTGCAAAACAAGAAGATCCCACCATTAAAAGAGGCGTAGTCGGAGCCTTTTGTAGGAGTTATACGATAACGGAAGCCATGAACAAATTTATTCCGGGAATGTATGAAGAGACTATAATGCCCGGTAGGTACACATATACCGGAGGTTCTACTGTAGGCGGCGCAATAATATATGATGATGACAAGTTCCTGTATTCTCATCATGCTACAGACCCATGCTCCGGGCAGCTTGTAAATGCTTTTGATATGGTGCGCCTTCACATGTTTGGCGACAAAGACGTCGATGCAAAAGACGGAACCCCGCCGGTTAAAATGCCGTCATATGTAGCTATGAATCATATGGCTCTTGCAGATGATACTGTGTCTGGGCTCATGGCTCAGGAGCGGCTTGGAAGGGCGAGAGAGGCATTTTCAGGCGCAGAAACAGACTTTAACGAGAATGTAGAAGAATTTGACCTTGAATGGGTAAAAAAGCTTACAAGAGACGGAAACGGCCGTACACAAAAAACCATAAATAATGCTGTACTGGTTCTTGAGAATGATCCGCTTCTTAAGGGAAAAATTGTGGTTGATGAATTTGCAGGTTGCGGAATGGCGGTAGGTAATCTTCCGTGGGATGTAAGGAAAGAAAAGCGTCGCTGGGAAGATGTGGACTCGGCAGGGCTGTATAACTACATGGAATTATTCTATGGAATAACCGGAAGGGATAAAATAGATAATGCCCTTCTTATAGTAAGCAACCAAAATAAAATCAATGACGTAAAGAACTATTTGACAGGACTTGAATGGGATGGTGTAAAGCGTGTTGATACTCTGCTTCATGATTATCTTGGGGCAGAGGATAATACCTACACGAGGGCGGTTATGAGAAAGTCGCTCTGTGCAGCAGTCTCAAGAGCTGTTATAGGGAGTACAAAATACGATACCATGCCTATTATAATCGGGCCGCAAGGCACGGGAAAAAGCACCTTTCTTAGAATACTTGGCAGAGATTGGTTTTCCGATTCTCTTACGACTTTCGAGGGTAAAGATGCAGCGGAAATGCTGCAGGGTGTATGGATAAATGAAATAGGAGAGCTTACGGCGATGACAAGGCTCGAATCAAATGCGGTTAAACAATTTTTATCCAAAACAGATGATATATACAGGGCAGCATATGGCCGCCACACCAAAAAATATCCTCGCAGATGCGTTTTCTTCGGGACGAGCAACAGCACAGAGATACTTAAAGATTTAACGGGAAACCGGCGATTTTGGCCTGTAGATACGGGGTTACATAGACCGATAAAATCAGTCTGGGAGGATCTACCAGAAGAGGTTGACCAGATATGGGCAGAAAGTTATCTCTACTGGCAAATGGGCGAGAGCCTATATCTTCCAAAAGAGATTGAAAAAATGGCCGAAGAAATACAGGAGAATCACAGAGAGACATCAGGCCGCGAAGGACTCATAATGGACTTTCTTGATATGAAGCTTCCGGAGAACTGGGAGAGTATGAGCAAGCAGCAGAGACAAATGTTTTACAGCGGGGCGCTTAATATCGATGATACAAAGCTCATCCGGCGGAGTAAAGTGTGCGCAGCTGAGATATGGGTGGAATGCTTAGGTGGTGACATCAAATATATGAAAAAGACGGACAGCAGCGAGATAAATGCAATACTCGAAAAAGCACCCGGCTGGAAGCGCAATAAAGCAACAAGAAGATATGGTATATACGGAGGGCAGAGAGGATTTGAGCGTGTAAACAATTAGATAAAACGAAAACATTTCCAGAAAATGTATGTAAACAGCGTAAACATCATGTTTACATAGAATGTACGAGCCAAAACCAAGCAAATGCAAGGTTTATAAGTATATGTAAACAATGTAAACATTATTTCCTATGAGAGTATAAATATAATATAAAAATACGTTATACGTGTTATACGCGCTATATTACAAGTATATATACGCGCGCGAGAGATGTTGCCGGCTAAGTGAGGTGTGAAAAATGTTAGAAAAAGAAATCGAAAAAGTTTTGGTTGCAAAAGTTAAAGAGCTGGGAGGCAGAGCCTATAAGTGGACAAGCCCTGGAAACAGTGGTGTGCCTGACCGTATGGTTATATTGCCCGGAAGGCCGCCGATATTCGTAGAATTGAAAACAGACAAAGGCAAACTGACTCGATTGCAGATGATGCAAATAGAGAGGCTTAAAAAACTTGGGCAGGATGTCAGAGTGGTTTACGGAATGGACGGGCTTAACTGCCTGCTTCGTGAAATTGGAATTGCGACTAATTGAGGAGAACACATGGAATTTATACCACATGAATACCAGCAGAGATGCATTAAAAAAATATGCGACATTAAGAAACTTGGACTGTTTTTAGACATGGGACTTGGAAAGACAATAACTACGCTCACTGCAATAAAGGAGCTTAAGTATTACAGATTTCAGGTGAAAAAAGTCCTTGTTATAGCACCAAAGAAAGTGGCAGAAGGCACATGGTCTAAGGAGAAAGACAAATGGGAGCATACTAAACTTCTTCGGATATCCTCTGTGCTTGGGAACTTAAAGAACCGAATAAAGGCGCTGAATACTCCGGCAGATGTATACATAATCAATCGGGAAAACGTATGCTGGCTTGTTGATTACTACAAGAATGAATGGCCATTTGACATGGTAGTGGTGGATGAATCATCAAGCTTTAAATCGCATAAAGCAAAAAGGTTTAAATCTTTGGCATCGGTGTCAAATAAAATCGACCGCATGGTACTCTTGACCGGAACCCCTTCACCTAATGGACTTGCTGACCTTTGGAGCCAGATTTATCTAATCGATGGGGGAGAACGCCTCGGGAAGCGTTATACACAATTTCGGGAAAGGTATTTCGATCCGGGAGATAGGGGCAATAATGTGATTTATAACTACCGAGCGAAACCCGGAAGTGAGGGCAGCATCTTGTCTAAGATATCGGATATTTGTGTCTCGATGAAAGCTGAAGACTATTTGCAGCTTCCGGATATCGTAGAGCATGAGATTCCGGTTGTTCTTGATACCAAGGCATTAAAAGCCTATAGAGAGCTTGAGAAAAAGATGATTCTTGAACTTCCTGATGATGAAATAAGTGTGACAAGCGCAGCTGCACTATCCAATAAATTACTTCAACTTGCCAATGGAGCGGTTTACGATGACGAGCACAATGTCCACGAGGTACACAGGTGCAAGATAGATGCCTTTTTAGAGTACATCGACAGCCTGCAGGGAAAACCGTCACTTGTCTTCTACAACTACCAACATGACAGGAAGAGGATACTTGAATCTCTTTCCACAAGTCACTTGAGGGTAAGAGAATTAAAGACAGCGGAAGACGAAGACGCATGGAATAACCATGAAGTTGATGTGCTACTTGCGCACCCTGCAAGTAGCGCCTACGGACTTAATCTCCAAGAAGGAGGAAACCACGTCATATGGTTCGGACTTACTTGGAATTATGAACTCTATGTACAAGCTGTTAAACGTCTGCACAGGCAGGGGCAGAAAAATAAGGTGATAGTGAGTCATTTGGTTTGCAGCGGCACAAGAGATGAAGATGTTATGGAGGCTTTGAAGCGTAAGGGAGATGTACAGGAATGGGTAATGCAAAGCCTGAAAGCAAGGATAAGAAAAGTTAAGGAGGGCTATAAGGAGTAACTATGTCAGGAATCGGAACAAGAAAATGTAAGGGCAGGATAATAAGGCGTGAATGCGATGAGCCTATGGCGATAAGGAAAAAGTATCTGCCCTGCAGCAAGGATTGCAGGAACTGTCTTGCTTGCATAGAAACGAATGTTGACGGAGAACGTTCGCACGTTGTTAAAAGGGGAGAATAATGAATAAACAGCAGCTTTCAAAGTTAAGAAAACTTAATAAAGAGGCCAAAGACATAAAGAATCGCATTGATAATTTGTCGTATAGGCCTAAAGAATGGGTTGCCGATACGGCAAAGGATTATGGCACCGGTTATCCTAAAACGATTATCGTTGAAGGCTATGGAGATGCAGAGTATGCCAGGGCTAAAGATAAGTTATACAACAGGTATGTACGAAAGCTGCTTGACATCCAAAGGGAAATTGACAACATAGAGCAGTTCCTTAACTCTGTAGATGACCCAGAGATGAGAACGATTTTAAGGCTGTATTACATAAACGGGCTTACACAAGAGCAGATTGCGGATGAGCTGGGGTATAACGAACGAACAATAAGGCGTAAGCTATATGATTTTTATAATAAAGTTGTCCTTTAATGTCCGGTTTTGTATGTGCTATACTTGTATCGTAAAAAGAGGCTACTTGATAAGCGGCACTTGCACAGCTGGTACAGATTTTCATTTGATTGACTCCTTATATCTTAGAAACTCCCTCATTGCTTGAGGGAGTTTTGTGTTGGCAAATATGCTAACATACCAAAAGGGGATATTTTGCAAGGGCAGCATAAATTACTTTGTTTTAGTTGCCTTTTTGTACTTACATGATATAATATATCATGCATGTGTTTAGCAACTGTGAGTTGAAAAAAGGAGAACGAAGATGAAGATGAGCAGTTTCGAAAGAGGCTTTTGCAGAGTCTTTGATTTAGGCGGAAAGAATAAAAGCATTTTAAATATTACAAAAAGAGTTAATGACTATGATGCAATGATGAAGGATTGGGAAAATGTCGGAAAATACATTACAGCAGCAGAACGTAGATACGAGCCAAAAAACTGTGAAAGATGAACTCGGTTCAGAAGCAGTAGAAGAAAATGGTAAAGCAGATTTGACACCAGATTTAACATTGGCATTAGAACGAGAATTGGACAAAGCTGGGTTAGACCATGAGCAAAAAGAAATTGTTCTTAAGGCATTTTTAGCGCAAGAGAACTACAGCGGGCCCATTCCACATCCCAAAATTATGCAAGGTTATGAAGACATTTTACCAGGTGCAGCGGATAGGATTCTTTCAATGGCAGAGGAAGAAGCTGTTCACAGACATACTGTTGATGACAGATGTATCAAGACTGATGCAAGGGATAGCTTGCTGGGAATTATATTTGCATTTATTTTGGGAATGACTTGTGTTATTGGTGGCATAGTAGTTATAGTGAAAATTCCTGCATTTATGGGGACCGTTGCGGGACTCATCATAACAGGCGGAGGATTGGCGGGAATTTTAGGAACGTTTTTGAAAGGAACCAAGGCAACTTGGAAAATGGATAAAAAAGAATAACTCCAAAACATACTCCGGCATCCAGCCGGAGTCTTTTTATACAATAAACCGTAAAGGAAGGTGGTGACGTGGACTTAAAAAAATATGAATTGGCCGAGCAAGACTATTTGAGAGGAATGAAGTACAAAGAGATAGCGGATAAATATAACGTATCTCTTAATACCGTGAAATCTTGGAAAACAAGGTACGGCTGGGACAAAAAAAGTGTGCACACAAAAAACAAAAAAGTACGCACACAAAAAATTGAGAAGAAGTTGAAGAAGGAAGCAGCTGCAGAGACTGTCAATGATATAATCAGTAATGATACTTTGACAGACGATGAACAGCTGTTTTGTTTATATTATATAAAAACATTTAATGCGACCAAAGCTTATTGGAAAGTGCATCCTAACGTGAAATATGAGTCAGCAATGGTTATGGGATGCAATATTATGAAAAAGCAAGCGGTTAAAGATGAGATTGCAAGACTAAAGCAAGCAAAAATGAACAAGGCGCTGCTTGAGCCAGAGGATATATTTCAGAAATATATAGATATTGCATTTTCGGATATAACGGATTATGTGTGCTTTGGACGAGAAGAGGTTCCAGTAATGGCAATGTATGGGCCGGTGCAGATAAAGGACGAGTCTACAGGTAATAAGAAAACACTGACAAAGGAAATAAATGTCGTAAAGTTTAAAGATTCTGAAAAAGTGGATGGCACTTTAATCAGTGAAGTGAAACAAGGAAAAGACGGGGCAAGTGTAAAACTTATGGATCGTATGAAGGCACTTAACTGGCTCGCCGAACACATAGATATGGCAACACCAGAGCAAGCAGCACGGGTGGCATATATTAAGGCTCAGACCGATAAACTCATGGGAGGCGGCCAAGAAATAGAAGATTTGTCAGATATAGAGGACGATATCTATGGCAACAAATAAGCGAAAAACGATACCTTTTAACTTTTCAGAAAAGCATAAGGATTATATAAGAAAATGCGCTGAATCAGCATATAATGTGGCCGAAGGTGCAGTAAGAGCAGGTAAAACAATAGATAATGTATTTGCTTTTGCCTATGAACTCAGGACTACCCCGGACAGAATCCACCTTGCAACAGGCTCAACTATGGCAAATGCCAAAATGAATATAGGGGATGCGAACGGATTCGGCCTTGAATGGATATTTCGCGGCCAGTGCCACTGGGGAAAATATAAAGGAAATGAGGCCTTGTTCATAAAGGGGCCAAGCACGAGAAATAGGCAAAGGATAGTTATCTTTGCGGGCGGTGCAAAGGAGGACAGCTATAAGAAAATACGAGGCAATTCTTATGGCATGTGGATAGCTACGGAAATCAACTTGCATCATGATAAAACGATTAAAGAGGCATTTAACCGGCAGCTGGCAGCCAAAAGGTTAAAAGTGTTTTGGGATTTGAACCCAGATAACCCAAAAGCACCGATTTATGCGGAATATATAGACCGGTATATGGTACAAAACGAAGCAGGTGAGTTTCCCGGAGGATATAATTACATGCACTGCACCATATACGATAATATAAACATAACAAAAGAGAGACTTTTTGAGATAGAAAGCCGATATGATAAGAACAGTATTTGGTATTTGAGGGATATTAAGGGAATGCGTGTGGTAGCAAACGGACTTATCTATCGCAGGTTTGCTGACGATACCAATGCCAAACTTTTTACTTACAGGGTAGATAGTAAACCAACAGATATAGTGGAGATAATTCTCGGCATTGACTTTGGCGGAAATGGTTCAGGGCATTCCTTTACGGCTACAGCTATTACAAGAAATTATAACAAAGTTATTGCTCTGGCATCGGAATGGATTGACTGTAGCATAGACGAAATAGACCCTGAGGAATTGGGTAAGAGATTTTGCAACTTTGCGCAAAAAATTATAAATAACTACGGCTTTATAAACGTTGTGTATGCAGATAGTGAAGCACAAACACTCATTGCAGGAATAAGAAGCAGCCTTCGCAGGCATGGACTCGGCTGGGTTCGTGTGGACAATGCATTAAAAACAAGCATAAACGATAGGATAGACGCCACGGCAATACTAATGGCTCAGGGGCGTTTTTATTATGTGAAAGACGAATGCAGCAGTCTTGTTAATGCACTGTGCACAGCTGTATGGAATCCAAAAAACTTGGTAAAAAATGAAAGGCTTGATGACGGGACAAGCGATATAGATAGTTTGGATAGTTTTGAATATACTTTTGAGAGATACATAAGCAAATTGATAAAATACGGATAGAGGTGACAAAGTGAAGTATTCTAAAATGCTACAAATGATACAAAAGGTGATGAATAGCAGTTCGGAAGCCAATATAGATTTTTGCATGTCTCCCAAAATGGCAAGGCAAATTGAACTATGGTCAAGTATGTACGAAAATAGGCCATTTTGGAGAAGCAATACCGTTACGCCGATAGGGCTTCCTGCGATGATTGCAGCTGAGCTTGCAAGACTTATCACCCTTGAGCATAAAAGCGAATGCAAAGGCAGCAAGCGAGCTGATTTCATAAATGGGGTGTATCAGAAAACGATTGCAAACCTTAAGGGGAGAGTGGAATATGGCTGTGCAAAGGGCGGTTTGATTTTTAAACCGTACCCTGTGATGTCAGGCGTAGAAGTTCAGGTTATCCAGGCAGATTGTTTTTTCCCTATCTCTTTTGATAACTCAGGGAATATATCTCAATGCGCTTTCCTTGAGCAATTCCGAAAAGGAAGTAAGATATACTCCAGAATAGAAATACACGAGATTGAAAATGGTACGCTCACAATAAAAAACAGAGCATTCTTAAGTACAAATGATTATTCTCTTGGGAGCGAAATAGGAATAGGGACAGTGGACAGGTGGGTAGAGCTGACACCATTTATATCATTTGAAAATGTGGAGCATCTTCCGTTTGGTTATTTTAAAGTACCTCTTGCAAATGCGGATGACTCGGATAGTCCGCTTGGAGTTTCAGTATATTCCAGGGCAATAGAACTTATAAAAGAAGCAGATAAAAGGTACTCCCAGATAAATTGGGAGTTTGAGTCTAAGGAGGCTGCTGTGCATATAGCACAAAGCCTTTTAAAAATGAATCCGCATACGCAAAAGTTTGAATACCCTAAGGGTAAGGAAAGACTATACAGGGAGATTGAATATAATGCTGGAGCAGCCGATAAGCCCCTGCTTGACTCATATTCACCGGAGATAAGAGACCAGTCGTATTTTAATGGGCTGAATAATCAGCTTAGACTCATAGAATTTGCTTGCTGCTTGGCGTATGGTACTTTGTCGGACCCTAATAATGTTGATAAGACTGCAGAGGAAATAAAGACAAGCAAGCAAAGGTCTTACCAAATGGTTTCGGATTCCCAGATGGCATTGCAAAAGGCGCTTGAGGATTTGGTGTATGGTATAGACTTCTACGCTTCAGTGTATAACCTTGCACCGTCAGGCGACTACGTCATGACCTTTGCATGGGATGATTCGATTGTGCGTGATACAGATGCCATAATAGATAAAAATATAAAACTCACACAGGCAGAACTTCGTTCAAAGGTTACCGCAATAATGGAAATTAACAAGTGCACTGAAGAAGAAGCCCAAAGAGAGCTGGAACGCATTTTAAAAGAGAGCAATATAACCGGACAAGATATTGACTGGATTGGAGATAACGATAAAGAGGAAGAAATGAATGAACCTACTGGAAAACCAACAGGCGGCAGAGAAGATTGATAGTACTTTTATCGATTTGGAAGTTATGCTTATGCAAAATATAGCAAAGCATCTGAAAGATTATGGACAGGCTATTGATTCTGACCGCTGGCTTACACAAAAGCTGGCTGAAGTTGGAAAACTAAACAAGGAAAATGTAAAAATAATTTCCAAAATGGCAGGGATAAGCGCAAACGCTGCTGAAAGAATGCTTGAGGAAAAAGCTGATGAGGCGCTGTCTGCATTAGAACCGGGTTTTGCTAAAGCTGTAAAAAGGGGTCTACTTGGCGAAGCGGTAGATATAGCAAGAAGTAAAAATGTGAGCCAAGCTATGGAAATGCTGCACAAGCAGGCCAAGAATACTATCAATATTTGCAATACTACCATGCTTTATAATGCGAAGGAAGCATATAAAGGGGCGGTTAGATCTATAGTTTATGAAGCAAAAGAAATCGCCGATAAGCAGGATTTTTTAGATATACTGGGTAAACATGCTACTGCGTCCATAATAGGAGCTGAGTCAAGACAGCAGGCTCTCAGAAAGTGCATAGAAGCATTTAACCGCAGAGGAATACCCGCATTTGTGGATAAGGCAGGTAGAGAATGGACTCCTGAAGCATATGTCAACATGGCAATGCGTAACACCGCCAGACAAACAGCAGAGGAAATGCAAACTGCACGATGCAAGGATTTTGGAATAAACCTTATATCAATAGATTCTCATTCCGGAGCAAGAACAAAATGCGCTCACGACCAGGGCAAAATATTTGACCTTAATAACAGCAGCGGGGTAACAGAAGATTTGAACGGACGCAAAATAACATATTATCCGTGGAAATCTTCAAGTTACGGCGAGCCTGACGGTATCCTTGGAATAAATTGCAGACACCATAAACATCCATTTATGCCGGGAGTAAATATACAAAGATATTTTCCTACAGATGATTATGATGCGAATGACAAGTTATATAAACAAACTCAGATTCAGCGTGCTCTTGAACGTGATGTAAGAGCACAAAAGCGAGAGTGTATGCTTTATAAAGAGTTGGGTGATAAAGAGGCGTTTGAAAAGGCATCCATAAAATTGAAAAATAAAGAAGCTAAGCTTAAAAATTATGTTGACGGAAATCAAAACCTGCACAGACGCAGAGACAGAGAACAGGTTGTGGGATTTGATAAGACTGCATCTGTTAAGGTAATTTCTGCTAACAGAAAGGCGAAAAGCGCCAGCGCTGCACACGAAATCACGGGCAAGGTTCTACCTATACGGAAAGAAGCTACTTTTAAAGTTAAGGTTCCCGGATATAATAAAGAAATTAACGATGTGATTTCGGATTCTTGCAGAAAAGTCGTATACGGCGGTGGCGAGACAGGAAAAGAGGTTCTTCATCTGATTGACTTGGATTCTGGAAAAGTTGTCTTTAAGGAGGATGGGGGAATCGGCTTTGTTGGTGGTAAAAATTATAGAGATTTCATAAAAGAAAACAGAGGAAGATATGCCTTTATACATAATCATCCAGACGGAGACGGGTTATCCAAAGAAAACATAGCTACTTTGTTGTCTGAAAAAATAGAAATTATGATAGGCTCTGGAAATAACGGTAAAGTATATGTGGGAGTTATACCTAAAAAGGTTGAATTGGATCTATGGAAAGAGTATAATGATATTGAAAAAATTGTTAAGCCAAATTTCAAAAATGAATATGCTTTAGTAAGAGAAGGAGAACTGCCGTACTTTGAGTATTCTCGCCTTATAGAAAATGAAGTTTGTTCAAGATTGGTTAAGAAGTATGGACAATATTATATACAGGAGATCTAAAATGGGTAAATATACTATAGAATATAGAAAAAAAATGGTATTAAGGACGTGGGACGTTGGTTCACTGGCGGAAAATCCATACTTTGTTGATGGGATGACAGACTATGAGCTTGAGCAGGAGGAGCAGAGGTACACCGCCTATTGTCTTGAACATGGAACTAATGAGGGCTTTGTTCCAATGAAAATTCCAGAAGGCAGGATATAATGAGTTACTAATTAGAATTGCATATAAAGCAAAAGACCAGCCAATATAGCTGGTCTTTTATTAAGCAAAAAAGGAGGTAAATATATGTTTTTAAGATTTAAAGAAAGATGTAGGGATTCAAAGAATGGTAGTGAATACTTGCCTAATATGGTGCTTGAGTTTGCTGATGATAGAGCAAAGGAGATTCTATCTGTAGAAGGAGGAAGATATGCCGAACCGGTCAAACTTGAAGTAATAAAAGAATCCAAACATAAAAATGATAAAGATAATAGTCAAGGATAATGGCATAGAGATAACCGGTCATGCCGGTTATGCGCCATCGGGACAAGATATTGTTTGTGCCGCTGTATCGATACTTGCGCAGACTTTTGTAGCTTCGATAGAGAAGCTTACAAAAGATAAGATTATGGGTAGCTTTACAAGCGGGCATTACGATATACATTTTGAGAACCTATCAGAGAAAGGCCATCTGCTGAGAGGTTCTTTTTTAATTGGTATTTGCGGCATATACGATTTATATGGCGAAAAATATCTGGAAATCATAAGGTCAGAGGATGAGACCTAAAATAGTCCACTTCATTAGTGGGAAGTTACACACTTAAAACAACTTAGGAGGAAAAATGGCATTAAAAACAGAAGACTTGAAAGCGCAAGGATTAAACCAAGACCAGATTAACTACGTAATGGCAGAGTACGGCAAAGAGCTGAATCCGTTAAAAACAGATAGGGATAACCTAAGAAGCCAATTAAACCAAGCACAGGCTACTTTGAAAAGTTTTGAAGGAGTTGATATAGCACAGCTCCGGAATAAGGTTTCCCGGCTTGAAACGGAGCTCAGAAACAAGGATGCTGCTTACCAAAAGAAAATGGCAGACAGAGACTTTGACGACCTGCTTAACTCCATAGTTACTGGATCTAAAGCAAGAAACACTAAAGCTGTTATTGCTCAGTTAGACCTTGAGGCGTTAAAATCAAGCAAAAATCAAGAAAGAGACATTCAGAAAGCTGTAGAAGCAGTGAAGAAAGAGAGTGATTATCTTTTTGAGTCGGATAAAAAAATTCCGAGGATGGTTTCAACTACCGGCGGGCCTAATCCGAATGTAGAAGATAAAAACACACAGGCAAACGAGGCTCTTAGAAGCCTATTTGGAAAGGAGTAAAAAATGGCAGTAAATATTACAAACAGACAGGATGCAGAAGCGATTATAAGGGAACAGGTTGCACAGACTATATTCCAAGACGCGCCGAAAAATTCGGTATTTATGAGTATGGCAAAGAAATTGCCTAATATGACCAGCAAGCAGACAAGAATAAGGGTCCTTGACTTCTTGCCTACCGCATACTGGGTAGACGGTGATACCGGAATGAAACAGACCACAAGACAGGCATGGGACAATGTTTATCTCACTGCCGGAGAACTGGCGGTAATTGTTCCGATTCCGGAAGCGGTTCTTGATGATGCAGAATTTGATATCATGGGAGAGATTACGCCAAGAGTTCATGAGGCAATTGGCCAAAAGGTGGATGCTGCCGTTATTTTCGGCGACAACAAACCTAAGGAATGGCAGATGGATATCATTACGCTTGCAAGACAGGCAGGGAATAATGTGGCATCTGCAAGCGGCAAAGACTATTACGACCTTATCCTTGGTGACGGAGGAGTATTTTCCAAGGTAGAGGATGATGGATACGGCGTATCCGGAGCGATAGCCGCTATGAACTTTAAATCTAAGCTCAGAGGACTAAGGGATACAACCGGACAGCCAATATTTAAGAGCAATATGCAGGAAGCTACTAAGTATTCTCTTGATGGGGCCCCTATTACTTTCCCTGAAAACGGAGCATTTTATCCCAATATTGCGCAGCTCGTAGTGGGCGATTTCAAGCAGGCGGTTTACGCAATCCGCCAGGATATCACGGTAAAGGTTCTTGATCAGGGAGTTATTCAGGACCCTGAGACAAAAGAAATTGTATATAACCTTGCGCAGCAGGATATGATTGCTCTCAGAGTAGTGTTTAGAATGGGCTGGGCACTGCCAAATCCTGCAACGAGAATGAACGAGGACAGAACGGGCTGTGCATTTGCATATCTTGAACCGGGCACACCGATAACTACTCGAAGCGTCACATTTACCGTTAAGGATAATTCTGCTGAGGCGGTAGTAATACCGGGAGCAAGAGTAGATGTAAACGGCGCCAAAATCGTGACAGATTCTACCGGTGTAGCCGAGTTTAACCTGAGAGCAGGAACGTATCCGGTTAAGATAAGCAAGAAAGGATACCTTCCAGTTAATGAAACTGTAACCGTTGCGTCTGATGCGGTGACTAAGGATATAATTTTGCCAAAGGAATAAGGAGGTAATTCTATGTCATTCGTAGACAAAGATTACTATGTAGATACATTTCACGGGGAGTCGGTGTCAGATGCTGACTTCCCGAGTCTCCTTGAGCGTGCAACAGAAATTGTGGAAGAAATGTGTTCTTATCGAATATCAGAAAGCTGCCTTGCAAAATATCCTCAGGAAGTGCAGGAACGATTCAAGAAGGCTATTTGTGCACAGATTGAATATCTTGATGCAAACGGAGGAAGCGACATGGACAACGGGGTAAATTTACAGAGTGTGGGTCTTGGCAAATTTAATTATAGCCGAGCTGCCGATGGAAATGGAAACAGCTCTCAAAGTATATATGCACCTCGTGCATGGAGATATTTAGTTCCTACAGGGCTTTTGTACAGAGGTGAGTATTTATGATGCCAATACCTAAAAAATTGCTCATACATAAAGTCCTCCATGAAAGAATAAACAAAAAGGACAGATGGGGAGCAGTAGAGGAAGCTGATACTACAGAGGTAACAAAGGTACGCATAGAGCCCATAAATAAGATTGCAAGAGATAAAAACAATGCCGAAATTCAGCTTGAAGCTATATTATTTTTTGACTGCAAAAATAGCAGACCTGCGGGGTTTAAATTTGCGGAAGATGATGTAATTTCTTTTGGAGATAATAAATATAGGGTACAGTCTGTTGAATTATTGTACGATGGTGAAAAACTGCATCACTATGAACTGGGGTTGGTTAAAGGTGCCTAAGGCAAGCATTAAATTCCAATTTAAAACACCGCAAGCCCTTGCAAAAATAAGAGCTGCAGGTAATGATGCCCTATCTATAACAGGATTTCAGGCGATTCAGGACACTGAAAAGTATGTTCCAAGAGACCAAAATAACCTTAGGGATAGTGCTTATACGTCAAGTGATAGAAATGCTGAAAATGGCCAGTTTACAGCGCGCTGGTCAGAGCCATATGCGCAATACCTTTATAATGGCGAAGTCATGCACGGAAATCCGACAAGCCGTACTTACGGACCGGAAAAATTAACTTTTACAGAGGCTCTTGCCCGTGCTGAATGGGCAAAGTATGCTCACGAGATTTTCGGTGCGCAATGGGAAAAAGTATATCAGGCGGCATTAAGGAGGTTTATGAGATGATAACTGAACTTTTAGAAATTCTGTGTAGAATAGTAGAAGAAAACTGCGATACAGGTACAATATCGCTGGATGAGTTATCGGCAGCCGGAGGGGTATACGCCGAAGCAGGAGAAGGGTTCATCGATACAATGTATTATGATAAAAGCACGGTAAAAGTAATACCAGTGCTTTTTTTGTGTCGCGATAAGGATCTAAAACACGGCATCGAGAGCCTCGAGAAAATATCCGACTACCTTCAAAGGCTCAAATCATATCCTAATGGCAGCAATTTTACATGGCTTGATACTAAAATAGCCAAGGAACCAAATAGGATAGGCAGGGATGAGGACGGGACATATCATTTTTCCTGCATTCTCAACTGTCTGATTTTATATTAAGAAAGGAAAAGAAATGGAAAAATTCAATTTACAGGCATTTGCTGAACCGGCGCTGCCACCAAATACTATTACGCCGGAAATGAACTATGAGACGGAAATGTTCATAAATACTGCTGATAGTAGCGCTCAGTCGCCTACTTGGAGCAGCATGGCAGCATTCACAAAAAATATGGCTCAAAGCCTCAATGAAGTGCTTCATCAGGCAACGTATTATGCAGATAAAGGCTGGGGAAGTACTGAAGTTATAGGAGCACAAATGACACTCACGTTAACCGGAGATGTTAAGCCGGGAGATACGGCATGTGACTATCTCCTCAGTGATACCGTGTTATATGAACTTGGCAGTGCAAGGAAGACGCATTTGAAACTGCAAAAAGGTAATAAAGTAATTATATGGCCGGTGACTTTGGCCAATATTACGCCATCTTATGGGGATTCCGGAGCGGTAAACGCATTAACGGTGACTATACACGGGAACGGAAAGCCAGCAATAAGCACAGCAACAGTATAGAGGGGGGACTTTCCCCCTCTTATGATATTCATGGAGGTAATTATGCAGATTACACGAGATAGAAAAATAACGGAAACTCTTGAATTGGTAGACGAGAACGGAAAAATTACAGATAAGATAGTGGTCAATATAAGCCCAATGAGCATGGCACAAAAACTTAGCAAACAACGCATCGCGCTTATAGCAGCGCAAAAAGAAGTAAAGGAAAATCCTAATGAAGACGCTTTGGGAAAATTTGGCGTTGCGGTAGTGTCGTTTATTGAGGCAGTTTTTGGCACAGAAGATACGAAAAAAATCATTGTATTTTATGATAATGATTATATTGGAATGATTAAACATATCATGCCTTTTGTCGAAATGATAACGGACAAAGTAAGAAAAGAAGCTCAAAAGCAGAGAAAAGAGATTTTATCAAATTATAAACCTATAAAGAGGCGATAAAATATGGGGTTCTTGACAGAAAGAAGCAACAAATCATTGGAATATAAGGGCAAGGTTTACAAAGTAAATCCAGCATTCGATACCGTTTTACGGATTCAAAACCTTTTTGATGAAACCGGACTTAGTGAAAGAGACAAGATAATGCATGCGTTATCAATGCTGCTTACAAAAGGCAGAATCAGAGTCAAAACACTTAGTTTGAGGGATAAAACAGAGCTCTTGAATAGAATATATGACCAGTTTGTAAAAGACCCTAAAAAGCCACATAGGAATGAACCGGCGGTTCTGGATTTTGAAGCTGATGGCGAGTATATTTACTCGTCATTTTTATTTGATTATGGAATCGACCTCAAAGATGAACAAGGCAAATTGGAATGGAGAAAGTTTATTGCACTTTTTCAGGGGCTGTCTGAGCACACGAAGATTCGCGAAATAATGCGCATACGTCGCATGGATATACCGGCATATAACGGTCACAACTCAAAAGAAATACAGAATATCAGGGAGTTAAAATCTTTTTACTCTTTACCTATTAAGGGCGGCGGCGGAGAAAAAGGATTGGATAGATTGTTCTCTGCACTCGAAGCAATGGCGACGAGGGAGGTGAAGTAATGGGAAAAAATGCGGATGTTGAATATATATTACGTGCAAACGATGAGCATGTAGAAGGCGATTTAAAGGAAGCCAATAAAAAAGTTGAAAAATATGCAAGTGATTCTGCTGATAAAACAGTTGAAATCGAAGAAAAAAAGACCGCTGAAATAAAGAAGGAAAATGCAAAAGTTGCTCGTAGCGCAGAAAACTCTGCCGATGAAGTTTCTGAGGCGTGGAAAGAAGCTGGACAAGATTCAGCGAAAGCTATGGAAAAGTTTTCAGACTCCGGAAAAGAGGCTGCGGATAAAGTTGAAGACAGTTTCGGAGATATAGATTATGAAAATATATTCTCAAGCTTCAAGGCATCCGCTTCTGATTCGTTTAAATCGGCGGTGAGCTCTGCCGTGCCATTCGGTGACAAACTTGTCGAAATAACAAATAGCATTCCCGGGCTTAATTCCAAAATTATTGGGATAGGCACAGCATTTGCAGCAGTAGCAGCTGTAGGCGTAGGAAGCGCTGTTGATATGGACGGAGCAATGAATCAGTTCATTGCAAGCACGGGTAAATCAAAAGAGGAAGCCGAGCGATATCAAGGTGTTTTAGAAAAAATATATGCCAATAACTACGGAGACGACTTTGAGGATATAGCGAACTCAATGTCTCTTGTAACAAAAAATATGGGCGAAATGGATGACTCAAAACTGCAAGAAGTAACAGAGTCTGCATACGCCCTGAGAGACGTTTTTGGTTATGATATACAAGAAACTACCCGGGCGGCAAATGCCCTTATGCAGAACTTTGGCCTTACAGGCGAAGAAGCTATGAATTATATAGCAAATGGTGCTCAAAATGGTCTTGATTACTCAGGAGAACTTCTTGATAGCATATCAGAATATTCTGTCCAGTTTGAAAAGGTGGGCTTTAGTGCGGATGATATGTTTAAAATCATGGAAGCCGGAGCAGAAAATGGTGCATGGAACATAGATAAAATGGGCGATGCTATAAAGGAGTTCTCAATAAGAGCCGTAGACGGCTCGGAGACAACCCGCTCAGGGTTTAACCGGTTGGGTTTAGATGCAGATGCTATGGCTGAGAAGTTCGCTGCTGGCGGCGAAACCGCAAGAGAAGCGTTTGACCAAACGATTGAGGTCCTTGCCAATATGGAGGACCCTATAGAACAAAATGCTGCGGGTGTTGAGTTATTTGGAACTATGTGGGAAGATCTCGGAACCGATGCAGTTACTGCTCTTGCTGATATAGAAGATGGGGTTTATGGCACTACCGATGCCATGAACGAAATGAAAGATATCAAATACGATGACCTTGGTTCTATGTTCGAGGGACTAAAGCGTAGTGTCGAGCTTTTAATACTGCCGCTTGGAGAGGCACTTATGCCTATATTAAATACATTGATAAATGTGGTATTGCCGGTTATAACGGACCTTATAACGCCCCTTATAGATTTAGTGTTCCAGTTTATCACACCTATTATAGACCTTATAAATGCAGCGATAACACCGCTGATAGATATTTTCATAAGCCTTATGGAAAAAGCGCTTAAACCTTTAATCGCACTTATTGAAAACGTGCTATTGCCAATATTCACAGGCGTTTTTGGAAGCGTTTTGTCAACGGTAACAGATATAATAGGTAGAATTAAAGATATTTTCTCAGGAATATTGAGCTTTATTAAAAATGTCTTTAAGGGCGACTGGAAAGCAGCATGGGAGGATGTTAAAGGAATTTTCGGGAATATATGGGAAGGAATGAAATCACTGTTCAAAGCACCAATCAACTGGATTATAGATGGGATAAACAAATTTATTGGAGGATTGAATAAAATTAAAGTTCCCGATTGGGTGCCGGGAGTAGGAGGAAAAGGTTTTAATATTAAAAAAATACCTCGTCTTAAGGTCGGCATTGATTACGTGCCTTCGGATTTTTTTCCGGCTTTTCTCGATGAAGGCGAAATGGTTTTGACTAAGCAACAAGCAACAGATATACGAACTATGGGTGGTATAGAGAATATACTCAGTATGAACAGATACAAGGATGTTATCCAATCTGTACCTTTTGCAATGCCGAGCGTTTCAACTGGAAATGAAAGTAAGGAATATGTTTTTAACACTACTGTAGAGTTGGATGGCAGACAGTTGGCGAAGGGTACAAGCCGTTATATGGATGAAGAATTGGCAACAATAGCAGCAGCAAAGAAAAGGGGTGGTATTTAATGACGAATAATCCGGGAGTGACTTTTGGAGGAATGCATTCATACACACAATTTGGGCTGAAAATGCTTCCACCGGAGGTATCTGAGCCTGAGCCGGTCATAATTAAGACTGAGATACCAGGAAGGAATGGTGCTATTGACTATTCAGAAGCATTGACCGGGCATATTGTATATAAAAACCGCACATTAGTTTTTTCATTCAGGTTATGCGGAACATCTGAAACAGATTATATAAAAAAACTGCAAAATGTCGTGAATACACTGCATGGAAAGAAAATGACTGTAATTATAGATGC
The DNA here is from genome assembly GCA_021769295.1 of Bacillota bacterium. Taxonomy (GTDB): domain Bacteria; phylum Bacillota; class Clostridia; order Peptostreptococcales; family Anaerovoracaceae; genus Fimisoma. The sequence continues at coordinate 136,588 of JAETTD010000002.1, read as the reverse complement.
GGACCCTGATTATCAGTATGCAGGAAGACTTAAAGTGGCAAATGATAACATAAATGATTTTATGGGAATTGTTAAAGTAACATGCGATGCCTACCCCTACAAGCGCAAAATAACCGACACCATAGTGCAGGAATCATTTTGCGGAAAAAACATGTGGGACATGGCGAATGCGGCCGAGTGGCTGCCTACACAAAATACGTTTTGGGAGGTTGCAGAACAACCTGACGGAAGCTGGAAGTGGAAAGCCTCGAGCCAGCGAGAAATAATCCCGATTCCGGGAAAGAAAAATACGGCATATACGCTGTCTATGGACATAATGGTAACGTTGACAAGAGAATGGACGAACGCCCGAAGTCTGGAGTTTAATTTTTACTACGATGACGGTACCATAACCACAAATGCGCTGTCGGTAAGAGAAAAAGATGTATGGACAGCTAAGCAGGTTACATCCAACCCGAAAAAAACATTGATAGGAATAGGGGTAATGTGTTTAAATTCGTCAAACGTAACCACTTACACCAAAAACATACAGCTTGAAGCGGGCACGAGCAAAACGGATTATGAGAGTTATACGCCACAAACTAAGGGAAAGACGATAGTATTAAGTAATCTGTCTGAGCCTGTGGTACCAAAAATAATTTGCTCGCACCCTGTGGACATCGTATGCGGCGGTTTATCAAGCAGCCTTGGGATAGGAACACGATTAACGGACCTTGTTTTATCCGCAGGGGGCACGCCTGTAACGATAACGACAGAAGGGCCGGTAGCATTTAGATATAAGGAGGGCAGCCTATAATGTACACCATAAAAGCAAATGACAATATAGTTTATCACCCCCTGATAGACCCATACTACATAACCGAAGGTAAGCTCGATAAGGAGGTCAATAAAGCAGGGTCTTTGGTATTTAAAATAACGACGAATAATCCTGAATATGATAATCTACAGCCGATGAAGACCGTCATAGACCTTTATGAGGATAGTAAGCTGTTATTCCACGGGCGTATATTAAATATTGCATTTGATATGTATAAGTCAAAAACAATAACCTGCGAGGGCGAGCTTGCTTATCTTAATGACTCCGTCCAGAGACCATACGACTTTAAAAGCGGGGATAAGCACACCACCGTGGAAAAGCTTTTTACATTTTTTATCGAGAACCACAATGCGATGGTGACGGCTGACAAGCGTTTTAAAGTTGGCCGCATAACCGTGTCTGATAATAACAACTATATCGTGCGTTCAGATGAGAACTATACGCCGACATATACGGCGATAAAAGAAAAACTGCTGGACATGCTCGGCGGGTATCTAATAATTCGCCATGAAGCCGATGGAACATATATCGACTATCTGAAGGATTTTGACACACTTAATTTGCAGGAGATAGAGCTTGCAGTTAACCTAATAGACCTTAACATGGACACGAAAGGCGAGGAGTTTGTGACGGCACTTTTGCCGCTTGGCGCAAAGATCAAAGACGAAGAAGGCAACGAAACCAGCGAGCGCATAACCATAAGAAGCGTGAACAATGACAGCGACATAATCGAAAACGCCGATGCGGTAGCAAAGTATGGTCGCATCGTAAAAAGCGTTATCTGGGATGATGTGACAGAGCCTTTAAATCTTAAACGAAAGGCAGAGCAGGAGCTTGCGGGCTCATTGTCCTTTGCAAATTCTCTTACGATTACAGCGGCAGACCTAAAAAATACAGAAGAAGACATAGTATCATTTAGAGTTGGCAATTACACTGCGATAAAAAGCCCATTTCACGGATTAGACGCTATGCTGCCATTGGTTAAAATGTCAGTTGATATATTAAATCCCCAGGCATGCGAATTGACGTTGGGCAAAACATGGCAGACATTTACCGAAATTAAGGGTCAAAGCAACATCGGACCACAAGGACCAAAAGGGGAAACAGGACCTAAGGGCGATACAGGAGCCAAAGGCGATAAGGGAGACCAAGGCGCACGAGGCCCTCAAGGGGTACAAGGTCCTCAGGGTCCTCAAGGGCTACAGGGAATACAAGGCGACCAAGGAATACCCGGGCCGCAAGGACCAAAAGGCGCTGACGGTACTAACGGTAAAACATCATATTTCCATATTAAGTATGCGAAGACAGCAAACCCGCAAACAGCATCCGATTTGCTTGAGATACCGGATACGTATATCGGAACCTATGTTGATTACACGCAGGCGGATTCCTCCAATCCAGCAGCCTATACATGGGCGAGATTTGCCGGGATGGAAGGTCCACAGGGCATCCCGGGAGCGAATGGCGAAGACGGAAGGACATCATACCTGCATATCAAATATTCCAATGACGGTGGAGGCACGTTTACAGCCAATGGCGGCGAAACCGCAGGCGACTATATCGGAACATGCGTTGACTATAACCAAACCGACCCCAATTATGTAGGTGCATATAAATGGGCAAAAATTAAAGGCAGCACAGGAGCCAAAGGCGATAAAGGAGATAAGGGCGATGACGCAGCGGTAAGAGGAGAAACGGAGCCTGCGGATAAGACAAGGTTATGGCTTGACATGAGCCAAGACCCTCCTGTACTCAAGCAGTGGAATGGGAATGCTTGGGTAACGGTCAACGATGCTCTCGATGAAATAAATAAGGTCAGGGCGGAATACAAAACTGATATAGAAAAATCAGAAAAGGGAATCAAATTATATGCGGAAGAAAACTATTACAGCGAAGCAGACGGCAGGGCGCTTGAGGAAAAGCAAGCATCCCTTGAAATAAAAGCCGATAAAATCGATATGAATTTCGGCGACCTGAAGACACAGGTTGATGACGATAGGGATTATAACAACCAAGAATTTCAAAAAATTAAAACGCATATCCGTTTTGATGATAACGGCATAAATCTTGGGAAAATGTCAGAATCGGGCCCGGTCGGGTCACAGTTACAAATAGGCAATGAAAAGATAAGCTTTATCGAATCCGGCACGGAGGTATCCTACTGGCAAAAACAAAAATTCTACGCTAATGACGGCGAATTTTTCAATACCCTGAAGCTCGGTAATTTTGCATTTACACCACGAGAAAGCGGAAATTTAAGTTTTGGAAAGGTGCGTGATAACTAATGGCAGCGCCACGAATACAACTAATCATATCAGAATCAAATATAAGCATACCTAATAATACATCGGTTTTAACCGGAACCCTCTACTATTATGGCAACGGTGAGACATACAATCAGAATACGTCTTGTAGTATAACCATAAATGGCGATACAAAAAGCTTTACTGTTTCCATAGCTAAAAATACGAGCGGCGTCATAGGTAGTCACAGCGTTACAGTTACGCATGATGCTGACGGTAATAAGACGGTAAATTACTCGGCTGTCGTTAACGCATCAGCACACTACGGTGCCTCAACAACCTCCGGAAGCTATGCGTGCACGTGGATTAAAAGAGCCACGCAGCCGTCACTATCCCCTGCGGAGGTTAAATACGGAGAAAGCACGACCATAAGCCTGCCAAGGGCTGACAGCGGCTTTGTACATGACCTTTATTATTCGGTCGGAAATGGCTGGGTTAAATTTAAAAGCTCGGCAGGCACATCGTATACATGGACAGTGCCAAAAACACTGGCTACCAGCGGAAAGGAAAGCTCGACTAAGACCATAGTAATAAGAGCGGTAACGCTCTCAGGCGGCAGCAGCGTAGGCGAAAAGACCGTAAACCTATCGGCAAATCCTTCTGCCGATATGGTGCCAGGGTTGAGTATCAAAATCGAAGATACTACGGGAAACTATACAAAGTTTGGTGCATATGTTAGGGCGCAGTCCAAAATTAAATGCACCCTTACGGAGACTTTATCATATGAGTCGCCTATTAAGTCCCGCAGCATTGAAATCGACGGCGTAAAGTACACACAAAACCCTGCCACATCAAATGTTATAGTCTACACTGATAAAAGCGTTACGGCAACAATAACAGACGGCAGAGGCATGTCCACTACAAAAAGCGTGAAGCCGGCAGTGCTTGACTGGTGGGCTCCGACCGTTACACGATTTTCTGTAGCTCGCTGCAACTCAGCCGGCACTCTTCAAGCTGACGGCGCATATACCCGTGTGGATTATGCCGTAAAAATTGCCCCACTTAATAACAAAAATACAAAATCGGCCATAGTAAAATATAAGAAACAAAGCGACCCTGATACAGCATGGAAGAACGTGTCCGCATCCGTTGACGGATACACATATCAGGGTTATGTGGTATTGCCAACATCATCGGAATTTACCTATGACATTGAGCTATCCGTTAGTGACTATTTTATGACAACCCCCGTTCCGGGCGTAATAGGCACGGCATTTACCTTAATGGACTGGCATGCATCGGGTAAAGGCATGGCAATCGGAAAGGTGGCGGAAAAAGAAAACCTGTTTGACGTAGCTATGCCAACTAAAATACAAAATACTCTCACTGTCAAGAGTGTTGATATGACTATAACCGATGCGGAATATAACGAGCTTGTCAATCTGCTCGGGGGAGGGTAATTAGACTAATAGACTGGATTTATCCTGTCGGACATGTGATTACAACGGTAAATCCAAACTATGACCCGAACAAAATATTTAAAACCCATACGTGGGTACGGTTTGCGTCCGGAAGAACTCTTGTGAGGGTAAATGAGAGTGATACTGCATTTGCCACAGCCGAAAAGACAGGCGGCGAGAAAACGCATAAGTTGACGGCAAGCGAGATGCCGGGGCATGAACATGATGTTAGGCAGGAAGGTAACACAGGAAGACTTTATATCGGCACAGGGCATAGTAGCGGTAATTACTATTCGATGATTCTAAGCGGAAATTCTGCTTGGGCTGATGATATTAGTTGGGGTGGTAGGGTAAAAACTCATTCCGCTGGTAATTCTGAACCACACAACAACATGCCACCGTACACCACAGTATATTTTTGGAAAAGAACAAAATAAGCTTGGCAGAGCAGGAAGAAAGGAGGTGTTAATATGAGGCTATATACAATACTTAAAAAAATAATAGATAAAACAGTAAGAAGTGGAGGAGTAACCGGTGAAGACGGTGGACATAAAATGGGGTTATCCTGGAACGGCTCAAAGGTTATCGTTGGAATTGATAATAATGCGGCCGTTAAAACATTGGTAGATACATCTATGGCCATAGATTATATTATTGAGCAAGGTACAAGTGGTGGATGGAATTATGTTAAGTATAATAATGGCAGAGCTGAGGCGTGGAGGAGCACAACATCAAGTAATCTTGGTACATCGGGAACGGTGAACGGGTTTTACTATAGGATTTATAGAATTGATATACCTACTGGAATTTTTAAATCAATAACGGATGCTCATGCTGATTGTTATTGGGGCACAGGTACTTCTTGGGCATCTGCCAGAAGCGTGGCTACAACATACTTTGAGGCTATATATTTTTCAAATCAAAATGGTGGTGCGGGGTCTTTCTTTCATCGAGTAACAGGCAGGTGGAAATAAATAGACATAAAAGGCACAAAATGGTATAATATAAAAGTCAAGAGGACAGAGCGAAAGCGGTTAACCTTCCGAAATTCAAAAGGGTTTTGGATTTAAAGGAAGGCGATACATATGACTGATTACGAAATACTAATGATAGTCTTAACTGTTATTACGATTGTAGAAGTTGCACGAAAAAACCGCCCATAAGCTTGGAACCTTCGGCGGTTTTTCATAACTGACGTGGTTAACCGTTTTCAACGGTTTCCTCTTGACATCAATATACCATAACAAAATACATATTGCAAGTAAAATAATCAAAGACAGCTCACATGGGCTGTCTTTTGTTATGCAAAAATGAAAGGAAAAGGTGAATTATGAGCAAGAATTTTAAAAAGTGGGTCAAGGCTGCCGGTATAAGAGCAGTCAAGACTATGGCACAGGCCTTTGTGGCAATGATAGGCACATCAGTTGCAATGTCTGATGTGGACTGGAAAATGGTCGTAAGCGCTACGGTGTTATCCGGTATTTTGTCGCTTGCGACATCGCTGGCAGGCTTGCCGGAAGTAAACGAAGGAGATGATACAAATGCTTAATATCAGACAAAGACAGCTCAATCTATATTACTGCGGTTACTATTACACTGGCAAAATAGACAGCATAGAAGGACCATTACTACGAAACGCCTATGGAAAGTTTCAGGCGGCTAAGGGATTAAAGGTCGATAAAATCTATGGTCCTAAGACCGAAGCTATGCTGATTGAATCAGCAAAGGAGCTGCAACGTAAACTAAATGCTCACGGCGCTAATCTGGTTGTGGATGGACTTATCGGCGCTAAGACTATCGCAGCTATTAAGGCATATCAAAAGGTAAATGGACTGATTGCGGATGGTATAGCAGGCTCAAAGACGATGGCAAAATTGAATAAGCCGGCTACTGTAACATGGGATGATGTCAAATATTTTAAACGCAGTGAGTTTAGATGCCCATGTGGCAAATGTAATGGATATCCGGTTGAACCTGATATGAAAATGGTACAGTTAATGGACAAAATACGCACCGTGTATGGTAAGCCGATTACTATAACATCTGGTGTTCGCTGCCAACGTTATAACGATAGTTTATCTGGGTCTGTTAAAACCAGCGCACACGTTAGTGGCAAAGCAGCCGATTTTTATATACTGGGTCAGAATGATACAGCGGCCGGCAGAAATGCAGTGGTAAAAAAGGCTAAGAGTTTAGGCGCAAAATATTCATACGCCAATACTCCGGGCATGGGTAATGCAGTTCATGTAAATATATAGCGGTAACGGAGGATTAAAATGAGTGAAGCTTTAGTTGCGATTATTACCGGTTTGGTAACACTCGTAGGAGTTATATTATCTAACTCAAAACACGATGCCGTGATAGACGAAAAAATAACGGAACTTACGAGAGAAGTGAGAGAGCATAACGACTTTGCACGGCGAGTGCCGGTACTTGAGGATAAAGTGGAACGGCTGGAACAATATCATAAACCACATTAAAGCGGGGCATTTGCCCCGCTTTTTATGTTTTTGTACCACACCTTGTACCACACCCCTATGCAATAAAATGCCACTTTTTGCGTGTTTTAAAACAAAAAATAAACACTATCAAAAACAAACAAAAACCCTGCAACCATTGAAATTGCAAGGCTTTTCAAATGGTGGAGCATAGGGGGCTCGAACCCCTGACCTCTTGACTGCCAGTCAAACGCGCTCCCAGCTGCGCTAATGCCCCATGTAATTACTATAACTTATATAAATATACCATATAATTTGCTGTCAGGCAATATCAATTGTTTTTCAAAAAAGAAAAATTTTCAACTTTAAGTAGGCTGACTGCCGTGAGAGAAGAAAAACTTAACATTTACGGCAGTTTGACCCCATCCAGAGCCGTAAAAATGACCGTACTCAAAGAAAAATTTGATATTTACGGCAGTTATAGCGGCCGTAAAGCTGAAAAATGACCGCATTTAAGGAAATTCTTTGAGTTTACGGCAATCCGGCTCGCCTACGAGCTTGTAAACTGCCGTAATAAAGAAATTTTTCGTAATTTACGGCAATCCGCACAGCCAACAATCCGCCCAGCCAACAATCCGCCCAGCCAACAATCCGGCTGTAGGCAAAGCTGCCGCAAGGTCGAAGCGATAATGTCAAGGGAAGATAAATGTTTTATTGGCTTTTTTTGCATTTTATGATAATATAAAATATGTATGGTTATATCCAAACAGAAGGAGGATATTATGAAAATTATTCTTGACGGAATGGGCGGCGATAACGCACCGGCTTCCGTAGTAGAAGGCGCAGTGCTTGCGTCAAAAGAAACAGACCACCAAATATTTATTATCGGACAAGAAGAACTTATAACAGAAGAACTTAAAAAATATAAATATGATAAAAACAAGATAGGAGTAATCGGAGCATCGGAAGTGATTTCCAATGATGACGCTCCTGTGAGAGCAGTACGCTCAAAGAAAGATTCGTCGATAGTAAAGGGACTTAACATGGTTAAAAACGGCGAAGGAGATATTTTCATCTCTGCCGGAAGCACGGGAGCGCTTCTCGCCGGAGGGTTGTTCATACTGGGACGAATACAGGGAATTGACCGTCCGGCCCTTGCGACCATATATCCCATAGTCGGAGGCATTCCTTCCCTCTTGGTAGACGCAGGAGCCAACGCCGACTGCAAGCCTAATAACCTGCTTGAGTTTGGCATGATGGGCAACATATACATGGAAAAGGTTCTGGGAAGAAAGAACCCGAAGGTAGGACTTGTAAATATAGGCACGGAGGCAGCCAAAGGCTCAACTCTTACAAAAGCCGCATACGACCTGCTTGAACATAGCCATATGAATTTTATCGGCAATGTGGAGGCCAGAGAAGTCCCTAAAGGCGTATGCGATGTAATCGTAACGGACGGATTTACAGGTAATGTGCTTTTGAAACTGACCGAGGGACTTGCCTGGAATATACTCCAGGTGATAAAGAAAAAGTTTACGGACGGAGTGAAAGCAAAGTTCGGAGCGGCGCTTCTCATAGACAAGATAAAAGGCTTAAAACAGGAATTTGACTATTCGGAGTACGGCGGCGCCCCTATTTTGGGAGTAAAGGGCCCTGTTGTCAAGATGCACGGCTCATCAAATGCAAATGCTGTAAAGAATACCATTCTTAAGGGAATACCTTATGTTACCGAAAACGTAGTCGAGATTATACAGAATTCCGTACTTGAGATAGAGGAGATTACTCTAAGTGAAAATGAAAGATTTTGAATCCGTTATCGGATATGAATTTAAAAACAAAACATACCTTGAAAGAGCCCTTACCCATAGCTCATATAACAAGGAAAAAAACACAAAGCACCAGGATAACGAAAGAATGGAATTCTTGGGAGACGCTTTCTTTGATGCAATAATAAGCGCAGAACTTTTCAATGTCATGAGCACGGTTACGGAGGGTAAGCTTACCAAGACAAGAGCCCTGATCGTATGCGAAAACTCATTGGCAAAGGCTGCAAGAAAATTCAATCTCGGGCAGTACATATATATCGGCAAGGGAGAAGAAATGGCAGGAGGGCGTGATAAAGATTCCATATTGGCAGATGCTATGGAAGCTGTGATAGGAGCCCTTTATCTGGACGGCGGTTACGAAGTCACCCAAAATTTTGTACTTAGGGCATTTTCGGATACAATCAGGGAAGCCGCAGAAGGAAAGCTGTTTTCCGATTATAAGTCGGAAGTACAGGAGACACTTCAAAAAAACGGAGGCAACCTATCCATAGTTTACGAGACGGATAAGGAAGAAGGACCTGCCCACGACAAGACATTTTTTGTGCATCTTTCCTGCAACGGTACGGTTTTGGGAGAAGGATGCGGAAAAAGCAAGAAAGAAGCTGAGCAAAAAGCCGCAAAGGCGGCACTTACTCATATAAAGAGGAGAGAAAAGAATGTATTTTAAACGGCTGGAAATGCATGGATTCAAATCTTTTGCCGAACCTGCGGTGATAGAATTTCATGAAGGCGTGACCTGTATAGTCGGACCCAACGGAAGCGGAAAGAGCAACATAAGCGACGCAATCCGCTGGGTGCTGGGTGAACAGAGCCCGAAGATGCTGCGTGGCAGCAAAATGGAAGAAGTCATATTTTCAGGAACGGCAAACAGAAAATCAAGAGGAATGGCAGAAGTTACTCTTGTTATAGACAATACAGAAGGCTCTCTTCCCATAGATTACAATGAGGTAGCCATCACCCGCCGCATGTACCGCTCAGGTGAAAGCGAATACCTGATTAACAACAATCAATGCAGGCTTCGCGATATAAGAGAGCTTATAATGGATACGGGCATAGGCGTGGAAGGCTATTCAATCATAGGACAGGGTAAGATTGCAGACATAGTGAGCAATAAGCCGGAAAGCAGAAGGCAGGTATTTGAAGAAGCTGCCGGCGTTGTCATGTACAAAAGCAAAAAGGCGGAATCAGAGCGAAAGCTGGCATCCGCATCTGCAAATCTTGAAAGAGTAAACGATATAATCGCAGAAATAGAGAGCCGCATAGATGGCCTTAAAGAGGACAGCATAAAGGCAGAAGAGTATCTTGCACTCAGGAAACGTTTTAAAGAACTTGAAATAAACATAACCCTGCGAAACATAGAAAAGCTGGATTCTTCCAATCAGGCCATAAAGGATGACTTATCCGTCTTTGCCGAAGAAATAGAAAAGCTTTCAGCAGAAAAAACGGCTTTGGACAAGGATTATACCGAGGCGAGACAAAAAAGCGAAAACCTTGATAAGCTTGGCAACGAAGCAAGAGATAAGCTGCTTTCATGCGTAGAAGAGATAAATTCGCTTACAAATAAGAGCCAACTGGATACGGAGCGGCTAAATACTTTGGACAGGGATTTTGCAAGAGTTCGGGATGAACTGAAGACTCTCGGTGAAAAGAGGGACAGAGAGACGGAAGCCGAAAAGGAACTCAGACTTCAGGAGGCGGAGATTTCGGCGAGCCTTGAGAAGACCGAGAAAGAGCTTGGCGAGAAGATAGACGCATACACTGAGGTGTCGGAAAAAGCCGCAGAGCTGGCAAAGGATATAGACGAAAGCAGAAACAAGATGTACCTGCTGTATAATGAGAGTTCAGCCAAACGCTCAGAAGCCAAGAGCATGGAGAGCTATAAGGAATCATTAAAAAAACGCAGGGAACAGCTGATTGAAGAAAGAAAGCGTTTGGACGAAACGAGAGAGGCTTCATCGACAGCATTAAATGAAGCTGAAAAAAACAAGGCTGAAATCGAAGAAAAACTCCATGCTTTAAAAGAACAGACGAAAACAAACAGGATAGAACTTGAAAACTTATCGGCAAAAGCAAAAGAGCTGGATAAGCAGTCAAGCCACGCTCAAATTCTGATAAGTCAGTACAATACACGTAAAAAGACCATCGAAGAGATGGAAAACAACTACGAGGGATATAACAATGCGGTAAGGTTTATAATGAAAGGAAACTTCAACGGCATAGAAGGCGTTGCCGCAGATTTGATGAAAGTTCCCGAAGGCTTTGAAGTGGCTGTGGAAACGGCCCTCGGCGCAGCAATGCAAAATATAGTATGCCAGAAAGATAAAGACGCCAAAACCGCAATACAGGCATTGAAAGACAATAAGGCGGGAAGAGCCACATTTTTACCTATGGAATCCGTCAAAGGAAGCAGAGCAAACCTGCCAACCTCTTTATCCTCCGCTAAAGGATTCAGAGGTCTTGCGTGCGATATTATACAATGCGGCGACAAATATAAAGGCATTTTCGACTATCTTTTGGGACGAGTTGTCATCGTCGAAACCATGCAGGATGCCATAGATTGCTCAAAGCAAAAAGGCTTGGGAGTGCGTTTCGTCACTCTTGAGGGAGAGATAGTCAATATAAGCGGTGCGATTACCGGAGGAAAATATAAAAATAACACTGCCAATCTGCTTGAAAGAAAGAGAGAAATAGAAAAGCTTGCAAAAGACATAAAAGCTATAGAGGATAATCTGTCAAAGCTCCAATCGGAGAAAAAGACCCTTTCAGACAGGTCGGAAAAAATCAGAATTCTTATTGATGAACTGGAGAAATCATACAGAAATCTCGAAATAGAATCTTTTAACTTACACGCCAAGATAGAAAGCGAGATTAAAAGCTCAAAAGAAATGGAAAGCAATGCTTCAAGACATGTGCAGCAGCTTGCTTCCGTAGAAGGCGATTTGGACAATGCGGATTCAATGGCAAAAAAATTGGAAGAAGAGGCACTGCGGTGTCAGCAGGAGAGCGAGCAGCTTAAAGCCGTCATCGAAGAACTCATGAATAAGCAGGAGTCGGTTAAGGCGGAAACGGACAAAGCGTCAGAAGACATCACCGCAATAAGAATAGAAAAGAACAGACAGGACAGCAATAAAGAAGGCCTTATGCAGATGATTCAGAGGATAGGGAAAATCGTTGCTGACTTCGACTCGCAGATAGAGGCAAAGAAGCTTCAGCTCCAAACCTTTGAAGAAGAAAAAAACAATATTCTATTCGGCTCAAAGGATGCCGACGAAGAAATAAGAGATAAGAATAAGGAAAAAGAAGAGCTGGAAGAGTATATCCTGCGTGTTTCGGAAGAAAAAGCGGACATTTCCGTAAAAGAAGAAGAAATGAACAAGAGACGGACTTCTTTGAGCGAACAGCTCAACTCTTATCAGGACAAGAAGTATCAGCAGGAAATCCGCATTGCAAAAAATGAAACTCAGCTCGATACTCTGAAAGAAAGATTGTGGGATGAATTTGAAATTTCATATTTACAGGCCATAGAATTTAAGAAGACGGATTTTGCCGTTTCAACCGCTCAGAAAGAAAGCAGGGAAATCAAAAACAGGCTCAAAGAACTGGGCGACGTAAATGTGGGAGCGATAAAGGAATATGCACAGGTTAAGGAAAGATATGAGTTCCTTTCGGAACAGAGAAGAGATATAACCTCTGCCATGGAACAGCTAAAAGAAATAGTTGACGATATGGAAAGGACTATAAAGACCAAGTTTAAAGAGAACTTTGATAAGGTGGTCATCAATTTTGAAGAAATATTCAAAGCTCTGTTTGGAGGCGGACATGCGGAACTCAGGCTTGACAACGAGGATAATCCTCTTGAGGCAGGCATTGAAATAGTAGCTCAGCCGCCGGGAAAGAAACTGCAGAACATAAATCTTATGTCAGGCGGCGAAAAAACCATGACCGCCATGGCGCTGATGTTTGCGGTACTTAAGACTACTCCGACACCGTTTTGCATATTGGACGAGGTGGAGGCAGCGCTGGATGACAACAATATCGACAGGTTTGCAAAATACCTCCGCAATTTCCACGATATTCAGTTTGCAATCGTAACGCACCAGAAGGCGACCATGGAACACGCCGACGTGCTTTACGGCGTTACCATGCCGGAACACGGAATTTCAAAAGTTTTATCTCTGAGGCTGGGAGATAATTTTGAACTGTAAAATTCAGAATATGATTTAAAACCGAAAGGGGAAAAGATGTCACTGTTTCAAGAAAAGAAATCATTTTTCGGAAGATTATCGGAAAAGATAAGCGACGTAATTATGGCAAGAGCCGAAATAGATGAAGATTTGATGGATGAACTGGAAGAAGTCCTCATAACATCAGATATAGGAATGGATACGACCATGACTATAATGCAGAACCTTCGCAGCAGAATCAAAAGCGATGCCATAACCAAAACGGAAAACGTAAAGGAAGCATTGAAAGAAATTATGACAGAGCTTGTGGATAAGGGAGAAAGGCAACTGCTTTCCGATAAAAATCCTCTGATAATTCTTGTCATAGGTATTAACGGAGGAGGCAAGACCACCACCATAGGCAAACTTGCATATAAATGCAAAAAGTCGGGCCGGAGCGTAATGCTTGCCGCTGCGGATACCTTTAGAGCAGCAGCAGCAGAACAGCTTGTCATATGGGGAGAGAGAAATCAGGTCAACGTAGTTAAGCATAAAGAAGGGGCAGACCCTTCCGCAGTAATATTCGATGCTATTCAGTCTGCAAAGGCAAAGAAGATAGATGTGCTCATATGCGATACGGCGGGAAGACTTCAGAATAAGAAAAATCTCATGACCGAGCTTGAAAAGATGAACAGGGTAATAGACAGAGAATACCCTGAAGCCTCAAGAGAAACTTTGCTTGTGCTTGATGCGACAACGGGCAAAAATGCCGTATCACAAGCTAAGGAGTTCGGTCAGGTTGCGGACATTACGGGGATAGTTATCACCAAGCTTGACGGAACCGCAAAAGGCGGAATTGCCATAACCATTGCAGATGAATTCGATATGCCTATAAAATATATAGGAGTGGGAGAGGGAATAGAAGATTTAAAAGAATTTATTCCCCAAGAGTTCATAGGAGGAATTTTTGATGAGTAAACCCATAGTTGCCATTGTAGGCAGACCAAATGTAGGAAAATCCACATTTTTTAACAAAATAGTGGGAAGGCGTGTTTCCATAGTGGAAGATACGCCCGGCGTTACGAGAGACAGAATTTATGCTGAAGCAGAGTGGAACTCTATTCACTTTGCATTGATAGATACAGGCGGCATAGAGCCTGACAGTGAAGACATAATATTGTCTCAAATGAGGGAACAGGCACAGGTGGCAATGGATATGGCAGATGTGATTTTGTTCATTACCGACGGCAAGGAAGGACTTACATCTGCTGACAGAGAAGTTGCCATGATGCTCATGAGGACAGGAAAAAAGGTAATATTGGTAGTAAATAAAATTGACAAGCCGACAAAGCTGCCTGATGATTTCTACGATTTCTATGAACTGGGTCTCGGGGAGCCAATCCCTATTTCGGCAGCCAATATGCTCAACTTCGGAGACGTGCTGGATGAAATAGTGGAAAGCTTTCCGGAAGGAGCAGGAGAAGAGGATGAAGAAACGGTAAAAATTGCAGTTATCGGTAAGCCTAACGTAGGCAAATCCTCTCTCATAAATTGCCTCCTCGGTGAAAAACGTGTTATCGTTTCACCTATTGCAGGGACCACGAGAGATTCCATAGACACTCCCTTTGAAAAGGACGGAGACAAATATATTCTCATCGACACGGCGGGAATCAGAAGAAAAAGCAAGGTCAATGAAGATATAGAAAGATATAGCGTTCTCAGAGCAGTTGCGGCCATAGAAAGATGTGACGTATGCATTCTCATGATAGACGCATCGGAAGGTCTCACAGAGCAGGACAAGAAAATCGCAGGTGTGGCTCATGAGGCCGGCAAGGGTATAGTAGTAACCGTAAACAAATGGGATTTGATAGAAAAAGAAACCAACACCATGAGGGATTTCAGACGGGAACTTGAAGCAGACTTGCAGTTCATGTCATATGCGCCTATCATCTTTATTTCCGTTGCGGAAAAGCAGAGAGTAAATCAGGTAATGGAAATGGCAAAATACGTTGCCGAAAAGAGAGCTCTCAGAGTACCTACCGGACAGCTTAACAGCCTGATTGCCGATGCTACCATGATGAAGCAGCCGCCTTCGGACAAAGGAAAAAGGCTTAAGATTTATTATGTTACCCAAGTTGCCGTCAAACCTCCGCTTTTCAGTTTCCAGATAAACAAGAGAGATTTAATGCACTTTTCTTATGCCAGATATTTGGAAAACAAAATACGCGAGGGCTTCGGTTTTGAGGGTACTTCCATTAAGTTTGTATTCAGGGAAAAGGGCGAAAAAGGAGAATAGCATGGTCATAGTTAAATTTATAATACTTGTTACGATAGCTTATTTTATAGGAAATATTTCGCCGTCTATCATACTTGGCAAAGCCAAAGGGGTGGATATAAAAAAAGAGGGCAGCGGAAATGCAGGCACTACCAATGCGCTGAGGGTTTTGGGAAAAAAGGCCGCCGTAATTACCCTTATAATCGATATTGCAAAAGGGTATCTTGCCGTATTTTTGGGTATGCACTTCGGCAATTACACCATAGGTACGGTCTGCGCTCTTGCTGTATTTTGCGGTCACATATGGCCGTGTCTGTACAGCTTTAAAGGCGGCAAAGGAGTCGCTACGGCTTTTGGTGCTATCTTAGCCGTAAAATGGTATCTGGGGTTAATAGAAGTACTGGTGGTTGCTGTCGGACTTACGGCAACCAACCGAATGTCGGTAGGCTCTATTTTGGGAGCTGTGGCATTTCCTCTGGTATGCCGGATATATGAGCCGGAATTTTTCTGGATAGGCTGTATTATGGCAGTTATAGTGCTGATAAAGCACGCTTCCAATATAAAGCGGCTTATTAAAGGCGAAGAACCTAAAATGTTTAACAAGGATTTATAACTATGAAAACAAAAATTGCAGTTATCGGAGCGGGGAGCTTCGGCACAGCCCTTGCCGTAATGCTGTCGGGCAAAGGGCATGAAGTTTCCATATGGGGAAGGAAAAAATCACAGCTTGACCTTATGAAGGATACGGCAGAAAACCCACACTATCTTCCCGGTATTAAGATACCGAAGGATATAAAAATAAAGTATACTTTGGAAGAGGTGTTAAAAGGTGCGGACGTTGCACTGTTTTCAGTACCTGCCCAGAGTTTCAGAGGAGTGTTTTCGGATGCAAAGCCATATATAAGCGAGGATATGACGGTTGTAAACGTGGCGAAAGGTATTGAAAAGGGCTCACTTTTGAGGCTTTCTCAGGTAGCCGGTGAAATCATGCCAAAGGTCAAATATGTGACTTTGTCGGGACCTTCCCATGCCGAAGAAGTCGCAAGAACGCTGCCTACTACGGTGGCTGTTGCTTCTGAAGATAAAGATTTGGCAAAAAGAATACAAGAAATTTTTAATACAGATAGGTTCAGAGTATATACAAATGATGATATAATAGGGGTGGAAATCGGCGGAGCACTGAAAAATATCATAGCCCTCGGAGCAGGAATATCCGACGGAATGGGCTTCGGTGACAATGCCAAGGCGGCTATGATGACCAGAGGCATAACTGAAATGTGCCGGCTGGGAATAGCCATGGGAGCTAACCCGGCGACATTTTCTGGTCTTACCGGACTGGGGGATTTGATTGTTACCTGTACCAGCATGCATTCACGAAACAGAAGGTGCGGCATTCTCATGGGACAGGGAAAGTCTGCTGAGGCCGCTATGGAGGAAGTCGGCATGATAGTGGAGGGTATTTCCACTGCAGAGGCGGCTTATGCTCTTGCAAAGCGGTATAATGCGGAGATGCCTATAACGGAATGTCTTTTTTATATGATACAGGGAAAAATGGATGCCGTTGAAGCGGTAGAAATACTTATGGGAAGAAAGATTAAAAACGAGATGCATATGTGATGTGCATTGGAACGGAGACAGATTTGGCTAAAAACAGAACTTTTCATATTACTACTTTCGGCTGTCAGATGAATGAACATGACTCTGAAATAATGGCGGGAATGCTTGCAGAAAAGGGCTATGAGCCTGTAAATACGAGAGACGAAGCTGACATCGTAATTTTTAATACATGCAGCATAAGAGAAAATGCGGACAAGCGTTTTTTCGGAACGCTGGGACAGCTTAAACACAGAAAATTAGAAGAAAGGGAAGCCTTTACCGTGTGTGTGTGCGGATGCATGATGCAGCAGCAACATATCATAGACACACTAAAATCCAAGTATCCATGGGTGGATATAGTATTCGGAACCCATAACTTGCATCAGCTTCCCATACTTTTGGACAACCTCTATAATGAGAATAAAAAGCAAATCGAGGTTTGGCAGGACGGAGGAGAAATAGTAGAAGGCTTGCCTGCCAAACGATTGTTTAAACATAAGAGCTTTGTCAATATAATGTATGGCTGCAATAACTTTTGCAGCTATTGTATCGTTCCTTATACAAGGGGAAGGGAGCGAAGCCGCAGGCCTGAAGACATAGTAACTGAGGTCAGGAAGCTGGCGTCGGACGGAGTAAAAGAAATAACGCTGCTCGGTCAGAATGTCAATTCATACAGAGGATGCGGCGAAAAATGCGAAACGGATTTTACCGACCTTATATACATGCTTAGCGAAATAGACGGAATAGAAAGAATCCGTTTTATGACCAGCCACCCTAAAGATTTGTCGGATAAACTGATAGATGCCTTTAGAAACTGCGATAAGCTTTGCAAGTACATACACCTGCCCGTACAGGCGGGCTCAAACGATGTGCTCAAGGCAATGAACCGAAAGTATACGAGAGAATCATATCTAAAGCTGGTTAAAAAAATAAGGACTGCCGTTCCGAGCATAGCGATTTCTACGGATATAATAGTCGGTTTTCCGGGAGAAACGGAAAAGGACTTTGAGGACACTTTGGATTTGGCAAGGGAGGTTGGTTATGATTCGGCATTTACCTTTCTTTACTCCATAAGACAGGGAACGCCGGCAGCTAAACGCACAGACCAGATACCTGAAGAAATCAAACATCAAAGATTTAACAGGCTGGTTGAGGTTATAAATAGCATTTCTGCTGAAAAAAACCGAGAGTACAGGGGAACTACGCAAATGGTACTCGCAGACGGAGTCAGCAGGAGCAAAGAGGGGACATATGAGGGGAGAACGGACAGCTTTAAGTTAGTTAACTTTGTGGGTGAACCGGGCCTTGAAGGGAAAATAATTCCCGTTAAGATTACCGATTCCAATACTTTCAGCCTGACAGGCGAAAGAGAGTAACCCGGATGATTAGATAAAAGCTATTGATAATTTAGGAAAGGACGTCACAATGGATATTTTCTCAGTCATCAGTCTTCTTGGAGGTCTTGCCATGTTTCTGTACGGTATGGAAGTCATGGGAGACGGATTAAAGAATGCATCAGGCAGCGCTTTAAAAAAAGTTTTGGGTAAGGCTACCCAGAATGTGGTTTTAGGAGTTATAACGGGAATGTTGGTAACGGCCGTAATACAAAGCTCCACAGCTACCATAGTGCTGACCGTAGGCCTTATTTCCGCAGGAATTTTAAATTTAAAGCAAGCGGTGAGCATAGTTATGGGCGCCAATATAGGAACCACCGTAACGGCTCAGATAATAAGGTTAATGGATATAGAATCAGGCGGAAATATAATTCTGGAATTCTTTAAACCTTCCACACTGGCTCCGATCTCTCTGATAGTCGGAATACTGTTGATAATGTTTATAAAGATTCCCAACAGTAAAACAAGCGGAGAAATCTTTATGGGATTCGGAATTCTGTTTGCGGGGCTCATGAACATGACCGCCGCTGTGGAACCTCTTTCCGACTCGCCTGAGTTCCTTGAGCTGATGTCAAAATTCGGTGACAAACCTATGATTGCATTGTTGGTAGGACTTGTGCTCACGGTTGTGGTTCAAAGCTCCTCGGCAATGGTAGGTATGATACAGGCACTGTCGGTAACGGGCGCCATGACCTTCAACCTCATTTATCCGCTGATAATGGGAATCAATCTCGGTACTTGTGTAACTACTGCACTGGTATGCTCCATAGGTTCATCTAAAGATGCAAAAAGGGTAGGAATGGTTCACATTTCTTTCAACGTGCTGGGCACCGTATTTTTTATGATTGTCATGACAATCATAAAAAGTTTGGGCGGATTTCCGGATTTATGGACAAGCTCCGTAAACAGCGGCGCAATAGCAAACTTCCAGACTCTGTTCAATCTGGTTACGGCCGTGGTTCTCATACCGTTCTCGGGACTTCTTGTAAAAATGTCGCTGACTATGATTAAACCTGATGTGATAGATGAAGAAGACAGGGCTGATCTGACTGTTCCTGACGATAAACTTTACGAAGTGCCTTCAATGGCTATTTCGGAAGCTAAAAAGGCTATCGGACATATGGGAGAAATTGCCTTTAAAAACCTTAAACGCAGTTATAAACTGCTCAGCAAATATGATGATGACAGAATAAAAGTAATAAATAATAATGAAGACAACATTGATGCATTTACGGATGCAATGGACACTTATCTGGTAAACCTGTCAAAGCATGTTGAAACAGATGCGGACAGCCAGAGGATAACCACCTTGATGCAAACATCCACAAACTTTGAAAGAATCGGCGACCATGCCATAAATATTATGGAAGTTGCACAGAGCGTAAATGAAGGCAAGTTGGAATTTTCGCAGTCGGCAGATGATGAGATGAGCGTTGTCAAGGATGCCGTATTTGAGATAACGTCAATTGCTATAGAGGCATTCTTACATATGGACAGTGAACTGGCCAAAAAAGTCGAACCGCTGGAAGAAGTAATAGACGATATGGTTCTCGCATTAAAAGACAGACATATCGAGCGACTCAAGAGAGGAGAATGTACGACTGAAAGAGGAATGGCATATGTTGAAGCTTTAACCAATCTTGAAAGGATAGCCGACCAATGTTCGAATATCGCCTTGCTGATTTTAAGCGAAAGCGATAAAGCAATCCTTGGAAATCACCATGCATACGTAAGAGAACTGCACAAAGGCGGCAATACGGTATATAACGAAGAAGTGGCGAAGAGAAGAAAACAGTATCTTGATAGAATAAAAGAGGCTTAACTGAAGATTGTGAATTCAGGCTCTGTAATAAATGTCGGAATAAATGCCGGGATGGGCGAAAACAAATCGCCTGTCCCAGCATTTTTTCTTGCTAAGACCATATGTTGGCAAATTTTGCTAATCCTTAAAAAGTGACAACATCGACATTTTTAGACACGGTTTCTCTCAGTGATTTACAAGAATTTGTTGACAGGTTCTGACTTATTAAAAATTTTGCCAACATTTGCCCTTGCAGCCATTATTTCGCCAACCCCAACACTTATTATAGAGCCGGAGTGTAAGGGGTTGTCGTACAGCCGGCTGAAAAGCCGTCTATGCAAAGGTAGCGATAATGCGGACGGCGAGCTGGCAGGCAGAGGCTGGTTGGCGATTAGCGAGACTGCCGTAAATCTTAAATTTTCTTTGAATTGTGGCATTTTTGCTGCTCTGCGAGGCGCTAAATTGCCGTAAAATCTAAATTTTTCTTTAATTACGGCATTTTATGGGCATTAGGAAGGGTAAAACTGCCGTAAATTTAAAATTTTTCTTAGTTTCCGGCATTTTGGAGGGAAATAAGGTAGCAAAAGTGCCGCAAAATGGAGATTTTCTTCAATTTGCGGCACTTTGCAATTCAGCCGGTTACAGCGACACCGTTTCGGATTATTTCGGGCCGATCTTTCAGTCGGCTGTGCGACAGCCACTTTTGAAGGCTGCGATACCGGCCGGCACTGCCGCAAATCTTAAAATTTTTCCGATTTGTCGCACGGCCGCCAACTAAAAGCCCTTTGAGCACGAATACATTAAAAAAAGGTAATAACCTCTCAAAAAGTTCATATATTTTTGGTATCAGCACGTTTATGCGGAGGGGTTATATGATAAATACATCTATCTATCAGGATATCGGAACAAGAGCCGGTGGGGACATATATATCGGCGTTGTAGGTCCGGTACGAACGGGAAAGTCTACATTTATAAAACGCTTTATGGATGTTTTGGTATTTCCCAATATGGCTAATCCATATGAAAAGACGAGAATCATGGATGAACTGCCACAGAGCGGAGAGGGAAAAACCATTACCACGACAGAGCCTAAGTTTATACCGCCTGAGGCGGTGCAAGTCAATACAAGGGAAGGTGCCGGATTCAATGTGCGTCTTGTGGATTGTGTTGGGTACCTTGTTCCGGGTGCGCTCGGAAATATGGAAGAAGATAAGGAAAGAATGGTCACTACGCCTTGGTTTGAAGAACAGATTCCGTTTAGCAAAGCGGCAGAAGTAGGCACAGAAAAGGTTATTACGGAGCATTCCGTCATCGGGGTTGTGGTCACCACAGACGGCAGTTTCGGGGAACTTCCGAGAAACGGTTTTTTGGAAGCAGAGGAAAAAACAGTAAATCAACTTAAAAATTTGCATAAACCGTTTATCATTCTTTTAAATTCCGCTACGCCTCAAAGCGCCAAAAGTAAGGAATTGGCAAGCAAGCTTGAAGAAAGCTATCAAGTACCCGTCATGCTGACCAACTGCCAGAGAATGACGGAAGAAAATTTCGAAGAGTTATTTAAAAAGCTCATATATCAGTTTCCTGCATCTGAAGTACACTTTAATCTTCCGAGTTATTTGGACGCACTTTCGGATAATCACTGGATTAAGGCCACAATGATAGAAAGTATCAAAAACTGGATGAAACATTTTGAGACCATAGGGCAGGTTATAGATAGCTGCAATTCCATTTCCGACGGAAAAATAATCAAGGCAGTACAGATTTCAAGGGCAAACATGTCTGAGGGTATTGTAAATATAGAGCCGCAGCTTGAAGATTCTCTTTACTACAAAGTAATAGAAGAGCTGATGAAGGCTCCGGTAGAAAACGACCGCCAGCTTTTTACCTTGCTGAAAGAATACTCAGAGGCGAAAATGGCCTACGACGGCATAAAAGAAGCTTTGCAGCAAGTGGAATCCACGGATTACGGCATAGTGGCGCCGAAGCTTTCGGAGATGATTTTGGAAAAACCTGAGGTGTTTAAACAGGGGAACAAGTACGGCGTCAGAATGACAGCGAAGGCGTCTTGCCTGCATATAATTAAAACCACCATATCCACGGAAGTTTCACCTGTGGTGGGAACAGAAAGTCAATCCATAGATTTGGCCCAATATTTGACTGAACAATTTGCAAACGAAGATGCAGATATATGGGAAACCAATCTTTTCGGAAAGACACTCAGGGAAATGGTTACCGAGCAAATGGAGAGTAAAGTCGATGATGTGCCGGATTCTCTGCGGGGAAAAGTGCAGAAATCATTGCAAAAAATAAGCGACGAAGGAAAAGATTACTTTATCTGCATAATACTGTAGATGAGAAGTATCACTTTTTTAAAAAGGCGTATACTACTTTCTATGAGAAAGAAAAAGTATACACCTGAGCAGCGCAATGTCATATTTGTTTCCGTAATAACGTCTTTTATCACAACATTTATGGGAAGTGCGCTTAACTTGTCTGTTCCTGATATAGAGAAAGATTTTGGCGTAAGTGCCGCTACAGTAGGCTGGGTCATTACGATATATATGTTGACTTGTGCGGCACTGGCCGTACCTTTCGGCCGCATCGCAGACATGATAAAACGTAAAAAAATTTTATGGATGGGAATCCTTATATTTTCCATAGCCTCCGCAGCCTCAATGACGGCATCGAACATGTTTATGCTTCTTGCATTCAGGGCAGGTCAAGGCATCGGAGCCTCCATGATTTTCAGCACAAACATGGCTATATTGGTGGGAGCCTTTGATGAAAGCAGGAGGGGGCTGGCCTTGGGATATGCGACGTGCGCCAATTATATGGGACTTTCGGCAGGGCCCGTTCTTGGTGGCGTACTGAACTATAATTTAGGGTGGAAATCCGTATTCGGAGCAGCTGCGGCAGTTTCAGCCGTGGCATTTTACGTTGCGCTGAAAAAGCTGCCCGATGAAAAGAAACAGGACAGGCATAAGACGTCCATGGACCGGAAAGGCAACGTTTTTTATGTGTTTTCAATAATTGCAATGATGTATGGACTTTCCGAAATTACCCGCTCTAAAGCAGGGTGGCTCATACTGACCTTGGGAGTGATATCGATGATAGCTTTTATCAAAACGGAGATAAAGTCAGATTGCCCTGTAATAAAGGTGGACATGTTTATTAAAAATAAGGCCTATGCCTTTTCCAATATTGCAGCGCTGTTAAATTACGGAGCTGTATTTTCCGTAAGCTATCTCATTTCCATTTACCTTCAGGTTATAATGGGATACAGTTCGCAGATTGCAGGCCTTCTCTTGATTGTTTCACCGGTGATAATGGCAGGCCTTTCGCCTGTAATGGGCAGATTGTCAGACAAACATTCGCCTCATGTGATGTCGGCCATAGGAATGACGATTTGCGCTGCCGCACTCTTTATGTTTGCTTTCCTTCCGGAAGAAGGAAGTCTGGCTTACACCATAGCCGCCTTGTCCGTTTCAGGCTTAGGCTCGTCTGTCTTTTCATCTCCCAACACCAATGCGGTAATGGCAGCGGCAAAAAAAGAAGATTACAGCGTGGCTTCATCCATATTGGCCACTATGCGCTCCATAGGTCATACGACAGGTATGACTGTCGTAACCGTAATAGTAGCCATGTATATGGGAAATTCGAGTTTGACAGAGGCAGAACCACAAATTTTAATGACTACCATGCACACATGCTTTTTTATCTTCGGAGGATTGTGTATTATTGGAATTTTTATGGCGCTTAGGCGTAAAACATGATATAATGAAAAATCATATAACATACGGGTTTTGGATAATAAGGGGAATTTATGCTTAACATTGCAACTTTTTTTACAGACTCTTTCGGAACATTAGCAGCAGTATATATTATCAACGCATTGCTTGCCATTACGGTAATCTTTACCGAAAGAAAAGCTCCTGCGGCAACTCTGGCATGGATTATGGTGCTCATGTTTATTCCTATCGTGGGATTTATATTTTATCTGATATTTAATCAGAACCTTTCAAGAAGCAAGATAAATAGGCTGACCGAACAGGAGGAGTTTATTACAAGCGCCGCATTGAGACAGCAGATGGATGCCATGGATAACAACAATTATCCCTTCATTAAAAAGAGCGCCGAAAAATGGAAACATCTGATAAAGCTGAATCAGGTATACGGCAGGGCTTATTATACACAGGACAATGATATAGAACTTTTTACAGACGGGAGAGAGCTTTTTGACAGGCTCATTGCGGACATAAAATCCGCCTCAAAGAGCATAAACGCAGAGTACTATATTTTAAAGCGGGATAAAATCGGCAGAGAGTTTATAGACGCTCTCACACAAAAAGCGAAAGAGGGCATCGAAGTCAGACTTTTATTGGATGCAATGGGAAGCAGATACATAACACGGCATTTTTTGAAAGAGTTTACCGAAGCCGGAGGCAAGGTCGGATATTTTTTCAAGCCTAAGTTTATGCTTTTCGGATTAAAATTGAATTACAGAAATCACAGAAAGATTGTGGTTATAGATAATAAAATCGCCTATACGGGAGGATACAACATAGCCAAGGAGTATGTGGGCGAAAAGAAAAAGTTCGGATACTGGAGAGATACCCATGCCAGAATAAAAGGCGGGGCGGTTTACGACTTAAACGCCAGATTTATTCTGGATTGGAGGTTTACCACAAGGGAGCAGCTGGAGGCAGTTCCTTCTTCTTTTGAGAACAGCGGCGAGGGGAACACCGGCATACAAATCGTATCCTGCGGACCGGAAGCTCCGAAGGAAGAAGTTAAGCGTGCCTTTATGAGGATGATTACTTATGCCAAGAACAACGTGTATGTTCAGACACCGTATTTTGTACCCGATCCGAGCATAATAGAATCTCTTAAAATGGCCGCCCAGTCCGGGATAGACGTGAGGATTATGATACCGTGCATGCCGGATCACATGTTTGTATATTGGGCTACTTATGCATATGTCGGAGAGCTTCTTAGGTCAGGAGCGAGGGTGTTTATATACGACAACGGCTTTCTTCACGCCAAGACTCTTGTAGTTGACGGAGAAGTGGGAACCGTAGGTTCCACAAATTTTGATAACAGAAGCTTTAGGCTGAATTTTGAGACCAACGCTTTTATATTTGACAGGAAATTTGCCGGAAAAATGGAAAATACTTTCGAAAAAGATATGCTTAAAGGTCATGAACTTACTTTAAACCAGTACAATAACAGAAGTGTGATAATAAAATTCAAAGAAGCTGTTTCAAGGCTTCTTGCCGATATACTTTAGGGAGGATTAAATAATGGAAAACAGGCTGCAATATTATATGAGAGTCATAAAAGGCGCCAGCTTTGAAAAGTTTTCAAAGGTTTTAAACAACGCTCATGAAAGGTCGGGAAAGAGCAAGATCGCCATTTTCTTTGATATGGCAAATTGCACTTTGCGTTACGGCGCAGGTTATAACGACTATGTCATATTTGAGTTCTGGAATCTGAATCATAAACAGCGCAATACTTATATGACGAGAATGAGAAGCAAGAAGTTCATCATGTTTATGAACGACCACGATTACGCCCATTATTTTGATAATAAAAACGAGTTTAACGAAAGGTTCAAAGAGTATATAGGCAGAGAGTGCCTGGACCTTGAGGTGGCTTCCGATGAGGATATAAAAAAATTCTTTGAAACGAGGGATAAAATCTTCGCCAAGATGAAGGATTTAAGCTGCGGAATAGGCTGCGAATCCCTCGAAACCAAGAACTTTGAAAGTCCGGAGGCTTTCGTAAAATACGTAAAGGAAAAAGGTTTCGCCACCATAGAGGATGTGATTGAGAATCATCCGGACATTGCAAAAATATATCCTTTCTCCGTCAATACCATGAGAATGATAACCATGATAGACGCCAAAGGCGTGCCTCACTGCGTATATGCGGTATTTAAAATGGGCATAAACGGCAGGGTGGTAGACAACTACGGCCTTCACGGCCCTGTAGATGTGGAAACGGGAGAATTTTTATATCCCGCTCATTCGGGAGATACAACCGCCGGCATACATTACACGGAGCATCCTTACAGCCATACGCCTCTTATAGGATATAAGGTGCCGTTTATGAAAGAAGCGGTGGAAATGGTTAAAAAGGCAGCTCTCGAAATCCCTCAGATGAGATATATAGGCTGGGATGTAGCCATTACCCCTAAAGGACCGGCAATAATAGAGGGAAACAACTACTGCGCTCACGATTTCTGGCAGCTTCCGGGACAGACTCCGGGAGGCATAGGAATAATGGCAAAGATAAAGGAAATAATTCCTGAATTTAAGTGTTAAAAGGACTTTTGCATAAGATGAAGAAGATTAGATTTTTAATAGCCCTTTGGGCAGCCAAGCTTTCAACTCTGGCTCTCAGAATAACCAGACATAACGGAACGAACTTCCCGGGAGTTGTAGCTTTAAAAATATGCCCCGATTTTCTCTATCTGGTAAACAAACCGAAGAAAATCATAGGTGTGACAGGGACCAACGGCAAGACCACCGTGTGCAACCTTGCCATAGACATGTTTAAGGCGGCAGGCGAGAATGTACTTAACAACAGCCTGGGCTCAAACATAAACTCGGGAATTTCAACGAGCCTCATAAACGGAGTAAACCTTTTCGGCAGGTGCAGGTATGAAACGGCGCTGATAGAAATAGACGAGAGGTCTGCGCCTCTTGTGTTCGGAGCGTTAAAGCCTGATTTGCTGCTCATAAACAACCTGACCAGAGATTCCATCATGAGAAACGGACATCCGGAATATATCGCCAGGATTCTTACAGAAGAAATGCCGGACTCCACAAAACTTCTCATAAACGGAGACGACTTGATTGCGTCGGGAGTTGCCCCTTCAAATGAAAGAAAATATTTCGGCATTGAAAAAATGGATACGGATGTGGAGAAGTGCATCAACCTCATAAACGACATGCAGATATGTCCTAAATGCAGCAGCAAGTTAAAATACGATAATATAAGATACCACCACATAGGCAAGGCTCATTGTCCGAGCTGCGGCTTTAAGTCGCCGGAATGTGATTATTCGGCAGGCAGCGTAGACCTTGAAAACATGACCGTAAATATAAAAGACGGCGGAGAAGGACATACTTACAGGCTGCTCAACGACAGCGTATTCAACATTTATAACGTAGTTGCCGTAGTATCCTTGTTCAGAGAGCTGGGATACAGCAGAGAAAAAGTTGAGGAGCTCCTTGAAAAGACGGAGATAGTCAAGAGCAGATTCAGCGAAAAGAAGGTCGGAAAATACACCATAGTAAGGCAGATGTCAAAGGATAAGAATGCTCTTGGAGCGTCGAGAGCTTTTGACTATGTATCAGGCAGACCCGGCGTAAAGGAACTGATTCTGATGATGAATTGCCTTGGCGACGTCAAGCACTGGTCCGAAAACGTATGCTGGCTTTACGATGCGGATTTTGAGTTCCTGAACAAGGATGACATCGTAAACATCATAGTTACAGGTCCAAGGGCCAAGGATTATTACCTCAGGCTGATGTTTGCCGGAGTTCCCGACGAAAAGATTACTTTCGTGGAAAAGGAAACGGACGCACCGAAATCGCTGAAGCTATGCGATGAGGAAAGCATATATCTTTTCTACGGAACCGATTCCATAGCTCTTGCAAACAGTGTGGCTGCAAATGTTGAAAAAGTTATAGAAGAGAGAGGCATGGCATTATGAAGATAGAAGTTCTTTTTCCTGAAATATGCAACTTATACGGAGACCTCTTTAACGTAAAATACCTGAAAGAATGTCTGCCCGATGCGCAGATTATAAACACATCCCTTACGGACGAGCCTTATTTTGCAAAGGAAAAACCTGATTTAATATATATGGGAACCACCACCGAGAGAGGGCAGATTTTGGCTGTAGAAGCTTTGGCAAAATATGCGGAGAGGATAAGAGAATGTATTGAGGAAGGCGTCAACTTTTTTGTCACCGGAAACGCTCTTGAAATCTTCTGCACCAGCATTGAAGAAGAGGGAAAAGAAGTATGCAAAGGTCTCGGCCTTTTGGATTTCGTGGCAAAGAGAAAGGCGAGAAAGAGGTTTAATTCTCTGTATCTGGGAGAGTTTAAGGCTTCAGACGAAGACATCATAAAAATTGTGGGATTCAAAAGCCTTTTCGGTTACGCATACGGAGACAATACCGACAAAAAACTCTTTGAAACGTTGCGCGGAGACGGAATAAATCCCGATGAAAAGGCGGAAGGTATGCGGATAAATAACTTCTTTGCAACATACCTGACAGGGCCGGTATTCGTGCTAAATCCGCCGTTTACAAAATGGTTTATTAGGAAAGTTCTCGGCGCAGAGGATGCGGCTCTTGCGTACGAAGATGCGGCCATGGACGCATACAGAGCGAGGGTTGAAGAGTTTTCCGATACAAACACAGGGATATATTACTAAACATAAGGCATAGTTCAATGCGGTTTTGAACTATGCCCTTTGCCGATAACCCGGCCTTTCGTTCTATCCTTCCGTAGGAATACAAAGCTCGGTTCCTATGAGCAGATTATACGGGTCAATATTTGGGTTTGACCTCATCAGGTTATCCAGTTTGATACCGTGTTTTTTTGCAATTAAGTACAAGGTGTCTCCCGGAACGACGACATATGTGTCAAAGCATTCTTCAGGAGCCTGAGGAAGCTGGTCTTCCGTTCCCGGAATACACAGTCTGGTTCCGATTTGAAGGTTATAAGGATTGTCAATCTCATTGACTTTCATAAGTAAGCTTACAGGCAGATCATACTTTTCCGCAATGGAATAGAGGGTATCTCCTTCACTTATAGTGTAAACATCAATACAAACAAGAGATGTATTCATAAAAAACCACCTTTCAAATTGGGCAAATGCCCCGTTTCTTGCAATATAATATTCACAAATTGCCAAAAATGTGATAAGATAATGTATATATTTTGTTAAAAGGTATATTGAAATGAAAGAAAGCTTTAAAAGGATGTTCCGAAATGTGAATCCTGCCGTGCTGATAATAGTAGCGGTACTTTTAGTAAATAAAATGCTGTCCTCCAATCAGTCCGTAGGAGAATGGCTTTTTACGCAGCTTTTGATTCTGCCGGGGATTCTTGTGGGATTGACATTTCACGAAGCTGCTCACGGATATGTTTCATATTGGCTCGGAGATCCTACTCCGAAACAACAGAAGAGGCTTTCCTTAAATCCGCTTCGCCATATTGACCCTATCGGATTTGTCGCATTGTTCTTTGCCGGATTCGGGTGGGGCAAACCGGTTGAAATAAATCCGATTTACTATAAAAACAGACGAATAGACGAGCTGCTCGTCGCTCTTGCTGGAGTCATAATGAATTTTATAGTTGCCTTTGTTTCCTCACTGGCGCTTAAAGCTCTCGTAGGGAACGTCGGCTGGGCCGGACTTTACGGAGCGGCGGAAATTCTGTTTTATGTGCTCTATTACATGATGACCGTAAACATAATGCTCATGGTGTTTAACCTCATACCTGTTCCTCCGCTGGACGGATTCGGGATAGTTACGCAAATATTTAACCTGCAAAAATACAGCTGGTATGGGCCCGTATATCGCAATGGCTTTGCAATCTTAATGATTCTTATTATATTTAATATCACTGACAGGATACTTACGCCGGGAATTGACTTTTTTATTAACCTGTTGTTCTAAGTTATCCTATTACGTATTCTAAAAGACAAAGCAATAAAAGAACTAAGGAAGAAATGAGAGGTAACAGAAAGTGATATCACAAGTTGTGGCAATCATGATTTTTGTGGTCATGTTTGTCCTGATAATTACGGACAAAATCGAAAGACACGTTGTAACTCTTGTATGCGGATGTGCTACGCTGATATTGGTGTTCGGATTATGTATGCACAGCAAAGAAGCCGCATTGGAAACCTTAAACCTGTCAAGCATTGTAAAACTGGATTTCTGGTATCATGTGGGACAGGCATCAGAAAGCACCTCCGGAATAAACTGGGCCACCATAATTTTTATAGCCGGAATGATGCTTATGGTAGAAAGCATGGCTCATGTGGGATTTTTCAGATGGCTGTGCATGACTATCGCAAAAATGGTAAAATTTAAAATCGTGCCGGTATTCTTTGCCTTTATGCTTATATCGGGCGTATTGTCTATGTTTATCGACAGCATTACCGTAATTCTGTTCTTATCGGCAGTTACCATAGAATTGGCAAACGTGCTGAAGTTTGACCCTATTCCTGTAATACTGGCCGAAATATTCTGCGCAAACCTGGGCGGAAGCGCAACCATGTGCGGTGACCCGCCTAACATTATAATAGGAACATCGTTAGGATACTCTTTCAGTGATTTTCTGACCAACACGGGAGTGATAGCGGGAATTTCCATGATTGTAATCGTAGTATTTTTCTATATTTGTTTCAGAAAAGAGCTGCATCCAGATAATGTAGGTCCTGTGGACCCTTCGACTTATCCGGAGCCTAAGAAGATGATTACGGATAAGAGGGGATTTATAATAAATACCGTAATATTTTTACTTGCGGTGGTTCTTCTTATCACTCATGATAAGACCGGGCTTACGGTTGCTTTTATCGGAGCGTTTATAGGAACCGTTTCTCTCCTTGCCTCCGGCAAAGCGATGCCTAAAATCCTGAAGAATATGGACTATAAGACGGTGCTGTTCTTTGTGGGATTGTTTATAGTCGTAGGCGGACTTGAACAGACGGAAGTGCTTGAAGTTGCAGCCCAGTTTATCGGCAAGATAAGCGGAGGAAACATGTTCCTGATAGTAGCTATAATAATCTGGATTTCGGGCGCATTAAGTGCATTCGTGGATAATATACCGTTTGCGGCCACGATGATTCCGGTTATCAAGAGCCTATCTGTAACGCAGGGATTTGACCTTGAAGTGCTGGCATGGTCGCTTGCTATGGGAACGGATATAGGCGGCAGCGCTACTCCGATAGGAGCATCGGCAAACGTAGTCGGAACTTCGGTTGCTGCCAAGAACAATTACCCTATAAGCTGGGGAAGGTACTGCAAATTCATGGTACCGGCAAGTCTTATCGTCCTTGCGATATCGACGGTTGGAATTTGGGTAAGATATTTGTAAAATTGAATTTATATGCGGCAGGCCTCGGGCCTGCCGTTTTTATGTCTGATAACACGGTTTCGGTAAAGATTAACATTTTTTCGGCTCCATACCAAGTCATAGGCTGGTGACAACATAAATTTGGAAGAGTCGTAACATTATTACGTGAATTCACAAAAACGTGCTGCCAGCGGGGGTACCCGCAGTATACAAAAATCGCCAAACCATGGTACAAAGTATACGGGAACGCAGAAAAAGTATACCGGCGGTATACACATAAGCCAAAACCGGTATACAAAGTATACAAAAACCGCAAATTTGTATAACGCTCCACGGCTTTTACAAAATTATTAGCACTCTATCTAAATGAGTGCTAAAAAACTCTTTACATTTACATTCGCAGGGTGTAGAATGTGTGTATAAACAGAAAGGGGGATGAGTTTATGAACATGGAAAAATACACACAGAATGCACAGTCAGCAATTATGGATAGCCAAAACATCGCTTTGTCTTACGGACAGCAGATGCTCGAAGTAGAACATCTGCACTTGGCATTGCTGATGCAAAAAGACGGCCTGATTCCAAAATTGCTTCAATTCAATAACGTGGATGTGGCTGCCGTAACTGCCGATTTGCAGAGCGAAATAGATAAGCTTCCCAAAGTTTCGGGAGCGGCCGACAGCATGTATACCTCAAGGAGATTTTCGCAGATTCTCCTCAATGGGGAAAAAATTGCCCAGCAGTTTAAAGACGAATATGTAAGCGTTGAGCATCTGTATCTGGCGTTGCTTGAAGAGGAGGGGACTCCAAGCGCAAAAATATTTGACAGATTCGGTATCAACAAAAACGATTTCCTTAACGCCCTTTCAAAGGTGAGAGGAAATCAGCGGGTAACCAGTCAGAATCCGGAGGATAATTACGACGCTCTTTCAAAGTACGGCAGGGACTTGGTTGAAATGGCAAGAGAAGGAAAGCTGGACCCCGTAATCGGCAGAGATGCGGAGATTCGTCATGCGGTTCAGATACTTTCGAGGAGGACAAAAAATAATCCCGTCCTTATAGGAGAGCCGGGAGTCGGAAAGACAGCCGTCGTAGAAGGCCTTGCCCAGAGAATATTAAATGGAGATGTGCCGGAAGGTTTAAAAGACAAGACCATATTTGCGCTGGATATGGGTGCGCTCATTGCAGGAGCAAAATTCAGGGGAGAATTTGAGGAAAGGCTAAAGGCTGTAATAAACGAAATAGAAAAGTCAGAGGGCAGAATCATTCTCTTCATAGATGAAATACACAATATAGTCGGCGCAGGAAGAACAGAAGGCTCAATGGATGCCGGAAACCTTCTCAAACCTAAGCTGGCAAGAGGCGAACTCCACTGCATCGGAGCGACAACCCTTGACGAATACAGAAAATATATAGAAAAGGACGCAGCCCTTGAAAGAAGATTTCAGAAGGTTCTCGTAGACCAGCCTACGGTGGAAGATACCATTTCAATTCTCAGAGGCTTGAAAGAACGTTTTGAAATACACCACGGAGTAAGAATAACAGACGGAGCTTTGATTGCCTGCGCCACATTATCAGACAGATATATAAGCGACAGGTTTTTGCCGGATAAGGCTATAGACCTTATGGATGAAGCGGCGGCAAGAATCAGAACGGAAATCGACAGCATGCCTGCCGAACTTGACGAAATTTCGAGAAAGATAATGCAGCTTGAAATTGAAAAGCAGGCCTTGGGAAAAGAAACGGACAAGGGCTCCAAAGCAAGGCTTGAGGCTCTTGAAAAGGAACTGGCAGCCCTTAAAGAAGAAAATTCGGTTATGAGGGCAAAGTGGGAAAACGAAAAGAAGGCTATTTCCGAAGTTAAGGCTACAAAGCAGCAAATCGAAGAAGTAAAACACAAAATGGAAGAAGCCGAACGAAACTATGATTTGGAGAAACTGGCTCAGCTAAAATACGGAACTCTTCCGGAGCTTGAGAAGAAGCTGGAAGAAGAAAAGCAGCAAGCCGCCAAGGCTGACGAAGAAAGGCTGCTGAAAGAAGAAGTGACGGAAGAAGAGATTGCAGAGGTCATTTCGGGCTGGACAGGAATACCTGTAAGCAAGCTGGTGGAAAGCGAGAGGGAAAAACTCCTCAAATTGCCGGAAATTCTCCATAAAAGAGTAATCGGTCAGGAAGACGGCGTAAAAGCGGTTTCAGAGGCCATTTTGAGGGCCAGAGCAGGACTTAAAGACGAGAACAGACCTATAGGTTCCTTCATATTCCTCGGACCTACCGGCGTAGGAAAGACGGAACTTGCCAAGGCTCTTTCCGAATCGCTCTTTGATACGGAAAAGAACATGATACGTATAGACATGTCAGAATATATGGAAAAACATTCCGTATCGAGACTCGTGGGAGCGCCTCCGGGATATGTGGGATACGACGAAGGCGGCCAGCTTACGGAAGCGGTTCGCCGCAAACCTTACAGCGTAATACTGTTCGACGAAATCGAAAAAGCCCACCCGGACGTATTCAACATATTGCTTCAGCTTTTGGATGACGGACGCTTAACCGACAATCAGGGACGTACCGTCGACTTTAAAAACACCGTTGTCATAATGACTTCCAATATAGGAAGCAGCGATTTGATTGAGAGCATGCAAGATGACGGAAAGATTTCTGAAGATGTGGAAGAAAAGGTATTGAATCAGCTTAAGGGCTATTTCAGGCCGGAATTCCTCAACAGGATAGATGATATAATACTTTTCAGTCCTTTGACCAAGCAGCAGATTACCAAAATAATTCATCTGTCCCTTGCGGGTCTTGAAAAGAGACTTGAAAACAGAGATATGCGCCTTGAATTTTCGGAGTCTGCAAAAGATTTCATTGCTGACGAAGCATACGATGCTCATTACGGAGCACGCCCTGTGAAACGTTATCTGCAGAAACATGTTGAAACGGAAATAGCAGAGATGATTATCAGAGGCGCTATCGTAGACGGACAAAAGATAATGATAGACAGCGACGGAAGCGGGCTTGTTTTCAGCGCTGAATAAACGTCCTTTTAATAAAGCCATGTCGCACAGCCGACTGAATTGAAAAGTGCCGCAAAGTTAAGAAAATCTTTCTTTTGCGGCACTTTTGCCGCCTTATTTCCCTTCAAAATGCCGCAAATCAAGAAAATTTTCAAATTTACGGCAGTTTTACCCTTCCTACGGCGTATAAAAAGCCGTATTTAAAAGAAATTGCAAACTTTACGGCAATTTGAACCTTATAACTGCGGTCAAAATGCCGAAATTCAAAGAAAATTTAAGGTTTACGGCAGTCTCGCTGCTTTCTACCTCGTCGCCCACCAGTCTGCTGCCTGCATCATCACCAACTTTGCACAGCCGACTTTTCAATCGGATGTGCGGTAGCCCCCTTAAGCGTGGGAATATAATATGGTATATAAAACATATATTGCGATTACAGCCGACTTGTTGTAAAATCAAATTCGATAAACCAATAATCTGCCGGAGGAATTATGGGATTTTTTGAGATATTTATGATAGGCATAGGATTATCCATGGATGCGTTTGCAGTTGCCATATGCAAAGGTCTTTCCATGCGGAGAATCAAATTGGAAAATATTTTGGTGATAGCGCTGTTCTTCGGAGGATTTCAGGCGATTATGCCCATGGCTGGATATTTTCTCGGAAAGCAATTTGAAGAATACATAGTCTCGGTAGATCATTGGATTGCCTTTGCTTTGCTGGCCTTTATCGGCGGAAAGATGATAGCCGATGTCCTGAGAGGAGAAGATGATGACGAGCATCTCTCTGCGGACAGCGTGCTTGACATAAAGGAGTTGTTTATACTGGCGGTGGCTACCAGCATAGATGCGCTGGCCGTAGGAATATCGTTTGCATTTTTAAGGGTAGACATAGGAATTGCAGCCGCTACAATAGGCGTTACAACCTTTATTCTGTCTTCTGCCGGCGTCATAATCGGAAACAGATTCGGGGCACGCTATAAGGATAAAGCTGCTTTGGCAGGCGGCATAATTTTGATTCTCATAGGATTAAAAATTCTTTTAGAGCATCTGGGATATATATGAGCAGTATAAAAAGGCCTTACATTCAGCAGCTTGGCTATTTCCTTCTAAGCATGGATTTATACATGTGTATTTCCGTTGCTTCAGCTCCGGCATCGGGATTTCCAGAGGCAAAGGCATTAAAGATTGCTCTGTGCTCTTCCAAAACCGTAGGCAGATAATTAAGAGGATATTTAATGTCCGCATTGGCGTATTTGATTATGAAGTTATAGCGGTGAAGCCGCTTTTCCAGCTCAGTGCTATGGGAAGCATTATAGATTATGGCGTCAAACCCTTCGTTTATTTTAAGAATTTTATCCAAGTCGTTGCTCATGGTATAGAACTGCATAAAGTCAAAGGTCTCTTCAAGCAGTTCCATTTGATAATCTTCAATTCGTTCAATTGCCCACCTTACGCATTGCACCTCAAGGATGCTTTTTAAATAAAAAAAGTCATCGACATCTTTTTGCGTAAGACCTACAGCAAATACACCCCTGTTTGGTATGGAGCGGGCAAGCCCGTTTCCCTCAATGCGTCGGAGAATCTCTCTTATGGGAGTACGGCTCATATTATACTTCTTGCATAAATCCTGCTCGTTTATTCTTTTGCCGGAAGGCAGCCTGCCTGTGATTATGTCTATTTCGATGCTTTCCTCAGCCAACTGGGTGGGCGTCTTTTTCTCTTTATAGTCATTGCTTAAAAAGTCTAATGTCAGCATTTAAAAACCTCCTAAAAATCGTATACAATTTTACCATTGGCTGTGGATAAAAGTCAAGGGTGCATATATGGCGAGAGCATGGTATAATGAACGCAAATACTTGTGTCGATTGTGCCGCAAAGGGTGTACCTGCAGATTAGCTAATTTGCCCGGAAATGTTGGCGGAATTTGCAAGAAATCTGCAAACGGCCAACATAGGTTTACATAATACCTGCTCGCCCCGTGTCGAAACATGTCGATGTTGGCTTTTTATGGAGAGCGAGGCGTTTTGGACAACGTTTTTTGCGTTTTTTGTTGTCCGATTCTCGACTTCAGGCACAAAAAGCCAACAAAGCCCCGCTTTGGACGAATAAATTTACATTTAATGTAAATTTTGTTGGCTGATTTTAAGAAATACAGCAACTGAGCCAACATTTTCCGGCGAGGAGTAGTGCTGAGGCTTTGAGAAATGGTGCGACCTTGATTAAATGAAGCTTATCAGAAATACCTGCAGATACAGGTTTTATAAGTACACAGGCTCGTCCCGGAAATGTTGGCAGGATTTTGAATAAGCCGGAATCTGACAACATAATCCTGCGAATTACATGGATTTTACGTGTCGAAACATGTCGATGTTGTCATTTTTAAGGAATCAGCGAAATCTGCCAACACTTTTTCGTAAAAACTGTTGGCAAAAATTAAATATTCGCTGAAACTGCCAACAAAACCCCGCTTCAGGCAGATGAACTTACATTTAATGTAAATTTTGTTGGCAGATTAAGCGTATTTGGAAATTCTGACAACATTGCTTAATGGGCAACTGCGCCGGCAGTGGAGCCGGCGTATGGTGAAACAGCAAACAGATTAAAAGGGGAGGAAATATGGACATAAACGAATGGATAAAAGACTATAGCCGCAGCATGGCGGAAACTTTCGGAGACAGAATCATGTTTATGGGGCTTCAGGGAAGTTACGGCAGAGGTGAGGCTGCGGCAAACAGCGATATAGACGTGGTGCTGATTTTAGACAGAATAGATATGAAAGACCTGGAAATATACGACATGGCAATTTCAAGACTGCCAAACCGTGAGCTGATATGCGGCTTCGTTTCAGGCTGGGAAGAACTTGAATCATGGGACAAAGCTGATTTGTTTCAGTTTTGCCATGATACCAAAGCCATTTTGGGCAGCCTTGAAGAAATTAAAAATTCAATAAAAGAAGAAGATATAAGGAGGGCCGTTCACACAGGCGCCTGCAACATATATCACGGATGCGTGCATAATTGTCTGCATGAGAAGAGTCCGGATATTTTGAAGGATCTTTGCAAGGCGGCAAGGTTCGTGATGCAGGCAAAATATTTTTTAAAGACGGGCATTTACATAAAGAAAAGAAGCGAACTGGCAGAAGCCGTATCGGCTCAGGAACGGCAGATACTTGAAGGAAATGCGGCATTTGACACCTTGTCAGCCTTGCTACTGGAGTGGTCAAAGGCGCTGGTCCACGGGATATAAATCATAATTAACACAAAAATGCGCCGGTCCGCAGAGTATAAGGCACATCGAACGCAAAATGCGCCAATCCGCAGAGTATAAGCAACATCGAACGCAAAAATGTGCCAATCCGTAGAGTATAAGGCACATCGAACGCAAAATGTGCCAATCCGCAGAGTATAAGCAACATCGAACGCAAAAATGTGCCAATCCGCAGAGTGTAGGCACATCGAACACAAAAATGCGCCAAACGGTCAATCAATGCCGCTTGGCGGGCAGAGGCTATAAACATAAGATAAGGAGTCATAATTATGACAATATGGAATCCGTGGCGTGGCTGTCACAAATGCAGCGAAGGCTGCAAGCATTGCTATATTCACAAAGGCGATGCTAAAAGGAATGTTGATACCGACGACATAGTGAAAACAAAAGACTTTTATAAACCGGTGCAGAAGCTAAAAGACGGCAGTTATAAGGTCAAGCCGGGAGACGGTGTGCCCTCTGTATATATGTGTTTTTCCTCCGACTTTCTCATTGAAGACGCAGACCCATGGCGGCAGGAATGTTGGGACATGATAAAAGAAAGAAAAGACTTAACCTTCCTCTTTCTCACAAAGAGAATAGAAAGATTTGCTGACTGCGTTCCGCCCGACTGGGGAGAAGGCTATGACAACGTAATCGTATGCTGTACCGTGGAAAATCAGGCAAACGCAGATAAAAAACTATCCGTCTTTCAGCGTCTGCCTATAAAACACAAATGTATAACAGCCCAGCCTTTGCTGGAAAGAATAGACATTGAAAGGTATTTGAACGACATCGAGCTTGTAGTAGCAGGAGGAGAATCAGACTATTTCGGCAGACCGCTTGACTATGACTGGATTCTCGATATAAGGAAGCAGTGCATGAGAAAAGAAGTGAGCTTCCAATTCAGACAGCTGGGTACGCATTTCATAAAAGACGGAAAGAAATACACTTTAAAGACAAAAGATTTGGTTTGGCAGGCGAAAAAGGCAAATATAGATTATCGCCCCAAGCGTAAGACCTAAGCCTAAACCCCAAACCACCCAAAAGGAGGCGCCATGATTTATTTATCGGATTTTTATTTTCCCGACAGAGAAACAGAATACACTTTTTTAATGAACCAGCGAAGGACATGCTACGACAGCTATTATCCCTTCAAAGTCCTTTCACGCGGCGGCCTTGGAGCAGTCAGCTTTGAACCCATAACCATTTTTTACGGAGGCAACGGCTCAGGAAAGACGACAGTCCTCAACGTCATAGGAGAAACTC
Source organism: Bacillota bacterium (assembly GCA_021769295.1). GTDB lineage: Bacteria > Bacillota > Clostridia > Peptostreptococcales > Anaerovoracaceae > Fimisoma. The sequence continues at coordinate 97,945 of JAETTD010000002.1, read as the reverse complement.
TCAGGCTTGAGCGGGATTCTCTCTATAACCGCAGCAGCTTCTTTGAAGACTATATAAAGCTATGCGATTACAGGATAGCAAGGGCCGTGCCGGAGGACAGCCGCGTCATAACCAGCGACGATGTGTTCGACTTTATGCTCAACATAAGAAACATCAATGAGGGAATAGATTTGAGAAGGGAAGAACTGCTAAAAGATTACATGGACAGCAAGTATTCCGACTTTAAATTCAAAACCCTCGACGACTACGAAAAATTAAAAAAAGTCAACCTTAGCCGCCGCACAACCCAGTCCCAGTATGTCAGAAAGAACGTCATGGACAACGTCAGGGAACATTCCAACGGAGAAAGCGCATTCAGATATTTCGTGGAAAAAATCGAAAAACAAGGGCTCTATCTGCTGGACGAGCCTGAAAACAGCCTTTCCCCCGAAAGGCAGAAAGAGCTCATAGGATATATAAAAGATTCGGCACGGTTCTTTAACAGCCAGTTCATAATCGCAACCCATTCACCTTTCCTCCTTTCCATGAGAGAAGCCAGAATTTATGACATGGACGAGTCGCCGGTCAGGGCGAAAAAATGGACGGAGCTTAAGAACGTCAGAATGTACTACGACTTTTTTAAAGCACACGAAAAGGAGTTTGAAGAGTAAATCTTGAAATTTTCGGCTTGCAGGATTATTCTGTAATAGAAGACAGACATGATAAAGGCAGAGTATAAATCGCCGGCAGGCGAGTAAAAAATAATATAAAAGGAGACGAAACAATGGAAAAACAGAAACAGGCAGCCAAAAAAGCCATGATAGAATGGCTTTCTCACCCAGATGAACTGGGCAAAGCGCCGTCAAAGATCGAATGTACAAAAGAATTTGACTTGCACGGCCTGCATTATTACATATTCAAATTTAAAAAAGGACTGCTGGGAGACTGGCTGCTTGGAGTCTGCGGCGGATATGAAGGCGAAGAACTTGAGCACTGCGGCCATGTGTTCAGCGATATGGAAAAATACGATGATAATACAGCTATTGAAGCAAGTAAGGATATAGTGGAAAAAATAAGGGCATACTGGATGATGCAAGCCAGACAGCAAGAGTTCAGGCAGATCTTCGAAACCAATCTTAAATACATAAGCCGGACGGAAATCGACAAAGACGTGATAGAAAGGCAATTCGTAAAGACAGAAAACAGGTTTTTCCTTACGGTAGGTCAAGTGGACTGTCCTACGGGAAGAATAGTGGTATCGGATCCTCTGTGTTACCTAGCTGCGGGAAAATGCTGTCCTGAACTTGAAACAACCATACCTGCAGGGACTTATCCCGTTGAAGTATCCATATGCCGTAACCCTTATGTAGGCATACGCATGTGTACGGCAAGGCTTAAGGTCAAAGATACAAAGGCCGTTCGATATGAAAATGCAAGGCCTACGGAAGAGACGGCGGCCTTTAAGGCCTCAGACGGCGTTATGTGCGGATTTCCTGTGGACGCAGGCATGATGTCTTTTTGCGATGCAGAAGAAGCCAAAGCCTTTTACGATTTTATAGGAGAATGGCACGAGGCAAATCCTGAAGGGAATCATTATGACGATTATTTCGCAGGGGTGCTTGAAGAAAGCTTTAAGGCACTGCCGGCGTATCAGCGGGAAGGCGGAGATTTTGCAGAGTGGACCAACCCTAAGACAGGCAGAAAAATGGTCATGGTAGCCTCCGGATTCGGCGACGGATTTTATCAGTGTTTCTGGGGCTACGACGAAAGCGGCCAAATATGCGAGCTTACTGTCCCTATGATAAATCCCGACTTGATTGACGATATGAATAATTAAAGAGGTATGACTATGAAAAAATTTATATTGGAAAAAGAATATCTTGATATATTTCCCGATTCAAAGATAGGAATTTTGGTATGCACAGGTATAGACAATCATATCAAGGATGAGGAAAAATATGCAAAATATCTGCAAGAAGCTCAGGAAGAGGCGAAAAAATATATAGAAAACCCTGAGTTTACCCAGAATCCCGTAATAAAGACATGGCGTGAGGCTTTCTATAAATTTAAGACAAAAAAAGGAGCCAGATGCTCCATTGAGGCTCTGCTGAAACGCATTTCCAAGGGCGGCCAAATAGGCTGTATCAATCCTCTTGTAGATATTTACAACGGAATTTCCCTCAAATACGGTTTGCCGGTGGGCGGAGAGGATATAGATAAGTTTGCAGGAGACAACAGGCTTACTGTAGCCGACGGCACGGAAGAATTTGTTACTTACGGAAGCGATAAGAGCGAGCCGCCATATCCGGGAGAAGTGGTTTATAAGGATGAAAAGGGAGCTATATGTAGGTGCTTTAACTGGAGAGAATCGGTAAGGACTATGCTCACCGAAGATACGGAAAATGCCTTTATGTGCATAGAGACCGCCTGGGGAGAGAGATATGAAGAACTTGAGGCCGCCTTGTCCGAGCTGAAAGCATTGATTGAGGAAGAACTGGGCGGAAAAGTGGAAAAACACATTCTGTCCAAGGAATTTCAGGAAGTCGTAATAAGCGAATAGCCGCCAAAAGCGAAGCAGGAGAGCAGTAATATGAACTTTGGATTTTCATACGTAGGCTTGTTGTTTTTGGCCATGCTTATGATTCCCAATTTGATTTGGACCAGGAATAAGCCTGAAAATTACGATAAATATGCGGCCAAAGAGAGCAAAGTCCTTTTAGCCTTTGAAAGAGCCGGCGAAGTGACGGTAACTTGTATTGCCTTAATATTCGATGATTTTAACGTAAACCGTCTTTCTGCAAGGACGTGGATACTTGCGGCGGCATTTTTGATGATGATTCTGTACGAACTGTATTGGATTAGATATTTTAAAAGTCCCAAGACCATGAAAGATTTTTACAGCAGCTTTATGGGTATTCCGGTGGCAGGAGCCACATTGCCCGTTATCGCCTTTTTACTGCTGGGAGTATACGGCAAAAATCCGCTTCTGATAGCTGCGACTCTTATATTGGCCGTAGGTCATACCGGAATACATCTGGGACATAGAAATGAAATTCGGCGACTGCCGGGAGAAATAGAGGAGAAAGAGTAGAAAGAGGAGGAAAGACCCATGGCTGTTTCAAGTATAAAGGTCATTTTAAATGCAGATATTCAAAAGGTTTGGGAAGTCGTTACTTCCCTTGAGGACTGGTCGTGGCGCAGCGATTTAAGCAGAGTTGAAATTTTAGATGAAAAAAAGTTTGTTGAATACACTGATAAAGGCTATCCTACGACTTTTACGGTTACAGATACAGTGCCTTGCAAGCAGTGGGAATTTGACATGGAAAACGACAATATGAGAGGACACTGGAGCGGCTTATTCACCGATGTTTCGGAGCAAAACGAAAGAGCGGAAGCAGAGCAAAATGAGAGCAGAACGGAAATCGTGTTTACGGAAGAAGTTTACGCCAAAAAACCGTTGATGAAGCCCTTTGTCAAAGCATATCTTAAAAAACAGCAGGAACAGTATGTGGCTGATTTGAAAAAGTGCATTGAATCAAGAGAGGTATAACATGGGAATATTTGATAAACTGAAAAAGAAAAATCAGAAGAATCAGACGGTTACAGACAGCATGTATCTTTATTCGGAAAAAGAGCTTAACGAGTACGAAGCCTATATCGAAAAGAGCCTTGGGCATTACGATAATGTATTCCACGAAATCGTTTCCCCAGACATACATCTTGACGTTATAATAGTTCCGCCTACCGAGGCGTATCCCTTCTATAAGCTTGTCACCATGGGCATGGGAGCATATACCATGAATGTGCCTCAGGAGCTTAAAGAATATGAACTGGAACATGCGGAGCTGATAATGTATCTTCCGGCAGACTGGAACATAGGCTCCGACAACGAGAAAGATTACTGGCCCATAAGATACCTGAAAGTGCTGGCAAGGCTGCCTTTGCAGCTGGACACATGGCTTGGCTTCGGACATACTGTTCAGGGCAATGCCGATATGGCGCCCTTTGCGGAAAACACGAAGCTCAGCAGCATTATGCTCCTTACAGCCCTAAACCTTGAAGGCGAGATCATGGAACTCAGACTGAGCTCAGGCAAGAAACTGAATTTTTATCAGCTTTTCCCTATATACAAGGAAGAACTGGAATATAAACAGCAGACTTCCGCAGAGAAACTTTTAGCCTTGTTTGACGGCGAAGATTTCTCGCCTGTCTTGAACATTAACAGAAAGAATTACTGCAAATAGAAGCTTTGCGGAAGGGGGAAAGCGGCAATGTGGCTGATAGCAGCGGTTTTATCATCGGTATTTGCAGGAGTTACGGCAATACTGGCTAAATGCGGGATAAGGAAAACTGACTCGGACGTGGCTACGGCTGTAAGAACAGTGGTGGTTCTGATTTTTTCGTGGCTCATGGTTATGGTTGCAGGTTCAGCCGAGATGATTTGGGATATCGGAGCAAAATCGCTGTTGTTTCTTATTTTATCCGGAATAGCTACAGGCGCTTCGTGGCTGTGTTACTTTAAGGCGCTGTCAATGGCCGATGTGAACAAAGTGGTTCCCATAGATAAATCAAGCACAGTGCTTACTGTGCTGCTGGCCATGGCTTTGTTTAACGAAACAAATCACTTGCCCTTAAAGCTTGCTGCAACATTTCTCATAGGAGCAGGCGTGCTTCTGATGATTGAAAGAAAACCGACAGAAGAAAAAGCAAAAGACAGGAAATGGATAATATATGCGGTTTCTTCGGCGGTCTTTGCGGCTCTTACATCCATACTGGCAAAGATAGGAATTGAAAATGTAGAGTCAAATCTGGGCACAGCTGTCAGGACGGCGGTGGTACTGTTAATGGCGTGGCTGATAGTGATATATAAAGGGAAAATAGGCCAAGTCAGGAACACAGACAGGAGAGAGCTGATTTATATCTGCCTGTCAGGCGTGGCCACAGGGGCATCGTGGCTCTTCTATTATTATGCCATTGCGCGGGGCGTGGTGAGCATTGTAGTTCCCATAGATAAGCTGAGCATAATGGTTTCTATCGTGTTTTCATATTTTGTATTCGGCGAGAAGCTTTCAAAAAAAGGCCTTGCAGGTCTCGTAATGATGATTGCAGGGACCCTTATGATGACCTTAATCGGATAGGCTAAGCTTTATTTAAAGCTTCCGATAACGGCAAGAATTAAATGATTTGTGACAAAAATATTAAAGTTATTGCCGATAATATGCTATAATATAGAATAAGCAAATGTATGATAATAAATTCTTTATGATTGAACGGAGAAATCGTATGCTATATTTTTCAGTTACTGAAATAGCCCAAAAATGGAACGTGTCAGAACGTAGCGTAAGAAACTACTGCGCTCAAGGGCGAGTTCCGGGAGCTTTCATTACCGGAAAAACATGGAATGTTCCTGAGAATGCCGAAAAACCCGAGCGTACCAATAAGAAAAAGAAACAGCCCATAACGCTGCTGGGTATTCTTCGAGAGCAGAAAGCAAGCCAATATACCGGCGGAATTTATCATAAGACACAGATAGATTTAACATACAATTCAAATCGCATGGAGGGCAGTTGCCTGACCCATGAACAGACCAGGTATATATTTGAAACCAATACTATAGGCATGGGAAATGAAGCTATAAATGTGGACGATGTAATTGAGACTGCAAATCATTTCCGTTGCGTTGATATGATTATCAACGATGCAAAAGCAGCATTGACAGAAAAGTTTATTAAAGAACTTCATCTGATTTTGAAAAACGGCACCAGCAATTCCAGAAAAGATCGGTTTGCTGTTGGCGAGTATAAGAAATTGCCAAATGAAGTTGGCGGTGTAAATACTGCACTGCCGGAAGAAGTTGCTGACAGAATGAAAGCGCTTCTGGCAGAATATAACGCAAAGAAAGAAAAGTCTTTTGCAGATATTCTGGATTTCCATGTGAAGCTGGAGCGGATTCATCCCTTTCAGGACGGAAATGGCCGTGTTGGCAGATTGATTATGTTTAAGGAGTGTTTGAAATACGATATTGTTCCGTTTATCATCGAGGACAGTCTGAAAATGTTTTATTATCGTGGACTGAAAGAATGGGACAAGGAAAAAGGTTATCTTACAGATATGTGTATGGCGGCTCAGGATAAGTACAAGGCATATTTGAATTATTTTGGAATCGAATATAATCACGGAAAGGCAGAACATTATGAATAGGTGTGTCATAATAGGCGGAGCAAGTATAAAAAATTATGATGCTGTAAAAAATTATTTCAGAGAAGATGATTTCAACATCTTTTGCGACGGCGGTCTTCGCCATGGAAAGGAACTGGGTATATTTCCCAATCTTATCGTGGGAGATTTTGACTCTTATGACAAGCCCGAGACCGAAACAGAGACCATAGTTCTGCCTTGTGAAAAGGATGATACCGATACCGTGTTTGCAGTTAAAGAAGCCCTCGATCGGGGATTCGATGAGTTCTTGCTGGTAGGAGCAACAGGAGACCGCATGGACCACACCATAGCAAACCTGTCCCTGCTCTTGATGCTGGATTCTCTTAAAAAACCGGCCAAGATAGTTGATGATTACTCAGAAATGGAAATCGTATCCCATAGCCCGGCATACGTAGAGGATAAATTTTCATATTTTTCTTTGCTCAACATCTCTGGAACCACGAAGGGCGTTACAATAGAGAATGCAAAATATCCCCTTGATAGGGCAGAGATAAAGTGCGATTATCAATACGGTATAAGCAACGAAGTTATAAAGGGAAAAAGGGCAAGGATTTCCGTTGCGGAAGGAAGAGCCCTTCTTATAAAGGTCAGATAAACAAAAGGCAGTAGGATAAAGGAGATTGAAGGACATGTTTAACAACTTTTCAAAAAAGAAAAAGGAAAATAAAGATAGGTTTGAAACACTTCTCAGCAACGGCATAATAGAATGGTCCAAAAACAGAATGGAGGGTTTCAGAACTCTTATGGCATATTACAGATGCGCCATAATGGAAATAGAAACAAAGCTGAATGTCTTAAATGAGCAGTTTTCTCTTCAATATGACAGAGAGCCCATAAGCGTAATAAAGACCAGACTTAAAAAGCTTGAGAGCATTAAAGATAAACTGGAGAAAAATAATTTGCCGCTTACAATTGAGTCTATGGAAGAAAACCTCAATGATATAGCCGGAGTCAGAGTTGTGTGTTCCTTTACCGAGGATGTATATATGATAGCTGACTCTTTGCTTAGTCAGGATGACGTGAAATTGATATCGAAAAAAGATTACATAGCCAATCCCAAGCCCAATGGCTACAGGAGTCTGCACCTTATTGTAACCGTACCTATTTTTCTCGCCAACGAAAAACGCATAATGAAAGTTGAAATACAGCTGAGGACAATAGCTATGGATTCGTGGGCAGCCCTCGAACATCAGATAAGATACAAAAAAGATGTGGAGTTCACTGATGAAATGGCGGCGGAGCTTTATCACTGCGCTCAAATAAGTGCAGAATTGGATACAAAGATGGATAGGCTAAAAAATATGGCAAGAAGATAAATCGAAAGGAAAGTGCTATGATATATAAGTCAAACTGCCGGTTCCCCTATGGAGTGATTACTCTTTGCAGCGACGGGGAAAGGCTTACTGCCCTTAAGCTTTACGGCGACAGATATTACGACCATATCTGCGGAGGCGGCGGTACAGAGAAAGACGACCTTGAAATATTTGAAAAGACAAGAGACTGGCTTGGCAGGTATTTTGACGGCCAAAACCCAGGCATAGATGAACTCGAACTGGCTCCTGCGGGAAGCAGCTTCAGAAGAAGAGTGTGGGAAATATTATGCCGCATACCCTATGGGAAGGTGACAACATACAAAGATATTGCCCGGGAAATGAGAGGTAAAGGAGAGAAAACTTCTGCCCGAGCCGTGGGAAATGCCATAGCCCACAATCCCATAGAAATAATCATTCCATGCCACAGAGTGGTGGGAAGCGACGGCAGCCTGACAGGCTATGCAGGCGGCATAGAAAACAAGAAAAAACTGCTGATGCTGGAAGGCGCAGATATGAGCAAGCTGTATGTGCCTAAGAACGTCTTTTAGAAATTGCTTGACGCATAACGTACCATTATGACATGAATCTCTTTCTTCTGTTTAAGCATGCGGTAGGTGGTATTTTTAACGAATAACTGCCGGTAATCTCTGTTTGCATACGCTCCTACGCGGTTCCAAAAGATATTCTGTGATATAGGCATAAATATCGTCCAAGTCTCGATATGCGCGGGCGTAGAGTTTTACAATGTAATTATTCAAAATGTTTCCTCCGTAAAGAGGAAAGACCTTCTCTTGCGTCCAGCAGAACGTCTCCTGCGGAATATTCTTTTTCGACTTCACTGATTGGAATGTCTGTCCGTACGGTTTCTATCATTCCCTCCTTGCTGATTGCGCTATGCGGGAGTATAATACCCTTATCTAAATACAGCAAACGGTAACAAATCATGAAAAAATTTACAATTATCAAGAAAAATGGAAATATAATCCCTTGCATAAGTGAGATTCCGGAAAACTGCAAAAAGATAGCCATAGTTATTCACGGAATGTGCAGCAGCAAAGAAAGCGCCAATGCAGCATATATGATGAATTTTTTGCCTGAAAGGGGCGTAGGAGTCGTCGCATACGACCAGCCGGGACACGGCGAAGAAGAAGCCAAGGAAGAAGAACTGCGTATCGGAAACTGTCTTGACAGCTTAAACGCCGTGGAAGAGCACTTGAAAGCAGAATATCCCGAGGCGGAAATCTGTTATTTCGGTTCCAGCTTTGGGGCGTATATTCTTGGTCTCTATCTGGCAAAGCACCTGAATTCGGGAAACAAGGCTTTCATGCGCTGCGCCGCTGTAATATTTCCCCAGATGATTCTGGGAAAGCTGGAAAAACCAGAAAATGCTGAGAAGCCGGAAGAGGCGGAGGAACAGAGCAACAACAGAATTATGAAAGACCTTGAGGAAAAGGGCTATGTAGAAGTTGAATTAGGCATCGAAAAGCCTGCAAGGTTTACCGGTGGCTTCATTAAAGACCTGAAAGAAAACGACCTTCTGAAAATTTACGAAAAGGAGCCCTTGACAAAAGATGTAAAACTGTACTTTGTTCACGGAGAAAAGGACTCGGTGGTTCCTGCCAGTGCGGTTCAGGCTTTTGCAGCTGAACATGGCTATCCCATTACCGTGGTAGAGGATGAAGAACATTCCATAAGCAATGACCCGAGTTCCCCTAAAATCGTGGCAGAATTGGCATATAAGCTGTTTATGATATGAAAACGAAAAATCAGATTAGACAAAGACAACTTGCCGCAGCGGTGAGCAACGGCAATAAAAACGTGAGTCCCTTTGAGACGATAGACGCAATAGAAAAAGCGGGCTTTAAAAATGTCTTTATACAGTGGTATAACAGGACATGGAATCCCTCACAGGAAGAACAGCTCAAATACATTAGAGAAAAGGGCCTGAATGTGATTTTTGCCCATTTAGGCTATGATAACATAGATGATTTGTGGCTTGAGGGTGAAAGCGGGGACAGGCTGCTCAGCAGATATAAGGATGATATTAAAGTCTGCAAGGAAAACTTCATACCCATGGTCATAATGCACTTGACGGACAAAAGTGCAGCTCCTATGTACAACGAAACAGGTCTGAAACGGCTTAGGGAGCTGGTGGATTATGCGGAAACTTTAAATATAAAAGTAGCCTTTGAGAATACGAAGCTCAAAGGATATTTGGAATATGTGATTGAAAACATTCATAGCAAAAATGCAGGGGTTTGCTTTGACTCCGGCCATTATCACCTTTATTTCGATGATGAGTTTGATTTTAACAGATTTAAAGACAGAATTTTTGCAGTACACCTGCACGACAACGACAAGAAGGACGACTTGCACCTGATTCCTTTTGACGGCACATTAGACTGGAAAGCTGTTGTAACAAGACTAAAGAACAGCGGCTATAGCGGGCCCATAACCGTGGAACCCTGCTACCGCAATGGATATTTGAATATGGAAGCCGAAGAATTTTATAAGAGGACGTACGAGGCGGGGGAAAGACTCAGAGAGATGTTTGCGCGATGAAGAACGTGTAATATTCCATTCACTCTCTTGTGACTCTTCGGAAAGAGAAGCATTTTAATGAAGGCCGATGTCATCATGCAACTCTTCTTGCTTAGAAATAATAGATGACGTTAATTCAAATTCGGAATTATCAATTTTAGCATCAGCAAACGACCTGTTCGACTTACCCTGCTCCGGCCTTACAAATTCATCATAATAATCGAGAAGTATATACATATCCACTATCTTTTGCTTTTGAGTATCATATTTGACATCAACAACATCACTTACAGTAGTAGTATCAAAATCGTGCCCTACGTAATTAAAGGTCGTTAATGCTTGGATTTCAAAAACAATGATGTTTGAGTTTGTATTTGCAGTATAGTTGATTAAATTCACATCAATATTATAATTTTCTTTACTAAGATTATGTAAATTATTAATATGATGTTGGGTATTCACTTTATCGGCAAGATACAGAGCAAGGTCGGTTCCTAAAAAGGCATTAGCGACAAATGAGCCAGAAACATCTTTAGCATAATAGTAGTCAGAGATAGTGGTTAAAATGTCTGAAACAATTAGGTCAAAGTTGGTGTTAATAGGGTCTGATGATTCGGAGGCATTTTTAGTAATATTTGAAGGTTTCTCTGTACTTCCGGCGAATGTAAAAATACAAAGTATCATACAAATTACTAATAGTAAAGCCCAAATTTTCTTTTTCATAGAAATCACAACTCCTTTGTAAAGGTTCGTTTTCCCGGAACAACTACTACAATAACGATTAACCTTATATGCAAAAACGCATAAGCTCTTTTAGCTTATGCGTTTAACGAATCTATTTAATCAATTATACTGTCGTTTCATACTTATGCTGATAAATAAATTATAAAGGCAATAAGCTGTTTGCTTATTAAATAAATTTCAACTTTTAAAGTATAAAACATCTTGTCTGCTATCAAAATATCATATTTATATCACATTGTCAACGTCTCTAAGCCCCGGCCTTCATCAATCTCCGTTGATTTCTTCGCTCAGCTCTTTTGGCATGGTTCTCGGGCCTCTTACGGCTCGTATTCCGTATTGCCTCAATTTCTCAAAAGTGTATTTATCTTTATCAAATCTTTCCAGCAATTTTATTTTCATCACCTTGGACATGGAAATATTCTTATCTTTGTAGTCGTAAGGAATGTTTACTTCCACCGCTTCGCATTTATATAAAATAGCGGAGTAGGGAGCCGCAACATACAAGTATACGATGTCGCCCGTATTTATGTTGCTGGATTGTTTCCATATAGTGGTGTCCGTATCGTTAAAGCAATTTATTACGTCATAATATTTTGGATTGGCCGGTATAATCCATTCGTTCGCTTGCTCTGTGAATTTGTGACTTTCTTCCAGATAGCCCATGATTTCTTCATCGCTGAGGGTGTCGTCCAACAAAACGGTAATCCAGTTTTTCTTGTTCATGTGATAGGCTTTGTAGAACCCTTTCCTGCTTAACAGGCGCTGTATCTCATCCTCAGCCAATTTAACATTTAAAACTTCTACTTCTTCATCTCCTGCATCGATTTTACTTTTATTTATATTCATGATGAGAGCGTACCACTTATTATTGCGGGGGTTTCTGAATACTCCGGAGCCGGAGAACTTGTCCCAAGGGAATTCGGGAATGTCGCCGTATTGTTTCATAATAAGGCCGGCAATTCTGTTGGCCTGATTTGTGAGAAAGTAGTTTGCTGCGGCGCAGTGGTTCCTGATGTCCGTCAGGAAGTCCTCAAACTCGCTGCGGATTTGGTTGACGAATTTTCCCGTCTGGGTTTCTATTCTGTAATTGGTGTATTCCTCGCCAAAAGACAGGTCAAAGATTTTTCCTTTTACAAGGCCGTTTGAAGATATTTCAACATCGATGCGGAAAGAATCCTCTAATATGTTCTTGGATATTATGTATTTGTCGCCTGATTTTTCAAAGCCGTAGGGAAGCAGCTTGTCGAAATTTATTACGCTTTTTTTGAAAATTTCTTTTTCTATATTCATACAGCCACCTCTGAAAGTTGTAATTTATCACCGGGTCAATTATATCAAAGTTTAGCATTGAATGATAGATGTTGGATATAAAATTCGGTTTTGCCGGTGGGTGGAGGGGATGGGAGAGAAAACAAGTTTTGGTGAATTCACGAAAAAGTGTTAAGGATTATCGAAGTTATGCTGTCAGCCATGACACGTTTCTGTGAATTCACGGAATAATGTTAAAGTTCGCCGAAGTTGTGTTGTCTGAGCTGCAACGTTTTGGTGAATTCACGAAAACATGTTAAAGATTATCCGAATTATACTGTCAGGGCTTGTTAGTTTTAAGGAAAAATTTCTCTTGTGTTAAATCACTATTTACTTTTTATAAGGCTTAAAACTTTAACTGTCAGCGGTTTTGAAATTAAATACATTGAATATCCGATGATTCCGCCTGTCACATTGGTTATTATATCCGTTACATCCGATATTCTGAAGCCATCTATTAAAGGCTGTAGCATTTCTATGGCTAAACTCAGTAAAAAAGTATAAAAAATTACTTTTGATAACCGGGCATTTTCTTTCTTAATTAGAGGCAATAAAAAGCCAAAGGGGACTGTCATCAAGACGTTCAGCGCTATTTGGCTGATAAAATCGCCTCTGCCGTTTAACAGGTCGATAAACGGAACCAAGTTCATCGGCAGGTGAGGGTGATTAAATATATATGGCAGGGAAGTTAATACAGGCATTAGGGTGAAGTACAAAACAAAGGAAAGATAGACGTACATGACAGTATTTATAAGTAATATGTCTTTGCCTTTTGGCTTCCACTTTTTACGGAATATGAGGAAGTATATTATTGCGAGCATCCCAAAATCTATCAGTTCTTTCATGTATGCACCTCCTTTCGGAGTTGTGATTTTTCCGGCAAGCCGGAAGTTGTCAATATCTATGAACCAGCGGCTGCGTAGGCCATAACTGCAAAGCCCGTAACCGCGGGGAGGGTAACTGCGGAAACCGTAACTACGGAGGCCGTTTATTCTGACTGCCTGACGTCTCGGCTGAGGCTGCTGATTGCTCGGAAAACCGGAAACCGGCTATTGTCTCGTCTTTTCTATTGTGTAGGATTGCAGGCTCTTCGGACAGCCGTTTTTTTCATAAAATCCCTCTACTCCCGGTTGTGAACCAAAGTATAACATAGTAGGCGTATTATCCCTTGCAAGCTGAAGAAGTCTGCTTCCCACGCCCTGTTTTTGGTATTCCGGAAGAACAAGCAACTCTGTAATTGTTCCAAAATAATAACCGTCTGAAAGAATACGCAAACACCCTACCAGCACTTTGTCGTCGTAGGCAGTTATGTTCAGCGTTTTAGATAACGCATTTTGCGTTCTTTCTGTGTTATAGTTACCTTGCCATATTTTATTAACAAAGGGAATAAAGATTGAAGCATTAAGCTCTTTATCATCTACTTTATAATCCATAATAGGTTCTCCTCTTTAACCTTTTATCTTTCCGTTTGCCGTTCTGTTACCCATGCCAAGCATATAATTTTCCGGACCTTTTCCTATAGATTTTCCTTATCGCATGCAAGCATTATCTGCAAAAATAATCAAATCCGCTTCTTCTTCGGTCCAAGAATCATTATAATCTCTGTAATGCCAATGGTCGCCTTCATCAATATTTTCCTTTTCGATGTCAGCCCTTACATCATTTAAAAACTCTATGATTCTGTCCAAGTCTTCTTTTGTGCAGCTTAAAGTGACTTGACTTAATCTTAGGATTTTTTCAAATTCTTCATCATCTCTGTCATATCCAAACGCTTCAATCATATTTCATCCACCTTTCAAACTCCAGTTCGGATTACACGCCCGCCCGGTTCCGCCCGCAGATTGGACGCCCGGTTCTGCCGCGGATTCATGCCCGCTTTGGGGGAATTTAATAATTGTTATATTTACATGTACATGTTATCATCTATTATATAAAATGTCAGCTATTTTACAATAGGGGAGGAATGACTTATTTATACAATCCTTGTACTGGAAGATGATTTGGAATTAAATCACACAATCTGCACAGCTCTGCAAAAGGAAGGCTACCGTGTTTACAGCGGGTACACCTGCGGCGACGGCCAAGCCCTTGCGGCAAGCCATACTTTTGATATGGCAATCCTCGATGTGAATTTGCCTGACGGCGACGGATTCGGCTTTTGCAAATGGATAAAGGCACGAAGCAATATTTCCGTACTGTTTCTTTCTGCGCGGGATTTGGAAGAAGACGTTTTGACAGGCTACGAAATCGGGGCGGCGGATTATGTGACGAAGCCTTTTTCCATGAAGATTTTATTAAAGAAAATTTCCGTTATCCTGTCTCGTGAAAGGAAAAAATCCAACGTGTACGATGACGGATTTTTAAAAATAGATTTTGAACTGGGTCTTGTGCAGATTGAAGAAAAAAACTGCTCTATCACGCCTACGGAATATCGCATTCTGAAAAAACTGATTGAGCACAAGGGACAGCTGTTGACATATTCCGTGCTGCTTGATTCTTTGTGGGAAGAGGGGATAGAGCTCCTTGATAAGCACGCCCTTGCCGTTAATATCAACCGCCTGCGTAAAAAAATAGAGACAGGCGAGCATAGCTATATTTCAAATGTATACGGAATGGGGTATATATGGAAGTGATTTATATTTTGGCTCTTTTGCTGCTCATAGGGGCAGTTTCCTGGTTGCTATGGAAGAATTACCGCTTAAAACGTGATATTTACGATTTTACCGAGAAGCTGGAAAGCAGTTTAAAGGATTTATTAGATGATAAAAAACTGAATAAGCCGGCTTTTGAGCAGGATGATTTATGGGGTAAGGTGTCCGAAGAACTGTACCAAATTTCCAATATGTATACACATAAAAATCAGGAGCTGTACGAAGAAAAAGAAAACCTGAAAGAGCTGGTGTCGGACATATCTCATCAGACCAAAACACCCATTGCCAACATTAAGCTGTATCAGGAAATGCTTTACGATGAAGCGGGCACGGCAGAAAGCAGGGAGCATTTGGTCAAGATGAGCAAGCAGATAGACAAGCTGGACTTTCTCATTGAAAGCATGGTCAAAATGTCCAGGCTGGAAACAGGAACTATCAAGATACAGAAAGCAGACCACCTTGTTGGTGAAACACTGGCATTGGCTATTGCCGAGGTCGCTGCGAAAGCCGATAAGAAAAACATTGAGATTCATGTTTCTTACGATGAAGGTCTCATGCTTGAACACGATAAAAAGTGGACGGCGGAAGCGATTTTCAATATTTTAGACAATGCCGTCAAATATACAAGTGAAAAGGGAAATATCCATATTTGCGTAGACCGAGAGGAGATTTTTACCAAAATCAGCATTGCGGATACGGGAAAAGGAATACCTTTGGAAAGACAGGGCGCAATATTTAACCGTTTTTACCGTGAACCGGAGGTTCATGACGCAGACGGAATCGGCATAGGCTTGTATTTGGCAAGGGAAATCATTACCCTGCAAAACGGATATATCGAAGTCCAGTCGAAAGAAGGGCAGGGAAGTACTTTCTTAATATATCTGCCCAACAGAGATTAGAAAAATGGCTCTGTAATAAATGTCTTAGGAGAGTGCAAATATCGGGGATGGACGAAAACATTGGGGCCGGCGAAAAATGCCGTAGCGGGCGAGAATGTTAGGAGACGGCGAAAATGTTAGAGCAGGCGAAATCAAATCGCCTGCTTTCGCATTATTGTGGCTTTAGCGGTGGATTTGAGCACTTTGTGCTCAAATCAATAAACTACCGGCTAAGCCGGCAGCCATGATTGTTCTTCCATTGTTAGCCCATTTATCTCGCTAAGGCCTGAGCTATAGCGTTGGCTTTTTGCACGGCAACCGCCCAAACAGCCAACGTTTATTCCAATATATGTAAATTTATGAGGCTTTTCCCCTGCTTTGTTGGCTTTTTGAGCTCCTCACCCCGAAATTGGCCTACAAAAAACCTTAAAATTGTAGGTCAATTCTTTGACTTATCCTCAAAAAGCCAACGCTGACACGTTACGGCGTAGACCTGCCAGGTGTTATGTAAACCTATGTTGGCAGATTTTTGTTTTTTCAGGATTACGGCAACATTATTTACAAAAATTTCAAATTTTTTGCCGGGTATTCGTATGCTTATTTTTAAAAATTGCCAATATCGACATTTTTCGACATAGAAAATCCACGTGGCACCTTGGATTTTGTTGTCAGATTTCGGCTTATTCAAAATTCTGCCAACATTTATATGGAGTTTGTTTTATACTCACTCCAACCTTTTACATGAAGCCCGGGTTTTCACCGGCCTCGGCATTTTTGGCACCGACATTTTGCTCACCCTAACATTTTACTCACCCCAATATTTTCACTGCCAACGTTTTCACTCACTCCAACCTTTTACATGAAGCCCGGGTTTTCACCGGCCTCAGCATTTTTGACCTCAACATTTTACTCACCCCAACATTTTCACTGCTCAACATTTCACTCACCACAACGTTTTGCTTACCCTAACGTTTTCGCTCACCCCAACGTTTTTCGCCCGCCCTGACATTCATTATATAGAGCCTGAAAATCACAGTTTTGTGATTTTTTCTTTTTGTGACCGGTTTGTGATTTTTCAGTTTTATTCTGTAACCATAGGAGGTGTTTAAGCATGAGAAATGTACTTGTCAAGACACAGGATTTAAAAAAATACTATAAGGCCGCAAATCAGACGGTTAAAGCATTAGACGGTGTGGACTTTGAGGTTAAGGAGGGGGAATTCGTTTCCGTTATAGGAAAATCAGGCAGCGGTAAAAGCACCCTTTTGCATATACTCGGAGGATTGGACACGCCCAGCAGCGGAAAGGTCATCGTAGACGGAGTTGATCTTGAAACGTTAAATTCCGAGCAGCTTGCCATTTTCAGAAGGAGAAAAGTGGGCTTTGTTTTTCAGCAGTACAATTTAATTCCCGATTTGAACGTGTATGATAACATCGTCTTTCCCCTGGAATTGGACGGCGCCCCGGTGGACAGGGAATATATTGAAAAATTGCTGGAAATATTGAATATTGCGGACAAGCAGGAAATGCTTCCGTCGATGCTGTCCGGCGGCGAGCAGCAGCGGGTGGCAATTATAAGAGCCTTAGCCATAAAACCGGCAATTATCCTTGCTGATGAACCGACGGGCAATCTGGATACTGCCACCGGCCATGATGTGATAGGCCTCTTGAAAGTGCTGAGCAGACAGTACCGGCAGACTTTGATTGTCATAACCCACGACATGGACATTGCTCAAATGGCGGACAGAATAGTCCGGATTAAAGACGGAAAAATCTTTAAAGGAAGTGATTTTCATGTTGGCAAATAATAATAAAGCGATTATAAACAAGCTGGCTAAAAACAGCGTGCGTGCCGACAGAAAACAATACGGGATTTTGTTTTTTACCATAGTCCTGTCAGCATTTATGCTGTTTTGCGTATTCACAACAGGGATTACTTATCTGGATTCGAGCAGGCTGCAAAACATCAGATTAAACGGGTCAGAGTACGATATTGCCACAATGAACGGATTCACTAAGGAGCAGCTTGAGACCTTGCAGCAAAATCCGGACATAGAAAGTGTGGGCATTGAATCTTATGCCGGTTTTATCAAAAGCACGGAGTTTGATAATACGGTGGAAATCGGCTTGTTATGGTGAGACGAAGTTTTCTGGGAAAAGCAAATGGCGCCGGCACGGACGCAGTTAGAAGGTCATTATCCCCAAGAGAAAAATGAACTTATGGTCACAAAAGACATATTGAAAGCCTGCGGAAATGAAAACCTCTCTACAGGAGACAGTCTTGTTTTGACATACGAGAATAATACAGGCGTTTATACAGACGAGTTCGTTATCAGCGGAATATGGGACGGTTACGGAGACAGGACAGCCGCCTTTGTTTCAAAGGCTTTTTACGAGCAGGCAGGCTATGATTTGAAAAAAGACGGAATTCTCTGCATAAAGTTAAACCGCAATTACGTTTTGCCGTCTGCCATAGATTCAATAGAAGACTCTCTGGACTTTTCGAGCAGACAGATTTTTGCGCCCACAAGCTATATCGAAAATTCCTTCAAACTGCTGCTGGGAATATGCGGGCTGGCTCTGATTATCTGCATGAGCGCATACCTACTGATTTACAACATTCTGTATTTGTCGGTTTCAGGGAAGATACGATATTACGGCTTGCTTCAGTCTTTAGGCATGACCAAGAAACAGCTAATGAATTTCATCGCAAAGCAAATGGCGCCGGTTAGTATATGGGGAATACTGGCAGGGGCTCTTTTAGGGATTGTTTCATGTGTCAAACTGGTTCCATATATTATGGGTATTTCAGGCATTGGAGCGGATAATCTGGAGCTGCGATTTAACCCGGTAATTCTGCTTATCAGCGTGGCGGTAACGGCAGTTTCAATCTTGTGCGGAATAAGAAAACCCATTGAGATTGCCGCAAAAGTCACGCCGGTGGAAGCTGCAAAATACAGAGAAGCTACTTCAAAAGGCAAAGGGTACAAAGCGAAAAAGAAGAAAGCTTTCTTCTGGGAAATGGCCTTTGAACAGCTCTGCAAAGGCAAGAAGAAAACCGTTGTCGTGCTCCTTTCTCTGGCAACAAGCCTGTCGGTATTTTACTGTCTTACGACGATTATCACCAGTCAGGGCGAAAGAACAGTCATGCCCAATTATTGGAACGGAGATTTAATTATCCAAAACCAGACGCAGACATCGGAGGATATGGCTTCTCTTAAACCGGCGATAGATAGCTCTTTAATCAAAGAAATAGAAAAAACTGAGGGAGTAGAGGACTTTCATCTTGTGGAAGGAGTAGCCGTAAGCTTTCCTTATGACGAGGACGGTTTTGCCCTCATGTGGCTTGCAAACTATGTGGAAAGAACTCCTTATATTTCTTACGAAGAAACTCTTGCCGATTACAGGGAAAACCCGGATAAGTATTACGGAATGTTAAAGGGCATAGACGAGGAGGAGTTTGATTATCTGAATCAGTCTCTTGGAGGTGCGGCAGCTGCTGTAAGCAAGGAAGATTTTTTGAGCGGAAAAGTCTGCATTGTCCAGTATGCAGGTTCTGAAATACCGGAAGAATATATCGGCCGAAAAGTGGATTTTGCTTTTCAGAATCAGCAGCATGAAATCAGGGTAGGAGCTGTGTCTTACGAGATGTATTACGGCGGAAGAAATATAGGCCCGACGCTGATTGTAAGTCAGGATTATTTAGAAAAGCTTTCTTCACAACAGGCCGTACTGAGCATGAACATAAGCTATGACAATTCATATAATGAAGAAGCAGAAAATCGGATTATGTTTCTTTTAGAGAACAGCCCGTACAGCAATGACTTATATGTGGAATCACGATATGAAAACATGAAAAAAATTCAGGATTCCCAGGGAAACATGATGAAAATAGGGGTGACAATCGCTTTGCTGCTCTTGTTTGTGGGAGCCTTGAATTATGTCAATACCATTGCAAGCGGCATACAGACCCGAAAACTCACCTTTTCCGTTATGGAAAGCATCGGAATGTCCCGAAAACAAACGGAGCGGCTTTTGATTAGAGAAGGCATTTTATACGCCATGTTTTCTGTATTCATTACGCTGACAGCGGGTTCAGTCATTACGTATATCTGTTTTCAGTCTATGAACTACATGGAAATTCCCTTTAGAATCCCGGTGATTCCTTTAATGGGCGGAATTTTGCTGATAATGCTCCTATGCGTTATGACGCCGATAATTACTTACAGAAAAACGGTAAATAACCGGCCTGTCGCCCAGCGGCTGCGGGAATATGAGTAAGGGAGGAGACCGGACGAGACCAAAAGAAAAGGCTCTATAATAAATGTTGGGGTAGGCGAAAAAAAGGGTGGAGGCAAATGTTGGCAAAATTTTTAATAAGCCGGAATCTGCCAACAAAATTCAATGAATCACATGGATTTTCCGTGTCGAAAAATGTCGATATTGCCACTTTTTAAAAATAAGTAAAAATTGCCAACATTTTTCTATCCAAAACTGTTGGCAGATTTCCGGATTTCAGCCATGGCGACAACATATAGGAGAAAGTGGAAGAACACCTAATGATAAGCTTACAATTATTGTAAATAATGTTGGCGGAATCTTGAAAAACTCAAAATTTAGCCAACATAGGTTTACATAATGCCTGGCGGCACTGCGTCGAAAGGCATCGACGTTGGCTGTTTTTCATTGAAATAGAAAATTGGCCTACAGTTTTAAGGTTTTTTGTAGGCCAATTCTGGGTAAGGAGCTCAAAAAGCCAACAGAGGCCCCGGAAATCGTCCTGAATTTACAGTTACTGGAATAAATGTTGGCTTTTTGAGCGTCGGCCTCGCAAAAAGCCAACGCTACAGCTATGGCCGTAGCAAAACAATGCTGAGACAGGCAATTTACTTTCGCCCACCCAACATTTGACATAGAACCAAAAGAAAAACACGGGAGCAGAAGGGGGGTCTGCTCCCGTGCGGGTCTTTATTTAATCTTTATTTGATATCCATGTCGAGAAACTCTTTTTTGTAATAATGTATGTTATAGGACACTTTTCCCACTGAATATGCCAGAGCCAAAAGGATACCGTATATGCAATCCTGCGCCTTGCACAAATGGAGCACAAGTAGGGTCAACAGCACAGGGCCTATTATGTCTAAAATGTACTCAAACAGGTGGTCCTTGATATGCTTTTTCAACATAAATTTTTTTCTTTCTTCTTTGGTGAATTTACTGCTCATAAAAGTTGTCTCCTGTATAAAATTGCAATTTATCAAGATATTACAAATGAAAAAGTATTGCAAATAACAGCTATAAAAAACAAGATACCGGAAATTAAATCGATTTTATCACGTCCTATTTTATATCTGCTTAAAAAGGTTACGGAGTTATATGCGCATAACATGCTGACTAATGCTGCAGGCGACGTTTCTTTAAACAGAGAAATAATTACTAATATAATAAAAAATATTGCCATTCCGATGATACCGTATCTCATCGTTTTTAAATTTATCAGTTCCGTTAGTTTTACAATATTTTCTTCGCTCTTTTTTTCGATATCTTCACTATCTATTTTCTCTCCGGACAGTATTTCGTTTACACTGACTTCTAATATTTCGCTTAAAGGTTTCAATAAAGACATATCCATTAAGCATAAGCCACGTTCCCATTTACTGACGGCGTTGGTACTTACTCCCAACTTTTCTGCTAATTGTGCTTGAGTTATTTTTTTATCTTTTCTTCTTTCTGATATAAATTTCCCTATTTTTTCCTGATTCATAATTATCCCTCGTTTCGAGAATAATTTTATCATTTTAGCTTAATGAATCACACATACCAGTGGTTTAATTTATTTATAAAATGCTGATTTATTTTATCAAATCTTCCCTGATCATGATATATCCTTCATGGGTTGTTGTAAACAGCAGGGGCATTTCTTTGTCATCAAAAAAGGCAATATCATTTATTCCAAAGTCGGTTTCTTCTGCAAAATCTCCTTTGTCCGAAACAAAATATTTACAAAAAGTTTCAAATTGCCTTAGGTATTTGAACACTTCTTTAGATGCTTTTAGTTTATATATCTTGCTTCTTCCGCCGGATTTCGTTCCCCACCATCTGTTTGTAAGTTTCACTGATATGACAAGGTTTTCAAACCGTTCTATAAACTCTTTCTCATCCTCGTCAACCAAGATGTAGTCTATATATTTGCATTTGTTTTCTAAACATTTCATCACTTGCAGATATTCGCTATGACTGTTTAGTTTTCCCGTATAATCCAACAATTTCATGATACCGGCACCTCGTGAAGTTGTGGTTTAATACCTGATTACATAATAAATGACATACACCCAGCTCATCAGTCCATGAACGATAGCCCAGCCAACTGAATGCCAATTTACATAACTTATTACCATTGCCAATGCACTGCCAAAGGTTATTCCGGATTTCACACTTTTACTGACAACGTCTTTTTTATTATCCATAATCTCAGCTCCCTTTCGAAGTTGTAATTTGTACCGGTTATATCTGTTCAATTATACTATTCTCACATAATGGTGATGTTTTTGTATAATCAGATATAATCTCTTTCATTTCGTCAAAGGAATTGCCGTAAAAGTACAAATTTGTATTCTTTTCGCCAATGTAGTAACTGTGATATTGACCTTTTTCTTCTATCAGATTATCTATCTCGGCAATAACATCATTTACGTCATTTTCTTTATATACATTTTCATCTAAGCCGGTGCCGTCAAGAATTAAACTTAGTCCTTCTAAATTTCCGACTTCGTCCTTTTGGCCGTCATATTCTACGTAACTGCCTTTTGCCATAGTGTCGATGCCGACATTTTTTAAGAATGAAATAAAATTATCAATCTGCTCTTTTTTAATGCTA
Organism: Bacillota bacterium; assembly: GCA_021769295.1. Taxonomy (GTDB): domain Bacteria; phylum Bacillota; class Clostridia; order Peptostreptococcales; family Anaerovoracaceae; genus Fimisoma. The sequence goes on along the minus strand of JAETTD010000002.1, from coordinate 75,436 downwards.
AAGTCAATATCGCATGATATCGGCATTTTACCTTCTGAGAGCAGAGTTCCTCCGCCTGTGACTTCACCGATATTGTGCTTGTGCAGCACTTCGTCGATAGGGTCTTCAAATAAAGCGCCTCTATCATTAGGCATTAGCCGCATATTTAAGTGAAGGACAACATTGCAAATCTCGTCATTGACAGTTTCCACTTTGCTTTTTCTGTTAAACAGTTTCATGATTGAATCTCCTTTGTAGATTACTGCTTGTATTTCTTTTTAGTTATATCAAGAAAAGAACAAATCGTAAATACGATCTGCTCTATAAATTGTAATTTAGTTACTATTTGTTCTTATATTTTAACCTACCACGATTTATAAACTTATTTTTTTCATAACTAAATTTTTTCTCATTTGTATCGCACGGTAATTCTATTACTTCTAATATCCAATCTTTTATATTTACTAAAAGTTTTAAATTATCTTTTGTTACTAAGTAATATGGAGACATATCATTTAAAGCATCTGCCAACTCTACTGTACCTGCTCCAACTAAAAAGTCAAAAGTTGCTTCTAGTTTACTCATTTTTTTATCTCTTGTTAAAATATAAACTTCCCATGGTGCAGGATAGTATTCCTTTAGTATTGCTTCATACGAAGAAACCTTACTTTTATATTTATCCTTATCAAGTTGTTTTTTCATTGATAAAGCTGGTAATTGATTTTCATCATTTAATAAATAATCTATTGTTATACCAAATACCTTTGAAAGTTCCTGTAAATTACTTATATCTGGAATTCCACTATCATTTTCCCATTTAGTTATAGCTTGTCTTGAAACATTCATTATTTCAGCAAGTTGTTCTTGAGATAAGCCAAATCTTTTTCTTATCTCTTTTAGTTTTTGACCTAATGTCATAGGTATCACTCCTTTCTGACATCAATTTTATAATTCAAAGACTATAAATAACAGCAACAATACTTTACATTTATGCTATTTATCGTAGCATAGCAACAAATTACTATTTCTTGCGCTCTTATTTACAAGTATGAGTTTTCATTTCATACCAATTTATCAATTCTCCACATTTAGGACATTTGTGTTCAGATATTTTTTCATTAATCCATTGTGAAACTCCCACTTGCTTCATTCTCAAAGAATCTGGAATTACATTTGCATGATTGCAAATTCCATTTATAACAGGTTTAGTGCTAAATTCCTTTAATTTGTTACAAGGAAATTTAGCACATTCATAGCAACGCTTAACATTATGATTTTTTGCACATTCTAAAAACCATGTGTAACACAATTTTTACACGCATCACGAACAAAGTCAGAAAAACAGCCATGATACTCTTCCGGAAAAGCTGGACATGCTCCACAAAACAATCCACATATAGATGCACATTCTTCATTTGGTATTCTTTTCATAATTTTTATACCTTTTCTACAAATCCCTATTTATCGCTGGGTAAATTATATCAAACTTTTGCTTCTAATGATAGACGTTGAACGTAAATTTAAATTTAGCCGGTGGGTGAGGGGAGACACGTTTTGGTGAATTCACGAAATAATGTTAAGGGTTTCCCGGATTATGTTAGCGGAGCTACAACGATTCTGTGAATTCACGAAAAAAGGTTATCTTTTTTTGAAACCATGTTATCCCGGTTACAATGTTTTAGTGAATTCACGAAATAATGTTAAGACCCGCCGAAATTATGTTGCCCGGAGGCGGGTCTTTCCGGCTTTAGTGCGACCGGACTGTCTCAGGCGTTTCAACGTTTCGGCATAAAAAAATCTTCGGACTTGTGAAAGTCCGAAGATAAAGTCGATTGGAGCTGGTGAAGGGAATCGAACCCCCAACCCCTTCATTACGAATGAAGTGCTCTACCATTGAGCCACACCAGCAGGAGTGCCGCGCTTTGCACTGCGGCAACGAAAGTATTATACAACAGTTTCGTAAAGATTGCAATCAAGTTTATCATCTAAAACAGAAGAAAGTTTTTCAGGCTCCCTGGCAAGGAGCTCTTTCTCTGATTTTGATAAACGTTTCAGGGCATATTCCAGTTTGGAGGCGGCTGACCTGCTGACGGAAGCCCAAGAAGCCTCTATTTTTACTGCCTTGCGGCTCTTAGTGTATTTGGCGCCGGCCTTACCGCCTGACAGGTGCTCTTTAAAGCGCCTGTCCAAGTCGGTGGTTATGCCGGTGTAAAGTGAGCCGTCCTCACATCTCAACATATATGTGTAGTACATTATACTTCACCTTGTTCTTTGAGCCAAGCCAGAAAAGACCGGCAGCCTTCAACTATATCGTCGTATGTAACGTCAAAATTACCTGTATACCAAGGGTCCGCAATGCTGCGTGGATTGCGGCTGAAATCCAGAAGTCCGTGAACTTTAGACAGGGAAGGGCGGCCTAAAAGGCGGTTTAGATTACGCCTGTTGTTTTCGTCCATTACGAGGATGTAATCGTAATGGTCGTAATCTTTTTTTGTAATCTGAACCGCGGTTTTTCCGGCAACGGAGATGCCCAGAGGGGCAAGCTTGTTTCTGGTGCCGTGGTGAACAGGGTTTCCGATTTCTTCTCTGCTTGTGGCGGCGGAGGCTATTTCAAATTTATGGGAAAGGCCTTCCTTGCCGACCATATCTTTAAAAACAAACTCCGCCATAGGGGAGCGGCATATATTGCCGTGACACACGAACAGTACTTTTATCATCTTAACGTATCCTTTCCTAAGTCTATGGCTTTGACTATTCAGGCACATAGATTTCTGCCTTTGAATAGAGGGCAGCTTTGCCGGCCAATATTACCCGGTCATTGTCCATGTGACAATAGAGGACTCCGCTTCTCTTGGAAGCCTGAAATGCAATCAGGTCGCTCTTTTGAAGCTTTTGAGCCCAGAGAGGAACGACATGGCAATGGCCCAAAGTTCTGGTAACGCAATCGTAGTCCGTGCCTTTTGCTGTAAGCTGAAGCAAAAGGCCGTCCAGTTCTTTCAGATTTTCATCATCAGGGGAGGCCTGAATGACCTGCTGTTCGTTCTCCATTACGCAAACCAGATCCCGGCCCATCCATGCTTCAAGCGGGCGAAAGCCGATGGTCTGCTCCATTTCATCCGTGACAGGAACCCGGGTAAGAGAATAAGCCGGCATATCCATTTCGTATAAGTCATTTACTTTCTTAACCACAAGCCGGCCGCTCTTGGTTTGAAAAGAAATCCGGCTGCAATTCGGTTCATAAAAGCTCATTAAAACGTATGCCGTACCTAAGGTGGCGTGGCCGCATAAATCAATTTCACCGCCCGGCGTAAACCAGCGTAGTTCGTATTCTTCGCCGTTCTTTACGGTAAATGCGGTTTCCGAAAGATTGTTTTCTTTGGCTATATCCTGCATAAGAGTATCGGGAAGCCATTCCGGCAGAACGCAGACGGCTGCCGGGTTTCCTTTGAACACACTGTCCGTAAAGGCGTCGACAACGTATTGCTTTAGTTTCATTTTCTGTTTCCTCCTGAAATTAAATTATCATAAAAGCTCAAACAGAGCGGTTTCATAATCCTTTACAAAATATCTTATGTTTTTCCGGCCTCTTTGGATGACCGTATGGCCTTCGGCTTCCAGCTTTTCTTTCTGAGCCTTAACTCCGCCGGGGTACTTGGGATTAAGTTCGCCTTTGGCCTTTAGCGTCCTCCAGTAAGGGGTTTCATCGTCAAAACGCTGATAACTTGCCCAGGCTGCAATGGATACGAAAATCCCGGCCGTAATGGGTTCAGTAAAGTCAGCATTATTTGCTTTGGCAAAGTATTCTCTGATTTTTCCTACCGTGATTACCTTTCCTGAGGGAACCTGCTTCATCACCTTATCGTAATCCACAGGAGGCGCAAAGTACATTCTGTCTCCGCCGTATTTTTCGATGGACGCCTTGTCGGTGATAATCTGAATCTTGGGCATGTCTGTTTCTTTGTGAAGCATTGCGTTAAAATCTTTTTTATCTTCGTTAGCCATATCTCAAACCTCCTTACAGGGAATTATAATGCTGTATTTTTGCCTATGCAATGAGACAGTTTTAATTTTTTTATGAATTTTATAAGCTTTCAGGCTGCTTCAATTCTTTGCAGCAGTCTATAATGTAATCGGCGAAAGCTTTGGAAGCGTAGGGCATGGTGTCCTTATTACGGCAGGCGAGGGCGACGACTCTTTTCGGCGCTTCCTTTATATGCCTTATATCAAAATCTTCCTCAAAACCTTTGAGAACACCTTCGTACATTAAGGAAATGCCCAGATTCTGTTTTATCATGGCCAGTATGGTATAGTCATCGTAAACTTCGTAGGCGATGCGGGGAGACAGGCGGCCTGTTTTAAAAGCTGTAAGGGTCGTGTTGTATGAGCCTTCATCAAGCAATATAAAAGGCTCTGATGTCAAGTCTCTCAGACTCAAATTCTTTTTATCTGAAAGGCTGTGGCCCTTTGGCAGTACAGCAAGCATTTTATCCTCGTAAAGGGTGGTGGTCTGAACATCTGATACTGCGGCTATGTTTACAAATCCGAAATCTATGCTCTGCTCCTGTATCCACTTGCATATACTGGTGTATTCTCCCTGCCTGAGCACGAAAGTCACGTCAGGATAAATATCTTTGAAGGATTTCATCAGGGGAGGAAGGATGTTGCGGCTGACGCTGGTGAAAGTTCCTATGCGTATTATGCTGTTTTCTAAGCCTTTCATTTCGCTGCGCTTTTGGTTTAAAGCTTTTTCGGCTGAATATATGGCCCTGAGATAGGGAAAGTATTCGGCGCCGTCAGGTGTCAGGCTGATTCCGTCTTTTCTCCTGTCAATCAGAGTTACGCCGATTTCGTCCTCTAAGGTTTTAACAGCCTGACTTACTGCGCTTTGCGAATAGCCCAGATTTTGGGCGACCTTGGTAAAGCTGCCTTTTTCTATTACTTCGCAGAATATTTCGTACCTCGAAATCATAATCCAACCTCATCAATTTTTCTTATGACATCATTATAAACATTTGTTTTACTAATGTAAATGGAAAATATATAATAAAATCACATGAGACTTGAAAGGTGAGTTGAATATGACAAAAAATGATGACAGATTTTCACTGAGATTGGCGGATAACAAAAATGTATTCAGAGAGGGGATGAGAGACGGAATCCCTATAGGACTTGGGTATCTGGCGGTGGGCTTTTCCCTTGGAATAGCTGCTCAGAATGCCGGAGTAACGGCTTTTCAAAGCCTTATCACGAGCCTTTTGTGCAACGCCTCAGCCGGTCAGTATGTGGGATTTACCATGATAGGGGCAGGAGCCGCTTATATTGAAATGGCTCTTGTTATCTTCATTACCAATGCCAGATATATGCTTATGAGCTGTGCCATGAGCCAGAGACTTGACCCCAATATGCCTTTCTGGCACAGGCTGGTTATGGCAAATTACATTACGGATGAGCTCTTTGGAATAGCTATTGCAAGACCCGGGTATATGAATCCCTATTATACATACGGCGCGGCTATTATAGCTTCGCCTCTTTGGGCTATAGGAGTTGCCCTTGGCACCGTTGCCGGAAACCTGTTGCCGCTAAGGCTGGTAAGCGCTTTCAGCGTGGCTTTGTACGGAATGTTTCTTGCCGTTATAATTCCTCCGGCAAGAAAGAGCAAGATTATTGCGGGAATAATTGTGATTTGCTTTGCTGCCAGCTATCTGGCCGCTCACTTATCCATATTCGATTCAATGTCCGACGGCACGAGGACAATTATTCTGACGGTGGCTATTTCAGCGGCTGCGGCTCTGTTGTTCCCGAAAAAGCCGGAAGATTCCGAAGCGGAGGATTCAAGAGCAGAAGGTTCTGAAGCGGAGGAGTTCGGAGCAGAGAATTCAGAAGCGGAAAAAGAAGAGGAGGGGAAAGATGTCATCTAACGTTTACATATATATCCTTATTATGGCGGCAGTATCTTACGCCATAAGAGTTTTGCCGCTTACTTTGATTCAAAAGCAGATAGAAAACCAGTTTTTACAATCCTTTTTATATTACGTTCCTTACGTAACCCTTGCCGTAATGACTTTTCCGGCAATCATAGAGGTGACTCAAAGCCCTGTTGCAGGAGCGGCAGCCTTGGCTGTGGGCGTTGCTGCCGCATGGTTTGGAGCAAGCTTGTTTAAAGTCGCTATTTCCTGCTGTTTTACGGTTCTTATAATTGAATTTATTTGCATATAGGCTATTTTGATGCCTTTAGTGTGCTTGGCGCTTTGGACGCCCTTAAAGCTTTGGGCGTGGACGCTGCTAATGCTTTGGCGCTTTGGACGCATCGGGCGTATCTGCGGCCTTTGCCGCCTTTGCGTAGTCGCAGTAGGAGCTTATGGCACATTCAGAGCATTTGGGCTTTCTGGCATCGCAGCACTGCCTTCCGTGATATATGAGGCTATGGTGGGTTCTTGACCAGCGATTTTCAGGAAGCCTGTCCATGAGAGCCAGCTCGGTTTTAAGCACGTCTTTTTCATTTGTAAGGCCTATTCTGTTTGCAACTCTGAAAACGTGAGTATCCACAGCGATTCTCTGATGACCGAAGCCTACGGAAAGAACCACGTTGGCGGTCTTTCTGCCTACGCCGGGAAGAGACACGAGGGCGTCGTAGTCATCCGGGACTTTGCCTTCGTAATTTTCAACGAGAGATTTGGCAAGTCCTATGATGTTCTTGGATTTGGTCTTGTACATGCCTATTCTTTTTATGTATTCAGCCACTTCTTCAGGATCTGCATCTGCAAGCTCATAAGGAGTGGGGTATTTTTCAAACAGAGCGGGAGTTACCTGATTTACCGACTTGTCTGTGGTCTGGGCAGACAGAGCCACCGCAACGATGAGCTGATATACGTCTTTATGATGCAGGGCACATTCGGCTTCCGGATATGTATCTTCTAAAATGTCCAATATTTTGTTTATGTCTTCGTTTTTTACCATGATGCTGTACCTCCGAAAAAAGTATACCACAAAAAGCTGTTTTTATATTAAACTTTATGATAAAATATTTGCCGGAGGTACTTATGAAAAAATATTCGGCGCCTATTACAATGTTTATCATATTTGAGACTATAGCTATCGTCTTATGGAGGACTCTCGATAATCTGTTTTATCTGTGCAACTTTACATATATAGGCGGATTTATCGCATTGGGACTGACTTTGTATATAAGGCGTTTTAAGTATGCAAGGCAAATCGTACAGCTGGGAGTCGGCTTATACATGCTCTGCTATCTTGGGCTCATGTGCCGGGAAAATATGCAAATCGAAGGTTTCTGGTATTATCTGTTTCTGGGAGTCTTTGAAGCGGCCGTCATTCACTATGTGGTGGCTAAGATATTCTGCCCTTTGATATTCGGAAGAGGTTGGTGCGGATACGCATGCTGGACTGCCATGATTCTTGATTTTCTGCCATATAAGGAGCCGGATAAACCGAGGCTTAAGATAGGTTTTATAAGGTATATACTGTTCGGCATTTCATTGGCCTTTGTTGCAGGCCTGTTTCTGCTTAAGGTGAAGAACGTTGAAGAAATAATGTTTATAAGTTTTATCGCAGGCAATGCTTTATATTATGCGGTGGGCATTGCAATGGCTTTTGTGCTGAAAGACAACAGGGCCTTTTGTAAATATGTATGCCCGATTACCGTATTTCTGAAGCCGGCGTCTTATTATTCGCTGCTGCGGGTAAAGGTGGATAAGGATAAATGTATTTCCTGCGGAAAGTGCCGCAGAGTTTGTCCGATGAATGTGGATATGACAGACAATTCAAGGAAGCGCCTTAACGGAACCGAATGTATTTTGTGCATGAAATGTATAGATGAGTGTCCTGTGGACGCACTGAAGTTATGAGGAGAAAAAGATGATAATTGATTTTGAAAGAACGGAAACGCAAATTTTACATAATTTTAAAGGCGGAGAAGGTGATACGGCTGCAAAGATGTTTGTGGACGACAATAACCGCATAATGTTCGGCAAGCTGACGCCGGGAGCTTCCATAGGACTGCACAGGCACGAAGGCAGCAGCGAAGTTATCTTTATCCAAAGCGGCTGCGGCAAAGTTTTCTTTGAAGGAGATTACGAGAAGGTTGGTGCCGGAGACGTCCATTATTGTCCTGAGGGCTGTGAACACAGCTTAATCAACGACAGCGACGGCGATTTGACTTATTTTGCGGTAGTGCCTCAGCATTAGGACTGGTTTGAAGCGGTGCGGTCGGTGTTGCCGGCGGCTGGCGTTGGCTTTTTTAACCGGAAACGAGAAAACAGCCAACATAAATTCCAATAAATGTAAGTTTTGGCGTCGCTTTTAAGGCTATGTTGGCTTTTTGGCCGGAGATTTCAAAAACAGACAACGAAAAACGCCAAAAGTGTTGTCCAGATTTATCTTACGTTCAAAAAAAGCCAACAAGCACAATAAAACCACAGCAAATAACCACGAATAACAGGTTTTATGTAAACCTGAGTTGGCTATTTTCTTGATTTCTTGATATTAAGCCAACATTTAGGAGCTGCCGAGGGAGGCAGAATTACATGTATCATGGAGCTGCCACTAACAGGGCAGCTTTTTTCTTTTTTTATGAAACTTTTTTGTATCTTTTTGCGACTGTATTATTGAGGTGATAAAATGGCGAGCCAAAATATTTCAGATAAGTTTGAAAAATTATACGAGGATTCCTACGATGAAGTTGCAAAATACGTGGTCTGTCACTGCTCTGACATAGAGGACGTAAAGGACATAATTCAGAATATATATCTGGCCCTGTACAAAAAGATAGATAAGGCAGAAGATAAGCGGTACGTAATGGGAATTGCAAAAAACAAGGTAAAAGATTTTTACAGGTTCAGATACCGCGCTAAAATCAAAGAGGCGGAAGACGCAGTCCTTGAGGCCGTTCCCGACGATTTCAATCTGGAAAAAACAATATTTTTAAAGTATGACGCCGAAAAAGTCTGGAACCACATAAAAAGCAAGAATGTTACGGTGGCAAAGATATTCTATTTGTATTTTTACAGCCGGATGACCATTAAAGATATTTCCCGGGAATTGGCGCTTACGGAATCCAATGTAAAAAACCATCTCTACAGGAACCTGAAAGAACTGAGCGTTTATATGGAAAGGGAGGATGATAAAAATGGAAACATTAAAGGGGATTTTTAGCGAAAAGATAAACAAACAAAGCATATACGATACTGTAATTGAGAAAGCTCAGGGCAAAAAGAAGTTATGGTTAAAATATTCAGCAATTCCTATCTGCATGGTGGTTTTGCTTGGAACAATGCTGCTGCCAAATTTGGAGCCGCTGAAAGAGGAAAATATATTTGTCAACGAAGTTTCTGTAATAGATGCCGCCCTACTTGATATTGATATAAAGTGGGCCGATGAAGTAAATGCAATAGCCTTTGCAGCCCTGGATTCTTTGGAAATACCGGAAGATTTGACAGAACAGGATTTTGGAGAAGCTTATTCAAGAAACGGTAAAAGCGGAGAATACGATATTTTGGCATGGTACAGTTACGTTTACCAAAACAGCACGGGAGAACGATGGATAAGCATTGATTTTTCCGACAAACAGCAGCCGGCCAGATGTTATGTGTTTGAAGGCGGAAAGCCGTCCCAAATATATGATACGGAAATTATGATATACAAATATGAAGACGCCTATATTGCGGAATTTGAGAAAGAGGGGATATATTACGGAATAGAGACGTCAGGAATTGAAGAAAAAGAGCTTGTGGAATTTATAAGTTCAATAGTAAGGTAAAATAAAAACCCGGCGTCATCACATCGCCGGGTTTGCCGTTTCTACTTTTTCTACTTTTTCTTTCCAAACAGAGAAAGAAGTCTCAGGAATATATTTATAAAATCCAGGTAAAGCTGCATTGCTCCGTATATATAGAGCTTTCTGTCGCTTTCAAGAGCGGCCATGCTGAACTGCTTAATTCTGTTCATGTCGTATACCGTAATGCCGAAGAACAGAACCAATACAGCGCAGTCTATTACCATTTCCATAATACTGCTTTTTAAAAGGAAGATGTTTATTAAGCTCATTACCACTGAAACAATGAGGGTTATCATAAGCATAGGGCCCCAGTGGCTCAAATCGCTTTTGCATCTGTAGCCGTATAAAGCAAAGCCTCCGAAAAGAGCGGCTCCTGCCAGAAACAGAATCACTATGGAACTCATCTGATATATGGCAAATATCACAGAAAGAGTGAGTCCGTTAAGCACTGCATAGGCAAAGAACAGAACGCCTACAGCTACAGGCGGCAGCTTCTTGAATAAAAACGAAAACAGAATAACTACTACGACTTCTGCAATCAACAGAGTTGTAAAGGTGTTTTCATAAAGAAAATACCAGAAAAGATTAGAAGCGTAGGTTATCCACGCACAGGCAGCTGTAACCAAAAGCCCTGCAAACATCCATACGAACGTTTTGAAAATAAAATTATTCTGATGTTGTATAACATCGATGTCCAATAAGTCTTCTTTATACATAATATTTCCTTTTCGTCAATTTATTTGTTTGCGCCGCAGCATTTCTTGTATTTTTTGCCGGAGCCACATGGGCAAGGGTCGTTTCTGCCCGGTTCCTTCTCTTTGTGAACTGTCTTTGAACGTTTAAATTCTTTGACTATTTCCTTTCTGCGTTCTTCTGAGAGCACATCTTCCCACTGCGGAAGGGAGTACAGGTAATCAGCGTCAGCTTTAAGCATGTTGAAGAACAGTTTATCGAAATCCACATCCAAATCAAGAGGGGTGGTTTCCGTAATGGATTCAAGGTCGTTAGCCTTGTTGAGGCTTGTGTTTATACCGTCAAGAAAGCCCATGAATATTACAGGGTTAGCTTCAAATTTAGCGGCCAGCTCCTCAAAAGTTCCTGACAGGTGCTCGTCCTTGTTTGCCAGTATGTGCTCATAAACACGGGTCTCGGTGCCGCTGTATTCTTTCCAGAATTCTTCAAAAGTTTCTTCTGTCTGACCTTCCATAAGGTCTATCCATTGCTTGTACAATGTCATTTTAAATTCCTCCGTATATTAAGTGATTTTATTTATATTTTTTCATAATGCTTAAAATATCGCCGCATACCGCGCTTCCGGTAGGGAGAGGACCTGCGCCCTTGCCGTAGAACATCAGCTCGCCTACCATGTCGCCTGTAATGTAAACGGCGTTGAACTCATTGCTGACTCCTGCCAGCGGGTGTGATGCATCAAGGAGAACGGGTTTTACGCTGTAGTCAAATTTTCCGTTCTTGACGGAAGCGCTGCCTATCAGTTTTATCTTTTTGTTTTGCTCAGAAGCGGCTTTTATGTCTTCCGAAGTGATTTTGCTTATTCCCGTTGTCGGAATATCGCTTGGAGCAACGTACTTGTTAAATGCCAGAGCCATTAAAATGGAAAGCTTGTTGGCAGCGTCGATTCCTTCTACGTCGGCAGTAGGGTCTGCTTCGGCAAATCCCTTTGCCTGGGCATCTTTGAGGACTTCTTCATAAGGTAATCCTTCTTCAGTCATCTTTGTAAGTATATAGTTTGTGGTTCCGTTAAGTATACCCATGATTTCTACAAAATTATTTGCCTCAAGAGCATTGGTCATGGCAGTAAGAACCGGTATACCACCCGCAACGCTGGCTTCAAATAAAAATTCAACGTTGTTTTCTTTGGCGGTTGACATAAGAAGTTCATAGTTGGCAGCAATAGCAGCCTTGTTGGCGCTTACCACATGTTTTTTATGTTTCATGGACTGAAGCATAAAGGAAGTTGCAGGTTCAATGCCTCCGAGCATCTCAACCACTATATCTATATCCGGATTGTTGATTATATCATCGGGATCTTCAGTAAGCAAATTCGGGTTTGCGTCTACAAGGCGTTTCTTGTTTCTGTTTCTCTGTAAGATTTTTACTATTTTCGGAGAAACGCCGATTCTGTTTTCGATTAGTTTCTTGTTGTCTGTGAGGATTTTATATGTTCCTCCGCCTACATTGCCAAAGCCAAGCAGGCCGATATTTGCAGTTTTCATTAGTTTACCTCCGAATTATTCACAATGAAGAAATTATATAACAGTTTTGAAATTTTGTCTTTACCTTTTTTGAAAATTTGTTATTATTTATTGGGACACATAAAAAACTAAAGGAGAGTTTAAAAGATAAATATGAGTTTAAATATAGTCTTTGTTGAACCAGAAATACCGCCTAATACAGGCAATATAGCAAGAACCTGTGCTGCTACCGACACAAATCTTCATTTGGTTCGTCCGCTCGGCTTCAGCATAGAGGATAAACAGGTCAAGAGAGCGGGTCTTGATTATTGGCCTTATGTAAACCTGGAAGTTCACGACAGTTTGGATGATTTTATGGCAAAATACGGCGAGCGGAGATTGTGGCTTGCAACCACAAAGGGAGGCAGGCTGTATACCGATGCAAAATTTCAAGACGGAGACTTTATTTTGTTCGGAAGAGAAACAAAAGGCCTGCCGAGAGATTTTATCGAGAAGCACAAGGAAAGGGCAATAAGGATTCCGATGAGTGAAAATACGAGAACACGCTCCTTTAATCTTTCCAATTCAGCAAACATAATTCTTTTTGAAGCTTTAAGACAAATGGGATTCCCGGGGTTGAAATAACAGGCATACTTTGGTATAATATTTGCATACAAGATAAAATATTATCAATCTATTTCATAGCAAGGATTTTGGATTATAAATGAAACTGAGTTACGGATTGACAATTGAACAGACACAAAAATTGACCATGACGCCTGAATTGATTCAGGCTATTCGCATTTTGCAGTTCAATAATCAGGAACTCGACTCTTTTGTGCAGGAAGAATTGCTCGAAAATCCCGTCCTCGAATTTGATAAGAGAAGGGAAGAAAATCTTGTAGACCTGAGCGAAAAAATCCGTGACGATTATGATGACGAACAAAGCTATAAACAATGGGAATATTCTCCGGAAAGAGAGGAATATTCATACGAGCAGTTTGTGAGCAAAGAGGAAACGCTGGAAGATTACTTGCTTCTGCAGCTTACCTTTTCCAAACTTAAAGGTGACGACCTGAAAATAGGCAGATATCTTGTGGAAGCCATAGACGAAAACGGATATCTTACCGTTACAACCGAGCAAGTTGCAAAATGCTTTAAAACCAAAGTGGAAAATGTGGAAAGGATTCTTGATGTTATTCAGACTTTTGAGCCGTCAGGAGTGGGGGCAAGGTGTCTGGCAGAATGCCTTATTATACAGCTTGCGGCAAAAGGTCTTCTTGACGAAGTTGCAGAATATATAATCCTCAATCATCTTGAAGATTTGGGCGATAACAAATTGAGCAAGGTAGCAAAGAAAATAGGAATGTCCGTAAGTCAGGTTCAAATGGTATGCGATTTGATACGTACTCTGGAACCTAAACCGGGCAGAAGCTTTGCTTCGGGAGAAAGCGTAAAATACATAATACCCGATGTGATTGTGGAAAAAGTCAATGATGAATACGTGGTAGTGAGCAATGAGACGAGCATACCGCACCTTATGGTAAGCCCTTATTATTCTTCTCTGTCCAGAGAAGCAAAAAACGATGAGGAACTTTCCAAGTATCTTACCGATAAGTTTAATGCCGCATTATGGCTTATAAAAAGCATAGAACAGAGAAGAAAAACAATTTACAGCGTAGCAAGTGCGGTTGTCGAGCATCAGAAGGAATTTTTCGAGAAGGGAAACAAATATTTGAAAACCCTAACTTTAAAACAGGTGGCCGAGTCCATAGGCATGCATGAGTCCACGGTAAGCCGGTCTGTTAACGGCAAATACATGCAGACTCCGAGGGGAGTGTTTGAGATAAAATACTTCTTCTCAAGCGGAATAACCGTCACAGGCGGAGAAGGTGTGTCTTCCAACAGTATAAAGAGCATAATAAAAGAAATAATAGACAAAGAAGATACATCAAAGCCTTACAGTGACCAGGATATAGTGGGAATTTTAAGCGAAAAAGGCATAGAAATTTCCAGGCGCACTGTAGCCAAATACAGAGAAGGAATGAATATTTTATCTTCTTCCAAGAGGAAAAGATATTAAATATAAAATTAAATTTACATTGTCATTATGAGAGTTTAGGAGGAGAAAAAATGGCGATTAAAGTAGGTATTAGCGGTTTCGGAAGAATCGGAAGAGTTGTAATTCGTGCGGCTATGGATATGCCGGAGATTGAAATTGCAGGAATCAATGTGAGAAATGCAGACCCCGAATATTTGTTGTACATGCTCAAATACGATACGACTTTCGGAAGATTTCCAAAAAGTCTGGAGCTTTATGATAAAGGTCTTGTTATAGACGGCAAAAAGGTTCCTGTATACAGCGAATCGGATGCGGCCAATATTCCTTGGAAAGACTGCGGTGCCGAATACATAGTTGAAGCAACGGGAGCATATGTCACCACTGAAAAGGCGATGGCCCATATAAAAGCCGGAGCAAAAAAAGTAGTAATTTCAGCGCCTGCAAAGGATTCAGAAACACCTACCTTTGTTTATGGCGTAAACCATACAGGATACAATAAGGACATGCACGTGGTATCCAATGCATCGTGCACCACCAACTGCCTTGCGCCTTTGGCAAAGGTAATAGAAGACAACTGGGGAATCAAAGAAGGTCTTATGTCTACAATCCACTCAGCTACTGCAAAGCAGAAGGTTGTAGATGCACGTTCCATGAAAGACTGGAGAACGGGAAGATGCGTGTTCGGCAATGTGATACCGTCTACTACCGGAGCCGCAAAGGCTGTAGGTCTTGTTATACCTTCCTTAAAGGGAAAGATGACAGGAATTTCGTACAGAGTTCCTACGGCAGATGTTTCAGTGGTTGACTTAAACGTTGTGCTGGAAAAACCTGCTACATACGAGGAAATTTGCGAAAAGGTAAAAGAAGCGTCAGAAACTTATATGAAGGGCGTTATCGAATATGTGGATGATGAAGTGGTATCGGGAGACTTTGTGGGAGACCCATGCACTTCGATATTTGACGCAAGAGAAGGAATCGAACTTAATGATCATTTCTTCAAGTTTATCGCTTTTTATGACAATGAATACGGTTACTCCAGCAAAATCCTTGAACTGATTAAATATATGCACAGCGTAGATAAATAAAAGAAAGGCTTTTAAAATGAAAAAAACCGTAAAGGATATCGACGTAAGAGGTAAAAAGATAATAGCAAGGTGCGATTTCAATGTACCTCAAAAAGAGGGAGAAATCACTGATGACACAAGAATCAGGGCAGCCCTTCCGACCATTGAATATTTAATTGAAGAAGGTGCAGCAGTCATCTTGATGTCTCATCTCGGCAGACCTGAAGGCGAACCGAACATGAAGTATACCCTGAAACCCGTTGCTAAGCGGCTTTCGGAGCTTTTGGGCAAGGAAGTCATATTTGCGGAATCTCCTGTGGTGGTAGATGATGATGTGAGAGCAAAAGCTACTTCCCTTAAGGCGGGCGAAGTCATGCTCCTTGAAAACGTCCGCTTCAGAAAAGAAGAAACCAAAAACGGACCGGAATTTGCAAAAGAGCTGGCTTCTCTTGCAGACATATTCGTAAACGACGCTTTTGGAACCGCCCACAGAGCCCATGCGTCAACGGCAGGCGTTGCGGATTATCTGCCTGCGGTCTCGGGATTTTTGATTGAGAAGGAAGTGAAATTCCTCGGAAATGCGGTAGAAAATCCAAAGAGACCTTTTGTAGCCATAATGGGAGGCGCCAAAGTAGGAGACAAAATTTCGGTAATCGAAAATCTGCTTAAAAAGGTAGACACCCTTATCATAGGCGGAGGAATGGCATATACTTTCTATAAGGCTCTGGGATATGAGATAGGAACTTCCATTTTGGACAAGGACAGCATCGACCTTGCAAAGAGCCTTCTTAAAAGGGCAGAAGAAAAAGGCGTCAAGCTGTTGATTCCTGTAGATGTATTATGTGCAAAGGAATTTAAAAACGAGGCAGAGACCCTCATATGCGACAGCGATGATATGCCTGAAGACATGATGGGAATGGATATAGGACCTAAAACCATCGAATTATACAAAAAAGAAATTGAAAGAGCGCAGACCGTAGTGTGGAATGGACCTATGGGAGTCTTTGAAATGGAAAACTTTGCAAAAGGAACATTGGAAATTGCAAAGGCTCTCGGCGAGTCGGAGGCCGTAACCATAATCGGAGGCGGGGATTCGGCTGCCGCAGTAGAGCAATTCGGTCTTGCGGATAAGATGACTCATATATCCACAGGCGGCGGCGCATCACTGGAATTTCTTGAGGGAAAAGAGCTTCCGGGAATTGCTGTTCTGGAAGAAAAATAAGAGAGGTATTAAAATGCGAATTCCTTTTATTGCAGGAAACTGGAAGATGTATAAGACTATGGCGGAAGCGAGAGAATTTGCGGCCAAGTTTAAAACCCTTTATCATGGTACGGATGTTAAGACAGCCGTCTTTGCGCCTTTTCCGCAGCTTGCTCTGTTGACGAAACAATTTGAGGGAACGGGCATAGGCGTGGGAGCGCAAAACGTTCACTTTGAAAAAGAAGGAGCTTTTACCGGAGAAGTTTCAGTACCCATGTTAAAAGAAATAGGGGTGGAATACTGCCTGGTGGGTCATTCCGAAAGGCGTCAGTATTTCGGCGAAACCGATGAAACCGTAAACCTTAAAATAAAGGCTTTGTTGGCAGGGGATATTCTCCCTGTGGTTTGCGTAGGCGAAAATCTTCAGGAAAGAGAAGAAGGAGCAGAAGAGAAAATCGTATCCGGCCAGATAAAGGCGGCTTTCAAAGATATATGCCATGAAGACGCCGTTAAGATTACCGTCGCATACGAGCCTGTATGGGCCATAGGCACGGGAAAAACGGCAACTCCGGAGCAGGCAAATCAGATGTGTTTCTGCATAAGGATGACTTTAAAAGAATTGTATGACGAAGAAACCGCAGACAAAATTGTGATTCAGTATGGCGGAAGCGTAAAACCTGAAAATGCATCCGAAATAATGAACATGGAAGAAATAGACGGAGCTTTGGTCGGAGGAGCGAGCCTTGACCCTCTAAAATTTATTGAAATAGTCAACTTTTAACTTGATTTTAATAGGCATATTATGGTATACTTATCGAGTTAAATATTAGGAGGATGCATATGGAAACTTTATTGATGGTTTTACTTGCAATTGCCAGCGTAATATTGATTGTCAGCGTTTTACTGCAGTCAGGCAACAGCGCAGGATTATCAGGCTCCATCGCAGGTGGTGCCGAACAGCTCTTCGGTAAGAAAAAGAGCAAAGGTTACGAAGCTATTTTAGCCAAAGTTACTACTGTGGCAGCCGTTTTGTTCGTGGTTCTGTCGGTGGTATTGGTTATGATGGAATAGATTAAACCGGGTTACGGTTAAATCGTTTTTATTTTAAATTTATAATATTCACTTGAGATAAGAGGTACCATGTGCCTCTTATTCGGCGTTACAAGTGAGCGGGAGGTATGCAATCATGAAAATTTTCGCTGTATGTGCAGCCGTCTTCGGTCTTATTGTAGCATTTTGTCTTGCGGCATGGATTACAAAGGCTGAAGAAGGTACAGACAGAATGAAAGAAATTGCCGGCTACATCAGAGAAGGTGCAATGGCATTTCTAAAGAGAGAATATAAGACGATGGCTATCGTTATTGTCGTATTATTCTTACTCATCGGATTCGGATTAAAAAGCTGGACAACCGCTATACTTTATGTATGCGGAGCGCTTTTATCGGTATTAGCGGGATTCTTCGGAATGAAAGTTGCCACTAACGGTAACGTTAGAACCGCCAATGCGGCAAAAGAGTCCGGTATGAACAAGGCTCTGAAAATCGCTTTCAGAAGCGGTGCCGTTATGGGACTTTGCGTATCCGGTCTGGGTCTTTTCGGACTTGGCGTTATAGTTTGTGTTCTTAAGTTTGCCACTGTTACACAGTGCGTAACGGGATTCGGCCTTGGAGCATCATCAATGGCCCTCTTCGGAAGGGTAGGCGGCGGTATCTATACCAAAGCTGCTGACGTTGGTGCTGACCTGGTAGGAAAAGTAGAAGCCGGAATTCCTGAGGATGACCCGAGAAACCCTGCTGTTATCGCAGACAACGTAGGCGATAACGTTGGTGACGTTGCAGGTATGGGTTCAGACCTGTTCGAATCATATGTAGGTTCAATCATTTCAGCTATCACTCTGGCTGCCGTTGCAGTAAACGAAGCAGGAGCTACTGCTACATTCAATGCAAATACAGCAGCAATCTTCCCTCTTATCATCGCAGCGATAGGTATTATCGCTTCCGTAATAGGAATCATGTGCGTAAGAGGAAAAGAAGGCGGAAACCCTGCCAATGCTCTTAACATGGGTACTTATATAAGCGGTGTTATCGTTGTAATCGCAACAGTGTTCCTGTCAAAGAACCTGCTGGGAGATTATACTTATGCAGCTGCCATTATCGCAGGACTTGTAGTAGGTATTGCAATAGGTAAGGTTACGGAAATATATACTTCAGCTGATTATAAGTCGGTTAAGAAGATTGCGGAACAGTCACAGACAGGCGCTGCTACTACAATCATCAGCGGCTTGGGCGTTGGCATGATGTCAACCCTTTGGCCAATCATCTTAATATGCGTAGGCGTATTTGTAGCATATCAGTTTGCAGGACTTTACGGTATCGCGCTTTCCGCTGTAGGTATGCTTTCAACTACAGGTATGACCGTTGCAGTAGATGCTTACGGACCTGTTTCCGACAATGCAGGCGGTATAGCAGAAATGGCAGAGTTACCTGAAGAAGTAAGAGAAATCACAGATAAGCTTGATGCTGTAGGTAATACAACCGCTGCTATAGGTAAGGGTTTTGCTATAGGTTCAGCTGCGCTTACAGCGCTGGCACTGTTCGCATCATATGCTGCAGTTACCAACCTTGAAGCAATCAGCTTGCTTGACCCTATCGTAATCATCGGCGTATTTATCGGTGCAATGCTGCCGTTCCTGTTCTCGGCAATGACCATGAATTCAGTAGGCAGAGCTGCAAACCAGATGATTGAAGAAGTAAGAAGACAGTTCAGAGCAGATAAGGGAATCATGGAAGGAACTTCAAAACCTGACTATGCAAACTGCGTTGATATTTCAACAAAGGCTGCTCTTAAAGAAATGGTTATGCCTGGCATCATGGCTATCATAGCTCCTCTTGCCGTAGGTATCATTTTGGGATGTGAAGCTCTCGGCGGAATGCTGGCAGGCTCATTATCGGCAGGCGTACTGCTGGCAATTATGATGGCTAATGCAGGCGGCGCATGGGATAATGCAAAGAAATACATCGAAGAAGGTCACTTCGGAGGCAAGGGCAGTGAAACACACAAGTCTGCAGTTGTCGGCGATACTGTTGGTGATCCGTTTAAGGATACTTCCGGTCCTTCAATCAATATTTTGATTAAGCTTATGACAATCGTTGCAGTAGTATTTGCTCCGTTGTTCGTATCAATCGGAGGATTGCTGTAATAAGTCAATGAATTTGATGCGGCTCTCCGGCAGGAGAGCCGCTGTTTTATAAAGGGTAAATTTATGATTATATCAAGAGAATTTGATTACGCTCTGCGCATATTGAGACATTTAAGCAGCAGGGGACTGAGTTCTGCCGTGGATATCGAAAAGAGTGAGAATGTTACTGCGGATTTTGCCAGAAAAATTTTGAGAAAATTGCGGAAGGCAGGCGTCGTCCAAGTGGAGAGAGGTGTAAACGGCGGTTATAGACTGATTAAATCCTGCGACGAGCTGACCTTGTGGGATATAAAATGTGCAATCGAGCCGGAAGAAATGGTCAACAGATGTGTCTGCCCGGAATATCAATGCGATAATCTGGATAAAAACCTGTGCGCAATTCATTTTGAATGCTGCAGGCTTGAAAATATCATAAAAAACGAAATGGAAAACAGAAAATTGTCGGAAATTTTTGGATTATAACCATTGACCTGTATTTTTTATTATGATATACTGGACTAAATTAGTCATATATACTGTGGCAGTAGAATAGGAGGTATAAAATGAGATATAAAACTTCAGAAGAACATGAAGCGCTTCGCGCAGTCATAAGAGAATTTGCCGAAACTGAAATTAAACCCATAGCTTTTATGTTGGATAAAGAAAATCAATTTCCAAGGGATGCCGTTGAAAAGCTCGGGGAAATGGGATACATGGGTATTCCTTATGAAAAGAAGTACGGCGGTGCAGGGCTTGACGTATTAAGCTATGCCATAGCAGTAGAAGAACTCGCAAGAGTTGACGGAGGAGCCGGCGTAATCCTTTCAGCTCACACTTCTCTCGGAGCCTATCCTATTGCCGCATATGGCACGGAAGAGCAGAAGAAAAAGTATCTTGTACCTTTGGCAAAGGGAGAAAAAATAGGAGCTTTTGGCCTTACGGAGCCTAATGCCGGCAGTGATGCAGGCGGAACCGAAACGGTGGCTGTTCTTGACGGTGATAACTATATTCTCAACGGAGGTAAAATATTTATCACCAACGGCGGAGAAGCTGATACATATGTAATATTTGCGGTAACAACTCCTGATATAGGAACGAAAGGGATAAGCGCATTCATCGTAGAAAAAGGCTACGAAGGTTTTACTTTCGGAGACCATTACGACAAGATGGGAATCCGCTCATCTGCAACTGCGGAACTTATTTTCAACGACGTAAAGGTTCCAAAAGAAAACCTCCTTGGCAAGGAGGGCGACGGCTTTAAGATTGCCATGTCTACGCTGGACGGTGGCAGAATAGGTATCGCAGCTCAGGCTCTTGGAATAGCTCAGGGAGCTTATGAACACGCTCTTGAATACTCAAAAGAGAGGGTGCAGTTTGGCAAGCCTATCTGCCAGCAGCAGGCAATCGCTTTCAAACTGGCTGATATGGCAACAAAGCTGAGAACTGCAAGACTTCTGGTATACAGCGCTGCGGAGCTTAAAGAGAATCATGAGCCATATGCAATGGAAGCAGCCATGGCAAAGCAATATACTTCCGATATCTGTCTTGAAGTGGTAAACGATGCGCTTCAGATTTTCGGAGGAAACGGCTACCTCAAAGGAATGGAAGTTGAAAGAGCTTACAGAGACGCAAAGATATGTACCATATACGAGGGTACAAACGAAATTCAGAGAGTTGTAATCGCAGCCAACATCATAGGAAAAATGCCTAAAAATCAATCTGAAGGAGTACGCAAGACGGCAAAAGCTCCTGAAACCGGAATAAGAAAAAAGATGATTCTTAAAGACGGTACCGTTGAGGAAAGAGTAAATAAGCTTGTGGAATGCTTAAAATCCGACGGATATGATTTTACCGTGGGTATTGATATAGACACGCCTATTACGGAAGCCGAAAGAGTCGTAAGCGCAGGTAAAGGCATAGGAAGCAAAGAAAACATGAAACTTATAGAAGAACTGGCAAAGGCGGCAGGCGCTGCCATAGGTTCTTCAAGACCTGTTGCCGAAACTCTGAAATACGTTCCTCTCAACAGATACGTTGGAATGTCGGGACAGAAATTCAAAGGAAACTTATATATAGCCTGCGGAATTTCAGGCGCAATTCAGCACCTCAAAGGCATCAAGGAAGCTTCCACCATTGTTGCAATCAACAGCAACGCCAATGCAAAGATATTTAAAAACGCAGATTACGGCATAGTAGGAAAGGTTGAAGAAGTTCTGCCGGTATTGGCAAAAGCTCTTGATACGGGCGAACCTAAAAAACCTGCACCTCCTATGGTAAAAGTTAAGAGGGCCATTCCTGTAAAAGAGGCTCCTAATTGGAAATATTACGTTTGCGGCGGATGCGGATACGAATACGACCCTGAAGTAGGCGACCCTGATAACGAAATTTATCCTGTAACCTTCTTTGATGCACTTCCGGAAGACTGGACTTGTCCTGAATGCGGAGAAGGCAAAGAGCAATTTATAGAGGCTTAAATGCGGAAAGGAGAAGTGTAATATGTATTGCTACAGAAAAGTAACAGACGACCTGTACTGGATAGGCGCCAATGACCACAGGCTTGAATTATTTGAAAATGTTCATCCTATTCCGAGAGGCGTTTCATATAACTCATATGTGTTGTTAGATGAAAAGACCGTTTTGTTTGACACCGTAGACTGGTCTGCGTGCAGGCAGTTCCTGGAAAACCTGGAAGCCGTTTTGGCAGGCCGTGATTTGGATTACATGGTGATAAATCACATGGAACCTGACCACGCCGCTTCAATGCAGGAAGTTCTCATAAGATACCCGAATGTAAAGGTTATAAGCACTGAAAAAGCCTTTTTGCTCATGAGCCAGTTCGGCTTTAGCGTAGGGGAAAGAGAAATAGTTAAAGAGGGCGATAGCAAATCCTTCGGAAAACACAACGTGGTTTTCGTAGAGGCTCCTATGGTTCACTGGCCTGAGGCCATGGTAACTTTTGACACTTTAAACGGAGTGTTGTTTGCAGCAGATGCCTTTGGCTCTTTCGGAGCCCTTGACGGAAGGCTGTTTGCCGACGAAGTAAACTTCGACAGGGATTGGCTGGATGATGCCAGAAGATATTATACAAATATAGTAGGAAAATACGGCCCTCATGTGCAGAGCCTTCTGAAAAAAGCCCAGACCATCGATATTAAGATGATTTGTCCTTTGCACGGACCTGTAATACGGAAGGATTTCGGATATTTTATAGATAAATATGACAAGTGGAGCAGATATGAGCCTGAAGAAAAGGGCGTACTCATTGCATATGCTTCAATGTACGGCAATACCGAGGCGGCGGCCTGCCTGCTGGCGACAAAGCTTTCCGAAAAGGGAATGAACAATATAGCATTGCATGACGTTTCAAACACCCATGTATCCTATTTGATTGCGGATGCCTTCAAGTACAGCAACATAGTGTTTGCATCCGTGACCTATAACTTGGGAATATACCCGGTTATGCACAATTTCCTTATGGATATGAAGGCTCTCAATCTTCAAAAGCGAACCTGCGCAATCATTGAAAACGGTTCATGGGCAGTAAAATCCGGTTCTTTGATTCGCCGGTTCTTAGACGAAGAAATGAAGGAGATGACCATACTGGATGAGCAGGTAACCATGGCATCTTCACTCAACGATGCCAACATGGCAGATATGGACGCCCTTGCAGACAGAATAATAGAATCCATGAATTTATAGAACATGCATACAAAAGAGAGGAAGCGACCGGAAATTTCCGGTCGCTTTTCTTCTATGGGTAAAGTGCCGAGAAATAATAATTTTTCAGCGTTTACGGCAGTTGGACCACTCTCGCAGCCCGTAAAATGCCGGAATTGAAGAATATTTGGGGATTTACGGCAGTTTTGGGCCCTGTAAGGGGACAATACTGCCGTGATTAAAGGAAAATTTAAGATTTACGGCAATCTGGCCTCGCTTTACCCTTCAAAAATGCCGTGTTTGAAAAAAATTATAGATTTTACGGCAATTTGGATTTTATGGTGAGCCCATGCACAAAAAGAAGCGGCCCTGCGGCCGCCTCCTTAAGAATCTTTATCTGTTTTTAAATTCAGCAGGGCGTTTTTCCAAGAATGCCTTCATGCCTTCTTTTTGGTCTTCTGTGCCGAAACATCCTCCAAAGGCTTCGGCTTCGAGAGCGGAGCCTGAGAACATATCGAGATGATATCCTTTGTTGATGCAAGTCTTTGACATTGCAACTGCAATAGGAGCCTTTGAAGCTATCTTCTTAGCTATTTCTTCGCAGACAGGCATCAATTCTTCAGGAGCAACAACCTTTTCAACCAGACCTATTCTGTAAGCTTCTTCGGCATTGATTGTATCGGCGGTCAGAATGAGCATCTTTGCCATGCCTTTGCCTACAAGTTTGGAGAGTCTCTGAGTTCCTCCGAATCCCGGAGTTATTCCAAGACCAACCTCCGGCTGACCGAATTTAGCCTTTGCAGAAGCTATTCTGAAATCACATGCCATAGCGAGTTCGCATCCTCCGCCGAGCGCAAAGCCGTTTACGGCAGCTATTACAGGTTTTTCAATCTTCTCTATAAAATTCATGACTTTCTGACCGTAAGCTCCAAAGGCTCTGCCTTCGGCAACAGTCAGAGTGCTCATCTGCGCAATGTCTGCTCCTGCAACAAAAGAGCGGCCTTCTCCCGTAAGAATAACTGCTCTTACCGCATCGTCCTCGTCGATTTTTCCAAATACATCGAAAAGCTCCTCAAGAACCGTTTTGTTGAGAGCATTGAGAGCTTCGGGTCTGTTTATGGTAACATAGCCGATATTGTCTTTTACTTCGTACTTAATTGTCTGATACATCTTTAAACTTCCTTTCTTAGAAAAAATCTTGCCAACGAGCATTATAACACTTATATAACCATTTATCAATGGTAATGTGAGAAAATTAACAAATTATGATGCCTGCGGCTTTAATTTTTGGAAAGTATTCTTGACCACCGGTATATTTATCACAATTACGGTGATGATTGCTTCAACTCCTATGTACGAAAATTGATAAAGGAAAGAGTATAAAACAACATTCATGCCTTCAGGGGCATATTCCGCAAAGAAGATTATGCCGGAAAGAAAACTGCATATGAATCTTCCGGTGACGCCTACGATGTAGCCAACAGTCAGACCGTTTTTCCTGTTGGAAAACAAACCGGAAAGGCCCAGCGCTCCATAGGCAAGAAAATAGTCCAAAGCCACCTGTACCGGGTGAAGAACAAAAGGGTTCAGTATAAAGTTCAAAAGACCGAGAGCAAAACAGGCTATAAGACCTTTTGAGGCGCCGCAATAATATCCGCATAAGGCAGCGGCAAGCATACTGAAAAGAGTTACGCCTCCGCCCTGGGGCAGATGAAAGACTTCCACCATTCCCAAAGCCGCCGCAAGGGCGATGAGGACGGCACATAAGGCCAACTGAAATAAATTGTTTTTTTGTTTAGACATAAAAACACCTCCTTAATAAAATAGGAGGGGAACCGAAATATAAAAATATTGCTTCCCTACGCCGGTATTAACCGAATCAGGTGTTGAGGGTCAATCCGCCTGCAATTGGCGGACTCTCTCAGCAAAAAGCTCCCCTAGCAAGAATCATTATATGTTTTAATTCATCCATTGTCAAATAATACTTTAAATGATATAATTTTTGTAAGTTTATTTTAGAAAGGAAGATTATATGGACAATCGCATAGTTATTGAACCGTCAGCAAAGATAAGAGAGATTGCCAGAAGGTCATTGGAAGGCAACTGGAAGCAGGTTTTTGTAGGAGTATTTATATATTTTATAATGCTTTCGGGTATAAGTTCCGTACTTGGATACTTTTTTACAACCGTGAGATATATACAGCTTTCCACAGGTCACTATTTGCCTGTTGAAATCAATTATGCAAGCGGAGTTTACGAGTTTTTGGTATCGGGACCTCTGATGTGCGGATTGGCAATGTTTTTGCTTACTTATTTCAGAACGAAAAAAACAGATTACAGATTGAACTTTGAAGGCTTCAGCATGTTCGGGAAGGCATTTGTCCTGTTCCTGCTGTTCAGCGTTAAGATTTTTTTATGGTCGCTGCTCTTTGGAATTCCGGGAATAATAGCTGCGTATAGATACAGCCAGTGCTTCTATCTGAGAGTTGACCATCCGGACTGGACTGCTACGGAATGCATCAATGAAAGCAAACGACTGATGAGAGGCAACAAGGCAAAACTGTTTTGTCTTCAGCTTTCTTTCATAGGCTGGTATTTCCTTGCAGGGTTTGCTGTGGGAATCATAACATATTTTGATATTTCGGGAATCCTCGGAACAATAATTCTGATTATCGCCAACATACCTGTAGTTATAGTTGATGTGTATTGCAACACTGCACAGACAGCATTCTACGAAATAGTTACAGGCAATTTGGTAGTGGTAAATCCGGAACGGATTTATAATGCCGACTATAACTACAATTACAATGCCAACGTGCATGAAACCAAACAGGAACCTGCAGAGCCTGAAAGCACAGATGCTTCAGAAAATACGGACACTTTGGAAAACAACGAAGATTCCGATGAATAAACATACAATCATATAGCAGAACATTGATAACCTCTTTGGCATAGTATGAAATATATTATGCTAAGGAGGTAATATTTTGTCCGCAGAAAGACACTATTTCCCGGGTAATAACACGCCGCTGGGATTTTTTTCGTATTACAGATATATTCTTGGACAGAGAGAAGCCAATAAAATCATATGTATCAAAGGCGGCCCCGGTACGGGAAAATCAACTTTTATGAAAAGGATTGCAGAAAGCTTTGCAGCTATAGAGAATATAGATTATCTGCACTGCTCTGCAGATGAAAATTCATTGGACGGCATAGTTCTTAAAAACAGAAAAATCGCTTTAATAGACGGAACCAGTCCTCATATGACAGACCCTATAACTCCCGGCGCCGTAGATAAAATCGTCAATCTGGGAGAATTCTGGAATGAAGAAGGAATTGCCCTTAATAAGTGCGAAATAATCGATTTAAACGAGGAAACCTCGAGGTGGTACAGAATTGCTTATAACTATCTAAATGCTGCCAAAAGCGTATTCAGAAGCCTTGAAGAGATTTATAACGATGCTGCGGAGGACAGCGAGATATATAAAGTCGTTGCAAATATAATAGGCGAAGAGTATGGAAACAGAGACATATCATTGAGACCGGGAAAATTGAAAAAGTTTTTTGCCAGCGCCATTACGGGAACCGGAGTTTTAAATTATATCACCAGTTTGCTTGGCGATATGAATAAGGTTTATATGATAAATGCTCCTGTGGGATACGCAAACGGCAGCTTTATGCAAATAATAGCAGAGGGAGCCGTTTACAGAGGACTTGAAACGGAAACATACTATTGCCCTATGTGTCCGGAAGAAAAGATAGAACATATAGTGATTCCGGAGCTTAAAACAGCTTTTGTAACCATGAATGAATATCACGATATTGAACCTTGGGAAATAAGAAATTTTAACGATAGTGAGCAGGAAATAATATTGATTGATATGAATGATTACATGAGCGGCCTGAAGCTGGAAAAAAATAAAGAGTTGATAGAGTCTTTAAACGAAGAATATGACATATTACTGAACAAAACCATTAAAAATTTAGCACTGGCGAAAGACACTCATCTCATGGTCGAAAAGATGTATGTACCTAATATGAATTTTACGCAAATATCCAATCTGGCAGATGAATTGGCTGAGGAATTAAAAAGAGCATAAAGTATAAGATTAAGTTCGCCGAAGGAAAATCCGGCGCTATAATAAATGCTGAGGCAGGCGATTTACTCTCGCCCGCCCAACATTTATTATAAAACCGAAAATCTCTTGCGGCGGACTTTGTTTTTTATTCAATGCAGACAAATTGCCATTTTGATTTTAGTATGATAAAATGTCTGCAAAACAGCAGTGGCCAGTACTAAAGATTGAAGGAGAAAAAATGTATACTTACCCTGATAAAGACGATTTACTTACATGCGAGCTTATAGAGAAGGAATATGACGGCATTTATTGGGCTGACAGCGAAAAACAAGTGCTTTCTCAGGCTATGGAAAAAATAAAGGAAATTCCGGGGAAAAAGAACATGCTTGACCTTGGCTGCGGCAAAGGCAGACTGTTTCAAAGCTTTGCGCCGTATGTCAATCATATTGTGGGCATAGAGCCGGACGAGGGACGGTTTTGCGAGGCGAGAGATGCTGCGGAGGCTTTGAAAGATAAGGCTGAGGTGCGATACGGTGACAGCCGGCAGATTGGTCAGGATGAAAAATTTCAGGTTATCCTTATGAGTCACATATTGCAGCACATAACCGACAGCGAAATCAATAACATATTGGATGATTTAAAGAGACATGCTGCGGAAAATTCAGTCGTTATTGTGACGACAACCCACAGCGGCTCAGGAAAGGACATGTTCTTTGAGGAAAGCCGTCAGGCGGGCCTGAGAAAAAGCAGGCAAATAGATAAAAGGGAATTCGAAGAGGTCTATTTAAAGAAAGATGCGCTTCCCGTGCGCATGTTTGCAGAAGACACCGTAATAAAGCTCTTTGAAGACTGCGGATTTGCCTTGAGCGATAAACGGTTTTACCATTATGAAGGACATACAGCTCCACGGGAAGATTTGGAAAAGAACCTTAAAGGGGACGGAAAAGGCGCACGGGATATATTATATGTTTTTAAAAGACGGGAAGAATCGATGGACGTAAACATAGGCTATCAATTCAGCTTTAGCTATTTTAAAGAGGACAGAACTGACCATATTGAAATAGAAACGGGTCTTTTGAAAGACAGAGTTAAACAGGTTTTTCCGAAATGCATCTTTGAAGATGACCCTTGTGCAGAGAAGTATCAGTTTTTCAGGGATATTAAAACCGCAAAAGAATTTTTGCATGGAGACGGTCTTCCGTTTATAAACATGCGATTCCTCTTTGATGAATATAACCTGAGCATGGAAGAGGCAGAAGTTACGGACACAACATGCTATATGACACTTTTCCCCGAATCTTCCATTGCACAGGTCTGCATCAGCATGAGCCTGAAAAATTGCAGTAAGGATTTTCTCGTGTATATGCGTCATGTACAGGGAAACGGAAGGAAGCTACATAATTCCGACGGAAGGGAACTTTCCGTAAAGGATATTTTTGATGAGATTTCAAAGAGCCTCGGATGCGAAATTACAGATATGGAGCCCACATATCTTGTAGAAATCACAAGATTCGGCGAGTATGAGAAGGCAGAGGCTGTGTTTAATGATAATAAGAGGCTTCTTTACGGAATAATGTGCGGTGACGAAGGATACCGTAACGTACCTATGAGTCTTGCGGAGGAGAGACTCGGAAACAGCTGGGGAAGCAGGGATTTTACCAAGCTGGCAAGCTTTGGTTCCAACACGGTATTTGTCAATTTAAACAAAGGAAGCATTGCAAAAAATTATATTGAAAACCGGCGAAACTTCGACCACTCTTTTTACGGGGAAATCAATCCGTATTTTTTGATAGAAAGTCCTGTGGCAGGGATAAATCATGGCGTTATTTTTTCTGCGGAACTTGTAATGGTGATTAAAACCATATCCAATCGCATTTTGAGCAGACAATCATCATATTATGCCAATAACGGAAAAAACTATAGTGTAGATATAAGAAAAACGAAGAGGTACAGAGGAGAGCTGATTACGACTTTAAAGAAGGTAGAGAATCTTTCAATCTCGGAAATCGGGGAGTTGGAAAGAGTGTTGCTGGCGGGGCAGCAAATAGAGCCTCTGGTGGAGAAAATCAAGTATTTGCTTGAGCTTCTCGAATCAGAGTTGGATTTGCTGTATCAAAGCAGCACCAACAGATTGGTAAACATTTTGACCGTAGCAGGCCTTCTTCTTTCAGCCATAGGCGTGATAGCGCAAATCATGAGTATGTAAATTACAGAAAGTATGGTATAATAAATCGTTACAAGTTCTTTGCCTCTCTCGGAAGCAGTTAAAGTTCTGCGATTCATTGCTCCCTTTGCAGGGAATTAAAATAACTCGCCTCTCTTAGAGCAGAGAAGGGAGGCTCAAACAGATTTTAATTCCTGCTGCAAAGATTCGCAATTTCATCGGAACTTATAACTGTTCCTCAAGAGGGCAAATCTCTTGCAAAGGATTTATATCCAGGCAAAATGTGTAGCTGTGCCGGATTGTTGGCAAGATTTTGAAAAAGCAAAAAAATGACAACAAAAATTTCTAAATAATTCCAATTTTTGCGGATTTTCAGAAATTAACAAAGACGCCAACAAACAGTGATATTGTGTCTGCAAAGCTACAGTAAAAATAAAATAACAATTCACGAAAAGAGGTATAACCATGAAGATAAAGACATTAGGTGAATTTTTATCTATGCTGAAACAGAAAAATCTGGTTCTCGGATACAGCATTGATGATATTTCAAAAAATGCACCTGTTGAATATATATCATATAATTCCACTGATGTAAAAGAGCAGACTTTGTTTATCTGCAAGGGCCTTAATTTTAAAAACGAGTATCTTGAGGATGCCATGGAAAAAGGCGCTTTCTGTTACATTTCCGAAAAGGAAATCATAGCGGATGTCCCTCATATAATCGTAATCGACATGAGAAAAACCATGTCAGAGGTAGGCGCAATGTTTTACGACAGCATATGGAACGACGGCTTGCAGATGATAGGCATAACGGGAACAAAGGGCAAATCCACCACGGCAACCTTTGTCAAGGCGATAATGGACGACTATTGCAAGAGCAAAGGCGAAAAGGAAATCGGATTTCTTTCCGGAATTTACACCTACGACGGCTGTCAAAAAGTGAAAGCGAAGAAGATGACAACCCCGGAGACTTTGCAGCTCCATAAACATCTTTCGAACTGCGTCGAAAACGGATGCAAGTATCTTGTAATGGAGACATCTTCACAGGCCCTCAAATACGACAGGACGGCAGCTTTGCATTACAAAGTAGCAGGATTTTTGAATATTTCCGAAGACCACATTTCGGACAGAGAACATCCCGACATCGAAGATTATTTTAAGTCCAAGCTTAAAATTTTCAGCCAGAGCGAGATAGCCTGCGTAAATAAGGATATGGAGGCAAAATACCTTGACAGTGTTCTCGACGAAGCCGGCTCAAAATGCAAAAAAGTAATTACCTTCGGGCAGACAGAAGAAGCCGACTACTACGGATATGACGTTACTTCAACCCCAAGCAAGCTTAACTTTAAGGTAAAACATGAAGGCGGAGTTGAAGACATAGCTGTGAGTATAGGAGGGTTTTACAATGCAAGCAACGCCCTTGCAGCTATCGCCATGACGAGAGCCCTCGGAGTTCCTTTTGAGAATATCAAAAACGGACTTGCCAACGTAAAGGTAGCGGGCCGAATGGAGCTGTATCAGATGAGCAATAAGCACGTAGACGTAATCGTCGATTATGCTCACAATAAGCTCAGCTATCAGACTCTCTTTGAAAACGTGAAAAAGCTCTACCCGGAAAGAAAGATACTTCTGGTATTCGGATGCCACGGAAACAAGGCATATAACCGCAGAAAGGATTTGGGTGAGCTTGCCAATATATATGCAGATAAAATTGTCCTGACCGAGCAGGATCCGGGAACCGAATCGGTAACGGACATCTGCAATCAGATAAAAGAATATCTTGACAGCGACAAGCCGGTGGTTACCATACCGGACAGGGGAGAGGCCATAGCTGCAGCCTGTGAGATGATAGAAGATGGCTGGGTAATGGTCATAGCAGGAAACGGAGCCGACGGTTATCAGAAAAGAGGACTTACTTATGTGGAACTTCCTACAGACGGCGAGAGAGTGCAGGAGTATATAAGCTCCCATTAAGGAGGCGTAGAGCCTATGAACTCAAAGAAAAGGTATTACAGTTCTCTTGAAGAAATATACCTGAAAAATTATCGGTTGGTGAACGTGTTCATAGGCGATTGTCTTAATGATGCAGAAATGAAGGAAGATGTTGCATCAATAGTTTGGATGAAGGTGGCAGAGCGCCCGGAGAGTTTTCTGGAAATGGATGAATATCTTCTGAAGAATTATCTAAGAGTTATAGTGCGCAATGTTATCTTTGATGAAGTTAAGGCAGAAGACAGAAATAAAAGATTATATGAAAAGCTCAAAAATGCAGAGATGACTAATCAAGGGGAGAATGAGGTCGATTTCATTGCCTTTGCAGTTAAAAAAGAAGATTATCTGAGAGAGTCCGTAAAAATATTATCTTATGACGAAAAGCTTATTATTCACATGAAATACGTCAGGAAACTGAGCTCTAAAGAAATAGGTGATATTTTTGAAATCTCAGACGGAGCGGTCAGAATGCGCCAGTCGAGGATAACAGTTAAGTTAAAAGCTGAGATTATCAGACTGATGAAAGAAAAGGGCGACTGGGATGTGTGAAGTTATGCAAGCGGGAAGCACATGAATAACTCAGGCAATATACGATTAAAAAACTTTTTTATGCAATAAGAAGCGTAAAAAAGTTTTTTATTGTGAAAAAGTGTGTGACAAAACCTCTTTTACACAGTATAGGTTAATAAAGGTGTAAGAGAGACGTTATTGAAGTGTAGTAATATTAAAAAGGGGATATTAACATGAACAAATCAAAGATTCTTTTGCGTGCTTACCTCTACCCGGCGGCACTGGTGCTGATATATCTTTTTTATTACAATATTGCAATGGAAATTATACTTGAAGAGATATACGGTTTTGACAATTACATTATGTATCAATACATTACACGTGAAATTTTAGCTTTCATGGAAATATTCGGAGTATATTTGGTTGAATGTTTACTCAATAAAAAAGCAAACCGGATTTTTTCTGCCGTTATTATTGCGCTATATGCAATTGTCGTTATAAGCTGCTTGTGCCGAGAAGCGATTCCGGAATACACGTGGATTATAAATCCGATAAAATCGGTTGAACATTTGTATTGGCTTCACGATTTGTCGCATATAGGATTCATGGTTATTGGCATGCTTCCTTTTGGCTTTATTATGAGACGAATGGAGTTTAAAAAGGTTTTTGTTTTCAGTCTCGTAGCAGGAGTAGCCTTTGAATTGATACAGGTATTGACGTTAAGAGGAGCCTTTGCAACGCTGGACATCTGTATTTATCTGATAGGTATATCACTGGGATATTCTATATCAAAATCGTTGCAAGATAAAGTGCTGCCAAATGTAAAGGAAAAGATAACATGAAAAAGTTTTTCAAAAACGACAGACTGCCTGTTGCTGGAATCAACGCGCTGTTTCTTGACAAAAGATTGGGAAATAAAGATGAAGAGAAGGAGAAAGAGTAAAAGAGTAAAAGAGCACCCGGAATTTACCGGGTGTTCTTGTATGTCGAACGTGAAGAATGGTATTTTTCAGTTGTGGATGTGATTTCTGTTTTGACCGACACAGATAATCCACGCCGTTATTGGAGCGACCTGAAACGGAAACTAAAAGCAGAGGGCGCAGTTGAAGTGTACGAAAAAATCGTACAGTTAAAAATGATTGCTGTGGACGGCAAAAAGCGCCTTACGGATGTTGCTGACACTCAGCAGCTTTTGCGTATTATACAGTCAATCCCTTCTCCTAAAGCGGAACCTTTCAAGGCGTGGCTGGCAATGGTGGGCAGGGAACGTATTGAAGAAACAATTGATCCGGAGCAAGCCATTGATCGGGCTTTGGAAACTTATATGAAAAAGGGATATTCCAAAGAATGGGTGCATCAGAGGATTTTGGAAATCCGAATTCGCAACGAGTTGACTGGGGAAGGGAAAGAAAGCGGCTGACAATGAAAAAAAGGAAAAGTAATCCACGAACCGTTCTAACCTCAACCTCACAGCCCCCGTACCTTCTCAATAAGACTTTTAATATCATCGGGCAGCGGAGCTTCAAGCTCCGTTTTTTCGTTGGTGACAGGGTGAATGAATGAAAGTCTATAGGCATGAAGAGCCTGTCTGTCGATATACTCGGAGGTGCTCTTTTCTTCTGCGCCTTCTATGCGCCTGAAATCGCCGTGGAGTTTGCGGTACAGAAAGGGGTCTCCGTTGTTGTAAAGGTGGTCGCCGGTAACAGGGTGACCGATGGAGGCCATGTGAACCCTTATCTGATGAGTGCGGCCGGTCTCAAGGCGCAGCTCTACCAGAGTGTAGCCTGAACCGAAACGCTCCAAAACCCTGTAGTGGGTGACGGAATCATATCCGCCCTCAGAAACGGGAAGAATCCAGCGCTCCACTTCATCGTGGTCAGGTCTTCCTATGGGCGCATTTACAGTACCTGAATCCTCCCCAATAATTCCGTCTACCACGGCCAGATAGCGCTTTTCTATTATGTCGGCTTTCATCTGACGGATAAGCCTGTCCTGAGTAAAGCTGTTTTTGGCAATGAGCAGCAAGCCGGAAGTGTTCATATCGAGCCTGTTGGCGAATCTTATCTTGTAGCTTTCGCCGTCATCAATCATCTTCTTCATGACTCCATTGGCAATGGTATGATTGGGTTTTCCCTTGGTAGGGTGAACCACATAGCCCGGCTGTTTGTTGATTACAAGCAGGTCCTTATCTTCAAAGACCACTGAAATCGGAATATCCTCCGGCGGAAAATCACAGGTTTCCTCGGGGAGTTTTACGGTCAACTTATCTCCCGGCAAGGGTGTCATCCAGCCACGGACGGGCTGACCGTTTAAAGTGACCAAATCCTGATGTTTGAGTTTAGTCATAAGGCGTGAAGAAAAGTGAAAATTACGCCGAAGGAGCTCCTTGACAGAGAGCTCCTTATCATTATCTGTTACGATGTAGTTAAATTCAGTCATATATGTATCCTTCAAATATATCTTTTAAATTATAAAAACTTGCTCTTTACTTTTTCCCAGAACTGATAATCGTCAAATCTGACAAGGTTGATTTTTTTGCGGGAAAGACAGATTGATATTTCCTTGATATTCTTGTAGTCGGTCATCATTCCGTCATATATTACGCTCAGATTGCAGTCGTCATTGTTGCATGGTATTACCGTAAGCTTGTCGTTTGAAGGAAGGAGTATGCTCGAGGTAAATGAGCGGTAAGCCACGTTCTGCATAGGGGCGATAGGCGTAACCTGAAGAAGGTTAAGTCTCGGGTCCACGATGCTGCCGCCCAGAGCATAGTTGTAGGCGGTGCTGCCGGCAGGCGAGGCAACGCATATTCCGTCGCCGCTGAATCGCTCAATAAAGCTGTTGTTTATTGAAATATTCAGGTGAACGGGGTGGGTGAGCAGCCCTTTGACCGTTATTTCGTTAAGGGCTGTATGCTTGGAGGAGGAAGAATCCGTCTTCACGCAGCAGGTTACTCCGTTTAACCCCTGTATGCTGTATCTGTCCTGATTGTATAAAAAGATAAAGTCATCTATCTTTTCCGGAAGGATTTCCTGGAAAAAACCAAGGTGGCCTGTATTGATTCCTACAATCGGAGTTTTAGGGAAATTAAAATCCTGCACAAGGCGGAGAAGAGTTCCGTCTCCGCCTATACAGATAATCAGCTCGGTGCTTTCATCGTATTCTTCAAAGACTCTGAGCCCTGTTTTATTCAGCTTTTTTCTCAGAATTTTTTCAATATTGGTCGACATCTCGGTGCCGTTGGTGTAAACAAAAATTTTCTTATCCATAGTTTGATATTACAATAATTTTTCCAATTCATCAACAAGGTTTTTAAATGTTTCCATGGCCATTTTTACAGGCTCAGGTGAAGCCATATCCACGCCTGCGATTTTCAGCAGTTCTACAGGGTAGTCGGAAGAACCGCTCTTCAAAAATTCAATGTAATTGTTGCGGGCTTCTTCGCCTTCGCTGAGAATCTTTGAAGAAATTGCAGTAGCGGCGGAATAACCGGTAGCATACTGGTAAACGTAGAAACCTCTGTAAAAATGCGGAATACGTGCCCATTCGTACTTTATATAGTCATCTTCTGCCATGGCAGGGCCGAAGTATTGACTGTTGAGACGTCCATAGGTTTCGCTCAGCCACTGAGCGGTAAGCACGCCGCCTTTTTCTATTTCCTCGTGGGCGAGAAGCTCAAACTCCGCAAACATGGTCTGCCTGAACAAAGTGGTGCGGAATTCTTCGATATAGTAATTGAGAAGGTACTTGCGCATTTCCGGGTCTTTCTCCGTCTTAAGCAGGTGCCTGATGAGCAGAGACTCGTTGACCGTTGAAGCAACTTCCGCAGTGAATATGGAATGGTCACCGTAAATGTAAGGCTGAGTTTTTCTTGTATAATAAGAATGCATCGAATGTCCCATTTCGTGAACTATGGTGAACACATCCTTTAAGGTATTAGTGTAGTTAAGCAGGATGTAAGGCATGCTGTCATATGAGCCGAAGCTGTAAGCTCCGCTGGTCTTGCCTTGGTTTTCATAAACGTCAATCCAGCCTGACTGTACGCCTTTTCGCACCTGCTCGATATACTCGCTGCCGAGAGGAGCGAGGCCTTCTGCCATTATTTCTACGGCTTCTTCAAATTTTATATCCTTCTTCGGAAGATTGATGAGAGGCACGTATACGTCGTACATCTTGAGTTGGTCAACGCCCAGAACCTTCTTGCGAAGCTCCATGTATCTGTGAACCACAGGCAGATAATCGTGAACCTCTTTAATGAGGTTGTGGTATACGCTGGTAGGAATGTTGTTACCGTCCAGTGCGGCATTGAGGGAAGAATCGTATTTTCTGATTCTTGCCGATACCACATCGGTTTTGGTGTTGTAGTTATAGTTAGTTGCAATGGTGTTGATGAGCTTTTTATATGCTTCATACATGTTGGTAAAAGCCGCTTTGCGGATGCTGCGATCCTGACTTTCCATAAAGGTTATATAGTTGCCGTGGGTAAGGGGTACCTCATCTCCGTCTTCGTCTACCACGGTTCCAAAGGTCAAGTCGGCGTTGTTGAGCATTTTAAACACGTCGTTGGTTGCCCCTGTGATTTCGGACATCTGAGCCAAAATGTTTTCCTCGGGAGCGGAAAGGATATGCTCCTTTTCTTTAAGCATGGATTTTAACAGAAACTCATACTCTTTAAGTCCCGGTTCGGAAGCTAAAAAGCCGAGAATCTTTTCTTCCGGAGCTTCAAGGAGTTCAGGAGTGAAGAAAGACATGGCGGCGGAAATTTTAGCGATGGCGCTTCCGCATTTATCGTCCATAGCCTGATATTTGTCTATTCTATTGTCTTCGTCCTTTTTCATGGCGGCATAGACAAAGGCGTGTTCTATCTTCTGCCAAATGGCATCTCTTTCTCTTAGAACATCTAAGAGCACAGCCGGGGATTGGGTCAGTTTGCCCTGAAATTGAACAAACTTTTCGGCTCTTTCCACACACTCTTTTACATCTTTGTCCCAAAGGCTTTCATCAGGGTACATATCTTCTATATTCCACTTATATTCCTTAGGAATTTCATTTCTCTGCTTCAAGTTTTTGTCTGACATTTTTGCCTCCTATATAGATAAATTTTTTATTCTGTAGTATAATTGTAAAATCTTGAATAATAAATATAGTATACCACATTTTGGAAAGGAATATTACATAAATGGACAACAGACCTATAGGTTTTTTTGATTCCGGCCTCGGTGGTTTGACCAGCATACCCAATTTGTTTGAAAATCTGCCCAATGAGAGGGTAATCTATTTCGGAGATACGGCAAGAACTCCCTACGGTTCAAAAGCCGTCTCAACCATAAAGCAATACGCCATGGAGATTGCGGAATTTCTCGTATCAAAAGATGTCAAGATGCTCGTAATAGCTTGCAACACCATAAGCGCCACCTGTCTCGACGACTTAAGAGAGCGATTCCCCGATATACCGATTTTAGGCATAATAAGTCCTGCCGCAAAAAAGGTAGCGGGCTGCTGTACAAAGGATAACAATATAGGCATTATCGCTACCAAAGTTACCACCCAAAGCGGTGCATACAGAAAGAGAATCAAGGAACTCAATCCTGATTTAAGGGTGT
Source organism: Bacillota bacterium (assembly GCA_021769295.1). Classification (GTDB taxonomy): domain Bacteria; phylum Bacillota; class Clostridia; order Peptostreptococcales; family Anaerovoracaceae; genus Fimisoma. The sequence continues at coordinate 37,962 of JAETTD010000002.1, read as the reverse complement.
TTGATACGGCGACGCCGGTATTTGTGCCCCTTATCGAAGAGGGAATCATAGAAAACGAAATAATGGATTTGACAATTCATTATTACATGGATGAATTTATCAGGGATAATAAAATCGACACGCTGGTGCTGGGCTGCACCCACTATCCTATAATAAGAGAAAATATCGAAAGGATTTATCCCGATTTAAAGATAATAAACCCTTCATACGAAATTATAGACAGAGTAAGGCAGATTCTGAAAAACGACGACGCTTTAGCCGGAAGGGATAACGACAGGGAAAACATCTTCTATGCCAGCGACCTTTCGGAAAACTTTTCGAACATGATACAAAAAATACTTGAAACGGAAAAATCAAATCTGATTCTTAAATTTAAAAATCTGGAATTTTGATTAAGGAGAAAAAATGGACAAAGAAAGCTTGTATGAACTTTTAGATATAGAAGAGCCTGCGGATTTTGAATATTTTGAGAACCTTTCGGCCTTGCTCGAATGTGATGAATATATTCCTTATGAAGTAATCTTCGCCTTGATAAAGGACGTGGATAAAGAAACGCTGGCTATGCTGCTCAACGATTATTTTGAGGAAATATCGGATTTTATTCCGGGAGAAGCGGCAGATTTCTTTATACTCATGGACAAGATAAGGCTGTCTCTGGTAGGCCTTGTTAAAAACAGCCGGGAGGAAAACGTCATGGTCAATCTTGCAGAAGAACTTGACAGATTCAGGCTCTGGTATTCGGCGGATTCAGAGGTCCTGTGCAAATCCATACTAAACGACAGGGAAGAGATACACTCCCTGAGAGACGCGCTGACAATGGCAAGGCTTGAAAAGATAGAAGGAGACAAATATTTATACGATTTTTCCACCTGCCTTGATTATAATTTGGATGAATACATAATGTCTTTCGGAGATGTGGCTGCCGCATCGGAAAAAGAAGAATAACAAATATGAAGCCTCTGTCATAATATAATAAAAAAGACGGAGGTTTTTATATGGGAGATGATTTCAGACGCATGGAATGCTGCAGAGAGGAATGCAATGACAAGTGTATAAAGGACTGTTATTGCAATGATAACAATAACAGCGGCATCTGGCTCATAATACTTATCATAATCATTTACTGCCTTTTCTGCAACGACAATAAAGGCGGCGGACTCTTTGGCGGTCTGTTTTAAAAAATTTTTTCAAGGATAAAATCCAAAGGCCTTCCTTATCGTCTTTTGGCATGAGGAGGGCTTTTTTGAATGTCATATCTTGCATTTTGGAGATACAAATGTTAGTATATTTTTTGTCGGTTTGAATCAGGGAGAGTAGAAATGGAAACTAAAAAAGACATGCAGATTATCGACGATAGAAAAGCATATAAAAGCGGTATAATATCAGCGCTGTCATGCAGCGTTCTGTGGGGTGTGCTGCCCATATACTGGCAGAGCCTAAGACCTATAGACTCGTCAGTGATAATATTTTACAGAATTGTGCTTGTGGCCGTTGTTTGCCTTATAGGAGCCTTTGTTTCGTATGATAAAGAAACCGTAATGGCGCCGCTCAAAGATAAAAAGACAGTAATAAGATATATTTTGGCAGGCATTCTGATAACCGCCAACTGGTCCATATACATATGGGCGGTAAACGCCGATATGGTAATTCAGACATGCATAGGATACTACATAGAACCTTTGGCCGTATGCATATTCGGCATAGTTATCTTTAAAGAAAAACTGAGCAAATATAAGATTATGGCCTTTGCCCTTGCTGCCGCAGGGGTTGTTTCGGTAATAATCTACTTTGGCGAAGTACCTCTTATAGCTATGAGTTTAGCTCTGACCTTTGCCGTATATGCAGCCTTAAAGAAAAATTTTACCATGCCTCCTATTCTGTCGCTGCTTTATGAAACCGTATTTTTAATGCCTGCGGCTCTTGTTGTGGTCATATATCTGGAAGTGACGGGAAACGGGGCTATAGGAGCTGGAGAGCCTTATAAATACGGGCTGCTTATGCTTTGCGGCCTTTTTACGGCAGTACCCCTGGGCCTGTTCGCCAATGCCGCCAACAGGATAAATCTGTTTGTGCTTGGTCTGCTCGAATATGTATCGCCTACCATATCCCTTGTGATAAGCATATATCTGTTCAAAGAGCCTTTTGAATATATACAGCTAATAGCCTTTGCAATAATATGGATAGGATTGATTTTCTTCAGCTACGGAGAGTATGTCGAGGTAAAGAAAAATAAGGAGCAGGACCGGATATGAAAGACGAGAATAAACTTAGCGCACTTAATGTTGCCGTTATGTACATAGGCGCAATAATGGGAGCAGGATTCGCATCGGGACGTGAAACATGGCAGTTCTTTGGCGTGTTCGGAAAGATGGGAATGGTAGGAATAATCATATTTGCAATCTTTTTTCTGGCGATAGGACTTATGGTCAGCTACATAGCAAGACAGCTTGGCACAAACGATATGGGAAAGATTATAGTACCCAACGGAAACGAAAAATCGGAAAACTTCGTGGGGTATTTTATGGCAGCCATACTTGCGGTAGTAATGGTTATAATGACCGCTGCCGGAGGAGCTCTGCTGCATCAGCAGTTTGGACTTCCTTATGCCGTAGGAGGCGCAATTATAACCGCATTGGTCATATTTACCGTAATAGGGGATTTTGAAAGAATTTCACGGGTATTTAAGTATATAATGCCTGTCCTGTGCGTTATAATGGTAATAATATGCCTGATAGTAATAATCAAAAATCCGGAAGGCGAAGAAATAAATGCTGAGATTAAACCTTCTCCGGCAGCGCCCAACTGGCTCATAGCAGCTATATTGTATATATCATACAATGTTATGGCGCTAATATCCATAGTAGCGACTTCAACTTTAAATGCAAAAAACAAAAAAACCGCCGTAACGGGAACCGCCATGGGTGGAGTGTTCTTGGGGATGCTTGCTTTTCTGATTTTGATGACGGTGCAGTGCGACGTGCAGTTTTCGCAGGTAACAGATATGCCTGTTTTGGGATATGCAAGGCGTGTGTCAGAGCAGATGAGCATCGTTTACACAATAATACTGTTTTTTGCCATTTATTCCGCTGCAACCGGCAATTTTTACGGTTTTACCACAAAGATAAAGGAAGGCCCGAAAAAGAAAAAAATAATCATATTGGCTGCGCTTTTGGGATTTGTACTTGGTCTTGCAGGATTTAAAAACATAGTGAGCTATGTGTCTCCTGCCATAGGATATGCGGGAATCGTAATAATAGCAATGCTGATATGCAATTTTATAACAATTTGGAAAAGGAGAAAAAGCGATGAATAGACCGGCATTTCCAAAGCCATTGACGAGAGTTACAGGAGGTCCCGGGGGAGAGGCCGTTTTAATAAAAGGAAGCGAAAAGACCGCATTGCATGATTGCGGAATGGCTTGCTTTCATAAGGAACTCATAGAAAACACAGAAAACGCGCTTGAGGGCAGAGCCTTGGATTATGTAATCCTGTCCCATTCTCATTATGACCATATGGGAGCGCTGCCTTATATCATAAAGAGGTGGCCGGACGTAACTGTATGCGGGTCGGCAAAAGCTTCCCAAGTGTTTAAAAGCAAGGGAGCGACAGACTTAATCGTATCCATGGGAAAAACCGCTGCCAAGTTTTATGAGCACGACCCAAATGAGATAAATGCAGAAGGAATCCGAGTAGACAGAATTCTCGAAAACGGAGACATGATAGACTTGGGCGATGAAAAGCTTATGGCCTTTGAGACAAAGGGACATACCAACTGCTCCATGTCATATTTTCTCCAGCCCGAGGGCATATTGCTGGCAAGCGAATCTACAGGAATACTTGAAAATGAAAACAAACTGCACACATCAATCTTAAAGAGCTTTGACGAAAGCTTGGAATCAGCCATGTTCTTAAAACTGCTCCCTTACAGGTATGTGCTGATTCCTCATTACGGCATACTGCCGCAGGAGCTGAATGACAAGTATTTTGACATGTATATAGAAGAAGTTCAGAGAGAAAAATCGCTTATTGAAGACTGTATAAAGAAAGGCATGTCTGTGGATGAAATATTTGAGGAGCATAAAAAAGTATACTGGAATGAGTTAAGAGCAAAAAACAACCCTTACAGAGCCTACAGGATGAACACTGAAATAACCATAAAGTTGCTGATGAGCGACGATGTATGACAATTATAAAGAGGGTGCCCTGCATTTCGGGGCACCCTCACTGATTTATACGGCAAATTTATCTTCTCGGCTGAGGTCTGCGGCATTCATTTGAAGAGCGGCATTCGTTGGTAGGACAGCAGTCATCATTTCTGCAAGGCTGCTCACGCTCACAGCAATCGTCGGTATCATCTTCTGCATCACCGCAGTTTTCTTCCGTGTCCTCCACTCTTATCTGATTAGGGAAAAGAGTAGGGAAGGTGGTGCAGATTGCGTTTTGCTGTACGGGAGCCTGGGCGTATCCCGTAGACAGTACGCAAAGCTGAACAGGCACTACGATTTTCTTCTCGCAGGTCACACATATTGCAATGATAAGGTTGCCGCATACACAGCCGTCAGGGCCTATCGCAAGGTCACGTCCGCAGTTGTTTGTTGCAAGTCTGGCTTCACATGCCGAGTTGCAAAATTCCGTAAATCTCGGAACAAAAGCGGTGTCGATAGCCGAAGGCATGCATATTTCAAAGAAATTAGTAAGTACCAGAGGCTGGGATGCTTCTGCGATGTTTACATTGGTGCAAACCGTAAATACAACTTCATTGTTGCAACTGTCGCATAAAAGCAAGTCAAGTTCGATGATGACATTACCCGTTATGGCGATGTTCTGAGTACCGAAGATAGGAGTGCCTTTGCACTTGTCATCACAACTGTCTGTTTCTGCATAGAGCAGTTTTTCCGAAAAATTACCATCGGCGCCTACTACCGTAAGGTGTTCGCCTGCGGCATTTTGAAGGAAAGTTGCACCCGAAATGGTCGTATTAACATCTAACTTTAAGTTACACGGATCTTCTACATTGTATGGATTAAAACTTCTTCTGCATCTTATATCTATAACCCTTTTTACTCTGTGGCCCGAAGGAATCTGAGGTGTGAAGGTCTGATTCTGTACGGTTTTCATACCCTGAAGGTTAAATAAAACCGCATCAAACACTTTTTGAACATAGATAGGCTCAGATTTCAGGCTGTCTATGTCGCCGTTAAATTCACAGAGAGTATTGGCGTTACAGCAATTTTGATAGAGGTCTTGTGAAACCCTTCCACCAAAGCAGCTCATATATATTACCTCCTTAAATAGTCCAATATCTTTCTCTGATAGTATATGAAAATCACCGAAAATGTGTTATCATATTAAACGTAAAAATTTTGGAGGAAGACAGATGAATAAAATTGATATAAGGACGCTGGATTGCGGAGTCAGAGTGATTATGGAGAAGATTCCATATGTCAAATCCGCCGCCATGGGCATATGGGTAAAGAACGGAGCAGTGGACGAATCGCCTGAAGTATCGGGAATTTCTCACTTTATAGAACATATGATGTTCAAAGGCACCGAAAAGAGAAATGCAAGACAAATTGCTGAGGATATAGATAAAATAGGAGGTCAGATGAATGCCTTTACAGGAAAAGAGGCCACCTGCTATTACGTAAAGACCATAAGCACCAACCTGCTTGAAGGAGCCGATGTCCTCTTGGATATGATAAACAATGCTCTCTTCGACAGCCGTGAAATGACCAAGGAAAGACAGGTCATATGCGAAGAAATCAAGATGATACAAGATCAGCCCGATGACTTGGCTCATGATACTGCAACTGAGCTTGTATTTAAAGGCGCAGCCCTTGGAAATTCCATAATCGGAACTCAAAGCTCATTAAAGAAGATTACGGGACCTGTAATCAGAGCATATAAGGAAGACGCCTATACGAGAGATTCCATAGTCGTTTCGGTGGCAGGAAACTTTGATGAGGAGCAATTCTGCTCATATCTGTCCGATAAATTCGAGAAGCTTAAGGAATCAAAAAAGCAAAGGGAAAAAGAGGAGGTTCACCATACTCCTAAATTTAAGGTCATAAAAAAGGACATACAGCAGTCCCATATTTGCCTTGCCACAAGGAGCGTGGCAATGGATGACCCGAGATATTACACCTTCTCCGTTATAAACAATATAATGGGCGGCAGCATGAGCTCAAGATTTTTCCAGAATATAAGAGAAGAAAAGGGACTCGCTTACAGCGTGTATTCCATGAACAGCGTATTTACCGATATGGGATATTATAACATCTATGCGGGAGTCAGCCATGACAAAATCAAAGCCGCAATAGACGGAATAAAGGAAGAACTGGATATACTGGACCGGGCAGGAGTGACGGAAGAGGAATTATCCATGTCAAAAGAGCAGCTCAAAAGCGGTTACATATTCGGACTTGAAAATGTTGCAAGCCGCATGTTTAACATCGGAAAAAATCTTTTGCTTTTGGGAAAGGTGCAGGATGCGGAAGAAGTCATAAAAGGCATCGACGATGTTACTAAAGAGGATATAGAAAAAATCAAGCCGATGATTTGCAATATTGAAAATTATTCGGCGGTATGCGTTACAGACAGGAAGATAAACCTTAAAAATATGATGAAAGCATAGTATAGCGGATATGGACAAAAAGATTACCGAAATTAAAATAATAAGCAAAAGCGGAATACTGCCCTCATATGAAACAAAAGGGTCTGCGGGAGCTGATTTAAGAGCCTATCTCAGCGAACCCGTTACATTGATGCCGGGAGAGAGAAGGCTGGTTCCTACAGGTCTTTTTGTGGAACTTCCCGAGGGTATAGAAGCTCAGGTGAGAGCAAGGTCGGGGCTTTCAATAAAACACGGCATAGGTCTTGTCAACGGCGTGGGAACGGTGGACAGCGATTACAGAGGCGAATGGAACGTCCCGCTGATAAATTTCAGCAGCGAGCCTTATACAATCCATGACGGAGACAGAATAGCCCAGGTGGTATTTTCGAGTTATATAAAGGCAGATTTCAAAATTGCGGAGCAGATAGATGAAACCGAGAGGGGCAGCGGCGGATTCGGACATACGGGAATGAAATAAAAGAGGTTAAAATCATGTTGATGAGAGAAGATTTGGAAAAAAGAGAAAGAGAAATTCTTTCGCCCCTTGCGGCCAAAAGCAGCGAGTCGAGAGGAAGGAAATTTGCAGAGGAAAAGTGCGATATAAGGACTGAATTTCAAAGAGACAGGGACAGGATAATACATTCCAAGGCTTTCAGAAGACTTATGCATAAGACGCAGGTCTTTCTGGCGCCGGAGGGGGATCATTTCAGAACAAGGCTGACTCATACCATAGAAGTGTCGCAGATTGCCAGAACCATTGCAAGAAGCCTGAACCTCAATGAGGATTTGACGGAGGCCATAGCATTGGGTCACGATTTAGGTCATACACCCTTTGGTCATAACGGAGAAGACGTACTTAACTCCGTACATCCGGGAGGTTTTGAGCATAACGTGCAGAGCCTCAGAGTTGCAGACGTTTTGGAGTCTACATCGTCACGGAGAGGGATGAACCTTACTGCGGAGGTGAGAGACGGCATATTAAATCATACGGGGCCTGTTAAACCTTTTACGCTGGAAGGCCAGGTAGTAAAGATAAGCGACAGGGTGGCATACATAAATCACGACATAGACGATGCTTTAAGGAGCGGAGTTATAGCTATGGAAGATATACCCGAATCTGCCCTGAAAACTTTTGGATATACTCACAGAGAGAGAATAAACAACATGGTTGTCGACTTAATCAGAGAAAGCAGGGACAGGGACGAGATAGTGCAAAGCCCGCAGTTTAAAGATGAACTCAATGTACTGAGAAAGTTTATGTTCAGTCATGTCTACAAGAGCGGCAGGGTAAAGCGTGAGGAGGATTTGGCAAAAGTCGAAGTGGTCATAAGCTCTCTTTACGAATATTTTTTAAAGAACGATAAAAAACTGCCTGAAGATTTGCAGCAGATTGCCAAGGAAGACGGAATAAACGAAGCGGTCAAAGATTATATAGCAGGGATGACAGACAGATTTGCCCTGAACATATATACCGATTTGTTTGTACCTAAAAGTTGGAAATAAAATAAATCGGTAAAAATGAAAAAATAAAAAAGGAAATTGCTCATTTTTTGCGTATAAAAACATATAATGATGTTTTTTGGAGAAAAAAATGAGTTTTTCTTTTAGTAGGGATGCAATAGAAGAATTAAGGAGTCAGATTGACATAGTGGATGTAATCGGACGTTCGGTGCAATTAAAGAGGGCAGGAGCCAATTATAAAGGACTTTGTCCCTTTCACAACGAAAAGACACCGTCTTTTATAGTGTCCCCGCAGAAGCAGATTTTTACGTGCTTCGGCGGCTGCGGCGCATCGGGAGATGCCGTGGAATTTGTAAAGCGTTATTATAACCTCGATTTTAACGAAGCCGTGCAGAAACTGGCGGATGAATACGGAATAACCATTAAAAGAAATACTTATAACGATGACAGAGAAAAATATTATGAAATAAACCGGCAGGCAGCGAGGTTTTTTTATAAAAACATGACTGAATCCAAGAATCCGGGGTATACATATATGCATAACAGAGGCATCGAAGACAAGACTATCAAGAAATTCGGCCTCGGATATGCAAAGGACAGCTGGAGCGATTTATACGATTATTTCAAAGAAAAAAACATAGATGAAAAGATATTGCTGGAACTGGGACTGATTTCCCAAAAAGGAGACAGGTTTTTTGACAAATTCAGAAACAGGGTGATGTTTCCTATCATAAACACTGCCGGCAAGGTAATCGGTTTCGGCGGAAGGGCATTGGATAACGAGGCCATGCCAAAATATCTTAATTCGCCTGAAAATAAAATATTTCAGAAGAAAAATAATCTGTATGCTTTAAATGCAACCAGACAGGAGATAGGAAAAGAAGGCGCGGCAATTATAGTGGAAGGCTATATGGATGCCATATCTCTTTATCAGGGTGGTGTTAAAAATGTGGCGGCCTCTTTGGGCACGGCTCTTACAGAAAATCAGGCAAAGCTAATCAACAGATATACAAAAAATGTCATACTGTCTTATGATGCAGACGCAGCAGGACAAAAAGCGGCTCTTCGGGGCATAGATGTATTGAAAAATGAGAACTGCAAAGTCAAGGTTCTTCACGTAACCGACGGAAAAGACCCTGACGAATACATAAAAAAGAACGGACGGGAAGGTTTTCTGAACCTTGTTGATAAGGCTATGCCTTACACCGATTATAAGCTTCAGGCAGCAAAGAGGGGACTCGATTTATCAGGTGAAGAAGGCAAAATAGACTACATGAAGAGAATCGCAGGCATTCTGTCTGAACTGGGCCCCGTCGAAGCAGACGTATATATTAAAAAAATTGCCGGAGATGTGGGAATTTCCGAAGGTGCAATAAAAATGGAAATCTTAGGCAATAATAATACGAAAGAAACCGATAATCGTCATGCTGTCCAAAAAAACATAAGGAAAGAAGAAAAAAAGGACGGGCTTTCAACCTTGGAGGCAACCGTCATAAAATGTTTGTTCATCGATCCTTGTCTCTCGGAGAAAGTGGTTGAATATTCGGACATGTTTGAAAGCGATTTGGGCAGGAAGATTATAGATACGGCTTTTGAGATGTACGGACTGGAAGGAGATTTTGATAAATATCGTATCATAGATAAGCTTGAGCCCGAGGAAAGCGAAAAACTTGAGGAAAGCTTGGAAAAAATAATAGTTACAGGCAACGAGAACGATGTAATAAAACAATGCATACATCGGTGGAAGTTCAATCAGCTGGAGAGAAAAGAAAAGGAGCTGATGGATATGTTGTTGCTTGCTGATGAGAGTAATAAAAGCGCTTTGGAGGAATTGACCGTAAACTTGATGAAGATTCAAAAAGAAATGAAAGCACACGGGGGAAAAATGTAATGAACACAGAAAAAGATAATATTCAGGATGTGAATAAGGCTGACATTCAAGCCGCAGAAACAAAAGACAATGTCGATAAAAAGCAAAACCTGCTTTCTGCCTTGCTTGAAAAAGGAAAAAATTGCAAAAATCAACTGACTTATGCTCAGATTGCAGATATATTGGATTCTGCGGACCTTGACAAGAATCAGATGGATGAGATGTATGAAACCCTTATGGCAAAGGGCATAGAAATAGTGTCCGAGACAGACCCTGAGGACTTTGACGCCATACTTGCAGAAAATCCCGATGTGGTGGAAGATGCCGAGATAATCGTCGAAGAAGCGAGTGAAATCGATATAGAATCTACCATTCCAAAGAGCATTGCCGTAGATGACCCTGTAAGAATGTACCTGAAAGAAATAGGTAAAGTTCCGCTTCTTACCGCAGATGAGGAGATAGAACTTGCAAAGAGAATGGAGAAGGGCGACGAAGAGGCAAAGAAACGTCTCTGTGAAGCAAACCTCAGACTGGTTGTAAGTATCGCAAAGAGATATGTGGGCAGAGGCATGCTTTTCCTGGACCTGATACAGGAAGGAAATCTCGGTCTTATAAAGGCTGTGGACAAGTTCGATTACACCAAAGGATATAAATTTTCCACATATGCCACATGGTGGATAAGACAGGCAATCACCCGTTCCATAGCCGACCAGGCAAGGACCATAAGAATTCCGGTTCACATGGTGGAAACAATTAACAAACTGATAAGGGTATCGAGACAGCTGCTGCAGACATACGGCAGAGAGCCGACCCCTGAAGAAATCGGCGCAGAAATGGGAATTTCCGTAGAAAAAGTCAGGGAAATTCAAAAAATTGCCCAGGAACCGGTATCCTTGGAGACACCTATAGGAGAGGAAGAGGACAGTCATCTCGGCGATTTTATACCTGACGAAGATGTTCCGGCGCCTGCCGAAGCAGCAGCCTTTTCCATGCTCAAGGAACAGCTTGTGGAAGTTCTTGACACTTTGACCGAAAGGGAGCAGAAAGTCCTTAAGCTGAGATTCGGCCTCGAAGACGGAAGGGCACGGACTCTCGAAGAGGTAGGTAAGGAATTTGACGTTACAAGGGAGAGAATAAGGCAAATTGAAGCCAAGTCCCTCAGAAAGCTGCGTCATCCGAGCAGGAGCAAAAAACTGAAAGACTATTTGGAATAAAATCATGTTAAAGCTTACAGACAGACTTAATACTATAGCAAGCGAAATAAAGATGGGAGAAACCGTGGCTGATATAGGTACAGATCACGGTTTCTTGCCGATTTTTCTGTGGGAAAGAGGAATCTGTAAAAAGGTCATCATGACGGACATAAGCGAAGGCTCCCTTCAAAAAGCGAGAGATAACTGCAATGTCATGTATCCGGGAGAAAGTTTTGATTTGCGCCTTGGCAGCGGAATCGAGGTTATAGGCTCGGGCGAAGTGGATGACATAGTAATGGCGGGTATGGGCGGAATACTTATGACGGAGATTTTAGGCGCAGATTTACCGAAAGCCAAGAGTTTTAAAAAGCTCATTCTGCAGCCTCGCAGCAACATAGGATTTCTGAGACACTGGCTCTATAATCACGGTTTTTCCGTTCAAAAGGAGCAGCTGGTAAGGGAAGGAAAGTTTATCTGTGAAGTCATTACGGTAATTCCAAAGGAAGTTGCAGTCACAAGAACCCTGGGGCCGGACAGGATAGAATACGAATATCCTCATAACCTTATCGATTTTGCAGGTCCATTGACAAAAGAATATTTATCAAATAAACTTAAAATCGAGCAAAATATACTTTCCTCCATGGAAGAAAGCAAAAAAGATATGGGGAAAGAGATTAGAAGCAGAAAATACAGAATATATTATCTTGAAAGGTTGATTGACAGCTTATGAAACCGGGAGAATTGGAAAAAATCATTGAAAAGCGAAGCTCTCTTGATATTCAGGAGGCTTGGGACAACTCGGGATTTCAGATAAAATTTGAAGATTCGGAAATAAACAGGGTGCTGGTGGCTCTTGAGGTAACGTCGGAGGTTATAGACGAAGCCGTTGAGATGAAAGCAGATGCTATTGTAACTCATCATCCGTTAATTTTTGATTCATTGAAGAAAGTTTACAGTAATAATGTTACAGGAAACTATATAATAAAGCTGATAAAAAACGATATAAACGTCTATTCCAGCCATACTCCTTTTGACAAGTGTGCAGGAGGAAACAATGATTTTCTTGCGGGATTGCTCAGGCTTTGCGATATAAAAATCATGGACTCTGATAAAGGTGGATTTTGCAGAACCGGCTTTGTGGACGGACAATGCAGTGCAGCGGAGTATATAGAGCGGATATCCGATTTGCTGAAGATAGACAAGAGAATGATGTCCTTTGCCGGCGATATAAATAAAAGCGTAAACAAAGTGGGACTATGCACCGGTGCAGGCGCCGAATTTTTAGAGGCGGCTTTGCTCGAAGACTGCGATTTGTTTATAACCGGAGATGTAAAATATCATACGGCGAGACTGGCCAGGGAACTTGGGTTGAATTTGCTTGATATAGGACATTACGGCAGCGAAAGGATTTTTGTAAGAAATATGGCCGACTACCTCAGAAAAAATACGGATTCTGAGATAATGGAATCGACCGCCGATATAAATCCTTTTGCATTCATATAAAAGGGGTGATTTAGATTGAAAAAGAAGAATCAGACTATCGCAAAGATTATCGTTATAGGCTTGATTGCAGCGGTAGTGATTACATATTCCATTTCCTTTGTAATTTATTTGTTTTAATTGATTTTGGGTAGAGCAGGCAATCGCGTTTTGCATTTGATGCAAAATGAGGAAAGTCCGGGCTCCGCAGAGCAGGATGCCGGATAACGTCCGGCGTAGGTAACTATAGGGAAAGTGCAACAGAAACATTCCGCCGAAACGGGTTATGCCGTGGTAAGGTTGAAATGGTGAGGTAAGAGCTCACCGGCGGTATGGAGACATACCGGCCGTGTAAACCCCATCCGGAGCAAGACCAAACAGGGGCTATAGGCAGTTGCTCGCTGCCTCCCGGGAGGTAGGTCGCTGGAGCTTGTCAGCAATGGCAAGTCGAGATAGATGATTGCCCAATACAGAACCCGGCTTATAGCTCTGCCCATATTTTTCTTTCGTCGTTCATAATCGCAAGGACAGATGCCACTTCTGACAAAATCCCCGTCCTTATACATTCTTCATCAGGATTGAACTTATCGCTGTGGAGAGGGTAGACCTCTTTGTCGCAGGGATTTTTTGTGCCTATGTTATAGCAGAGCCCTCTGCATCCATGGCAGAAATAGGCAAAATCGTCTGCTCCCATGCAGGGCATTGTATTTACCGCGACCTTTTCCGTCCCGATAATTTTCCTCATGGTATTTAATAAGAGAGCAAAAAGCTGCTCGTCGTTTTTAAGAGGGGGATAGCTGTCGCAAAACCTTATCTTGCAGGAAGCTCCGTAAGCGGTAGCTATGGAACCGCATAATTCTTTAATCTTTTCTTTAATAAAATCTCTGTTTTTTATGTCCAATGTGCGTATAATGCCTGAAAATTCACTTTTGCCCGGAATAATATTATTTTTTGTGCCGCTGCTAAATTTACCTACGGTAATAAGCGACGGGTCAGTCGGATTCATTCTCCTTGTTATTATGGATTGTATGGCCGTGACCATATTGCAGGCCGGAAGGAGAGGGTCTACGCCCTCATAAGGGTGAGCTCCGTGGCACGGTTTCCCGTAAACGGTGACATAAAATTCACATGATGCGGCGTTAGCGATGCCGGAAGTGAACTGAACGTGTCCTACAGGCAGAGAGGGCTCGACGTGTAGCGATATTACGCTGCTGATTTTCGGATTTTCGAGGCAGCCCTGTTCTATCATTGGCTTTGCGCCGCCTACGGTTTCCTCTGCGGGCTGAAATATAAATCTGACTGAAAGGGGCAATTCATCCCTTAGCTCATTGAGTATCTGAGCGGTTCCCAGGAGGACGGCCGTGTGGACATCGTGGCCGCAGGCGTGCATTATTCCTTTGTTCTTGGACTTAAAGGCACTGTCAGACATCTCATTTATCGGGAGAGCATCCATTTCTGCCCGTATACCTATGCCGTGATTTTTGTCTTTTCCATATACGGTTCCGGTTACTCCAAAACCTGCAATGTTGCCTGTACAGTCTATATTAAGCTTTTTAAGCCTGTTTTGGATTAGAATACTTGTCTGTTCTTCATACCGGCTTAATTCGGGATTCATGTGAATATTGCGGCGGATTTGCACGATTTCTTCAAATATTTCGTCGATACGGTCTTTAATCTTATCAATATCAGGCATAGTGTAAACCCTCCCAAAGTAATATCATAATAACAATATATTTGTCAGGAGATTTTTATATGATATTTCCGAAAAAACTTAAAAAAGGAGATACCATAGGGCTTGTGTGCACCGGTTCTCCGGTTAAGAGAGCAGATGTAGAGACATGCGTAAAGACACTAAAAGACATGGGATATAAGGTCAAAGCGGCCGACAATTTATGTTCCGATTACGGGGGTTATATGGCAGGAAGCGGTTTGCAGAGGGCATGTCAGCTAAACAGGATGTTTGAGGACGGAGATATAAACGCCGTATTTTGCTTAAGGGGAGGCTATGGCAGCAGCCGAATAATGAAGCACATAGATTATGATGCTGTTAGAGATAACCCCAAAATATTTGTAGGATACAGCGATGTAACCGATTTGCATATCGCTTTTAACCAGGAGTGCGGCCTGATTACCTTTCACGGACCCATGGTCTGCTCCAACATGATAAGGAATTTTGACAGAGAGAGCAAAGAATCGCTTTTTAAGACCATAAACGCCGGCGGAAATATTGAATTTAAGAATCCCAAAGGCTGTGACGTAAAGATACTGAAAGAGGGCATGGGCAAAGGCCCTTTGACAGGAGGCAATCTGTCGATTCTGTCGGCAAGCATCGGCACGCATTATGAAATTGACACGAAGGGAAAGATTTTGTTCATTGAGGAGACTAACGAGCCGATAGGCAAAATAGAAAAATGGGCGTGGCACCTTAAGGATGCAGGAAAATTCGAGGACTGTACAGGGGTGCTTTTAGGACAGTTTACCAATGTATTTAACAGAGAAATGCCTGACTTTGATGAAATCATGTGCTTTTCCGATATACTCGGTGAGTTTGATATTCCGGTGCTGTACAATATACAGTCGGGACACGGCAGACCGATGATGACCTTACCGCTTGGAGCCTTATGTGTAGTTAATTCGTCATTAAAATCGATAAATTTTCAAATTGCTTCTTCCCAAAATTATGCAGAAGTATTATAATAAAGTAGACATATAAAAACACAAGGAGGAAGAAATGAAAAAGAAAATAAGCGTGTTGCTGTTATGCTTGCTCATGCTGCTTGCAGTAGGCTGCGGCAAGGAAGAAACACCTGATTATCCGTCGCTGGGAGACGTAACTGAACCTGCAAATGCAGAGGAAGCAAGTTTCGGAGGATTTACGGCGCAGTATGATGCCGACAAATGGGTATTTGACAATTCCCTCGGCCAGTTTGCAATCTACGACAAGGAAGATTACGAAGCGGCAGATGCGGAAACAGTTGTAAACATCAATGCGAGAGTTTCAGCGGATTTTGAAGGTCCCTTTACCGAAAAAGACATGGAAGATTTATTAAAAGCTATGGAAGATATGGGAATATCCGGATTTGAAATAAAGAAGAGCGAACTGAAGACTTTTGAAGGTGAGACGGTTATCTATTACGAAGCGGAAACAAACCTTACAGATGATATGATCGACCTTCTCATACAGGAAGGAAGCATAACCGAGGCTGATATAGAGGCTTTGGGCGGAAGAGATTTTCTTAAAGAAAAAGGCTCTGCAAAGCAGATAGGCATCAACGCCATTATAGACGGAAAAGCTGTTTCCATAACAGGTACATATAACGAAAGCCCTGACGAAATATTGGATGCAATGAAGCTCTTAATTAAGACAGGCAAAATCGCATAATATGATATAAGAAAGGGGCTGTCACGACAGCCCCTTTACTGTAATATTGGCACCGGAAATTTACGTGAAATTCACCAGATAGAAATTGACCGTATTTAAGTCCACGGGCAATATGTACCGATTTTTTCCGGCAGGACAGAAGTTTGGGTAAGTAATTGCCAATGCTATTTTTTCATCTATGGCAATTTCTCCCATAACACCCGCTTCAGTATCGATGTAACACGGCTTGGAGCTCTCATTAAAGGCTGTTATATAGCGACCTTGAGAGCAATTCATGCGAAAAAGCGGCTGTTCAAGCGGAATAACCGTTTCATCATGGTCAGAGTCGAGGGCGATTTTAATCAGTTTGATGTTATTATCTTCACCGTCGTCATCGTCCCGGCCTACAGCGCATATGAGATGATCTTTGGTCAGGCATCCGGAAGTAAAGCCCTCGTCGAAGGTGCGCTTGAGATATACTTCTTCTGCATTTCCTATGATGACTGTGTCTTTGCTTTCTTCGTTATAAAACCGAGCAAAGTAACTTGTACCGTTGGAGCAGATTGAATAAGTGAAATTTTCATAGCCGGACATGGTTTCTATGGTTTCCGGTTTTAAATCAACTATCTTTCTTATTTCCATACTGACAGAAGATGACGTGCTGCGCTCACATGTATAAACGGGTATGTCCCCTAAAAGGGTGAGCTGTGCTGCACACAGGTTTTTGCCATATCCGGAATCAATAATTTCGGACTTGGTTCCGTCAAAGTAAAGGATGCTCCAAAGGTATTGAATAGTATTATCCACATGAGTTTTTTCATCTACCAGCTTGGTTTCAGCGTAGATAATGCCGTTCTTGTATGGTACTGCCGAATATACGGTGCTGTCACTTTTTATAGCAAGATGAGTGTAAGAGCTTGGTTCATTGTAGCGTACAATATAGACGCCGTCGGTTCTGAGTTCCGGGTGAATGAGAGAATACGGAGTATATAAATCTCTGTAGGTATTGGCAACTATCATTACCGCATCATCTGAATAACATACTTCGTAATTGTTTACGGGGTATTCCCAGCCTTCTTTTGTTTCAAGTTCATAAGGCATTTGTATTTCCGTAAGAAGGGGAGTTAGGGGATCACCTGTTTTAAGAGCTTTTTCGGGTTCTTCTGCCACTCCTGAACAGCCGGTGAAAGACACGGATATCAGAAGCAGCATAAACAGCAGGCATAGAGCTTGCTTGGTTTTATTTTTCATAATCTCTCTCCATTTCTCGTTATACGAGCAATACCTTCTACCTTGAATATAAGTTATGCAGTGCAGTATGTCAAGAGAATATTATTAAATTTTTAACAAATGACTGAAATGCCGTGTTTTGAAGGAATTTGGACGATTACGGCAGTTTGAACCATTGCCGAGCGGTGAAAATGCCGGGATTTAACTTTTTTTCTGTTTTTACGGCAGTTTTACCGTCTTCACAGCCCATAAAATGCCGCAAACAAGACAATATTTAGATTTTACGGCAATAAGGACCCTCGCCGAGGTCAAAAATGCCGTAATTAAAGCATTTTGCAATAATTACGGCAGTCAGGCATCCTTAGAAGAGCAGAATAGAGAACAAGGCTATCCTTGTTTTACATCAAGAGCCTCCAAGAGCTTTACATCTCCGTGTTTTTCCACGAAATAGGTCAGAGTGAACTGGTTTGCAAAGAGGATTAAAGGTCTTTGGAAGTGGTCAAACACGAGCATGGTTCTTGAATCAAGCATTGATTTTACGCTGTCAAGATTATCGGTTACAAGCCACCTTGCAAGGGAAAAATCCAATCGGTCCATGCGGACTTTGGCGTTATACTCATTTTCAAGGCGGTACTGAAATACCTCAAACTGAAGCTGTCCGACAGCGCCTATTATGATTTCGTTGTACTGATTTTTGTATACCTGAATGGCTCCCTCTTGAGCAAGCTGGGCAACGCCTTTCTGAAATTGCTTTGCCTTCATCGTATCTTTTGGAGTTACGAGAGCAAACAACTCAGGCGGGAAAGTCGGCAGCGGCTCAAAGAACAAAGGCTCTTTTCGTGTGGAAAGGGTATCGCCTATCTGATAATTTCCCGTATCATATATACCTATAATGTCGCCGGCTATGGCTTCCTCTACATTTTCCCGCTGATTGGCCATAAGCATGGTCGATTGAGCAAGTTTCATTTCTTTGCCTGTTCGTGACAGCTTTACGCTCATACCGCGGGAGAAAGTTCCGGAGCATATTCTGAAAAAGGCCAGCCTGTCTCTGTGGGCAGGATTCATGTTGGCCTGAATTTTAAATATAAAACCGCTGAAAAAGTCATCGTCCGGGTTTACTGAGCCGTCGACGGTTTTGCGAGGGCCGGGAGCAGGCGACATCTCAAGAAAATGTTCAAGAAAAGGGATAGTGCCGAAATCCGCCAGGGCAGAGCCAAAGAATACGGGCGACAGCTTGCCTTTGGAAATGGCCTCCGTGTCGAATTCATTTCCGGCGCCCTGGATAAGCTCTATTTCATCCCTGAGAGCAGATAAATTAAATCCCGATATTTCATCTTCAAGTTCGGGTCCGAAGACACCTTCAGGGCCAAGCTCGATTACTTTATCGGCCTTATAGAGATATACCTTATTGTTGAGAATATCGTATATTCCCTGGAAATTCAGGCCGCATCCTATAGGCCATGTAATAGGGACGGAAGGCAGTCCGAGAACATCTTCCAGCTCCTGAATCAAATCGAAAGGGTCTTTTGTTTCACGGTCAAGCTTGTTGATAAAAGTGAAGACGGGGATGCCCCTCATGGAGCACACTTTAAAAAGTTTGCGTGTCTGGGTTTCGATACCTTTCGCTCCGTCGATAACCATTACGGCACTGTCAACAGAGGTAAGGATTCTGTAAGTATCTTCTCCGAAATCGTTATGTCCCGGAGTATCCATGATAGAGATAACTTTATCCGCATATTCGAACTGCATCACTGACGATGTAACCGAAATTCCTCTTTGCTTTTCGATTTCCATCCAGTCCGATGTGGCAAATTTATCGTTTCTGCGGGCTTTTACGGTTCCTGCCTGGCGAATTGCGCCTCCGTGGAGCAGTAATTTTTCCGTTAAAGTTGTCTTGCCGGCATCCGGATGAGAAATGATGCCGAAAATTCTTCTTCTGTTTATTTCTTCCAGTCTGGTTGTCATATTATTTCCTCTTTCTAAAAAGTCACATAAAATATAATATCATAATTGTTGAATTTGTAAATAATTTGTTATATAATATTTGCTTACGAAAAGAAATTATGAGTGAAGATAGGTAAAGAGATGACAGAAGAAATGCAAAACAACAGACAAAACGAGATGACAAATGAAAATAAGATGGGAACTATGCCCGTAAGAAAGCTGCTTTTAAGTATGGCATGGCCGGCAATACTGTCCATGACCATAAACGCTTTGTACAACATAGTCGACAGCATATTCGTATCGAGAATAAGTGAAGATGCTCTTACTGCCGTGTCTTTGGTAAACCCCATACAGATGCTTATAATAGCTTTATCAGTGGGAAGCGGAGTGGGAATAAACTCCCTCATAGCAAGAAGACTGGGAGCAAAAAAACAGGAAGAAGCAGATAAGGCTGCCAGTACGGGTATAAGAATCGGCCTGTTTAACTACCTGTTTTTCCTGATTATCGGCCTGTTTTTGGCCAAGCCTTTTGTAGCGGGATACGCAGAAGAGGGAACCTATATATTTGATGCTGCCTGCCAGTATCTTTCCATAATATGTATAGGCTCAATTTTTATCAATATACAGGTAGTGCTTGAAAAGATACTGCAGTCTACGGGAAATATGATTGCGCCTATGTTCTGCAGCCTTACGGGAGCTATCGTAAACATAGTTTTGGATCCTATTCTCATATTCGGCTTATTGGGGTTGCCTAAACTGGGAGTTGCAGGAGCTGCCATAGCCACCGTCATAGGACAATTATGCGGAATGCTGATTGGAGTTACCATAATGTTCAGAGGCAGTCACCTTGTAAAAGTTCAGTTAAAAGGCTTCAAAATGGACTGGGGGATAGTAAAAGACATATACAAAGTAGGTTTCCCTTCGATAGTAATGCAGTCCATAGGTTCGGTTATGATAATATTCTATAACATGATACTTGTTGTATATTCGACTACGGCGGTCGCTGTTCTGGGCATATACTTTAAGATTCAGTCTTTCGTATTTATGCCTGTATTCGGACTCAATCAGGGCGCAATGCCTATTATGGGATACAACTACGGCGCAAGAGACAGGGCAAGACTTATGAGCGCATATAAAGAAGCCTTAAAGGTTGCCGTCATAGTTATGACAGCCGGCACGCTGCTGTTCCAGCTTTTACCGGGCCAGCTGCTTACCATGTTTGACGCATCTAAAGAAATGCTCCAAATAGGTATACCGGCTCTTAAAATTATAAGCATCTGTTTTATACCGGCAGCCTTCGGAATAATAACCGGAACGCTGTTTCAGGGAACCGGTCACGGTATGCTGAGCCTGTATGCTTCCCTTATAAGACAGCTGTTTGGAATACTTCCTCTGGCATATGTCCTTATAAGAATCGGAGGAGTTACCGTGTCGTGGGCGGCTTTCCCTCTGGCTGAAATTTTAGGCTTCATATTCAGTGCTGTCATGCTCAGACGGCTTTATAAGAAGGAAATAGTAAACTTATAGCCGTGACTGCCTGTTAAGAGAATCCATCTCCACAAGATCATATATCAACGGGTCACGAAGCAGATGACACCAGACGGTGTAAGTTGCCTTTACAAAAGATTCGTTGAGGCTGATTTTATTTTCTATGAGAGGACATTTATAAGGCAGATTTTCATCATTGTATATAAGCATAAATACTCCGTCTTCCGTAATATGAGGGGTAAGAGGGTAGGTCCTGCATTGGAACGGTCTCATTTCCCTTGGACACAAAGGCGGAGTTTTGCATTTTACGAAATATACCTTTCCGCTCCACGAATCGGGGAACTCAAAATCCTCAGCACTTTCGACGGTCCAATCAAGCCAGTCTGCGCTGAAGTCATGAATCTTTTCTTCTCCGGGATAGAGATATATGCCCATTTCATCTTCATCAAAATCACCGCTGTATGTACAGCAGGCAGCATTGCATAAGCTGCCGCAGTCATAATCGACGGGAGAGACTTTGTCAAGAAGCCTGTATATGGCTTTCCATGTTTTCGCTTTTATCGTGGTTTTCATGGGTTTATTATATAAAATTTCTGCCTTTTCCACCATATATTTATTTTTATGGAACAAATTACAGGGCAATCTTAACGTTTTTTTAACATAAAACGGGTGAAAAAACGCATGGTATGGTGGTAAAATATATATCTAAGTAAAAAAAGAACAGAGGTAAATATATAGATGAGACTTGGAATTGATGTAGGTTCTACAACTGTAAAACTCATACTGATAGATGACAACAACAAAATAGTTTACCGTAAGTATGAAAGACATATGTCAAGCGTATTTGATAAAGTAAAAGAATTGCTTGAAGATTTAATCGGTCATATGGGAGACATTGAGGTAAAGTGTATTATTACGGGTTCGGGAGGTCTGGCTCTTGCCGAAAAAACAGGAATCGGATTTGAACAGGAAGTGGTCACATGCTCTCTTGCCGTGGAAAAGCTTATACCTGAGACTGATGTTGCAATTGAACTGGGCGGTGAAGACGCAAAGATTACATATTTCGGAAGCACGATAGAGCAGCGTATGAACGGTACCTGCGCAGGCGGAACCGGAGCATTTATAGACCAGATGGCCATACTCCTGAATACGGACGGCGAAGGCTTAAATGAGGCTGCAAAAAATTACAAAGTTATTTACCCTATAGCAGCTCGCTGCGGAGTCTTTGCCAAGACGGATATTCAGCCTTTAATAAATGAGGGAGCCCCTGTGGAAAATCTTGCGGCGTCAATTTTTCAGGCAGTGGTAAATCAAACCATAAGCGGATTGGCATGCGGACACAAGATAAAGGGAAAAGTCGCTTTTCTGGGAGGACCGCTTACATACATGTCAGAACTCAGAAAGCGGTTTACGGAAACGCTGAATCTGAAACCGGAAGAAGTAATATTCCCTGAAAATTCCAAATATTTCGTCGCCCTCGGAGCGGCGTTTATGGCTGAAAAATGCGCCCCTGTAAAACTCAAAGAACTGCTTGAGAGAATAGAAAAGGTAGACAATACCGTAACGGGCGGAACAAAGAGGATGAACCCTCTGTTCAAAGATGAGGAAGAATATAAGGAATTTAAGGAAAGACACGATAAGGCCAAAATAGCCAGAGGAGACATAAAAGATGCGTCCGGCCCTGTTTTTCTCGGCATAGATGCAGGCTCAACCACTACCAAGGCGGCTCTTATAGATAAAGATAAGAGGCTTCTTTACAGCTTCTACAGCGGAAATGAGGGCAATCCTCTTGCCACTGCAAAGGAGATGCTAAAAGAAGTTTACGGTCTTATTCCCGATGATGCATATATTGCAAATACCACAGTTACAGGATACGGAGAGGGTCTTATTCAGTCGGGCTTTTCCGCAGACTATGGCATAATAGAAACCATGGCTCACTATAAGGCTGCCGAAGAATTCCTTCCGGGAGTGGATTTTATACTGGACATAGGCGGTCAGGATATGAAATGCATGAGAATAAAAGACCATGCCATTTACAGCATAATGCTCAATGAAGCATGTTCATCCGGCTGCGGTTCATTTATAGAAACTTATGCAAAGTCCGTGGATATGGCGGTTGAAGATTTTGCCCGGATAGGTATAGAATCAAAGAACCCGGTAGATTTGGGAACTCGCTGCACCGTATTTATGAATTCAATGGTAAAACAGGCTCAAAAAGAAGGGGCGGAGATAAGCGACATAGCTGCGGGACTGTCCTATTCGGTTATAAAAAATGCTTTGTATAAAGTAATAAAGCTTCGCAATCCAGAGGAGGCGGGCGAGAAAATAGTGGTTCAGGGCGGAACATTTCTAAACGAGTCCGTGCTCAGAGCCATAGAAAAGGTTCTGGGAAGGGAAGTTGTAAGGCCTGACATCTCCGGAATAATGGGCGCATACGGCTGTGCACTTCATTCGATGAATAATTGGAAAGAAGGGCATGTATCATCTGTTACAAAGGCAGATGAACTTGACGATTTCGATGCCGCAACCAAAAATACAAGGTGCGGCGGATGTGAAAACAGATGTATGCTTACCATAACCAAATTCAGGGACGGAAATACATACATTACAGGCAACAGATGCGAAAAGGGAGAAGGAAAGACCGATACTCACAGCGATTTACCTGACCTGTACGAATATAAACTGAAAAAGCTTTTCGGATATGAACCTTTAGACGAAGAAAATGCCCCTCGCGGCAATGTTGCAATACCGAGGGTGCTTAACATGTACGAAAACTACCCATTCTGGTTCACCTTCTTTACCAAACTGGGATTCAGAGTGGTGCTGTCACCGAACTCATCAAAGTCGCTTTATGAAAAGGGTATAGACAGCATTTCCTCGGATACGGCATGCTATCCGGCAAAAATGGTTCACGGCCATATTAAGACATTGGTTGAAATGGGCGAAAAATGGATATTTTACCCTTGTCTAAATTACGAACAGGCAGAGGATTCCAAGGCGCAGAACCATTACAATTGTCCGATAGTGGCAACCTATCCGGAAGTAATTGCCAACAACATGAATGAAGTGTTTGAAGATGCGGGAGTCGTATTTTCTCATCCTTTCGTACCGTATGATGATGACAAACGGCTGGTAAAGCGGATGACCGAAGTCCTTGAAGACAAAAACATACCGAAGAAGGAAATAAAAGAGGCCGTTGAGGCTGCCAGAGCAGAGGAACTGCGATTTAAGAGAGACATTCAAAGAGCAGGCGAAGAAGCTTTGGAATACATAAAAAAGAACGGCAAAAAGGCAATAATTCTGTCAGGAAGACCGTATCATCTGGACAAGGAGATAAATCACGGAATAAATAAGATGATTACATCTCATGATATGGCTGTTCTGTCAGAAGATTCCGTATGCCACCTTAGTAACCTTGCAAGACCAATACGTGTTTTGGACCAGTGGACATATCATTCGAGGCTTTACAAAGCTGCCGATTTTGCAGGCACAAGAGACGATGTTGAACTGGTGCAGCTTAATTCTTTCGGATGCGGAGTGGATGCGGTAACCACAGACCAGGTTGAAGAAATCTTAGAAAACAACAACAAGCTTTATACCGTACTGAAGATAGATGAAGGCACCAATATGGGAGCCTGCAGAATACGTATACGCTCCTTAAAGGCTGCCATGGAAGAGAGAGGCAAAAACGGAATTAAGAGCAGGCATACCGAAGAACCTTATGAAAGAAAACTCTTTACAAAGGAGATGAAGGAGGACTATACAATAATAATTCCTCAGATGTCGCCTATACATTTTCAGTATCTTGAAGTGGCGCTGAAAGAAAGCGGATATAAGGCGGTTTTAGTGCCTACGGTGGACAAAAATGCCATAGACGAAGGCTTAAAATACGTCAATAATGATGCATGCTATCCTACTCTTGTAACCTTGGGCAAGATGATAAGTACCCTTAAGTCAGGAGACTTCGACCCTGACAGGACCGCACTTATCATGTCCCAGACGGGGGGCGGATGCAGAGCCAGCAATTACATAGCGCTTTTAAGAAAAGCACTGAAAGATTTGGGAATGGAGCAGATACCTGTAATCTCCTTTAACACGGCAGGGCTCGAATCCAACCCGGGATTTAAAATTGATATTCCTATGGGAAAAAGGCTCATCATAGCAGCCATGTATGGAGACCTGTTCCAGAGGGTGCTGTATGCAACCAGGCCTTATGAAAAAGAACCGGGAAGCGCTGAAGCCATAATGAAAAAGTACGAAAAGGCTATATTTGAAAATTGCAAAGACGGTAAATTTTCAACTTACAAAAAAATGGTAAAGAAGATAACGGATGAATACGACAATCTTCCCCTTAAAGACATAAAAAAACCTAAGGTGGGAGTAGTAGGAGAAATCCTGGTAAAATATCATCCGGACGCCAATAACAATATAGTCGGCATAATTGAAAAAGAGGGCGGCGAAGCCGTCGTACTGGATTTGGTAGACTTTTTCTTATACGGAATGTACAGCAAGAAGTTTAATTACGAAAAACTTTCAGGTTCATACAAGTCTTACAAAATCAATGAAATGGGAATCAAATTGATAGAGTATTTCCGTGAACCTATGAGAAAAGCTTTAAGAGAAAGCAAGAGGTTTGAAGAACCTTCTTACATCGAACATACTGCCGAAGAAGCGTCCCAAATCGCATCTATAGGAAACCAATGCGGAGAAGGCTGGCTCCTGACAGGTGAAATGATAGAGCTTATTAAGAGCGGAGCGACCAATATCGCATGTCTTCAGCCCTTTGCCTGCCTGCCTAATCACGTTATCGGCAAAGGTATGTTTAAGGCACTTAGAGAAAGATTTCCGAAGGCCAACATAGTCGCCATAGATTATGACCCGGGCGCAAGCGACACAAATCAGCTTAACAGAATTAAGCTGATGATGGCAGCAGCCCACAAAAATATGGGAGTATAAGAAGGACTGCGGATAATTTATGCAAATAATCTTGAAATGTATTATTCCGTAGTGTATAATATTTCACGGAAAAAATTAACTTTAGTTAGGAGGTGTCTCCATGGGAAGACACGGTACAATCGCAGGAAGAAAAGCTGCACAGGACTCTAAGAGAGCTGCAATGTTTACAAAATATGCAAGAGCAATAACAGTTGCTGCCAAAGACGGAGGAGACCCTGAGTACAACGCATCATTAAGACTGGCAATAGAAAAGGCTAAGGCAATTTCAATGCCTAACGATAATATCAACAGAGCAATCAAAAAAGGAACCGGCGAATTGGCCGGAGAAACTTACGAAGAACTGAAATTCGAAGGTTACGGAGTGGCAGGAGTAGCTGTTATAGTAGAAGCCCTGACCGACAACAACAACAGGACGACGTCTGCCGTAAGATCCACTTTCGATAAATATGGCGGAAACCTGGGCGCACCGGGATGTGTATCCTATATGTTCTCAAGAAAGGGAATAATACTTATCGAGAAGACGGATGAGATTGACGAGGATACCCTGCTGGAAGCAGCACTTGAAGCCGGCGCAGATGACATGGTTGTACATGAGGACAGTTTTGAAATAATAACGGACCCTTCGGTACATACCGATGTACACCACGCATTGAGCGATGCAGGATACGAAATAGCAGAATCGGATGTTGAACAGGTACCTTCAATGGAATCAACTCCTACGGATCCGGGAGATATTAAGAAACTGGCAAAGATGATTGAAATCCTTGAAGACAATGACGATGTTCAGAAAGTATATACAAATTGTTCCATTAACCTTTATGAGGAATAATTTGAACTCAATTTACTTATAATGAAATTATTCCTGGGGTATGCGTTAGAGAATCATAATTGAACCTACAGTTTTTTATCGGGAATTCGGAGTTTTCGAAACGTTATGTCATGCCTCCTATATGAGAGGAAGACAGAGGTCAGAAACAGAGTACCCACCTATCTTTGGGATAGGGCATCAATTATTTCTCAGACGGTATCCCGGGAACTGAAATTCCAACAGCACGGCTGTTGGTTTTTTAATGGACCGCAACTGTTTACAAATGAAAGGAAAAGCATATGGCAGATATTTCAAAACTCATGACTAATTTAAAAAACAGAGGCTACAAGGTAAGCCTGTTTGACACAGCATGTGAAGCCGCAGATTACATAGACAGCGCAGTAGACGGCGTCAGTGTCGGCATAGGCGGCTCAGCCACCGTCAAGGATATTGAGGTTTACGAAAAACTTATATCCCACAATACCGTTTATTGGCATTGGAAGCAGGAACCTGATGAAGCAAGAAAAAGGGCCGCAGAAACGGATATATATCTGACCTCAGCAAACGCATTGGCTGAAACCGGAGAAATGGTAAATATAGACGGGATTGGAAACAGAGTTTCATCAACACTTTTCGGTCACAAAAAAATATATTTTATAATAGGAACCAACAAAATAACAGATACTTATGAAGAGGCCGTTTGGCGTGCACGCAATATAGCAGCGCCTTTAAGAGCGGCTCAATTAAATAAAAATACACCGTGTGCTGTTAAGGGCGGCAAGTGTTATGATTGTAAGAGCCCGGAGCGCATATGCCGTGGAATGGTAACTCTTTTTGCACCTATGTCAGGCATGGAAGCGGAAGTGATTCTCATAAAAAAATCTCTGGGACTGTAGATGAAATATTTGTGAATTTCCCTAAAAGGGGTGGTCAAAATTTATCAAATAGTATAGAATAAATCAGGTAATTTAACAAAAGAAAAGGTAAGGTATTAGTAATTATGAATCATTTGAAGCCGGCAGAAATTTTAAACGCATCAATAAATTCCGGTATTTCAAAGACAGACAGTTCATTCAGAAAACTGTTTATTATGGGAATTATGGCAGGTGCGTATATTGCCTTTGCCGGGGCAGGAGCCAATATGGCTGGGTTTAATTTGCTTATGTCGCCGGAAACTTTCGGTTTGGGCAGAATACTGACAGGAACCGTGTTTGCGTCAGGACTTATCATGGTGGTGCTGGCAGGCGCGGAATTATTTACAGGTAACAGCTTGATTACGCTGGCGGTTTTGGAAAAAAAGACAACCGTGACAAAAATGCTGAGAAACTGGATAATAGTTTACATAGCAAATTTTATCGGAAGCGTGCTTATCGCATTTATGGTGTACAAAACGGGACTGTTTTCGTCAGGAGGAGATATGCTCGGAGCCTTTACCGTAAAAGTAGCGGCAGGAAAGGTGAACATGAGCTTTTCACAATGCTTCGTTTCCGGGATTTTATGCAATTGGCTTGTATGTCTGGCCGTATGGTCATCCACAGGAGCAGACTCGACCATAGGCAAAATTTTTGCCGCATTTTTCCCTATTTGGCTCTTTGTTACCGCAGGATTTGAGCATAGCGTTGCCAATATGTATTTTATTCCGGCGGGAATTTTTGCGTCCTCCAATGAAACTTTTGCTGCCCTTTCGGGCTTAATGCCGGATTCTCTTGCAAATCTTACATGGCAGGGAATGTTTATGAATAATCTTATACCGGTAACGCTGGGCAATATCGTGGGAGGAGCCGTATTTGTAGCCATGGGATATTGGATGGCGCTTCAGAAAAAAGACGAAAAAACCAAGCAGCGTCAAATCGCTTAACAGGAAAGACGGATATAAATTATGGATAAAAGAATTGTCATTATTGACGGAAACAGCTTGATAAACAGGGCATTTTATGCCATGCAAAGACCCATGATTACCAAAGAGGGTATATACACTCAAGGAATATATGGGTTTATAAACATGCTGCAAAAAATAAAAACGGACTACGAGCCGGGATATATGACGGTTGCTTTTGACTTAAAAGCGCCTACATTCAGACATCTCGAATATGAAGCATACAAGGCGGGAAGAAAAGCCATGCCGCCTGAGCTTGTGATGCAGATGCCTATCATGAAAGAAGTCCTAAGGGCAATGAACATATCCATACTGGAAATGGAAGGTTATGAGGCTGACGACATAATAGGCACGGTTGCGAGAATATCTGAAGAAGCGGGCCTGAGTCCGCTTATAATTACGGGAGACAGGGACGCTCTGCAGCTGGTGACCCAATCGACAAGAGTCCTTATAACCAAAAAAGGAATAAGCGATTTTGAAATGTATGACCCTGAAAAAATGCGGGAAAGATACGGACTTACTCCGAAACAGTTTATTGATTTGAAAGGTTTGATGGGAGATTCCTCCGACAATATACCGGGAGTTCCGGGAGTAGGAGAAAAAACAGGAATCAAGCTTCTCGAACAGTTTGGGTCAATAGAAAATCTTTTGGCAGACACGGAGCAGATAAAATCTGAAAAGCTGCGCATCAAAATAGAAGAAAATGCACAGCTTGCAGTTATGAGCAAACGACTTGCCACGATAAATGTAAATGTTCCCGTAGAAGTTGATATAAAAGATTTGGCATTGGAAGAGCCTGATTACGATAAGCTGATAGAGATTTATACACGCCTCGAATTCAACAGTTTTTTAAAGAAACTGAAAGTGACGCCAAAGGCGGAAAGCGAGCCGATACAAATTCCTGAAATAAAAGCCGTTATAGTCGAAACCGATGAAGGACTGAAGTGTTTGGAAAAATTAAAAGAAGATAATGAAGTTTATCTGAAAGTGTTTGGCGATATAAGCCATGTAAAAGAGCCCTTCATCGAAGGCATCTTCTTAATGGGAGAAAAGCAAGCTTATTTTATAGATGCGGGACCGGTAAATACGAAAACCGCTGTTGAAAAGCTTGACGAGCTCGGTTTAAACGTAATGGGACATGATATAAAAGATGATTTGTATGCACTCATGTGCTTTGGATTATCAAAATATAATGTAATATTTGATACGGCTATAGCTGAATACGTATTGGATCCTTCAAGGAACAAGTATGAACTTAAAAATCTGGCTCTTGAAAGGCTTCATTACGATATAGAGTCCGAAGACGACTTTGTGAGCGAAAACAGGCAGATAGACTTGTTTGAAGACAGCCGCACAAAGATGTCCGATTACGGAATCAAAATTGCGACGGTAGTCAGAAAGCTCATGGAGGCGGAGCGCAGATTGCTCAAAGAGCAAGGCTTGGAGCAGGTTTTCATGGAAGCGGAGCTGCCCCTTATCGAAGTTTTGGCATCCATGGAAGTGGAAGGAATAAAAGTAAACGCCGATTTTCTGGAAACTCTGGGAGAACTGCTTAAAGAAAAGATTGCGCTGCTTGAAGAGGAAATATACAGACAGGCAGGAAAAAGTTTTAACATAAACTCTCCTATGCAGCTGGGTAACGTGCTCTTTGAAGATCTTAAGCTTCCTTTCGGAAAAAAGACAAAGAGAGGATACAGTACCAATGCCGAAGTATTGGCTAAAATAAAGGATAAACATCCTATAGTTAATTATGTGCTGGAGTACAGAAATTTCACCAAACTAAACTCCACTTATGTAGAGGGAATGAAGCCTCTTATAGGAAAAGACGGAAAGATAAGAGCTCATTTTCAGCAGACGGTGACAGCAACGGGAAGGATAAGCTGCACCGAGCCCAATTTGCAAAACATACCTATAAGACAGGAACTGGGGCGGACTCTCAGAAAAGCTTTTGCGGCAGATGACGAAGACCATATTCTGATAGGAGCCGACTATTCTCAAATTGAATTGAGAGTTCTGGCACACCTTTCAGGAGACGATGAACTCATAGCTGCTTTTAACAGGGGAGATGATATCCATAAGCTTACGGCATCAAGGGTTTTGGGAATACCTTTTGACCAGGTTACTCCTCAGGAAAGAAGCAGAGCAAAGGCGGTAAATTTCGGAGTTATATACGGCATGAGCGGTTTCGGCCTTAGCGAAGAATTGAACATTTCCAGAAAAGAAGCCGAAAACTATATAAACGATTACTTTTCCAAGCACGGAAAAGTAAAGGAGTATATGGACAACCAGATTTTAAATTGCAGAGAAAAGGGATATTCCCAAACCATATTGGGAAGAAAAAGGCCTATTCATGAAATAACGGCATCAGCTTACATGGTAAGACAACTGGGAGAAAGGCTTGCCATGAACAGCCCTATACAGGGCAGCGCAGCGGATATAATCAAAGTTGCGATGATAAAGGTTTACAACAAACTAAAAACGGATTTCCCTGAAACAAAGCTCATACTGCAGGTTCACGACGAACTCATATTGTGTGCGCCTAAGAGAGATGCCGAGGGAGTCAAGAAACTTCTGAAAGAAAACATGGAGGAAGCTGTAAGCCTTTCGGTAAAGTTGGTGGCAGATGTTAATGAAGGGTATACTTGGTACGATTTAAAATGAAGATAATAGGTTTAACCGGAGGTATAGGAACCGGCAAATCCACGGTTTCCGAATATTTGAATAAGAAGGGGTGCGTAATAATAGACGCAGATGCTATTTCGAGGGCCATGACTGACAGAGGAGCTCCAGCGCTGAAGGAAATCGAAAAGACCTTTGGCAAAAAGTATATATCGGCTGACGGCAGTTTGGACAGAAAAGCTCTCGGAGATTTGGTGTTCGGGAATAAAGAAAAACTGGAAGCTCTTCAGAAAATAATAACGGAAAAGGTAATCGAAGAAATAAACGACCGTATTTGTCAGATGAAAGAAGAAGGATCCGACAAGACGGTGATTATAGATGCTCCTCTGCTGTTTGAATGCGGAATGGAGGGGATTGCCGATGAAAACTGGCTTGTTACAGCCGATACAAAGGTCAGACTTTTGCGTGTTTCCAAGAGGGATAATCTGTCGGAAGAGCAGATAATGGCAAGAATTGAAAACCAGATGCCCGATGCGGAAAAGATACGTCGCAGCAGATGTGTCATAGATAATTCCGCAGGGCTTGAGCGGTTGTATGAACAGATAGATTTGCAGCTTGAAAGGATAGAAAATGAAAGATAATAAATCAGAATTTTCAGATTCAAAGTTTTTTCGGTTTTTACAAAAATACTGGCTTTATATTGTGGTGCTTCTTGCTGTTATTATCGTTGTGCTTTCCAGCATAAACATATACAGAGAAGAAGTTCTCGAAATAGATCCTGACATAAAATACGAGGAGCAGAGCAGAATTTCCTTTGCATCGGCTCCGCTTGACACACTCAATCCGATAGTTTCAAATTCGGAAGATACCTATTATCTGACAAAACTTATTTACAACGGCCTTTTCAGATATACGGACGATCTGAATGTGGAAGGGGATTTGGTGGAAAGCTACAGCGTCGATACGGAAAAGGCATATATAGATATAAAGCTTAAGGACGGAATAAAATGGCATGACGGAAGCGATTTTACAGCAAAAGACGTAAAGTTTACCGTAAACGCCATTAAATCATACGGTTCTGAAGGTCTATATTATAAAAATGCATCTAAGGTTTACAGCGTAAATGTTAAGGATAATTTAAACCTGCGCATCTATTTCAGCAATAATTATGACTGCTCACTGGACGATTTGACTTTTCCTGTTTTGCCGGGCAGTAAATATTCAAGCGCAGGAAAGCTGATAAATGACAAAGAAAATTTTGTTCCTGTGGGAACGGGGCAGTATAAATATTCGTCCTATGACAGCCTGAGAGAGCTAACTCTGGTTCCCAACGAAGCATATCATGGCATAAAAGCGCAGAATAACATTCAGGTTAAGATTTTGCCGGATAAGAGCGTATCAGCGAATATGCTTGAAATAGGCTCGGTAACATGTTATGCCGACAAAAGTTCCCAGAGAAAATCCCTTGTAGCCGATAAGGACCTGCAAATGTACGATATAGTCTCCAACGACGTTGATTTTCTGGTCTT
Organism: Bacillota bacterium; assembly: GCA_021769295.1. Classification (GTDB taxonomy): domain Bacteria; phylum Bacillota; class Clostridia; order Peptostreptococcales; family Anaerovoracaceae; genus Fimisoma. Next base: position 5,535 of record JAETTD010000002.1, on the reverse strand, counting down.
TAATACTTCACGGGAAATATTTGAAAGCAAGAATATGCGTCAGGCTGTATGCTATGCCATAGATAAAGAAAAAATCCTGGCTGACGGATATATGGATGACGGCGTGCTTTCAGATACCATATATTATCCGGGATTTCTCGGAGTGGAAGAAAGCGGAGAAGCGTATAAACTCAGCAGCAGTAAAGCCCTTGAACTCTTGGAAAAAGAAGGGTATAAAGATGAAGATTTAAACGGAAAGCTTGAGAACGAAAAGGGAGAAGGCATAAGTATAAATATTCTGGTAAACAACGACAATGCCAACAGAATAGCTGCTGCAAAGATTATGGCGGAAAATCTTAGAGATATCGGTTTTGAAGTCAGCACAACATCTGTGCCGAGAGATGAATACATGAAGCTTATAGAAGAAAAGAATTTTGATATTCTGATTACAGGGTATGAAATAGACGCTTCTTATGATTTGAGACAATTTTTTGACGGAACCAATTCGTGGGGATATTCAAACGACGACATGCTTGAAAAAGCGCGCGAAATGAACAGACTTCATACTGCGGAAGAGTACACCGGCATCTATAAAGAGCTTAAGGAAATCATGATAGACGAGGTACCGTATTATGCAATCTGCTATAAAAAAATGGGACTTATAGGCATAGAAACCTTTGAAGCTGAGCAGCTTCCGATGTTCAATGACATATACAGAAACTGTAATACCTGGTCATGGAAAAAAGTAATAAAGGATGAGACAGATATCTGATGGATGTATAGGGGTTGTCGCACAGCCGATTTAAAAGCCAACTGTGCGAAGTTGGCCATGACACAAGCGGTGGGCCGGCGAGCGGCGAGACTGCCGCAAATCTTAAATTTTCTTTGAATTACGGCATTTTGACAGGGGTGATAGGGGTTAAATTGCCGTAAAATTGGCAATTTCTTTGAATTACGGCATTTTTTAAGCTATAGAAAGGACATAACTGCCGTAAATTTGAAATTTTTCTTAGTTTCTGGCAGTTTGGCGGGAAATAAGTTGACAAAAGTGCCGCAGATGGGAGATTTTCTTCAATCTGCGGCACTTTACAATTCAGGTGGTTGCGGTGTCACTCTTTCGGCCGCTTTTTCAGTTAGCTGTGCGACAGCCTCCGGACAATTTGCTTAAAACTATCTTGAAATAATTTCTTTAAACAAATCCTTTGAAATATTGCCTCCGGTTATGATCATTGCGGTCTTTTTACCTTCAAACAGGTGGCGGTATCTCTTAAATGCTGCATAAACCGATGCGCTGTCAGGTTCTGCGATAACTTTTTCGTTTTGAGCCAGTTCGTATACGGCGTCTCTTACTTCGTCATCCGAAACGAGGAGAATTTCGTCGATACATTCCTTTGCGTTGTCAAAAGTATTCTTTGCACATCCTCCTACCAAACTCTGCATGATCGCATCATCAGGAGTATCGAAGAACTTGGTCCATACGCCTGTCTTTAGGTTTGTGGTAAGAGCAGGGGAGTTTTCAGGCTCTACGGCATATATCTTTACATCAGGCTTGGCCTGCTTAAAGTATGAGCCGTTGGCGATAACGTTGCCGCCGCTTCCCTTAGGTACGAGAAGAACATCTATGTCAGGCAAATCCTCAAGAATTTCAAGGGCAATGGTTCCTGCGCCGTAGATTCCTTCAACATCTTCTCTTGCATCGATTTTAACTATTCCTTTTTCTTCAAAGATTGCTTCACCCAGACCGTTGGCCTCATCGAAAGAGTGACCGAAATAGTTTATGTCTGCACCGAATTTTGTCATCTTTTCAAGTTTAGGCTTAGGTGTATTTTCGGGAACTACTATAAAAGGTCTGTCCAAATCCAGTAACTGAGAAGCATAGGATACGCATACTCCCTGGTTGCCGGAAGAAATTGTGCCGTAGCCGTTCTTTAACTGTTCTTCTGTAAGGAGAGTCAATTTTCCGAGAACGCCTCTGATTTTAAAGCTCTTTACGACTGATTGCTCGCATTCCAGTTTCATATAAGCTTCGGTATCGCCTTCGCTGAGGTAGAAACTCTTCTCGAGGCGGGTTCTTGAAACATATTGCTTGATTCTGTCGTATGCTTCTTCAATGTGTTTAATGTTTATCATAGCAACTCCTTTATGTATAAAAATATTATTTCAATTTAAAGTTACCATAAATATTATCTTTTTACAATAAAATAAAGATAAATAAAAAATAAAAAATGCAAAAAAACCATTTGTATTCACTGCAAGTTTATGGTATCATAATAATGTTATTTGCGCCGGCGTGATGGAATTGGCAGACATGCAGGACTCAAAATCCTGTGGTGGCAACACCGTATGGGTTCGACCCCCATCGCCGGCACCAATATTATTTTTGACTTTGATATATTACTTTAGGAGGTAAATACTAAAGATGAAAGGTTTAATAAATTTAATGCCTTTATTGGTTCTCATCATTGCAATGTATTTTCTTATGATAAGACCTCAGAAGAAAAAGGACAAACAGATTCAGGAGATGAGAAACGGCCTGCAGGTAGGAGACGAAATCGTTACTATCGGCGGTATCTGCGGCAAGGTTGTCAAGACCAAGGATGAAACTATCGTTATTCAGGTAGGCGCAGATAAGGTTAAATTCGAAATGATGAGATGGTCGGTTTCAAGTGTTACAAATCCGAGCAAGAAGGCTGTCAAAGCTGAAGATATGAACGTTGAAGAAGAGGAAGTAAAAAAGGTTGTTCCTAAGAAACTGAAAAAATCTTCCGACGTTGAAGAAGACCAATAGCATAACGATTAAAACGCTCATAGCTCCGAATAAGAGTTATGGGCTTTTTTATATAAAGATGCCGCAGAAAGCGATATGCGGTTTATATTTATTTTGAGAGGAGAAAATTATGTCCGGTTATAAATTTGAGACAATTCAAGTACACGCAGGCCAGGAAACACCGGATTCTGCAACAGACGCAAGAGCTGTACCTATTTATGCTACCACTTCATATGTATTTAAGGATTCCGCTCAGGCGGCAGGCCGTTTTAATCTGACAGAAGACGGCAACATCTATACACGCCTTATGAATCCTACATCTGATATTTTTGAAAAACGCATAGCGGCGCTGGAAGGCGGAGCTGCGGCACTTGCAACGGCTTCAGGTTCGGCGGCAATTACATATGCCGTACAGAATATAGCTGTTGCAGGAGACCACATCGTTTCTTTGACAAACCTTTACGGGGGAACTTTCAATCTCTTTGCCAACACTCTGAAAGAACAGGGAATAGATGTAACCTTTGTGGATCCGTCCGTTCCCGAGAACTTTGAAAAAGCCATAAAGCCCAATACAAAGCTGCTTTATGCGGAAACTTTGGGAAACCCAAATTCGGATGTTATAGATTTAGAGGAAATATCATCCATAGCCCATAAGCACGGTATACCTTTTATAGTAGACAGCACTTTTGCCACCCCGTATCTTTTGAGACCTATCGAACACGGCGCTGATATAGTGGTTCACTCTGCAACCAAGTTCATCGGAGGCCACGGAACCGTACTGGGCGGAGTGGTGATAGACTCAGGAAAGTTTGACTGGGTGCAAAATGACAAGTTCCCGGGACTTTCAAAACCGAACCCGTCCTATCACGGAGTTGTGTTTACGGAAGCTGCAGGCAATCTTGCTTACATTGTCAAACTACGTACCACGCTGTTAAGAGACCAAGGCGCTACGATTTCGCCGTTCAATTCATTCCTGCTTTTACAGGGACTCGAAACACTCTCTTTAAGAGTAGAGCGTCACGTTGAAAACACCCTGAAAGTGGTGGAGTTTTTGAAAAATCATCCGCAGGTGGAAAAAGTAAATCATCCGTCCCTTGCAACAGGCAGGGAAAAGGAATTGTATGACAGATATTTTCCTAAGGGAGCGGCGCCTATTTTTACTTTTGAAATAAAAGGAGATGCGAAAACCGCGCAGAAGTTTACGGAAAGTCTGAAACTGTTCTCACTGCTTGCAAATGTGGCAGACGTAAAATCTCTTGTAATTCATCCGGCATCAACGACTCACTCGCAGCTATCAGAAGAAGAACTGCTTGCGGGAGGAATAAAGCCAAATACAATCAGGTTATCCATAGGCACGGAGCATATCGATGATATTATTTCAGACCTTAAACAAGGCTTTGAGGCTGTTAAGTAAGGAGAAGACCTATGCCTATAAAGATTCCCGTTAATTTGCCTGCTGCAAAGGTCTTGCAGGAAGAAAACATATTTATAATCAACGAAAACAGGGCCGTAACCCAGGATATACGTCCTTTAAGGATACTTATTTTAAACTTGATGCCTACAAAAATTGTAACCGAAACCCAGCTGGCACGCCTGCTTGGAAATACTCCCTTGCAGATAGAGATGGAGCTGCTTGCCATAGGCAGCAGGATACCAAAGCACACTTCAAAAGAGCATATGATTACATTCTATAAGACCTTTAAAAAGGTTAAGGATGAGTTTTTCGACGGAATGATTATAACAGGTGCGCCGGTGGAACTGATGCCTTTTGAGGAAGTCGAATACTGGAAGGAACTGTGCGATATTATGGAATGGAGCAAATCCCATGTCTACAGCACTTTCCATATCTGCTGGGGTGCGCAGGCCGGGTTGTATTATCATTACGGAATACCGAAAAAGAAGCTTGACGAAAAGCTTTTTGGTATCTTTGAGCACAGGATTACCCATAAGGGCTCGATTTTGTTCAGAGGCTTCGACGATGTATTTTTAGCACCTCATTCGAGACATACCACTGTGGAACGTGAGGATATTTTGAGCGTCCCTGAGCTTAAAATTCTGGCGGAAAGCGATGAAGCCGGAGTTTATGCCATATCAAATGCAGAAGGCAGACAGATATTTATTATGGGCCATTCCGAATACGATACCGATACTCTGGGAAAAGAATATTTGAGAGATAAGGAAGCGGGGCTCCCCATAAAAGTGCCTAAGAACTATTATCCCGGTGATGACGACACCGCAAAGCCTGTTTGCGGCTGGCGTTCAGGGGCAAACCTGCTTTATTCAAATTGGCTTAATTACTTTGTATATCAGGCAACGCCGTACGACGTAAACAGCATAACATCATTTTAAAGAGTAGTTACTATACAGGATAATATTTTACACACAATTTTGGATTTGACCCTTGACCTCGGATTTAAACCCGCACACTGCCGCAATTAAAGAAAACTTCGGCATTTACGGCAGTTTGACTGCTTGTCGACCGCCAATACTGCCGCAATTCAGATAAATTCTAAGATTTACGGCAGTTTGACTACCCTCAGGGCGCATGAAATGCCGTGATCAAAGAAAATTTCAGCATTCACGGCAGTTTGACCGCTTGTCGACCGCCAATACTGCCGCAATTCAGATAAATTCTAAGATTTACGGCAGTTTGACTACCCTTAAGGCGCATGATGAGCTGCTAAAATAAAGTTGTAATAGCAATGTGCCTTTTGTAAAATATAAACATAAAACGAAAGGAGCAATGATATGGCATACGTTGACCCACAAATTCAGGAACAGATAATCAA